>JBEGVH010000027.1:0-4920 GCA_041178425.1 Pseudomonadota bacterium | reverse complement strand
GATCCTCAATTGAGTGAGTCCGAAAAAGCAAAAGCTGTTCAAGATACTCTCCGTGGTCATTTTCGCCCTGAGTTTTTAAACCGCATCGATGAGATCATTAACTTTAAACCGCTTGGAAAAGAGCAAATTAAAGGAATCGTTAAAATACAACTCGACGCGGTTGTTGATAGACTCAAGGGACGCAAGATCAACTTGGTTTTTGAAGATAACGCCATCGACGATTTATGCGAAAAAGGGTTTGATCCGCAGTTTGGAGCTCGTCCTTTAAAAAGAGTGATTCAAGCAGAGGTTCTTAACCCTTTATCGAAAGAGTTAATTTCTGGACACTTTAAAGCAGGGGACACAGTTCGAGTCTCTTATGATTCGAAAGGTCTAAAATTATCGAAATAAGCGAATTCGAGAGCCTCTTAAAAAAGGGGCTCTCTTTTTATTTTTTAATCTTTCAACTTTGCAGTGAAGTAATAGTCAGTTTTCATTTTCTGATTGGGTAATACTTCATAAAACTCAAAGACTGAGCCATTGGGCTCGAGGCCTTTTTGTTCCATCACGCTGAAGACTTTCATATAAACTTTGTAAGGACCGATGGCGGGGGATCCCTCGAATTGGGCGTGGATGAACAATTGCTTCTCAACGTTTTTCTGTTCAAAGTCTTCTGGTAAGTTCTCCATAGGATAATCAACTAAACAGCCAACGTTGGCACGCAAACGATCTTGCTCCACTTTTTTTGGATCATCGAGAAACTCACCAAAAGAGATCTTGCAGGGCTCACCCTTGGAGCGAACAAACCGTTCAACGTCTTCGATAGTGGGAACAATTTTATGATAGGCTCCCATATGTTTTTTATAAACTAACTGATGCGGGCCGAAATCACCGATTCCCAACACAACCGGTTTAAAAACTCCCAGGTAGTAGGCGAGATAACCAAGAAGGCAGAGAATAATAAAAAATGTGACGCTCACGATATGGCGCATTTTCATGGCTTAATCCATTTGATGTTGCAACCCATGGAGGGTTGTTGGTGAGGATTGTTGGGTTTGTTTTCAATCAGAGCTAGCACCGCCGTTTTCAGTTCTTCTTGAGTGACTTTGTCGGCCTCTTTCCAGCTATCATCGAGACGACCGCGGTAGGCAAGTTTCAAATTTTTATCGAAAAGAAAAAAATCGGGAGTACAAACAGCATCAAAGGCCTTGGCGATCTCTTGCGTGGAGTCGTGTAAATAAGGAAATGGATACTTTCTTTGCTCGGCCTTTTCTTTCATTTTTTCGAAGGAATCTTCTGGGTAATTTTCGGCGTCGTTAGCGCAAATAGCAACGACCTGCAAATTCTTACTTTTCATAAATTCGCCCAATTGAACGAGGCGTTCTTCAATTGCCTTAACATAAGGGCAGTGATTGCAAATAAACATGACCAACAAAGCCGATGTTCCTTCAAACTCCGCTCGGTTATGTTTTTTGCCGTCGACGCCAAGAAGGTTAAAGTCGGGACATTGAAAATGGGTGTCGATTGCAGGGGTATAGGTCAAAGCCATTCTTTATCTCCTCATCATAATTAAATAAGTCATGCTTACAATTGAGTACGTTCCCAAAGATAGGCCGACTCACAGATTTTCTCAAGATCAGCTCGTTTTGGCTCCCAGTTTAACGTTTTCTTGATTTTGCTTGGATCCGCGACGAGGCGATCTGCATCGCCTTCGCGACGGGGTTCGAGTTTTCTTTGAATTTTCTGGCCCGAGACGCGTTCCATGGTATCAAGAACCTGTAGCACGGAAGCTCCACTCCCATAGCCGCAATTAAATACATTGCTCGTGCCTGATTTTTTTAAATAGTTTAATGAAAGAACGTGAAGGTCAGCTAAATCTTCAACGTGAATGTAGTCGCGCACACCCGTGCCGTCTTTGGTTGAATAGTCTGTTCCAAAAACAGAAACAGCGTCGCGCTTTCTGCATGCGGCTTCGGCGGCCACCTTGATAAGATGAGTGGCGTTCATCGTGCGTTGTCCAATTTTATTTTGAATGTCGGCTCCAGCGACGTTGAAATAGCGCAAACAGACGTTTTTAATGCCATAGGCAATTTCAGAATCTCGAAGAATTTGTTCGCTCATAAACTTTGAGGTTCCGTAAGGATTGAGAGGGCTGATGGAGTCGCCTTCAGTAATTAATCCTGTAAGGCCAGCAGGGCAGTTTCCGTAAACTGCGGCTGTCGATGAGAAAACGACTTTTTCAACTCCGGCCGATCGGCAAGCCTTCATCAACGAAATCATGCCTCCCACATTGTTTTCATAGTATTCAGCTGGTTGGCGCACCGACTCTGGAACAATTAACTTTGCGGCAAAGTGAACGACGGCTTCGATCTTATGACTCTTCATGAGTGACTCAAGAAAATAAGTGTCGAGAACGTTTCCATGGGCGAATTGGCAGCCATTCGGAACTGAATCACGAAAACCAGTGCTTAGGTTATCTACGACGAGAACATCGTGTCCGGACTCCAAAAACTTTTTCGCTGTCACCGAGCCAATGTATCCCGCTGCGCCAGTCAGTAAAACCATAATTGCTCCCTTCAAAGTTTCGTTGGTAAGGGGAGACACTAGTCGTTACAACGGTTGTTGGCAAGTTTCTTTGCCCGCGGCCCCCTTTGATGAGAGCCCGTTGATCAGCCTGGGGAGGCGGTTTTTCTCAGATGTCTAGAGGGGAGCTTGCTTTTGGTCGTCTAAAATAAGTTCTCTTAATGCTGAGCCAACAGGGCCCACGGAGTAATCGCGTTTTTCGTACTTCGCAACGGGAAGCACATCAAGGGTTGTTCCTGCCATGAAAACCTCTTTGGCATTAATAAGCATCGCTTCGCTGATGTCAGTTTCTGCGACCGATAATTTGAGCCTGCTTTGAGCGAGCTCAAGGCAACGGCGCAAAGTGGTTCCGCGAAGAATTGAGCCGTAACGGGGGTGGAGTAATTGATTGTTTTCAGACAGTAAGAAAATATTTTCTGTGGAGGATTCCGTGAGAAACCCTTTTTCAGTGAAGGCGACCACGAAATCTAATTTGCGATCAACAGCTTCTTTTTTCATAAGAACGTTGGGGAGATAGTTGCAAGATTTTATGCCGGCGAAGGGTTCAGGCTTTTGCAAATACTGGGAGCGGCCAATAGCGACACCAGCAGTGTATTTTTCTGCGGCCATTGGTTTAAAGTGGCAAGCAACGATCGTTAAATGAGATTGCGGGCATTCATAGGGATTGGTTGTAAAGCCTCCGGTACCGCGTGAAACAAAAAGACGAAACATGAGATGCGGTTCTTTTGCAATATCACGTAAGCCTAAAAGGATCTCTTTGATTTGCTCATTGCTCCAGGAAACAGAGAGGCCAACCGATTGAGCAGAATAGCGCAGTCGTTCCAGGTGCTCATTAAGTAAATAAAATTTATTATCGACTGTGCGGAAGGCCTCAAAAACGCCGTCGCCACGATGAACGAGGTGATCGTCGACAGGAATCAAAAGGAGTCGAGGATCGGTTACAATGCCTTGCCAATAACTTGAGTAATGGGCTAGGTAATTTTTTTCCCATGGATGGAGTGGGCGCGTGCTGAGAGTTTTGAGAATCTCTTCGGTGGTTTTAATTGAAATCATCAGATCTTACCCCAATAAACAGGTTTCAGTGACTCTTCTAAACAATTCGGAGAGGAATTGATTCCATTGTACTTGTTCAAGGGGTTGCGGCAAGTGAGATTGTAAGCTCGTAGCTAAAAAATCGTGGGATTTTGGGAAGTCGAGGGCATTAAATCCCAATCCCAGAAGAAGTCGATGGTGGGGGCCTTGTGAGATGGATTCAAGGAGAATACCTGCGACTTTTTTTTGGTAAAGCAATAAATCATTAGGTGGCTTTAGTTGCCACTGAAGCTCGGGCCAAACCAGGGAGCAAGTCTCTTTTAGTTGTTCTCCGATTGAAACACAGAGTTCCGGCTGTGGAGGTCGATGACAATCGATAGAATAAGTAAGAAGCAAATTCGTACCAGGATCGGTGTTTAGCCATTTGTGGTTTCCCTGACCTCGCCCCATAGTTTGTCGATCGGCTACGTAAAAAGTAAGTGGCCCAGGCTCGTTCGAAGCGTTCTCTTTGGCGATCAAATTGGTGCTCGTTGTTGTTTCGAAATACCTAGAAAGGTAGCTCTGACTTTCGAGCCATTGATGCGTCCATTGACCAATCATTAGGAGTTTTCCCAATCAAAAAGTAGGCTAACATCCGCAGATGGTGCGGAATGAGTGAGGGCGCCAACACTGATAAAGTTAACTCCGAGCTCAGCCACCGATGCAACTCGATCAAGCTTCATGTTTCCGCTGGCTTCTGTTTGAATAGTCGTAGGAATCAGTGCCAGCGCTTCCTTCAGCAATTCATTGTTCATATTATCGAGGAGTATTCTTGAAACATTGGCTTTAACAGCCTCTTTAACTTCTTCGATGGTACGAGCTTCGACCTCGATGCTTTTTTCGGAGTGTTGTCGAATTCGTTCAACGGCCGCGGGGATTCCCCCCATAATGGCGATATGATTGTCTTTAACCAGAATAGCCTCGGAGAGGTTGAAACGGTGGTTATGCCCACCGCCATGAACGACAGCTCGTTTTTCGAGTTCGCGATAACCAGGAAGAGTTTTGCGAGTGTCGAGAATTTGAGTTTTAGTATGAGCAATTTGCTGAACAAAGCAACGGGTGAGGGTGGCAATTCCCGAGAGGTGGCCTAAAAAGTTGAGGGCAATTCGCTCAGCCTTGAGAATTTGGATAAGATCGCCTTGAATGGTGCAAAGGATTTGTTTTTTGAGAGCGAGTTGACCTTCTTCAAAGTGCCATTGAATGCGGGCTTGAGGTTCGAGAGACAACATAGCCTGTTCAAAGGGCCCCGTGCCAGACAAGACGAGATCCTCTTTAGCGATAAGTTTT
>JBEGVH010000026.1:0-99426 GCA_041178425.1 Pseudomonadota bacterium | reverse complement strand
CAATGATCAAATCGTTTTGACAGTTCCTTCAAATTGAGTTCTGATTCCTCCCGCAATGGGAGGGATCGACACGGTGGCAAAAGAGCCAATCCTCAGGGTCGAAAATCTTGAAACAACTTTTACACTTCGCGAAGGTTCCTTCAGAGCTGTCAACGGAATTTCCTATCACATTAATGCGGCCGAAATCCTCGGTATTGTCGGCGAAAGTGGAAGTGGCAAAACAGTAACGAGCTATTCCCTCTTGAAACTCATTGAACCCCCCGGCAAAATTACGGGAGGCAAGATCTTCTTTAAAGGCAGAGATCTACTTCAACTCCATGATGTCGAAATGCAGGATGTCAGAGGAAAAGAAATTGCCATTATTTTTCAGGAACCCTCAACAGCCTTGAACCCAATTCTCTCCATCGGCTTTCAAATCGACGAGCAAATCTTACGGCATGAAAACGTATCAAAAAAAGAGGCCCGACACCGATCGATAGATTTATTGAAATTGGTTGGTATTCCCAATCCTGAGGAACGCTATCATCAGTATATTCATCAATTATCGGGAGGAATGAGACAACGCGCAATGATCGCTATGGCTCTCAGTTGCAATCCTTCACTGCTCATTGCTGACGAACCGACAACCGCTCTTGATGTCACCATTCAAAGTCAGATTCTTGAACTGCTCCAATCTCTTCAGGAATCGCGAGGAATGAGTGTTCAATTTATTACCCACGACCTTGGTGTAATTTCTGAGCTATGTGATCGCGTTCTTGTTATGTATGGAGGGCAAATCGCCGAGGCGGCGACCACCGAGGAACTTTTTCGCCAACCTCATCATCCTTACACCATCGCATTGTTGGAAGCGATTCCACGCCTAGGGACCGTGGGAAAAAAACTTCCAACCATTGAGGGAACAATTCCCTCGCCCCTCGATCTTCCGAAAGGATGCGCTTTTTTCAATCGCTGCCCTAGAGCAAAGCCCGAATGCCAGACCCTTCGCCCACCAACTGTAGCCATTTCACAGACGCATTCGGTAGCCTGTTTTAATCCTCATTGAGAGAACGATGATGAATACAATTCTTGAAATCAAAAATTTGAAAAAATATTTTCCTCACAAAAAAAACTTTCTTTCTCAAACAACATCATTTGTGAGAGCCGTTGACGGAGTAAATCTCCACATAAAAAAAGGCGAAGCCCTCGGCTTAGTGGGAGAAAGTGGTTGTGGAAAATCAACTCTCGGACGCACCATCATTCGACTCTATGAACCAACCGATGGTTCCATTCTTTTTAAAGGCCAAGATTTTGGAGAACTTTCTGGGGCTCAGTTGCGAAAGGCCCGAAGAGATATTCAAATGATTTTTCAAGACCCGACGGCCTCTTTAGATCCACGCATGACTGTTGGCCAAATACTCACACAACCCATGGATATTCATGATCTGCACCCAAAACATCAACGCCTTGACCGGGCCAAAGACCTTCTTGAAACCGTTGGCCTTCAGGCTTCACATTGTGAACGATGGCCTCATCAATTTTCGGGTGGCCAAAGACAACGAATCAATATCGCTCGTGCCCTTGCGGTGAATCCCGAACTTATCATAGCCGACGAACCCGTGAGCTCCCTCGATGCCTCTGTGCAAGCTCAGATACTCAATCTGCTGAAAGATCTCCAAGACAAATTTAAACTCACATTTTTATTTATCTCGCATGATCTAAAGGTCGTTGAGCATTTTTGTGATCGTGTCGCCGTGATGTACTTAGGGCGGATTGTTGAAACTGCCACCCGTGAAGAAATTTATCAGAACCCAAATCATCCCTACACTCAAGCGTTGCTATCGGCCATTCCTCAAATTGGCTCGGGCAAAAAAAAGATTAAACGAAGCCTCAGCGGCGAGGTGCCTAGCGCTATTTATCCGCCCTCTGGCTGCCATTTTCATCCGCGGTGTTCAAAGGCCATGCGTGATTGTACCACGATCGATCCTCAGCTACTCCCCCTGACTCCAAGCCATCATAGTGCCTGCCTGATAAATCAATCCACACATAAGGAAGTTGTTCCATGATCACCTTGATTAAAAAAAATCTCGCATTGATTTTAGCTCTTTCGTTTTTTGTCCAGGCTTGCACAAAAAAAACAGAAACCCTTAGCAATAAAGAACTAAAAGTTGGCATTGCTCAGGAATTTGAAACACTCAACCCACTTTTGATGACAATGCTCACCACCACGTACTTGAGTGGCCTCGTTATTCGTCCTCTCGCCGTCATGGATGCTGATGGTCAATGGGTGCCAATGCTAGCAAAAACAATCCCCCGTCTTGGTGAAGGGGCTCAGATTATTACCGAGAAGGGTATCAAAAAGCTGAGTGCAACTTGGGAAATTCGAGAGAATGCCTCTTGGGGCGATGGGGCTCCTGTAACCTGCGAAGATTTTTCTCTTTCAAGAACCATTGCTCTCAATCCCCTTGTCTCCATCACTGAAAAGGGAAACTACTCAGAGATAGAGAAAATTGAATGGGACCCTCGTACCCCCAAAAAGTGTCTTTTCACTTACAAAACGGTAAAATGGAACTTTCATCAAATAGGAACCCTCTTTCCAATTTCAAAACACCTCGATGAAGACATCTATGAGAAATCGAAGACCCAAGCCTTAGCCTACGAAAAAAACACAAACTATCTCAAGAACCCCTCCTTACCAGGACTCTATAACGGCCCTTTCGTAGTGACCGAATTAAAACTTGGGTCTCACATCGTCTTAGAACCTAACCCTCATTTTTATGGCAATAAACCCGCCATCAAAAAACTTATTGTAAAGGTCATTCCTAATTCGAGCACAATGGAAGCAAATTTACGAACTGGGCAAATAGATATGATTTCTTCTTTAGGAATTTCTTTTGACGAGGCCCTTGCGTTTGAAAAGAAAGTTCAATCAGAAAATTTATCCTATACAGTGCATTTCACACCCAGCCAAACCTTCGAACACATTGACGTCAATCTAGAGCATCCAATTTTAAAAGATCAAAAAGTAAGACAAGCTCTGATGCACGCAACCGATCGGGCTGCCTTAACAAAAACTCTCTTTGAATCTCGACAGATTCCTGCCATTCACTTTTTGGCAACCATGGATCCTTGGTTCACCACTGATCCTCACTTTGCAACGAATTACACCTATTCAAAAGACGAGGCGGCCAAACTTCTTGATGCTGCCGGATGGAAAATGTCTCCAGAGGGTGTTCGTAAAAAAGCCGGGCAACCATTGACCTTCACCATCATGACCACCGCCGAAAATAAAACTCGAGGACTCGTCGAACAATACCTTCAGGAACAATGGAAACAGGTTGGCATTAAGCTCGAAATTAAGAATGAACCTGCCCGCCTATTCTTTGCCGAATCGGTGAGAAAACGTAAATTTCCTGCCCTAGCAATGTATGCGCTGGTCTCTTCTTCAGAGAATATTCCCTTATCAACTTTTTCATCAAAGAGCATCCCCACTGAAGAAAACGGATGGTCCGGGCAGAATACTTATGGATGGAGAAATCCTCGGGTTGATCAAGCGATTGAAGATCTCAAGTCGGAGCTTACCCACGAAAAACGTCTTAGTCTTATCCACGGAATTGTAAAAGAGTACACGCAAGATTTGCCCTCACTTCCGCTTTTTTATCGATCTGACGTAGCGATTACACCCAAAGCCCTCAAGGGCTACCGAATTACTGGCCATCAATTCGTTGAAACCTACCATGCAGAAAATTGGTCGCTAGAGACCTCTCATAAGGAATAAACGGAAAGGAGTACTTTTCTCTTGTTTGGCTACATCATTCGAAGACTGATTCAAAGCTTAATTGTCGTGGGAATTGTCTCCTATGTTTGTTTTTTCTTGATGAGTTTTCTCCCCGGAGATCCCATCGATCTGCTAAACACAACGAATCCTCAGTTAACCTCTTCTGATATTGAACGTTTGCGCCACCTCTATGAGCTTGATGCACCAATCTCCATGCGCTATTGGTCTTGGGCACAGAAAGCCCTTCAAGGGGACTTCGGATATTCACGAGCCAACAAATTGCCCGTAACGAAGATTCTTTGGAGCCCCCTTGTAAACACGTGTTATTTATCTCTGAGTGTCTTGATCCTCTCCCTTGTTTTTGCTATCCCTTGCGGAGTTTTATCAGCTCTAAAAAAAGAAACATGGATTGATCGGGCCATCCAAACTCTCGCTTCGGTGAGTTTAGCCACGCCCTCTTTTTGGCTCGGTTACCTTTTGATATTAGCCTTCTCCGTTTACTGGCCTCTCTTACCTCCTGGAGGCACAGTGAGCATCGGTTTTGATAACTCCACCTTTTTTGATTCGCTCTTGGATCGATTGACTTACCTTATACTGCCAACCCTCTCTCTGAGTTTTTTGCTCTTCGGTCGCTTTGTACCATTTATTCGAACGACCATCCTCGATAATCTCCAACACGACTTTGTTCAAACGGCCATGGCAAAGGGACTGACGAAGAAAACCATCTTTTGGCGGCATATTTTTAAGAACTCAATGTTACCCTTAATCACCCTACTTTCACTCAGTTTGTCATCTTTGTTTTCGGGAGCACTCATCACCGAAACTGTTTTTTCTTACCAGGGAATGGGAAAACTCTTTTATGACTCCATTAGAAATAACGATATTAATGTTGCGATGGCCTCATTTCTACTTTCGCTCTTCTCGATTTTGCTCTTTAGTCTTGCCGCGGACCTTGTGAGTCTGCGTGTCGACCCGAGGCTCTCGCATGATTAGACAATCGAAGGTTAGTCTTTCCATTCTCTTTATTCTATTTCTGGTCGCTCTTTTCGCACCTAGCCTGGAATCGCTCCTCGAGCAAGACTACCACACACAAAATCTTACAATACGATTCGCCAAGCCTGTTTCGACAACTTTTCTTGAAAATGGTAACAAAGCCACGCATTGGCTCGGAACTGACGAACTTGGCAGAGATGTTTTAATACGCCTGATTTATGGGGCCCGTGTTTCTCTGGCCATAGCTCTCACCGCCACCTTCATTTCGGGCCTATTAGGATTAATCGTTGGCGTGATTTCTGGGTATTGTGGTGGCTGGATCGATGCACTCCTCATGCGAATCACCGATTCGCTTCTTGCAATACCCCTGATACCCGTCTTGATCTTTGTTGCAGCTCTTGATTTTTCGAAATTCCCGATGTTCTTTGGAATCACTTCGCCAACCTTTTTTGGTTTTGCGAAGGTCATAATCATTCTCTGTTTATTTTCATGGATGAGTGTAGCGCGCTTAATTCGCACAATGGTTCTCAACTTGAAGAAACGCGAATACATAATGGCCGCTCGAGCTTTGGGAGCCACCCCGGTTCGAATTATACTGCAACATATTCTACCACAAATAGCCACACCCCTCTTTGTGAGTTTAAGCATAGGCGTTGGCGAAGCCATCCTTTTTGAATCAGCCCTCTCATTTTTAGGAATGGGCATTCAACCCCCATCCCCAAGCTGGGGAAGCATGCTCAGTAATGCTCAAGAACTTGTTTATCACGCTCCCCTTTTAGCCATTGCGCCCGGTCTATTGATTTTAGTAACTGTTATTTCTTTTAACTCCTTAGCGGCTAGCCTCAGGGATTTTTGGAACCCACATCAGGGCCTCAACGAAATTAAAAGCAAACATTAATTGGTTAAACTTTTCCAAATTTGGTTATTTTTTTTAACAGCATGGCGTTAAATTCATTTTAAGACCCAAAGAACCTCGGCACACCCCCTGCAACCATGGTTCGATCTCGAACTTCGGGCTTTATGAAGAACGAAAATCGTCCTTTTCGGAGAGGGTGAAAGAATGGTGCCCCGACTAGCGCTTTTCCTATTGTTTTTCTCTTTCGTGGCGAAGGCGTCACCCGTCGCTAAAGTTACGCCCCCTTTCGAGCGCCCTTCTGGCCATTTTCACCTCATAGTTCTCGATGCACCCCAGGCTAAGGAGTGCGAGAAAATCGTGGCCGAAATGATTGAGGTCAGCCTCGAAGAGCCCTACCTTCGATGTTCCATTATACCGACGAACTCAAGCCCTTCCGAAGAACAAGCTCTCATCGACAAAGACATTAGCAATATCAATAAAGAGATTCTGCGCGACCATCTTAAGCCTCTTGCACTGGTCTTTCGTTGGCAAATACTCAAAAATAAAAAGTTTCGCCTGTCGGTATCAAATTCAAATCGCCAAGACGAAACAGATTTTGAGAAACTTTCATGGGATTTAAAGGATTCAAGCAAAATCACCATCGAAACTGCTCGCAAAAAACTTATACGAAAGATCCTAACCTTTCAACATCAGGAAATTGCTCTCAAGAAAGCGCTTTTGTTTCAAGCCCTCGCCAAAGACGAGCGCTGGGAACTTCGCGATAATGGACGTTTTTTTCATCGCCAAAATCAAGTCGAATACTCAATAAAACAAACGTATAAACTTTTTCTTCAGGAAAACCCTCGACAGCGCAATTATCTCCGAGCTGGCCTGGAAATGTTAGCGATCCTCGGCATAGGTAAACTAAGCTATCAACTTAACCAAGATGCTAATCGTGAAGATTGGGACTACGATTGGAATAATTTTTTCTCAGGAACGCGTTGGCGCTTCGACGACAATGCCCAGAGCGTGAACATGGGGCACTCTTATGCCGGAGCCTTATATTATTGGTCAGCTCGCAATAATGGTTTTAAAACGCTCGAAAGCTATCTTTTTGCTTTAGCGGGATCAACCTTATGGGAATACGTTCTTGAACACAAAGAGGTGGTCAGCATCAATGACGAAGTTACTACCACAGTTGGAGGAGCGGTCATTGGCGAAAGCCTCTTTCAGATTTCGCAAGCCCTCAAAGGTCGCTCTCCCAACTCAACCACCACGAGAGTCTTTGCCGCCCTCCTTAATCCTGTTGGCGCCTTTCATGATTTGATCGATGGTCGCCGGCCAACACTTGAAGACTATGGCTTTGCCCCCGACAATCAAATCACCACGAACCTCTTTACGGGAATGGGTTTCGTAGCTATCACCGATAAAGGTGCCACCACGGCGTTGCGTTTCGGCTTTGAAGGTGAAGTCATCAAGCTCCCCATGAACAGTGTTGGCAAAATCAAAGAACTTCACCTCGACACTGTTTTATCGCAAGCAATCCTCTCCGCAACGGGAACCGGCATTGTCACGGGAGAGTTATATATTTTACTCAAGAACGTACTCGCAGCCTACCACCAGAAAGACATTACTCTCGATGAAGAAGGCCGCATGAAGGGCTATAACTTTATAGTCGGACTGTCTCAGGGTTTAGAATACCAATCACGGGGCTATTCCGACATTCATGACTGGGTTGCCGCAGTGAACGTCATTGGTACAACTTTGGATTTAACGGCTTATTTCAAAGGGGCGCAAATCCGCCTCTCGATAGATGTGTTTGGTGATTTTGCCATGGCTCGCAACTATGCTCTCGAAAAGTACCGCGAGGCCATTGGTAATCCCATCGCCTATCAAGCCGCTGTAAAATCAATTGCAGAAAAGCGCGGCTACGACTACGGCCTTGGCCCGACGGTCCGAGGGGTCTTAACGTCGAACTATCAACAAATCGAAATCGGCGTCGCAGGAGAAATAAATGATTGGTCCAACATCAACGGGCGAGAACGATTTTCTCAAGATTGGAACTTACCACTCAGTAATTCTGAGACGATGAATAAGGCTAAAGTGTGGGTGGCCTATCTCCCTAAAAGCTTCCCTTGGTTAAAATTTGTACTCACGGGTGAGAGCATTTATCGAGAGGGTCAAATATACGATAAGCTCAGAGACTTTAACATCAAGAATTCGACCACAGATAATCGTGTCTTTGGTACTGTTCACTTTAATTTTTTATAAAGGGAGCGAAGCCCCGTTGAGGCGAGGCTTCAAAGACACTTACGAATTCTTTTTAATGAACTCGAGAACCTCGGCGACATGACCGTCAACTTTCACTTTTCTCCAAGACTGAAGCACTTTTCCGTCTTCTCCAATGAGAAACGTACTTCGTTCAATACCGAGCACTTTTTTACCGTACATGTTCTTTTCTTTAATCACATCAAACCATCTGCAGGCGGTTTCATTTTCATCACTTAAAAGATCAATGGTGTAGTTCTCTTTTTTGATGAATTTCTCGTGAGAGGCTATCGTATCGCGCGAAATTCCGAAAACTACCGTATTTAATTTTTTAAAATCTGAGGCTTTAGCTGTAAAGTCGTGTCCTTCTTGAGTGCATCCAGGAGTCATGTCTTTGGGATAAAAATAGATCACCACTTTTTTTCCAGCAAAATCTTTTATGTTAAACGTCTTGCCACCTGTCATCGGTAGTGAGAGTCCACTTAAGGCTTTTCCTAGGAGGCTCTCTGTACCCTCAACGACCTTTGCTGGCGCTTTCTTTTTTACTACCGATTTAGCAACTTTCGGCGCAACCTTTGAAGGTGCCTTTTTAGTCACTGTTTTTGCTTTCTTTACAGTTTTTTTTGCGGCCATAAAACTCCCCCTTTAAGAACGAAAATTAAACAACATTTATCAGTTTTCTCAAATGACTCCAACAGAAAATTGTCGCCCTCACTATACAATTGAACCGCTCCCCAAATAGAATTTGCCAAGGAGCAGGAGGCCCGGTAAGACATCAGTCAGAATGGGGTGAAACTATGACTTTGAAGAGCCTACGATGTTTTGCAATTTTTGCGTTTACATTCTGTTCCATTGCTTTTTCTCGCGTGAAACCTCTCGTGAATGGAGGAAAGCCGGTTGAACCCACGAGCCCTATTGCCCAATCCACCGTGATGTATGCCACAGGCGTTCAGTATTGCACCGCCACTATCATTAGCGAGAAGGCACTCTTAACCGCAGCTCATTGCCTGAGTGATCAACCAGAACTAATTACCATTTACTTTAAAGGTTTTCATAACCAATCCCCTCTCTTCCAGAGAACCACGACCCACTATGTGATTCATGGACACTATAAAGACATTAAAGATAGCGACGAACGCAACGATGTAGCCATGATCTTTTTTGAAGGCGGGCTCCCACCTCAAACCCAAATTGCACCTTTGGGAACTGAAAGAGAAGAGGTTCTCCCTCCCGGAACAGAACTCATCATTGCAGGTTATGGAAAAGGAAGCCCGCTGGGCTCGCTTTCCGTACTACCTCTTCGGGTAGCCTCTTACTCCCCAAAAATGACGCTGTTCTGGTTTCAACAGACGGCCGCTCAAGGAGCTTGTCACGGAGACTCCGGCGGACCAGCTTTTTTGTTCACCGGAAAAAGAGCCTCTGTGGTTGGCGTTACCTCTTACGCGGGTACGGTGAACTGCGATCGCTTTTCTGTTTATACCAACATTAGTGCTTACCGCGATTGGATCGTCCACCACCTCCATTAACGAGTTCTCTACTTAATACTCATTCACTCAAAAGTTCCTTACCCAATTGTTCCACAGCGTTTTGAATCGCGACACCCTTGATTGTATTGAATCGATACGCTTTTGGCGCTCTCGCATTTTGATACAGGCCCTTGGCCCAAAATTTTCATTTTTGTGTTCACACCCGAGACACCTGTCTAAGATCTTTATGGTTTTTTGAGCTTTTGCCATAACATAGGAAGGAGAACCAACGTCAGTTCACCATGGAACGTTTGGAGGGGTTATGAATTTTTTAAAAAATTGGCTCAATCGTGCGAAAGCCAGAGGAATCTATCTCACCTTTTACGTTGCGATTTTGTCCTTTGTATTTGCCTACGGGACAAACTGTAATAACACCACACCTTTTAATTACGTAAAAGATATCAGCAGTCAAAAAATAGCGAGTGAAGACTTCATCTTCGAAACGATCAACGATGCAGAAGCCGGGATTAAACAAATGTCTGAGTATCCTGGAGACAGCTACCTTTCGACCCTTAGCCCCAACATGGCTCGCTCTCTTGATAAAATTAAAAACCTCATCTTCGACTTGCAACTGCCAACCAATTCTAACGACGTTTTAAAACTCTATACAAAACTCGTCGACTCCCTGTCGAAAATGCGTGACCGAATTAATTTTCTCGTTCTTCAAGGCCAAATCGACGTGATCTTCGGAAACCTTAAGAATCTCCAAGGTCAGGTTGATCGAATTAACAACGAGGTTATTCCAGCCCTTGAGAAACGAATGATCTCCTATGTCGATAACGCCGACAAAATGCTCCAAAAAGATATTGACCTCACAGGAAAACAACTCGAACTCGTCGAAGCACAGGGCAAAGCCGCCCTCGCAGATCATATCAAAAACTACATGGCTGATAAGACACAAATGCAGGCTGACATTAAAGCCGCTAAAGAACGGGCTGACTATGGGGTCAGACTCGCAGAGTCAGCTATCAATATGTATCAACAATTAAACGGCGTTGTGGCTCAGCAGGGTTCGGAGATGAAGAGCTTTAAAGGGTCTTACGACGTCTTTGTTGCTGCCGTTTCAAAAAATACCGAAGAGAACAATAAAATTGTGAATGCGATCAATGGTGAGTTGGCCGCACTTAAAAACGCAAGCAACAGCTCTTACGATGCCGCTATGAAAGACTGGAAATGTACCGAAGACCTCGATACTCGCAATGGTATTGAGCTGATGCTCGGTCAGCGCGCTGCCAATTTTAACGAGTTCGTCAATGCGTATCAAACCAATGTGAGCGAAGCTTGTACTCGCAGCAAAGAACTCATGCTCTACAATATGTGTGCCCTTCAATACCCCACCTTCTGCGGTGAGTGTCTGGATGCAAACGGAACTCCTGTGCCTCCCAACTCTTGTGCGAGTTGGATGAACAAGACGGCATCGGAACGACTTAATATACTTATTAACCTTCGCCAAGACATTGCGATTCACTTTCTTAATCAACGCACCGAAGTTCAGGGCCTAGCCATTTGGGGCGGAAAGGACTGTAACGCCAGTTGTTTAGAGGCTCCAGAGGGTGTGAGCGACAATATGATTAAATCTCTTGTTGGAGATCTGAATGCTTCTTCTGGATCTACTTCGGTTTGTACGGAAGATAGCTGGAAAGCCTGCGGACTTTTTGGCGCGACCTATGCCCTTGCTCTTCGCGATGCTCAACTAGACCAAAAGATCAATGGCGTCCAAGCGAACCTCGCCGCTCAAATCGACTCTTTGCGAACCGACTTTGAAAACGAAAAAGTTCGTGCCGCACAGGCTCTCAATATGACAAAGCAAGATCTCGAGGCCAAGATCTCTACTCTCGACGATAAAACCAAGGATCGACTAGGCGCTATCACCAATGCTCTCGGAGGCAAGATCACTTCGATTGCTGGTGCCGATCAATCTTTCGCAGATGAGTTAGACGCCGCCTCAAAAACACTCTACGCTGTTCAAGCAAGCTACGTGAGCTTGAGAGAAACGGCTTTTCCAACCTCGCTGACACCCTTAGTTGGTTTTAAAACCAAATCGGCCGATGAAATCAATGCGATCTTTATGCAAGACCGAGATGCCCTTGTTGATATCCTCGCCAACTTGCCGGCACTACTGAACGATGTTGATCGCGAATTCATGAAAGCGTTGATCACTTCCAATTTGGCCGACCAAAATAATCTTCCTTTCTTTGATGCCAGCATGGCGTCAGCTCTGGGAACGACTTGCGGGGCGATTACCAAATCGCCGTTTAATCGGGTGATTGGTCGTGACTCATTCCGCTTATTAGGGATTGCCTACATCAAAGAACTAATCAATGGTGTTCGAAGCACCTCTGACTCTAATAATCGCATTTTCTTTTCGGGCCAAACCGACCGATCCGATATGGTAGGCTCAGCCATTCTGAGCCAGGCCCTTACAGCGTATATGCTTAGTTATGATGCGGTTGAGGCCAATCCGTCAGCCGCTTGTTTGTCTGCGATTGATGCCTGGGCCAAAGCGGAACTTCTCGATAATTCGTCATCAAATAACAGTGCTCTTCGTACAGCCATTTCGAATAGCCTTACACTTCCACGCGCGGTGGAGTCTTTACGAATTTCCTATGATGGCTTAAAAAATCGGGTCAACGCGATCGAAATGAAAGTGCGAGCCATGGCCGTATCCGACACCCAAGTGCCTGAAGCCGAAGCCACTCTCACCACGCAAATCAACAAACTCGCTTTCCTATTAGCAAAAGCCGGAAGGGATAAGTTTTCTTCGGATGTTGCTCGTCGACGCTTTGATTCCCTCACAGAGTTAGCGCGTAGCCTGAGCCCTCAAACGGATTCATGGCAAATGGAGTTCAACACTGCCTTGAGACAAGTAAATACAAATCTAACCTCTTACTATCAAGATGTGACCTCGTTGAAAACTAATATGAGTAACATTATTCCCTATGTCGCATTCGCTGCCAACGCCGATTCGAGAGTGGCCGGTTCGACAATCCTTGCCAAAGTGAACGCGGCAAAAGCAACCCTCGATGCAAGTATTTTGGCTCAGGTGAATGCCGCTGTGGCAACGGCTAATTACACGCCAGAGGTCACCTCGATCCGACATATTCTTCCCAATTACGCAGGATACAACCTCGGCACTGGCGCCGTCGCTTCCAGTTGCACAAGTAATATGAACGACGTGGTGTTTAGTGAATCCAAGTCGGCGGGATACATTCAAGGAAGCTATTTGTGTTGGGTTAATATGAGAAATGGATCTATGGAAGCCAATAAACACAATATGATTCTGAGAGTTTGGGGTAGCGCCAATCGCTTTATTGTCAAACCAGCAGGGGCCAACAATTGTGCGGCTAGCAATGATTCTGTGTACCGACTGGATGTAGCAACGGTCACCACTCCGACATCTCAAAATGATTTATTATCTCCCCAGAGTCACAGAATGATTTACGCTTCGAAAGTCGATGCGGCTGGACCAAAGGGACGCTATGATCTTCAGGTTCCAAAATTGTTCGACGCCTACTATTACGGCGGTGCCTGTATGGAGCAAACTAACTGGAATCGAGCAAGCTTCTTCACCGTCACACCAGTGCGAGTGGACGGCAACGGAGGCGAAGTGCTCGGCACAGCAGTTGGCTACCGCTCAACCCTTTACAGTCCTATCGTTCTCGACTTCGTCAACAAAGGGATGATCGAAACCTTAGCCCAAGACTCCGAGGTGAAATTTGACCTCACAGGCGATGGTCAACCGACCCATACAGGGTGGGTTTCGGGGCGACAAGGAGCTTTCTTGGGAATCGACTTAAATAATAATGGTCACATCGATGATGGCCGTGAGCTCTTTGGACAATTCACTCAATTGCCCAATGGGCGCTTGGCGAAGAACGGGTACGAGGCTCTCGCTCAATACGATGTTAATAAGGACGGTGTCATCGATAATAAAGACCCTGCATACCACAATCTGCTGGTTTGGTTTGATAACAATGTGAACGGTGTTTCTGAGCCTTTCGAAATGAAGACTCTTGCAGAAATGGACGTAACAAAAATAGCGGTCAACTACAAAGAAGTGCCTGCAAAGAATCAGATCAACAATGGCAATATGGTTAAATACCAAGCCAAGTTTTTCGGACCTCGCCAGTGTGGCAAAAAAGGCTGTAACAGTTACGATATATTCTTTGAAACCGGTCGTCTGGTAGAGGTACCAAATCTTGCCAAGCAGTAAGGCGCTTCACTGACTGCCGAATAGATTCTTTAAACCTTAGTTCCCAGAAAAAACACCAGAGATTACCACTCTGGTGTTTTTCTTTTTCCGAGCTTTCGTCTAGGCCATCGATTCCTGATTGCTGATGAGACATCTCTCGAGCAAAATAATCGAGTGACATTGAGCCGTTTATTTTCTCCTCACCATTGGATGCCTGTTGCCCTTGCACTGAGTGTTTGGCAGACGTCTTTCGCCGACGACACTCTGACTCCTGCGGCACCATCTGGTCCGCCCCCTGTGCCCGAAGCCGCTAATAGCCCGAGCGCTCCAAAACCAATTCAAAACTCAAGTTCCGGCGGAAAAAGTGCCTTTGAAAACGCCCCCGAAAAAACATGTTTGCTTCTAAGTCAAACCGTTCAAGCTATTTCAACCGTGGGCGCGGCCAGTGTACCTATCAAAAAAGGAAGAATTGTTCCGAGCGTTTCAAAGGACCTTGAAAACAGATCCTTTACGATTCACCTTGTTCAAGGTGATTACATAGTGAATGAATCCGTTGTGAAAATTGGAACTCCGGGTCTTTGTTCGGCTGAGCCCCTCTGCGCAGTAACACAGACTCAAACCGCTGTTTTCGAAGAACCCGATTCAGCTTCAAAAAAAATTATCCAAATCGGCAAAGGAGCCTCTCTCAATTGGTTTGGGCGCCGAACGATCAAAAAAACCAACACTCTTTGGTACCAAGTGGAGGCCGGCGAAGGATTTGGATGGATTCTCGGTTCAACCACCGAGTTACAACGCGAGGCATGTAAGATTGGCAATGCCAATCGACGAAACGGGCCATCGGCCTGGATCCTTCAAATCGACTTACTCGGCGAGTCTGGTGTGTCATCCCTCGATTACTCGGGGGCCGTCTCCAAAATTCCCGATTCCTCGGACGTTCAGGGCCTTGAAGACCCTTTGATTCGATCTTTCGAAAAAGGTTCAGGCGCTCGCTATGGTGCGAATTTTAATTATGACTTCAACCCTTATTTTAATGCTCGCTTCGGGTTATTCTATGCCGAAACTAAATTAAAATACCTCTATAGTCCTAATCCAGGGAGTCCCGACATGAACACTCCCATCGACACACTGCCACCCGTCGATCTCAGCGAGCTCGCCATTGAGAGCAAGCCCTTTGTCGAACAAAAACTGATTTTTCCTGTGAGCGGCGGCCTAGGCTACACCTTTTTTAGAATGATTCGATTCAATATGAGCGTCGGAACCGACTTTCAATTTTACGTTAAAGAGCGAAAACTCGTCCTCGATTACTACACTGGCACTCGCATGAAGAGAGAACTCAATACCATCGAAGTAAAACCAGAACAGTTCACCCTCGATCCCTGGGCCGAGCTCCGCCTCAGCTTTCTCTTTCCGGGGTCTGGCAGTGAAAAACTCGGTTTTTCGCTCGTCGGACGAGCCTCCGCCAGCGGTGCTGTTCAAGCCGGATTGTCTTTTCAGTTGTAGTGCTTTAGTCTAGATCTTTACTCCCCTGGACCACAGTTTTTTGAACCTCCCGCCGATAAGAAAAGCAGGAGAAAAATGCGTGCTTCGTAAACTTGATTGGTTTTGGATGATTCTTGCTATTGTGCTCACTTGGGTAGTCGATCGCTACACCAAGTTGGAGGCACTCAAGTATTCAAGTATTCATTACTACGGGCCTTTTGTATTCTCTCTCCAATACAACTCTGGCGCCATGCTTGGAATGTTTAAACAGCTTCCTGATGTTCTACGAATCGTAACGCTATCAACAGCTGGAGCTTTTCTCTTTTTTAGCTTCTTTGTGATCCAATACTTACTCCCCACACGCGCCATCATTCTTCGGATTGGCTTAGCTCTATTGATCGGTGGAATCATTGGCAATGTGGCCGACCGAATCACCTGGGGCGCCGTCATCGATTTTGTAAGCATAAAATACTACAAAGACAAAGTGACACCGGTCTTTAATATCGCCGATCTCATGCAATGGATTGGCCATCTAATGATTTTAGTGAGCCTCTTCAAGTACGCTGATGTTTTTTGGCCCGATGCCAACGTTCGCAAAACTCGCTGGATCAATTTAAAGTTTCAACTGAAGTATTGTTTCATTCTCACCATCTCCTCTTTGAGTATGGCCCTTATTGTGAGTATTCTGGCCTATACCTATCTGCGAGTCACGCTGAGTACGCTTACCAATGGCGACACGGAAATGCTTCACGGTTACCTTTACCCCTTTGTACTCAGTCTCTGTGCTGTTACGGCCATTTTTATTGGTGCTCTTTTTATTTTTGGCAAATCCATCTCGCATCGCGTGGCGGGCCCGGTCTATGCTCTCGAACGCTACATCGACGATCTTATCGGCGGAAACTACCGCCCTTTTAAGGTTCGAAAAAACGATGACTTTCAACAATTCACTGCAGTAGGCTTGAGACTCAAAGAGCACATCATGAGCCTTTCTGCGGCGGCACATGAAAAATCGGTTGTCGCTCCCGCACCCACGACAGCTTCGGCCCCATCCATCACCGAAGCAGAAAAACCCCAGGAACCAGACGAACCGTTTGAGCCAAAAACAACTCTCCTGCGCGCGCCAACAATAGAAACACCTGTTCCTGTTCCTCCGCAACCGCCGCAGGCTCTGACTGAGGTGAAACCTCCTGACGAAAATAACATCCACGATTATTCCCATAGTCTTCCACAGATCAGCGCCTCGGCCGGTGCAGTGGCCCTCCAACTCAACGAACCGCCCCTCGCGGAACCAATGCCCGCCAGAGTGGAAGAGCTCCAGCTGCCGCCACCCTTATTAAGCCTGCTCCCTCCCTTGAAGGAACGAAAAGAAACTGTTTTCGATGCGCTAAAAATACGACGTAAGATGGGTGATCAACAAACCCAAATCGGAGCCTCCATTTCCGGAGTTGTCGACGCAGAAAATACATCGACTTCCTCCATGGATCTCACTTTCAACACCGGTTCTACCAGTGAACGAGAACCCCAAAACGAACGCCCGGCAGAAAGGCTTCGTATCACCAGCCAAGGAAATGTGGGCATTGGCACTCCCAACCCAGAAAATACCTTGCATGTCGTGGGCTCGGCAGGCCTTAGTTCGGGCTCATCATGGAGAATCGCATCGGATGAACGCCTACAGGAAATCGGTGGGGAGTTCCGGTATGGACTCGAAGATATTTTAAAGATTCAACCCATTCATTATCGCTACAAAAATGAGAACTCCCTTGGACTACCGCATGAGGTTGAGCTCAGTGGTTTTAATGCTCAAGAAATTCAAAAAGTCATTCCCGAGGCCGTGCAACTGAATCCCAGAGGTTATCTAGAGCTCAATGTCGATCCTATTCATTGGGCGGCTATTAATGCCATCAAAGAGCTCCACAATGTTCATATAAAAAAGGCTCAAGAACTGGCTCAGGAGCAACACATCGAACTGGAACTGATCCGTCAAAAATTAGAAGCCCTCGAGGCTGAGAACCATTCACTGCGAGAATTGAAACAGTCATCCAATCTACCAGAATGAGACGATCTAAACGATTAACTATAATAAGACCTCCCTAGGCCGTCACTTCGGCTCATCAATGGCCTTCATTGGTTCAAATTCAGGCAGGTCTTGTTTCAAAATTAAATTTCGAATGTATCAAAAAGAAGCCCTAAAACAAATTAACTTTAGGTATCAATGCAAACCAAATAAACTAGAGAGACCAGCCATTCCTGCGAGGATATGGTTACGTTGCAGGTCCGTTATCAGGGGGTAAACATGAAAGATTTCAAGTCGTTCATAAATTTCATTTACAAGAGAAAGTATTATCTCGTGTTCTACGTGGGCATTCTATCGTTCGTTTTTGCCTACGGCACGAACTGTAATAACACAACGCCCTTCAACTACGTAAAAGATGTTTCCAGCACAAAAATCACGAGCGAAGATTTTATCTTCGAAACAATCAATGATGCTGAAGCTGGAATCAAGCAGATGGCTGAATACCCAGGAGACTCCTATCTCTCCACACTCAGCCCCAACATGGCTCGCTCACTTGAAAAGATTAAGCAATTGATCTTCGAAATGCAAATGCCAACAAACTCCAACGACGTATTGAAACTCTACACCAAACTCGTCGACTCCCTTTCAAAAATGCGAGACCGAATTAATTTTCTCGTTCTTCAAGGTCAAATTGACGTGATCTTCGGCAACCTTAAGAATCTTCAAGGCCAAGTCGATCGAATTAACAATGAGGTCATTCCCGCTCTCGAAAAAAGAGTTCTCGCGTACGTAGATAATGCCGACAAACTCCTTCAAAAAGATATTGATCTGACCAATAAACAGCTTGAAGTTGTTGAAGCTCAGGGAAAGTTGGCCCTCGCTGAACACATTAAAGAATACATTGCGGACAAAGCTCAAATGCAAGCTGGCATCAAGGCCGCCAAAGAACGTGCCGACTATGGGGTCCGACTTGCGGAGTCGGCTATTAATATGTACCAGCAACTCAATGGCGTGGTGGTACAACAGGGCTCCGACATGGCCAACTTCAAGGGCTCCTATGATGTTTTCGTGGCCTCAGTCGCGAAGAACACCGAAGAAAACAACAGAGTGGTTGCCTCTATTAACCAAGAACTCACAACTCTCAAAAATGCCGGTTCAAGTTCTTATGAAGCAGCCATCAACGACTGGAAGTGTAATCAAGATCTCGATACTCGCAACGGAATTGAACTTCTCTTAGGCCAAAAAAAGGCCACCTTTGAAGAGTTTCTTGCCGACTACCGCACCAGCGTGAGCGAAGCCTGTACAAAAAATAAAGAAATTGTGCTTTATGAGATGTGCGCCATGAAGTACCCGACCTTTTGCGGTGAATGCCTTGATGACACAGGTAAGCCTGTGGCTCCGCAAAATTGCCGAAGCTGGACGAGTAAGACGGCATCGGAACGACTAAACATCCTTATAAACATTCGCCAAGACATTGCCATTCACTTCCTCAATCAACGAACAGAAGTTCAGGGCTTGGCTATTTGGGGTGGAAAAGAGTGTAACCCCGGTTGTTTAGAAGCTCCAGAAGGCGTGAATGACGGAATGATTAAGTCACTGGTGGGAGACATTAGCTCTTCTGCTTCTGCTGCCGAGTGTAACGAAGACAGCTGGAAAGCGTGCGGTCTCTTTGGGGCCACATACGCCCTTGCCCTTCGCGATGCGCAACTGGATCAAAAGATCAACGGCGTTCAGGCAAATCTAGCTTCGCAGATTAGCTCCCTCCGAACAGACTTTGAAAACGAAAAGGTTCGCGCCGCCCAAGCACTCAACATAACTAAGCAAGACTTAGAGTCTAAGTTGTCGGTGTTAGATGATAAAACTAAAGATCGACTAACCGCTATAACCAACGCCTTAGGTGGAAAGATTGCTTCAATTGCTGGAGCCGATGATGGATTTAAAGACGAACTCAGTGAATCGGCCAAGGCGCTCTATGCTATTCAGGCCAGTTATGTGAATCTTCGTGAAACGGCCTTTCCAGTATCACTCTCTCCGCTTGTTGGCTTTAACAAAAAAACAAGCGACGAGATCAATGCTCTCTTTATGCAAGACCGTGACGCGATCATCGATATACTCGCTTCAATGCCCTTAATGCTCAGAGATGTTGACGAAGAGTTTATGAAAGCTCTTATTCTTAATGGCTTGGCTGACCAAGATAAACTCCCTTTCTTTGATGCCAGCCTCAAGGCAGCCGTCGGTGCAACCTGCGGCGAAATAAAAACAACACCTTTTGCGCGCGTGATCGGAAGAGACTCGTTCCGTCTTTTGGGGATTGCATACATGAAAATGCTCCTCAGTGGAATGCGTAGTGCTTCCGACAGTAACAACCGTATCTTCTTTACCGGTCAGACCGATCAGTCCGACATGGTTGGCTCGGCCATTCTATCACAAGCACTCGCAGCCTATATGCTCGATTACGACGGGATGGAAGCTCGCCCTACGGCTGCTTGTATTGCTGCGATCGACGGCTGGGCTAAAGCCACCTTGCTCGATGATAACTCAAGCAACAACAACTCCTTGCGTACAGCGATTTCAAATAGTTTAGTTTTGCCAAGAGCGGTTGAAAGCTTACGAATAAACTTCAAAGGTTTAAAAAACCGTATTACGTCGGCCGAAATGAAAATACGAGCTATGGCTGTGAGCGATGCTCAAATCTCCGAATCCGAAGACAAGCTCCTAAAGCAAATCAATTCACTCGCCCTGCTTTTGGCTCGCGCTGGTCGTGATAAATACTCGGCCGATGATGCTCGCCGTAAATACGACCGATTTATTGAACTCGCGCGTTCATTAAGCCCCCAAGAAGACTCTTGGCAGATGGAATTTAATCGCGCCGTTAAAGATATCAACACCAACCTCACCGCCTACTACCAAGATGTTAGCGGCCTCAAGACAACCATGGGCAATGTGCTCCCTTATGTGGCCTTTGCGGCCGGTGCTGATACTCGCGTGGCTGGATCAACCATCTTAGCAAAAGTGAACATTGCCAAGGCGAGTTTGGATGCGTCCTTACAAGCCGAAATCCAAGCGGCCTTGATTAAGGCGGCTGGCCCGGTGTACACACCCGTGTTGACGGCTGTGCGCCATATTTTGCCAAATCTCGCTTACTATAACATTGGAGCCGGGACAGTGAACGCAAGTACTGATGGCTGGGCGTTCTCGTCCAGCTGCAGTAGCGGAATCAACGACCCAGTGTTCGCTCAGGGGGCTGGATCGGGATATATTTCGACCCCCATGTGTTGGATTAACTTTCGGGTGGGATCCTTTGAAAACAACAAGAGCAATATGATCTTGCGACTCTGGGGAACCTTTAACCGAGTTAAGGTTTCTTCTGCAGGAGCCAACAACTGCGCGGCCGGATCGAACTACACCGTTGATGTCGCTAACGTGGCAGCACCTACCTCACAATCTGATCTCTTAAGCCCTAGGCAAGCGAGAACGATCTTCTCGGCGGTCTCCGACAAGACTCTTCCCAAAGGCCGCTACGATCTACAATTGCCGAACCTCATGGATCGCTTCGCGGTCTACGATGGCTGCATGAAATCAACGAATTGGTCACAGGCAAACTATTTCACCGTCACTCCAGTTCGCGTGGATGGAAGCGGCAAAGAACAAGTCGGGACGACGATCGGTTACCGCACCACACTTTATAGCCCCATCGCTCTCGACTTTGTGAACAAGGGCATGATTCAAACAATCCCTCAAGATTCAGAGGTGAAATTTGATCTCATGGGAGACGGCAAGCCTATCAATACCGGCTGGATTGCTGGGCACCAAGGGGGACTCCTGGGCCTCGACCTCAATCACAATGGTCAGATTGATGATGGCCGAGAGCTCTTTGGCCAATTCACTCGATTACAAAATGGAAAACTAGCCTCTAATGGCTACGAGGCCCTCAAACAATACGATGAAAATAACGATGGTCTGATAGACCAAAAGGATTCCGTCTATGGCAAACTTCTTGTTTGGCTTGATATGAACAAAAACGGTGGATCTGAACCCCACGAGCTCAAAACGCTGAGCCAAATGAGCGTATCGAGTATTGGAGTTAAGTACCAGGATGTTCCCACCGACAAACAATGGAGCAACGGTAACGTGATTAAGTACCAGGCGAAATTCTTTGGCCCTCGTCAGTGCGGTAAGAGCGGCTGCAATAGCTACGACATCTTTTTCGATACTGGCCGCATGGTGGAAGTCACTGACTTAGCGAAAAAGTGATTTACGAACGATAGTATGATATTAAAGGGTCGGCTTCATCCGACCCTTTTTATTTTGTCCGTTCCTATAGCCCCCCAGATGAGTTTGAGCCCTCGCCATTGCCAAACTTTGGCGTATTGTCGATTTCATCGATAGCGAAGCTTTGCGGAAAGTGTCTTCGAATCGAATCAGATAGCTCTACGCCACACCTATCTCTGGCTTCTCAATTGCACTCGCTAAGCCGCGATCGCAGGAGGTCACATGAAAACAAAATCCATCTATAAACAAATTTTACGTTCAGGATTAATCTACACCATGGCATCCGTCAGCTTGCTGGGCTCCATTAGCCACGCAGCCCTTGGCAATCCTGTGGAACGCATGAAGCTGGCCATGGAGAGCGCTGTGGGTGAAGATCTCGCTGATAAATCGGTGAGCATCTCTCGCGGTGCTGATATTGAACTGATTACGTTCAAGGCAGCAAAGCAGAATTGCACGCCCAATGATTACGACAACTGCGTCATCATCGTGTCCCAACTTTTGGTGAATCAGAAGAAATCCAGTATTCCAAAAACCGTGAAGACTTGGTGTGCAAACGAAATCACACTTATGAAAACAAGTGATAGCTATATCGAAACAGTGCTAATTAACGAAGACAATGACTGCCGTTACAGCCAAGTTATCTACTAGGTCTTAAACTCTCCCTCATTGCACAGAAAGGGATCTCGTCCGAGATCCCTCAATCTCATTCTGAAACATTGACTCTTTGCCTCCTTATTTAAGACCCTTGTTTATTTGTCTGGAGAAAAATCCAATCATCAGGACTTTTGAATTATTGGGAATTTACTGATACTAAAGGTATGCAAGGCAGAATTTTATCAACAAGGGCAGTGGCTACTCTCTCTTTTTTTTGTTTACTCGTAACATTAAGGGTGTTTGGCCAAGAGACGATCAATGAAGTCGGTGGAAGCTCCCCGGTTTCAGATCGTGGAATTATGTCGACAGGGACGATATCCCTCCATCACTGTAAATACAAAGATAAAAAAGAATCTCAATGGAAGCAGATCGTTTTTGAAAAAGACGCAGAGACAGGACAAGAACTTCCGTTTTTTTACTACTTCACTCAAGCACCCTCAGATACGCTGCCAAAATCAACTCGAAACGTAAAAAAAAATCGCACCAAAGATAAAACATGGGACACTTGCACAAACTTTGAAATGACCGGCATGTCAAGCTCGCAAATTGTGCCTGTCACGGGGTGCGAAGCGACTAAGGTTTGCATGATCAAGATCGACGCTATAGCCAACGATCTATCTGATCTCACCTGCGAGCGTAATCCTGACAGGGTACAGTCGGTAAAGTTACGAGGAAACCGCCTACTTCGATTTCCTTCTGGCGGCATTTCGGGCAGTGAACTTAGCGTGGTTTTTCATTACCACTCAAAAGAAGATCCTCATCCCGCTCTTGTTCAATTTTCAGAAAAATCACCCAAATCAATCAGTTTAGTGGAGCCCGTGGATGAAGACTCAGAGGGTGATGAAAACGAGCCTTTTGCGAGAGGCGTTTTTGAACGCGAACCGAGTGGGGATTATATATTTAAAAAAACAGGCCGATTAGATTACAATTTGGATTCTATTGCTTATGTTGCGAAAACGAGAAATGGAAAGGACAATCTCAAAGAGGTTTTTAAAGCCACAGGAATTGAACCTGAAATGCTGAATCGCCTCTGTCGAGAACGCAAGGAAAAGCTGGTCCTTAACCTCGCGGCCAGAGCTAAGAAATATTTACCAAAACACTACGCCGACGACATTTTTAAGCGGGGCTACTAAAACGCAATCGAAGGTCCGAGCTCGACATTACCGAGTGGCATTTTCTGAATTTTTTTCAGTCTTTTGATCAAACCGGCACTAAGACATTATTTTCAAAAGACTTTACACCCTGCAGAGAGAGGCCTATCTCTCCGGTCTGATTCAACAAAGACATTTGATTTATTATTGGAGAATTCTAGCCATGTTTTCAGTTCAAGGCGTTAGTACTGTTAAGCTTCAAGCCTTTTTTCTTGCTCTGTTTGTGGGAGCCTACAGCGGCGCCAGCACAATCTCCGACCATCCTGACAGACCATTTCTCTCTTCGATTCCGGCGCTTTTTATGAACGCACCGAGCTTTAAACCTGAAGCGGTCGAAACAACACTGACCAGCGGCCGCTCACTGCCCTCTCAGTACAACAAAACAAACCAATTAAGTTACACCTATGCGCTACAACCACGTCATGATGCTCCTGTGATCGTTGTTATTCCCGGACTTGGAGGTACAGCCGAATCGGGTGGATCATTATTCCTTGCCCAGATAGCGTTTCTGCAGGGCTATTCCGTCATCACCCTCCCCTCCAGCACACACTGGAGCTTTGCTCTTGCTGCGAGTAAAAGCGGTCGTCCGGGTTACCTGCCTCACGATGCCAAAGATCACTATCAACTTTTAACCAAAATTAAACGCCAACTGGAAAAAGATCACAATATCAGACCCTCTCGCTGGGGATTGATGGGCTATAGCTACGGGGGACTCGATTCCACATTCCTAATGGCAGAGGATCGCAACCAAAATGTTTTTAATTTCAATTTTTTAGTGCTCATCAGCCCGCCCCTCAACCGTGCTACGGCCATCAGTAAAATAGATCAATACTATGCTCAAGGCCATAAGGTGTCTGAGGCTAATCGTCAAAAATTAGCTTCTTTTGGAATGGGCCGAGTGGTTGAGATCATGCAAGGAAAAGTCAAAATTAACACTTTCGAAGACCTCCAAACAGCGTTTCCTTTAAAAGAATCGTCTCTGGCTTGGCTACTTGCCAATGAGTTTCGTCGAGCACTACAGAATTCAGCCTTTATTGGAGATTTAGTTTCGAAGCGAGGCACAACGTCGATCTCCGAAACAATTCCCGCATCGATCTCCGAGTATCTCAACAATGAGGTTTTCAGCCCACTCTCAAAAAAACACCCCGAGCTCGGATCTCCTGCCGATCTCGCAAAACAGTCGGAGCTTATGCACTGTCTCAATAGCCATAACCAAAGTCTTTTAAAGGAAAAAAAGATTGTTCTCTTTCACAGTTCGAATGATTTCATTAGTTTTCCTGAAGGAGAACACCTGTTAAAAACTCTTGCGTTTAAGTCTTATATTTACCCCTTTGGTGGCCACTTAGGATTTCTAAGTGACAAGGGTGTGATCGACGATTTAAAAGCGACTTTGAGAAACTTAAAATAGGCACCGATCAAAGGCTAACCTTAAGAACAAAGGACGATTTAATGAAACACTTTTCTCACCTTTTGCTGATGACTGTCTTTTTTTTGATAAGTTCGAAGCTATTGGCTGTTTCAAAAAGTGAAAAAACTATCGTGGCTCTCTGCGAGTCGTACGAAGATACTCGCGGTATAAAGCCAATAAAACTTGAGGTTTTCTCACGCCCCAATCCCTATAAAGACCTCGATTGCGAGTTCGATGTCTATGCAGATATAAAAACGATCGAAGATGGAGTCGCTGTTTTTCAACAACGATTCCTGGTTTACAACTACACTAAACATCAAAAACAAATTGAACATTTTTATGGTGATCGAATTTCTATCCAAATTAGACTGCCCGCTCAAAAACAAAAGGCCTCATTTTATTATGGTTCGATCCTAGCATCCATGGATCGAGGACCAAAAATCAATCGCAATTTAAAGTGCTATTGGAAAGCCGCTGCACCTCCACAACGCCCGATTCGCGAATCGAACGGGTCAATCTCCGACAACGATTACTACCAGGATTTTTACAGCAGCGATTATTACTACCAGGATTAGATAAAAAAAGGCCCCAACCAGGGCCTTTTTTTTGATTTAAACTCACCGTCAACGGCTTTTTTAGACCTAAGCTCGTTTACTTAAATAGTACGACCAGTCTCCCTCGATCACATTCAGAACATGGCGATCAAGTTCAAAAACCTTTGTCGTGATTTCTCGAAGAAAATAACGATCGTGGCTCACGATCACCACAGTTCCTGGAAACTCTTTAATCGCTTCTAAAAGAACTTCTCTCGAAGCAATATCAAGATGGTTTGTTGGTTCGTCGAGCACAAGAAGATTCGGCGCCTGAGCTAGCATACATGCAAGTACAACACGACTCTTTTCTCCGCCCGATAGAATTTCGATTTTCTTTTCAGCATCTTCTCCCGAAAACTTAAAGGCACCCAAAAGACTGCGAATAGTTCCAAGCCCCGCCGTGGGCATACGATGTTGAACCTCTTCAAGAATAGTCGATTTAGGATTAAGAACATCGAGGGAATTTTGAGAAAAATAAGCCAGTTTTATTGACCCACCGACACTGAACGATCCTTCCGTTGGCTCCGTGTGCCCAGCAATAATCTTGAGCAAAGTAGATTTGCCCGCGCCATTCACGCCCACGACGGCCACGCGGTCCAATCGTTTAACAAGCCCCTTTGCATTCTTGAAAACCTCTTTGGCTTCTCCGTTTTCTTTGACCCAAGATTTTCCAAGCCCTTCAAATTTAACAACTTCATCACCGCCCCGAGGAGGTTCCGGCCATTGGAATTTTATAACTGACTCTTCAGTTGGAATTTCAATACGATCAATTTTTTCAATCTTCTTAACCCGAGATTGAACCTGAGCCGCATGAGAGGCCCGTGCCGCAAATCGAGCAATGAACTCTTCTTCTTTTGCTAACATCTCTTCTTGGCGACGAGCGGCTGCCACGAGCTGCTCGCGACGAATCAATCTTTCGCGATCGTAGAAATCGTAGTTTCCACCGTAGACGGTTACCGCTTGATTGGCGACCTCTACTATTTTGGAAACCAATCGATTCATAAAATCTCTATCGTGACTCGTCATCAAGAGAGATCCTTGAAAGTTAGCTAACCACTCTTCGAGCCAAATGATCGACTCCATGTCCAAATGATTGGTTGGTTCGTCCATCAGAAGAACATCGGGATTCAAGAGGAGGATTTTTGAAAGGGCGATTCTCATTTTCCATCCGCCCGAATAACTCTCGGTGGGCCGATGATGATCCTCCGGAGGGAATCCAAGGCCAGTTAAAATCTCTGCGGCCCTGGCTTCCATATCATAGCCGCCCATGCGTTCAAATTCTGATTGGGCCTCGCCATACTCTTCCAGAATTTTCGTCATTTCATCATCGCTGATAGGCGTTTCTGCTGAGAGTTCTAAAGTTTTCTCAATTTCTTTGATTCGCTTTTGCAATTTAGGAAAAGAAGGATTCGCCGTCATTACTTCTTCCAACACCGAGCGACCGGCCATTTCCTCGATATTCTGAGAAAAATAACCGACGACCACACGATCAGGCTTGGAAACACTCCCTGCATCATATCCTTCTTCGCCGCTGAGTATGCGGAAGATAGTGGTTTTACCGGCGCCATTCGGCCCGACAAGGCCAATTTTTTCACCAGGATTAATCTGAAAAGACGCATTCCGATAGAGAACACGAGGACCATACTGCTTCGTTACTTTAGAAAAATGTATCATAGACCTTAGTCTTATCTGTTTTAGATTAAGCTTGCAACCCCGACCTTGCTACGGAACAACATCGAGAGACCGATAAGAGAACTATTTTTCAAATTTAGAGCTCTAGATTTTCAACCGGGGATCCGAAACTCTTAAGAGGCCTTGCTTGACGTCAAACGAAGCATAAAGCCGAAGAAGGAGGATCCAAGATGAACACCAAGTCCCTGGCTAAAATAACTTTATTAGCTCTAGGCCTAAGCTTTATGACGACTCACGGTTTCGCCAAAGACAAATTAGTAATCCCTAGCAAACCTCAACGTCGTGCTCCTCTCTTCATTGCCCTTCATGGCTGCATGACCGATGCTAGCGAGGCCGAACGAACGACTCGCATGACAGAATTTGGTGAAAAAAACGGGTTTTATGTTTACTACCCAGAACCCGAATTGGGTTCTGACTCTCAGGGCTGTTTTAATTTTTATATGCCAGAGGCTCAATCTCCCGGAGGTGGGGATGCCGCCGCAATCATCCGCAAAGTGGATGATCTGCTAAAACGATACGACATTGACGAAAGAAAAATCTACCTTCTTGGAATGTCGGCTGGTGGCTCGCTTATCAGTGTTTTGACAAGTTGCTATCCAGACTATTTTGCTGGTGCTGCGATCCATTCTGGCATGGGATATGGCCTCGTTTCGGATTGGCAAGAGGGCCTTCGAACCGCTTCACTAGGACCCAACCCCACAAGGCCGCGAAACTTGACCTGTCTTCCAACCAATTATCAAGGAAAAATTTTTCTTGCTCAAGGGTCTAACGACCCGGTCATGAATCCACGGCATTTTTCCGCACTTAAAAAAGACTACCTCCAGGGCACCTCTAAGAAGGTAGAACGCATTCGCAACTCCGTACACCGCCTTGGTTACCGACGAGAATACTTTTATAAAAATGGATCAATGGTGGGCCAAACGCTTTATGTGGTAGGCATGAATCACGATTGGAGTGGATCACAACCCCTTAATTTTTTTTCACCCCGAGGCCCCGATGTTTCGCAAATGATTGTCGACTTTTTTTTGAATGAGGAGTAAGTTCGTCCTAACGAGGATGAACAATGAAATACTTTGCTAAAGCTATACTACTAGTAATTTGGGGCGCAAGCCTTTCTCTTGATGCCGCGCCTGTTGAAATCAGTGTTAAGCTATCGCCTGCTGGTTCTTTTGTCATCAAGGGTGAATCGGTTGAGGGCAGTGCCAGTGTTCAGGGTAACACGGTCAAGGCCACCAGCATAAGCATTCCTACTCAATCACTCAAAACAGGAATCAACCTCAGAGACAAACATATGCTCGAGAGATTAGAATCTGACAAATACCCGACGGTCACACTTCTCACCGGGGAGGGATCGGCAGGGCAAGGCAAAGGAACTATCAAAATCAAAAATATTGAGAAACCGATCTCTGGCACTTACTCCATCGAAAAAGATCATATTTCAGCACAATTTAAATTAAATCTTTCTGATTTTGCGATAGAAAAAATTCGTTATCTCTCTGTGGGAGTCAAAGACGAAGTCGAAGTGACCGTGCTAGTTCCCATTCAAAAGTAAGCTTCTTGGTTAACATCCAACTTTTTCACAAACCTCTCTTTGGGAAGAGGTTTCTTTGAGCATAGATTGCAAGTAGCTATCAACGTATTTTTTCGTTCTTAAACCCATTTTCTCTGGAACATCAGCCAAGCGTTCGGGGTGCTCTAAGCGAGAGAAGAGACCAAAACGAATTTTTGCAACATTGACACATTTTTCTCCTCGCCCGCCCTCCGAACTCTCTAGGCTTGGCTTGTTGCTCGACCAGAAACAGAGTTCACGGACAAGCTCCTTCTGACGAAGACCCGTAAAAATAACAGAGTGCCCCTGCTCTTTAGCCCCTATTTCGTCGTTCCAAAAGATCTTTAGAAAATCTCCAGGTTTCGCCTCTGAGAGCTTTTCCATGGTGAAGTTTCGCCCCAAACCTAATTCAAAAAACAAACGTGCGGTTCCAGGGCCATTCGCGTTCCAACGCCCCCACACTCCACTGCCATCAGGTTGTCCACTGACTAATAACAACTTCTGCACTTCATCGGAAAGCGCGAGTCCATCCTGCTTCTGCAGCACTGAAAGCAACTGCAGGAAGGCCGTGTATGTGGCTCCGCTGCAAAAACTTGGTGAAGCTTTTTCGGGATTTACATTGATTGTGGAGTGGGCGGCCTCTTTTGCCATGATCATGGAAGACTCTAAAGTTCTTATTGTCGAATCGCTGGCGTCATAGCCTCCGCCTTTGGGCATCTGCCTTACGATTCGAAGGAGTGCTTCATTATAGTCGGATTTAGCCCACAGGGAAGAACTCAAGAACAATGAAAGAACCAGAGCGAATCTAAGCATATTTAAATGATTCATTAAGGGCTAGCAAAAGGCAAATATAAACCCGCCCCTCACAAGAACTCCACCTAAAGAAGTTGAAAAATCGCCTCGAGAATAGGTCCACTGTAATTGATTTTTGAACGAACGTCCTTCAGCGGAAGCCAAACCACAGCCTTATGATAGTCACACTCCGCCACTGCCTGAGGCTCAGCCATCGGATCAATGATAGTTCCGCGATAAAAAACAGTGAGACAATGATGATTGGAACCATTCCAGAAAAATTCGTACTCATAATCAACACACGACGAGGTGTCGACCTCAATCGTGTAGCCAGTTTCCTCTAAAGTTTCACGAATAGCTGCTTCTGGAGCAGTTTCTCCGCCCTCGATCTTGCCCCCCGGAAGAAAGTAAAACTCTCTGCCGTCGTGAGGATCGACTGCTAAAAAGGTTAAAAGCTTGCCTTCATGAACAACTATGGTGGATGCACGCAATCGTAAACTCATAATGTATCGTAACTAAATTGTATTGAGGGAGACAATTATTTTTTCTTATCAGATAGAATCGTCGTTTGAGCGTCTAGCGTTCTTAACCCGCTTCACAAACTCCTCAAAGAGATCAGGATAGACCCGCAATCGAAGAGTCACTCCAAATTCATCATAGGATTCTGAAAGCACTCGCACACGATTCCGGACATCGCCAACAATGCCTTGGGCAAGATAGGGAATAAACAAATCGGCATCAATCATGTCTGTTTCGAAGTAACTGAGAATTTTCTCGCGCAGACGTGTTACATCGTCTTTTGCTTGGGTTGAAATGATTATAGCTTCAGGAAATTCTTGAGACAGTGCTATTTGCTCGTCGTCCGGGATTCGATCACTCTTATTGATGACCAAAAGAGAAGGAACCTCTGTCGCGCCGACCTCCGCCAAAACATTTTGACTGACCTCTAATTGCGAACGGAAGGAGGGATCCGAGCCATCCACCACAAACAAAAGCAATGATGCATGATGAGCTTCATCGAGAGTTGATTTAAAAGAGGCCACCAAATCGTGAGGAAGTTTTTTTATAAAGCCAACCGTATCTGAAACAAGAATTCTGGGGCGAGATTCGGGATAGAGCGCGCGCACGGTGGTGTCTAGAGTTGCAAACAACTTATCGGCCACTAGAATTTCACTGCCAGTCAAAGCTCTCATCAGCGACGATTTACCAGCATTAGTATAGCCGACTAAGGCTACACTAATCTCTTGGCTGCGACGGGCTCGACGAACGGAGTGCTCGTTGCTCATCGATGCTAATTCTGTTTTAAGTTCTTTAATGCGATCACGGATTTTTCGTTTATCAAGTTCGAGGCTTGATTCTCCAGAGCCTTTTCCGCCGATGCCTCCACCCGTACGATCTCCACCGCCACCAGTCTCGCGGATGCGAGGAGCAACATAGGAGAGCCTTGCGATTTCAACTTGCAGCCGGGCCGCCTTCGTTCGCGCATGTCGGCTAAAAATCTCGATGATCACGCCCGTGCGATCCAACACAGGAACTCCGGTGGCGCTTTCTAAGTTTCTTAATTGCGAAGGAGAGAGCTCACAATCACAGATCACGATGGTGGCTTGATCAGAAATAGATTGTTCCGATTCAGGTTCATCTTCGCCGGCAGTCAACTCTTCGAGGGTGACGGTGTCGTCAGCGAGTGAGTCACCCATAAAGGGAGTTTGCACTTCTTCCGTGGCGAGGTCGTAATCTTCTGAGTCTATTTCTGATGCTTCTTGCTCCCATTTAAGAGCCGCCTTTGATTTTTTATGTTCGACAAGCGAGGCCACCTTGCCACTGCCACCCGTCCAGCGTGCCAACTCTTCTAACTTACCATCACCGAGAAGATTAGCGGCTCGCTCCGAGGGCCTCTTTTGCGTGACTTTACCAACAACCCGATACCCGAGAGTTGTTACCAGCCGAGAAAGCTCCTGCAGTGAACTGTCTAATTCGGTCGGAGTCATCTTGGGCAACTGAATACCTACAAGTACGGCTTTAAGAGTAGCTGGAGTCGTGTCCTTAAGCATAAACCAAATAGTACCAGAGAATGGGGACGGAGTCCATCATCCTTAATTTTCACAAATTTCAGGCTCAAATCTGAAAATTACTTCATTTCAGCACGATTCTACTCAAGCCGCTGGCTCAATCTAAAAGATACCCCTGAACTTTCACTGCCTCACCTTGGCGAAAGAACTTTTTGCATTCCAATGTAAAGATATAAAACAGATTTTCTCAATTTTTGAAAAAAACAAACGCACCCATCCATTGCGAGCAGTCCCTCTTCGCGCTCACTGGGTGATTTCGTAAAAATAGAAGCGATAGATTCACTCTACGTCGAATCGCTGATGCGACTCGCACTTTCAAACTCTGCCGCCGATAGTGGCTCTGCTAAGTGAAGGGCAGTTTTTTTTATTCTCGCCACAACTTCTAAAATCCACCGAGCATCGCCAATGAATGCCTTCTTGAATCTTTGCGAGGCACTTGAAACGTACTCGCCCAGATACGCCCGAAAGAGCTTCCGGTACTGAACTTGGCGCTCTCGGAATGTTTTCCCGAGCCTTAGGTACCATTCTGGAAACGTCAGAAGATGAGTGAATTTCGTGCGTTTGCCGTAGGCGTAAAAGCCATAGCTGGAATAAACGTAGTCTTTGAGATTCTCGAGCTTCCGGAAGCCCGCACGAATTGGGTTGGCTTCTACGTAAAAGTGAACACGCATTTCGTGGTCAGGATTTTGAATGAGTGGTGTTTTGGGGCGTCCCTCGGCGACTTTACCACTCCGACGGTTCGAACGATTGTACCGGATCCCAAACAAGGCGTGCTGCTGCCTCATCAACAATGAGAGATGATGGGAACCATCAGAGTACCCCACAACCTGATGAAAATGGTTGCTCATCGCACAGAAAGCATGAATCACGCATTTTTCTTTGAGCTTCGACGTATGCATAGACGGTTTGTGTTCGAGGCCTCGTTCGAGACACTCAAAGTACATGTCTTTGAAATGGTTGGCCTGGAGATAGAACTCTCTGTTGTGGCAACGCCAGTAAAGATGAACTTTGCCAGAGAGTGGATAGAGCTGTTGGGAGCGATTGATTCTCATGCGGGAGGTGTAGAAGCAAACTGCGTGACAAGGCGAGAGTCAATCTAGGGGTAGATGGCGTCCGGGAGATGTGCGGAGATGGGACGGAAGTCGGACTCCGTCCCCGATCGTCCCTCCCGATCGTCCCTTAGTCCCCGATCGTCCCTTACATTCAGTCATTTGGCGTACGACTATGATGTCGAGGGGTTAGACACGAAGATGCGCAAAACGGCGGGAACTTTTACCTACATCTTAAAATTACATATTTTTGGAACTTTCATGTTTTTTGTCTCACTATGAAACGCAATTGACCTCATTTTTTGGCTCAACCGTTGCACCCTACAAAGAACAACGACGAGAGGTAGAGTATGGAGAAATTGCGATCAACAAACACCAAAAAGATGACCAGAACAGCGCTAATAGCATTTTTATTTATTGGAACCGCCTGCGGCCAAAATTACAAAGCAAGTGACCGATCACTCAATCCAACGGCGTCTGATCAGAGTCAAGACTACATATACCCCACTCAAACACCCACTCCAACCACGACACCACAGCCGACCGCCACGGCGACAGCAACCCCTACGCCGAGTGCTACACCGACACCTAACCCAACGCCAGGTGGATCCAACAATCCACCTCCCAGTTCTTCCCCATTGATGAGCTCTCTTCAATACGCAAAAGGCAGCCTTAGCCTCACTCAAAGTCAATCTATCGAAACCAAGAACTTAATTTTTGTGATGCAAGCCGATGGCAATTTGGTACTCTATCGAAAATCGAATCAGCAACCTCTATGGGCTTCAAACACCACCACTCGATGCGTGGTTAAACCGTGTTGGGTTCAGTTTCAGGGTGATGGAAACTTAGTGATTTACCAGAATGACGGCAAGGCCATTGCCGCCTCTCACACAGTGGGTGCCAACAAGTTTGAATTAACAGATGAAGCTCCACACCTTAGAATCTTAGGCGGACCTTATGATTTTCTCTGGTGGAGTCGTCCCTAATCCACCAACAACATCAGAAGAAAATCTCGCCAATCAAAATTTATTGCTGCCCTTCAGAGGATTCCAAGCTCTCTGAGAAAGCCTCTGCACCGTTTGTTTTGCCCCGCAAACTTTCTAGTTGGCGTTTGACGACTTCTTTTAAATTCTTATCGGCAAAGGTTTGATGGGCTCGTGGTTTTTGTTGGAGCGCTTTAAGATAAAACTTTTTAGCCCCGCTATAATTTTCTTTTTTTTCAAGCAGCTTTCCGTAATAAAAATTCAAATCAATCGAGTTAGGATCGACCTTCTTTGCCGCCAAAAACATTTCCTCCGCCTTGTCGAGATCACCAAATGAAATTAATCCTCCAGGAACTTCCGTATAGAGAATACCTAAATTAATCGAGGCGGAACCATAATAAACTTTAGGGTCGATAGATTTTGATTTTTCGAAGTAACCTTTTGCCTCTTTTACCTTGCTCAGAGCATCGAGAGGTCCTACATGCTCCGCATAATTGGCTGTTAGGATTCCCTTCCACAACCATAAACTGGCATTATTTGGTGCTTGATTCAGTTGAACATCAAGTTTTTTCAATAATTGCTCATAGGATATTTTTTTTTGCTGTTTGGAAAGATTCGAAAAATAGGTCTTAGACCAATCGGTTTCAATCTGATTCGCCAGAGGATCCATAGGCTCCGCCGAGAGCAATGGATCGAAAGAACCAAGCAAAAATAAAAGCCATAAAAGCATTGACCATCGATTTAACGGACTCTTCCCAACCATGATAGAATTTTACTTAAATTTGCGAAACAAAACAACGAAGTCTTTGACTTCACTTAAAATAATTACCCCACAAGAAGATTGCGGTTCAATACGCAAATAGACTATTCTAGACTTATGAAGTCTCTCTTTGTAACAATCTGGCTTTTCTTCACGCTGAACTCCTGGGGAATCAACACCCTCACTGAAGGGTTTAAACTCAACCCCAGTGGAAAGGTCTCCGTTCCCGGCTATAGCACCTGTAGAACTTTTACTAATAACAACGCCAGCAAAACCCTTTTTATCCCAACCAAGACCCAAGCCGAATACGATCTCTTTGTGGCCAATGCGGCCAACGCAGCCGTCAACGTCAGTGTTGCTACCTGCAAGTCATGCAGCGAAATTAAAACCTATGGCCCTTCAGGTTCAACAAGTGGTGTTTATACGATCGATCCCGATGGCTCTGGCGGCGTGGCTGCATTTAATGTCTATTGCGACATGAGTACAGACGGCGGAGGCTGGACTATCTTTTATGCCTCCAGTGGGAGCGATGGGACTTATCCCCTCGTCTCAGACTCTGAACTCACCTCCAACAATCCCTTATCCTACGGCGCTTACAATCTAAGTCGTGCAAAAAAAGCTGCGATCTCTGCTGTTTCTACCCAAAGTATCATTTATCGAAACAATAGCACCTGGATCAAATGGAACTCAGCTTTTTTCGACTCCAACCTCACAAGCGTTAGCGTTGTAGATCGACACTACGACGTGACCTTCACTGCCAACAACGGCACGACCGCATATGGTTATGCCGGCTGGAGCAATTCGTATTATGGTTATGGTGGCGATTTTGGCTTAACGACCACCTCGGGTTTCGACCACCACACCACCTCCTACTACCACTTGAATGGCGGTTGCAATTACCACTATCTTTACAGCTACTCAGCGGCATCAGGTGATTCTGATGCCGCCTACAAAGTCAATTCCTCTCTTGGCTCGTGGGCAGCCTCGCATACTTGCGATTCCAGCGAAAGCAACGGAATCGTTTTTTACGCAGGAATGAAGTAATCCAGAGATCCATCAACCCATCCTGTAATCACGCCATTTGACTTTTTTTGTCGAGATGACCCTCATCAACCTGATGTTTCACGGCTTGAAAAACTCCCGCCACAATGAGCGATGTCACTAGCGGAATCGCGAACGACCAATATAGCAGCTGAGAATCAACAATGGCCGAAATCAATGCACCCACAGAAAAACTAGAAAACGTCGCGAGTCTCATCAGGTTTCTGCGAATGGCTTGACGACGCTCTTCTCCTGCGAGTTCACCATTCAAAGTGAGCGCTAGATCAGTGCCCAAGTCGGTGCTAATTCCTGTTAAATGGGTCGTTCTAATTTGGCCCTTCGTGAGAGTTGCAAAGCAACCATTCTGCAGACCGCAAATAAAAGTGAGAGCGGTTAAAAGCAGGGCATCTTGCTGAAACGAATGGGCCCCGGCAAAAACACCGAACATTCCCTTCACCCCTAGACTCATCATCACAAACAAAATTAATGGAATAAACAAAGTGACTAAGTCATAACGGGGCACCAAACCTCTGGATTGTCGAGCCACCGTAAAATAGGCGCTGAGCCAAGCTCCTAAAATAAAACTGAGAGGCGCTGTAAACAACTCAAAAGCCATCCAATAGTTGCCCTCACCCAGTGAAATTCCAACGTGAGTCCCGAACCCCGTCACGTGCGACACAAAACGCTGACAGGCCAAGAACCCAAGGGAGTTTAAAAAACCTGCTTGAAAGGCCAGAAGTGACCATAACCCTATGAACCGATTTTTAAGGTATTCTTTTGTCTCAAGGCGATACATACCAAAGATCTCCTAAAAAAAAGCTTTTCTTTTTAAATCATCATGGTTATATGTATATATGTATTTAGGTGCATATGTAAAGGTATTTATTTGAACCTGGAGGATTTATGAAAACACTCACAAAAGAACTTCAAGATTCCATATCGCCTGAAAGAGCTATTGCGCTCTTAGCAGAAGGCAATCATCGTTTTGTTAATAATTTAAAGGTTAATCGAAATTTACTCCAACAGGTCAACGAAACCAGAGAAGGCCAACACCCCTTTGCAGTCATCATCAGCTGTATGGACTCACGCGCCCCCGCCGAGACGATTTTTGATCAGGGTTTGGGTGATATTTTTAGTATCAGAGTTGCAGGGAACGTGATCAACGAAGACATCCTTGGAAGCGCTGAATTTGCCTGCAAGGTCGTAGAAGCCAAAGCTGTTGTGGTTTTGGGTCACACGAATTGTGGCGCAATTAAAGGCGCTATCGATCAGGTCCAACTCGGAAATTTAGGATCGGTACTAAATAAAATTCAATTCTCTGTTCCTTCTAACGATAAAAAATATCAACAACTCTCCTATCAAGAAAAAGTGGATTGGATCACCCGAAGAAACGTCGAACATTCTATCAGCGAAATCCGTAATCGTTCTGCGATCATTAGAGACCTTGAGCAGAATGGAGAGATCAAAATGGTGGGCGGAATTTACGATCTATCCAATGGTGAAGTTACCTTTTTTGAATCTGAAATCAATACGCGAAAATAGGAAGCACCCATGTATCGCAAAGTTGCAGCCGCAGAATTAGCAAAGCTTCTCAGCATTATCTCTCACCCTGATCGAATACTCATTATTGAGGAACTCAATCAGGGCGAGCTCGATGTGACCGCCATTCAAGAGAGACTAAAAATAAGCCAATCCACCACATCAAGACATCTCGCGATCATGAAAGCACAAAACATTGTGGCCGAGCGAAAAGAAGGTCGCAGAGTTTTTTACCATCTCACAGTCCCTGTGATGGCCCAATGGCTTATTGAGGGTCTCGATATTATCGGCAAAAAAACCGTTCAAGAAAAACCCCTCTCGAAGGCCTTCGCCGCCGCAAAAAAAATGTGGACTGTTTCAGGCGAGGCGGATGGCTAAAAAAGTAAACCTCAAAACATTATTCACCGAGTTTAGGATCAGCCGAAGAGGCAGCTAAAATGCTCAAACACTTTAACTACCTCTTTTGACGTTATCGGCATTCGCTCAGGTTGGCGTGCGACATGACTTTCATTGATTCACTACACTGAGTCACGGCAAAATAATTAGAACCATCAATCATGGGTAGCACAGGAACGCGATCAAAAATTGGATCGTATTCATATTTAAATTGTCCCAGTGACCATAGCGCAAAATCTGAGATTACTACTCCCTTAAAGTCTCCGCTGTAACGGGAATGAATGACGGGCGCATTAACAAGGAGTCGCTCAAAACTAACTTTTCGTCGAGCATCAAGAAAGCCTCCATAGGAAGTCTCGCCTTTAGCGGGATCTGTTCCTGCATCAAAAACGATACTATCTTGAGCCGACGAACCAACAAAAAGATCAACATCTTCCATTGTGCCCGACGGCAATCCAAACCCCGGAGCGAGCAATCGTTTCAATGGACTCACTGAACCTGACACTCCCCCTAAATTAGGATTCACATAACCAAGACCCATCAAAATAGCGCGCGAAGAAACAATCTCCAAATTACTATTCTCAGTAGGATCCACCAGAACATAACCACTCTTTTCTTCCGGTTTTGAATTGTCCGCGATCGAACCGGAGACAAAAACAACTCCTGTGGCATGAATGCGACACCCCACCTTGGTTCGCAAACGCAAGTCTTTGAGAAACACCGCCCCTTTCACGAATAAGTCTCCATCGCATTCCATGACCTCCGAGGGATTATTTCCAAAAAGCACTTTACCTTGCCCCATTAACCCACGTCGAACAGGTCTAACACCAAAGTTTTTCAACGAAGCGCTCCCGCTTCCTTGGGCGTAATAGGAATAGGTCTCGCCACTCTTTACTTTCTGTTTGATTACCTCTTCAGACGGAGCACTGATATTAATATCTTGAACTTCTACAATGTTAGCATTTCTTTGTGTGCTTTTATTGATGCCATACCAACTTTTTGAAACATCAACAAAATCCTTATTTTGAAACTGTAACATTGAAAACAGATACTGCGCACCAGTCTTAGGACCTTTGAGTTGAGATAGCATATCCAGAGGAGCTGATGAATAATCGAAAAGCGCCAAGCTTGGAGAATTGGCTTTTATAACCTGAGGCTCCAACCCCTCACTGATCAGGCTTTGAGCCTGAGCTTGAGCGGAACTCGAAAGCTTTCTATTTGGAACAAAAATTGTGCCATCAAAATAAGAGGTCATAAACAGCGACTTCGAGTAGTAACTCACATAATCACCAAACATATAGTCGAACTCACGCCCACGACTTTCACTATCTCTCGACTCACTATTATGAAATCCAATGGTCGTCTTCAACTGATCAGTTCCCAGGGAACTCACAAAATTTCCTTTAATCTGAGAGTGGCACAATAAGCACTGCGCTTTATTAACGGCTAGAGCAGGGCGAAAAGCAGAAAGAGGATTTTTCGGCGAAATAGTAAGGGTCACATCACTAGACGCTTTACCGTCGGAAATTCGAATAACAACACTGGTTGCTCCAATAAGACTTGATTGAATTTCTAGCTGTGAAGGATTGCCTGGCACTCGGGATATGATCGTGAACTGATCTTGATATAGAGAAGACTCTTTCCCTTGCTGATCAACGACACTTAAAGTGAGTGTGTCACCATCCCCATCACTGGCTAAAAATGCTTCAAGCCCAATCCTCAACTTTTTGTCCTTTTCGGGTTCAATGTAGGCATCTTTTACCGTGGGTTTTCGATTCGTGTCATCTAAGATATCATTCCACGACGAACTCGTTGATGGAGTGCCCGTACCAGATGAATTTGCTTGAGGCCCCAAGGAATCCTGTGGCTCTGACTCCGAAGAAATCGCTTGATCTGAGACCACGATGTTTACTTTTTGAGTGGATTCTTTAAAGCTGTCTCTACAGCTCACAGTAAGAATCGCAAAGATGAACACTGTAATCAAAGTACTATTCTTTATCTTAAGTTCCGTCTGAGACATGCATCAACCTCATTGTTTTAAATTGCCTACCAGCCGAAAGAGCAACATTCGTTCCCCGCAGAACCAAAAGAACCGTCTTTAAAGTTTCAAATTCTGTCTACGGTAATGCAATTGCTCAAATCGTTTTCAAGAATCTCCAAACTTTTTTACCAGAAAACCCTCCCTCATTTGGCGAAAAGAACACACATAACAGCAAACACCTAACAATGCTGTTTCTGGATTTGACGAATTTCTAAACTTTTGGCTCAGCCATCGAAGGAATCAGAATTACAACCATCAGTATTTTGTAAAACTAATGACGACCAAAAACTAAACCAACTTTAAAATCCCCATTAGACACGCCTCAAGTCTTCGAGTATGGTCTCAACATGAACTGTCCTTCGACCACAAACGATACAACGAAACTCGACAAAACCTTAGGCCCCCTGATGCTATGGAGTCTCGGCGTGGGATACGTGATTTCAGGAATGTACTTTGGATGGAATTTAGGACTGCCCGAGGGCGGCCCTCTCGGAATGCTCGTAGCGATGATTCTTGTCACCGTGATGTACTCTACTTTTGTGATGAGTTACTCCGAACTCGCCTGCCTGTTACCCAAAGCGGGCGGAGCCTTTGTTTATGCTAATCGTGCCTTGGGACCCAAACTGGGATTTCTTGCTGGCATGGCTCAATGTGTGGAGTTTATATTTGCTCCACCAGCTATTGCTGCTGCAATCGGTGCCTACTTTAATATTTTTTTTCCAACAATCCCAGCCCTCGCCATTGCCATGGGTGCCTACTTGATTTTTACAGGTCTCAACATATACGGGGTCAAACACTCTGCACTCTTCGAGGTGGTCGTAACGGTTTTGGCCGTGGTAGAACTTTTGATTTTCGCCGGCGTGACCCTACCCCATTTTTCTTGGAGCGCTTTTACAACTAACTCTTTGCCCAATGGTTGGTGGGGAGTTTTTCCGGCGATCCCCTATGCTATTTGGTTTTATTTAGCCATAGAAGGTCTTGCAAACACAGCCGAAGAAAGTAAAAATCCACAAAAAGACATCGCTCGCGGCTTTGGTTCATCAATGGCCACCTTGGTATTTTTAGCAATCCTTACCTTTTTCTCTGCTATTGGGGTGAATGGTTGGGAAACGATCGTTTATCCAGAAGGATCCTCAGCCTCTTCAGACTCCCCTTTGCCCTTGGCCTTAGCCCACATTGTTGGCCAAAATAATTTTTACTATCATCTCCTCATCACCATAGGACTCTTTGGCCTGGTGGCTTCCTTTCACGGAATCATTCTAGTAGCAGGAAGAGCCACCTTTGAGTTTGGACGAATTGGATACGCTCCGGCGATCTTAGGAAAAATTCATCCGCAACGAAAAACTCCGGCGGCCGCGCTGCTGTTAAATATGTTGATTGGTTTCTTGGCCTTGCTCACAGGGCACACGGGAGAAATCATCACTCTCTCTGTTTTCGGTGCACTGACGATGTATATATTGTCGCTCCTTTCGCTCTTCCAACTGCGCCGAACAGAACCTTCACTTAATCGTCCTTTTAAGACGCCCTTTTACCCTTGGGCACCGGCGGTCTCACTCCTTCTGGCTGTCTTTTGCATGGTATCGATGGTGGTTATCAATAAAGAGCTAGCTCTCCTCTACCTTGCCCTTCTCCTTGGCGGTTATGGGTGGTACTTCGTTGCTATTCCCGTAACTGTAAGAAATAACCATCGACAATAAAACGCATGCCTCATTTTGAGACATTCCATCGGCACTTTGTTTGCAGAAGTAAACAATGAGGATTTTTTAGATGAGGAAACCATGAAGAAACCGCAAAAAAGAACGGCCACACCACTGATCGCGTCACTCATCTTGACAGTCAGCGTTCTTTCTTACGGAGTCGCCGCGCAAGCAGGCGTACCGCTAGTTTATTGGAATAATAACGGCCACTGTGTCGAGAGAGCTGAGAGTGATTCTTCGGGAGAAAATGAAATTATTCGCGACGCTAGCCTTTGCAATAAAGGCAAGCCCGTATTCCTCTCTGATGGTAAAAGTTGTTTTAAATTGGAATCTGAACAAATTAACACAGCTTCAGAATCGCAAAACCAAAAACCATACCAATTGCGGCCTGTCAGTTTTTTTCATTGCAATTCAACGAAGCCTCTTTTCTGGAAAATCGGAAACATGTCGTGTATGAAAACAGAGAATGATCAGAACCCCAACCGAAGAAAAAGCGAAACGGTGAGCATCGCCGAGTGCCCAAAGGGGATTCGTCCAATGAATGGCGCCTGTTATGTAGACACTCACTTTGATTCAAAATCCCAATTCACTCGTGCTCAGGCGTTGCTTGATTCCACGCCGTGTGATTACACACGCTATATAACGTTCGGACAAACATGCTATCATTTTCTTGCGAAAAATCCGACGTTCTATTCTCCCAACTTATTTTCGAACTACAAAACCTTCGACTATTCTATTCACCGAATCGAATCGAAGTACTGCAAAAAGGGACATACCCCCCGGCATCCAACACTTCTCAACCAAAACGATACCGAGAACGAGTACTCACAGGGATCACGTTAGATAACTGAACAATGTCTCCTCACAGGTACTCATGAGGAATTTTTGCCAATGCTGTTTCCACACTCCAATGAGACGGGCGCACCTGAGGCCGCGCCCACAGAGCACCACCTTCGATCCACTTCGCTCGTTTTTGTTTAATCGCCAAGAGAGTTGCATCATCATGACCAAACTCAGTTCCACAGCAATCGCATATTTCAAATGAAGGCGTTTTTCCATCAACACCCCACGGATACAAATCATCAAATTCATAACCACAAACACGACACTGTTTTAATAGGCTAAAACTCTTATTGGGCATCGTAGTACTCCTTATTGGTTTTGTACCCATGAACCGCGGGATTGGGTTTAAACATTGTTTTTGGTGCACCATCCACACTTTGAACAACAAACACGTCACTTGTGGGAGAATACAAAATTCTCTCTCCGTTAGCACGGGTTTTTGACAAAGTTCCCAATGGGGGACTAGTAATAAAGTCATGGGCAGCCTCAACATACTCAATGCCGTTCTTCAGTTCTGGAAACTCAGTGCGGTGTTTTTTAAAGTGCGAAAAAGCATTTTGAACACTCTTTTTATATTGCCCCTTCGACCAAAGTCCGTGTTTATTTACGCTCTGTAAAAGAAATCCAATATCACCAACGGCACCCACATCATTTTGAACGATTGAGAGAAAGTTTTTTAATGCCTCTCGCCCATTCACTCCAGCGGCATGAGCCATCGCTCTGGCTTGTGAAAAAATCTTCAAAACAGTATTCGCTTCACCAGCGCTAGCATTGACGAGCTTCACCATTCGGCCTAATCCCGCCTCTAAGAGCGAAGATTCCCCAAGCGTCACAACTCCTAAAATCGAGAGGCCTCCGAAAATTAAACGTTCACCCGCGCTCAACGGCAGACCCGTCACCGGATCTTTTCCTACAAAGACCCGATAGAGATCTTTGGTGAGAGCTGTCATTGGATTGAGGTCACTCACTACATCTAAAAGTAATCGAGCTGATTTTTCAAAATACTCACCCGCCTTTATAAACCCCTGCAAGTAGGCCTGATCGGCTTCCTTCAGCGCAAAAAGCCCAGCCCTATAGGCCTCCTTAGCCTGAGGTGATTTCGGATGCTGGGCCAAATAGCCATGACGAATCATCGAGAGTTCCTCTTTATGGTGACTCTGATAGGCGTCACTCACCAGTCCTCCGAGCGTATCTCTGCGAAGGGGAAGATAAGGGTGATTCTTCAATTGAGAAGGCATCGCACGATCGATAAAATCCTCCGAAGACTGGTATTGATCTTCTTGCCTTGAGGCAGGTTTCCCTCGCTGGAGGAGAAGTGTAGCCAAATCGTCGTCATAAAAATGGATGTCTTCTTTCTGCCAAAGTAGTCGCAGCGACTCTCGCACACTCGTGTTCTTATGCGCCACCTGGTCTTGGTAGTCTCTCCACGCAGACTCCTCGGTTTTAAGACTTCTTTCTTGGTCACTCCTGTGAAATCGACTATCACGATGATCGCCGCTTGAACCTTTTGTTCCATCGCCTCCACTCGATGCCGGAGGCCCTGCATTAGCACCGTTACCATAGCCATTTCCATCGGAAGACCGGTGTGGGCCACATCCATATTCGCATCGGTACTTTGTGTGTTCTCGGTTCCACTGCCCAAAGCGCTCACCATCGCCACCGAGCTCAATCTCAATGACCGAACTCACTAAAACCGGGCGATCTACTTCCTGTGCAAACGAAGGCAAAGAAAACCCCGAAAGAGAAAAACTCAAGGTGATATTAAGAATCTTTTTACCTGTTGATATCATTGAGCTCCTCCTGGGCTAGCCTTAACAGACTTTATCGACCGACTTTGCTCACTCATTCGCGAGAGAACACTGAGCGCTTCGGGTGTTTGCGGTAGCTGCAGGCACTCAAAAGACTCAACCTCTCCAAAACTCTCACCCCCGTGACACGCTCTCTTTTTGTATTCGGTAAATGTTTTTTGATTAACCAAAAGCTCAACTTTTTTTAGAACCTCTCTGATCTCAGTTAGAGAGGGCTGCGAGGGGCATTGATCTTTCAAAAAATCCATAAGCCAAATTTGATAAACAATCTGAGTTCTAAGGCGATCCAACTCGATGTATTCAGGAGCCTGGCTCTCGTAAAAGGAGATCAGTTTCTTGAACACCGATAAGCTATTGTCCGATGACAAACAGAGACTTTCCAATCGCTTCCGTTTACTGATTTGATTTAAATCGTGCTTTATATCTACGAGAACGCGATCCTTCATTTGAGAAAAAAGATAATGACCAACTTCAGCCAACATGTTTTTTTGCTGCCGCAGCCATCTTTGTTTTTCATTACAATCAGTTTTAATGGCCTCTCTGATAGAATTAAATTCGTTTGGAATTTGAGTGAGCCGGCGATTTAGCAGCGGCGAACGAACCTCCGCTCGATCAATGGAGGCAACGGCGACATCGATTTTGTAAAGGCAATCAGCCAAGATCTGAGTGCTGAGGCTGCTTTGTCCGGTGGGTTTACAATCAGTACCGATGGCCTTAAGACCTTTGGCAATGTTGACCCAAACAAGCCGCTGCTGTTGATAGTTATGAACAATGTGTTCTAGGGCTACAGCCTTTGGGCCAAAAGCCGGTGGCATTCTGGCCTTTGCCTCAATCAATCCAAAAACAATGATCATTGGAATCACCAAGGTGTGCATTTTCTCATCTCCTGTTTATTGATATTCGAGTCTAGCATTCGAAGTTCTCCCTCTCTCTGCTTTCTGATGGCTTCAAGTAAAACTCTCTTGTGCTCTGTTTCTTTGCGGATTTGGTTCGTGGCACTGATTTGCTGCCTTAACTTCTGTGCCTCTTGCTTAAACACAATCACCATGAGTTGCAGGGCCTCAACTAGCCCTTCTGTTTCGAATACCTCAAACACTCGAGACTCTAATTCTTGTGATCTTTCGAGAAGCGCTCCCATGAGCTGAATTTGCGCATCGGGGGATTTTTTTGCTAACTCGATCACTTGCGCCAGAGGTGAATCAAATAATTGGTTCTCTTGAAAAAACGTCTCCAGGGGCAAGGTCCGAGTTAAGAGCAAAAGGGCATTGCTTCCGGCCCTTTCTGTTTGTGCTAAGGAGTCGATGAATTCTTCGACCAAATGAGCATAGTGATTCCCATGCTGAATCTCAGAGACAATGGCTGCTTCGATCGTTGAGACTTCGTTCTTAATTCTTTCACTTTCGCCACGGAAGCCAAAAATATAGGAGTTGGCATCCTGATTGATACTTTTGCAGTCTTTCTGACAAACCTTGCGCGCGGCTGAACAAAGGACATCCTCGATGCGCTTCATGCACGATCGTGCAGGGTACTTCCACGTAGGACAAGGCACTCTCACCCACGACATACAATCCTGATTTGGATCACAGCTCCATGCCAGCGGATTCACAAACAGCAAAGACAAAAAAACACTCATGTAGTTTTTCAATCTCTTTCGACTCTTTTTAAGAGTTAACATGACAACGCCACCTCCAGCCCTCCAGGGACTGAAGGGTGCAGAGCTACAAGGCAACTATCAAGCCAGCAGTAAATAGGATCTATTGGATTTAAATCTCAGGAGAATTTATATTGTCTCAGAATTAGGACACACGTTTTATTTTTTAGACAAGTAACTCATTTACAGGCCCCATCCAGCATAAATGGTGCGAAGACGTTTCGCGGCCATCGGATTCGCCGCCAGGGTTCGCGAAACAACATTATCACCATCTTGAGAACTCATACGAACCATTGCCAACGCGGCCATTCCCTGATCGAGAGAAAGCACCATCGGCACTACTTTATTTTTGTGTGGTCCACTCACATGAATAGAGTCCATCCATCCCATCTGGGAATGATAGAGAGAATAACCCTCCGAGCTTATTCCCTCCGTCTTTTTAAGGGCCGTTAAATAAGCCCTTGGTTCAAACAGAGCCGCTAAAAAAACTGCATGAAGAGTACTCGCTCGTTCTCGCATTTCTTGATCGCTGGGCTCTAAGCGATCCGTATTGGCATGACTTATCAACTCTTTGTGACCGGATCGACCAAGATAACAAGGCTGATCCACTCCACAGTCATTTCGCTGCCAAGACACAAAGTCCAAAGGACCTAACTGGCAGGCGGAATGAAGTAAAGGAACAGGTGCCCCCTCGGACTGCGCCAACGCAAAACGCGAAAAATTGTGGAAGGCTGATTTTAGCCTTCGTGAATAACGAGACTCACGTATTAATAATTCCGGCAAAAGCATTTGAAACACTCCACCATCCCAAGTGCGCATCATTTCGCCGAATGATCTCTGATGATGAAACTCCCACGTCAACGCTTTCTCGGAAACCTGTTTTTTTACAAAACCGATGGCATAGCCAACCGAATAAAGAGTGCGAGCTTCCGAACCAGCGTGAGAATAAAACCAAGGCGCTGGGTGGAATTGAGTACCATCATACGATAAGCCCCCACGCACCAAGCCCGTTGTGGGATCAATGAGCTCCTCCCAATTGAAACGACGGCTGAGCTGAAGAGCTCTCTGACTCAAAGAAAACTTTTTGACTTTTATTTCACCCAAAACCCATAACGCCAAAACAAGGTGCACATTATCCACCGACGAAACGTAGTAATCGCTCACACTATTTGGGTTCTTGATATCGTAGCGATTATAAAAAAGACCCGTCGACGCATGAAATGGCATTTTCTCTAGAGTTGTCATCAACTCCTCGACATCACTCCATCTTTTTTGCTCCATCAGTAAAATTAAATCGAGAGCAATATTCGTTGGCGACGTCTGTTGATTCACCAACACAATAGGACAAGTCGACTCCAATCCCGATGGATTGATAACTCTGTCAGGGGCTCCATACGAGCGAGGCAACACAAAAGCTGAATCCGCCACCAAGCCCGTTGGCGAGCGCAGGCAGTCAAGACTATGAAGCGTTGAAGAGAGATAGCGATTATTCTTTGCGACTAAAACGACAGAAATCGAAAAAGTAAAAACAAAAGATATGACCAACTTCATCATGCCCCCGAAAAACTCCGAACTCCCAATCCAAACATTATGTTACACAAAGAAAGATTAGGTATTTTGAAGCGAAAGGCAAGAAATCTTCAAAGATCGATTTTAAATGGCTCAGGTCGTCTCAACCAAAAAGACTTTAGAGGGTGTTTTTGAGGGCTAAAACACAGCGATTTGTTTTGCCAGTGACCAAGTAATCAAGACTCGCTCCTTGGACCCACATTAAATCGTGTGCACCCCCTTGTTGAATTTTTTGATTCAAATAATATCCCGTTTTAGCACCCTTTAGATTCAATTCGGTTTTTCTTTTATCACCGAATCGGAATCCCGGCATGATCACCTTAATCACCTCGGCCAGGTAGGAAATCCAACTCAAATTTTTTAGCCGTACTTTTTGATTCAACTGACCCCGCCACTTCGAAGCCATTTGAAAGGCCATAAGGGCCCACAGTCGATACCAACTTCCGTAGTGGTCACCTTTGAACGTTTTGGGGTCTCGCTCATGAAGATCTCCACGGATATCCATGAATTTATTGAAAAGTTCATTTCGACTTTGCAGTCCAATGTTAGGGTAAGTGTACTTGGTTAATCCCCTGGCGTAGTTTCGAAGAGTTTCGTGAATTCTCGTGACGGCCTCAAGAATATCTCCCTTAGAAATTTCAACGGCCACGGCAAAAAGATGGTGAGGTGCAATTGAATTCTCTGGTTGAGAGAGAATCCACTGAACCAGTTCTTCCGAATGAAACGTTTTGAAATAATGCGTTTTTAAATCATTGTCTCCTGCCATATACATTAAAAAACCACGATACTTTTTAAAGGAATATTCAATCGAGAGCTCGAGATCTGGATTTCTTCGATTGCTTTCATTTATCATTTCTTGAGCTAACATTTCTGGGTCTAGTTCTATTCGATCGGTGAGGGCATAGGGATAAGCATGGTACTGCCCGTGACAAAGAACGGAAGTCAATGTCAGTAAGATTGTCATTAAACCACGATTAAAATGAATTAAGCCTTTTGGAATCATAAATACCCTTAATTGCAAAGAAAAGACCACATCCGAATGACCCATTACAAGCAACCAAAGCGGCACCTAGGACTCTTTTCCCTTTTCTTTTTTTCAATCGAACAAATAAGGCTGTTTCTCTCCGAAAACTAGGCGATAAAACTATTGACGTTCGAATCTCAGTCATCCAATCGATAAAGGAAGATTAGCATGAAAGCTCGTCACACAATTATGGCCATTTTTCTTGGCATGGAATTTTTAGCCTGCTCCCCGAAGAACCAGAACCCCTCCTCCTTAAAAGAAACGCTTAATTATCCTGGCGAAACGGCGCCTCTCGGTGAATCCCCTAACGCCATTGTCGGTGGCGAGATCCCTGCTCCCCATGACTTAGTTAGAAAGTACACTGTTGCCGTCGTTGATGTTGATACAATGGGGCTTTGCTCTGGAACCATTGTGAGTAAGCGTACCGTGGTCACTGCCGCACATTGCATTACTTCAAAATACGGTGCTCTTGTTCTTTTTGGACCAAACATCCACAAGCCCAATCACATCATCTCTCCTTCTAAAGTGATTATCTTACCAGGATATGATGAACGAAGAAAAGATCCCCGCCGATTCACCAAAGACTTGGGGGATGTTGCCGTCATTCAACTCAAAGAAGACATTCCCACCAGTCACCGGGTAGCGAAAATTGCACCCAAGAACATGATCTTAAAAAATGGAGACCGCCTTCTCCTCGCCGGGTATGGCGCTACAGGTGATGATTCGAAAAGCGAAAATGGAACTTTACGTAAAGTGAACGTGAATGTTCTTGTAAGTCAGTGGGGCGCAGGTGAATTTGTTTTGAATCAACGTGACGGAACGGGCTCTTGTTTTGGCGACTCGGGCGGCCCTGCCTTTTATTACAAAAATGCGGAGTATTTTTTGATAGGCATTACAAGCAGAGCTGGGCCTTTTTTCTTTGATCGCTGCGGCGGAGTTTCCGTTTACAGCCACGCTGGCTATTACCGAGATTTTATAACACAAAACATAGTGCCAGACGGCTCCGCACAAAAACAAAAGGCTCAATAAACTTTTCTAATCAAGGAGTGATCGAAAGCAAAAACGAGAGCGAGCCCTCTACGATTTGTGTGACCATCACCAAGCAATAAGGCCCGAGCTCGGGCCGCTCACCTTACTTTTTTTGACAAACAGTCACTGTACCATTGCAGGTATTCAGGTAAACGATCTTGCCAGTAGTCTCTATCATGATGACCTGGCAACGATCGATGGAGAGTCATTGTTTTTGGATTGTATGTGCTTAAAAGTAAATCCACAAATTGTGATGTCCTCACCAAAGCCCAATCCTCGGCACCAATATCAAGCCATAATCCTTTAAAAAAAGGTTCTAAATTTTGGAGCCTTCTTCTTTCATAGAGCAAACTCAAGGGATCTCGTTTTTGATATTCTTCAAACTCTCCAAACTGCTCTCGCAACTCCCTCGTCTCTGCAAAACTTCGAAGGACAGGGCTGTGGGCCGCGATACACGAAAACTGATCCCGAAAATTCAGAGCCACCTGCAGAGCTCCGTGTCCACCCATTGAAATGCCGGCTAATAATCGGTGCTCAGGATCTTTTATAACAGCAGGAAATTGCTTCTCCACAGAGTTGACCAGAGTTTCTGCCACAAAATGCGCCCAATCAGCGCGACCGTTTTTTACCGATGGATGGTCAGTCCAATAACTGAGTTCCCCTTCGGGAGCGACAATGATCATCTTTAACTGATTATTTTTTTGAGTGAGATGATCCAGAGCAGGTAACACTCCTAATTCATCCAACATACTTGAGTCGCTGCCTCGGCCATGGAGAAAATAAACCACACTGTAGCAGGGCTCAGGTGATGGGCAATGAGGAAAGTCATTAGGTAAAAACACTTGATAGGGAATGCTTCTATTCTCTTCGATCCCCAGGACGCTAGTGTTTTTCAGATGCGGCGAGGGCTCAGTCGAATAAATTTTTTTGCTATAGCTAACGCCCCAGAGAGGCTCGGCCAGCAGGACAAAGACCATCACCCTTAAAAATGTCACCAGTGTAAAAAGCTTCGACAAAATCAACTTCTCCTGCAGTACAGCGCGCCCTTTGATTGGCGATATTTTTCTCATCGCCCCTAGAAAAAGATATCTGCAAAAATCATGTTCAAGACGAACGGCTGTCAAACCCTTTCAGGAAAAACCTTTTGCCTAACAACCATTCTGCAACCGGCAGAAATTGTCGAGTTCACGACGACTCCCAGCGATCCATAAGATATCGCCTATCTCGATAATAACAGAGGAATCGGGATTGAGTAGCCGTTGCCCTTTTTTTTCTAACCCTACCACCAAGCCTTGAGTGGCTTCTCGCACACCACTGTCTCGAATTGACTTCTGAACTAAGCCACTGTGAGACTCTACCACGAGGGGCTTTAAAACGTAATCAACAGAACTACTATCTGTATCCTCTCGCTCGTGCGATAAACACTCTACTTTAAATTTTTGTATTTGTTCGTCTGTACCAATCACCTGCAAGTGATCTCCCGGAAAAATCATAGCATCGCGCCCAGGAGCTGGAATCATTCGACGACCACGCTCGATCAGGGCGATAGTGATGCCGAACCGTTCACGAATCTGACTCTGCGACAAAGATTTTCCAACCAAGTGAGAATCAGAAGGCACCTCAAGTCGAACAATGTGGGAGTCCCATGGGGCAATCGGAGGTAGATCCTGAGACTTAGAAACACGTTCTTTTTCGGTTAGATTTCCTAAAAAGTGGCCCTTCATCCAGAGATAAACAGTCTCGAGGTGTCTGAAGACAAACACAATAATCAACAAAATCGAAAGACCAATAAACAATAATAAATTGGCAGAGGCGACCAGATTAACAGAAAGAAGTCCAATAAGAACCAAGGCAAAAAGCCAGCGACCGATCTCGAAAACAAGAAGCGAAAGATGACGAGCCGTGTGACCCCATAATTGCTCTTCGGAGTCGTTCAATCGAGCAAACGCAATTCCCCATAAAAAAGGAGACGCTGCCAAAATCGCAACTAATAAAGACACCAACTTAAACCAAGAGTTTAAAGCTGGAATCGATTCAACGAACGGCAATACATAGTTTTTAACTAATAAAAAAATGGCAATCACAACAACCGAATTAGCGGCAATGATGACAAGCCCTTTTTTCGTCATTGCCCGCCAATCATCAGTCATAGTGATGGTAGTTGAGTCTCGACGAAATCCTTCGAGGGCTTTTATCCATTGGGGTGGTAATCGTTTATATAAAAATAAAACAACAGGATCAGCCGCGCGGATCAGGTAGGGTGTCGTGAAGGCAGTAATCGCTGACACGCTAATAGCAATCGGATAGAGGAAGTCACTTGTTACTTTTAAACTCATCCCCAGACTTGCAATAATAAAAGAAAACTCACCTATCTGGGCCAAGCTCATTCCAGACTGCACGGAGTGCCTCAAGCTCTGGCCAGAGACTAAGGAACCCAATGTGATAGCTACAATTTTTCCAACCATCAAGGCCGCGGTAATAGCTAAGATCGGCCCTGCATACTGAACGAGAACGGCAGGATCGATCATCATTCCTACCGACACAAAAAAGATTGCCGCAAACAAATACTTTAGTGGTGCAACGAGATGTTCGATTCTCTCGCCCTCAATAGTTTCGGCCAAAATAGACCCCATGATAAAAGCTCCCAGGGCTGGAGAAAAACCCGCCTTGGAGCTCGCCACAACCATCAGAAAACAAAACCCTAAAGCAAAAACCAATAAAGTTTCTTCCGAGAGATTCTTACGTACTTTTTTGAGAAAGCTTGGCAATAAAAATACCCCCAATAAAAACCAAAGCACCAAAAAAAACGCCAATTTAAAAAGAACAATACCAACCTGAACTCCCGAGAATTGCCGGCTCAACGCTATCGTCGACAAAAGCACTAAGAGAATCACGGCGGCTAAATCTTCCATGATAAGAATACCAAAAACCAATTTAACAAAACCTCTCGTTTTAAGGCCGAGCTCTTCCACCGCTCGGATGATGATCGCGGTGGAAGAAATAGCCATTATTCCACCAAGAAAAAAACAATCCATCGTTTGCCAACCAAAACTCCGACCAAGACTGTAGCCAATACTCATCATAACAATCATCTCAACTAACACGATGATGGACGCTGATGGACCGACCCGCAGGAGCTTTTTAAAGCTAAACTCTAAACCGAGAGAGAAAAGTAAAAAAATCACGCCGATCTCTGCCCAAACTTTTACGCTATTATTATCGAGCACGTTTGGCAGCCATTGAATGGCAGGGCCAACAAGAAACCCCGCAAGAATATAGCCCAAAACAACAGGCTGTCGAAGCCGCATAAAAATGAGAGTCATAACGGAGGCCGCAATAAGAATTAAGGCAAGATCTTGGATTAGTTCAGGTAAGTGCATAGGAATTCCTTTCCTCAAGAAACGATAACGTAACATCTCTAAAAACAGAAGACGAAAAACGGCTCCCATTTCAAAAAATGAAGTTAAAAGGGACTAAAAATCCTTGGCCTTTTAACATTCTAAATGTAAACCCCCAGGAATGAGATTGAAGACAAACCCATCAGTCGACTTCTGCTGGAGAAACGATGACCACTAGCAAAGCAGCACTTTTCGCGATTATTTTTTTCCACTTCGCCTGGGGCCACTTGGCTCGAGGCCAATCGAAGCAAATTCCGTCGAATGATACAAAACCAAACCCACCCCTAGAGGCTCCGATTGATTGGCCCAAAGACGGACAAATTGATTATTGTCCCAACACCAACGCTTTTGATTATCGTAATGCTTTTTGGATGGCCGCAGCTTCTTATTATTCATACGTAGAACCCCGGGTGCTAAAACAACTCGTGGATGCACCGTTAGGGCAAAGAGTAAGAGTGACCACTTACGACAAAGAGGGAAAGCCAGGCCCGAGCCAAATGATGTTTGGCCTCGGTTGGTCTGGGCATTTCGACTTTTTTACGAGCAAGCCGATTCTCCCAAAAAACTACCGATCGAAAGCCATGAACATCATCTCTCTCTTCGGAAAGCGTTTGCCCTATGAAGCCTGCATCAAAAAAGAAAATCCATCGAAGGATGGTAACGACGACGACGCCTTTGAGATCACCTGTGAACAATTCCGTCATAGCCGTGATCTCCCGCCTGACGTTCAAGCCCTTTGGCTCGATGGACCAAATGCACTGATGCTGGCCTTTCGAGGAACAGAAATCGACAACCCTATCGACTGGGTCACCGACCTTTCAACCTCCATGCCACACAGGCAAAAGTCTCTTCCCTTTTGGAAGCGACAAGTCCACAAGGGCTTTCTGAGTGCTTACACCGCTCTCTCTCAATGGCTCTTTGAAGAGATTGATGATTTTATCGCCCGTTATCCAAACGCCTCCCAAACTCCGGTTTTTATCACGGGCCATAGCATGGGTGGAGCGATTGCGACTATTGTGACCGCCGCACTGCTAGAAAGAAATTTAAACGTTTCTCCCCATCAACGCCTAAACATCAAGGCACTGTACACTTTTGGATCTCCACGAGTTGGGAGCCAAATATTTACTGAGTACTTTCAGGCGCTCCAACGAACCCAAGGCGTTGGTGTGTATCGTATCGTTAACAAGAATGATATCGTCACTAAAGCTCCCTGCTTTGATTATCGCCACCTAGGAACTCATGTTCAGTTGTTTGCAGATGTCCAAGGAAATTTTCCAGCAACGAATGTCAATGCCATTGTTAATCCCACGTCTGACGGCTTTAATTACTGTGCCTATGGAACCAAAATTGTCGATAGCTTAGATAACTTTAGCACATACGCCTTGGAGCATTCCCTTGAATCTTATTATAGTGTTTTGGTGAAAGCGCGCCACGAACTCAAACGAGCATTAAAAAAACAGGCCGATGATTACCAAAAACGCTTCGGCACGCAGGATGAGACACAAAATCCTTATACCTATCCGAACAATTGTGAACGCAAGCGCATTTATACCAGCGACTCTCCCCCTTATTTACAATACAACTATCGCCATTTCCCACTCTTGCTCGAAAAATAGTTCCAACAAATCCCTTTAAATTAAACGACTCCTTAAGGTGCCCTTTTTGGGCGCCCTCCCTAAAAAATATCTTTACGTCAACAGCTCTCTTGCGGCTCAGATCTCATTAAAAGGCCTTAGGAATTTACGACAAAATTCTATTTTACACTCCTACTTTTACTGCTAAACACCGCTGGTTGACGCTCAAAATGATCTTTTTGACCTTCTAAGGAGGAATTTCGTGGAAAGAAGAATTTTAAAAGGATTTCTACTAACCCTTTCACTTCTTATTGCGATCAGGTCCTACGCCCGCCTCGAAGACAATCCCAATCTCTCCATGGGCGAGAAGGTCTCTATACACATGGAGCAAACAAAAAACGCCGTTGCCCCCAATCGAACTCTCGAAATCCAGATGGAGCATTTTGAAATCCCCATTGAAGCCGTCACTGTAAACATGGACGAACGACGCATTTCTCGAGACATTTTGAACGATCTTATTTTTACCAAGAAGGTCAATGGACAGGACAAAACCTTTGTTCGTTGGATCATTAATCCTGAAGACACAAAATACAGTTTTGAGGTCGAAAGATATTTAAAGAGCAAAAACCTCGATGCCACTCGCTATCGCTATTTTACAGCCTATCAGCAGGCTTCTAGGAGCTGGTACTGCATTGGCACGAGTTGCAAAGTGATGTCACTCAAAGTTTCAACGGATAAAACGGGTGGCAACTGGGTGGATAAAAAACAACCCATCGGTGATACCAATGAAGTGAGAGTGATCTCTGACTATGTCATGGCAGCCATCAAAAAGCATAAACCAAAAAACTTTGTTTTTATGGATGAGCCTTTAGCGTTCACGCTTCCGGAAATCGATCAAGGCATGCTTTTGAGACTCCCGGGCGATCTTGTACATGGGCATGGCGGACGTCGTTACGTTCCAGCTTTTTCAGCGCTTCACGAAGAGGAAGGGCGCCGGATTGCGATAAAAAATGGAGCCGCACCAGAACAGGTGGCTGACTTTTGGAACACCCATCTTAACAAACCCCTTGCCCGAGCTCTCGCTGAATTGTTCGTGATGACTGGCCAAACACTGGACTCGCCTCATGGTCAAAACTTTATGGTCGAACTCGACAAAAACGAAAAACCCACTGGTAGAGTCATATTAAAAGATCTAGGCGATTCTTACTTGCTCAAAGAGTATTTTGAAGCCGTGGGCCGCACGGATATTACTAACTCTTTCTACCAAGAAAATGTTCTTAGCCGATACGTCCCTGTCGCTATTGGACTTCTGCACGGGAACAGTGCACCGTCATGGTTAAGTCTAAGTACGTATGGAGCTTGGGGTCAAGATTTCTTTAAGGAGTTCAACCTAACGGTCTCTCAGTTAACAAATATTCCTGTTGAGCAATTGATCAAAGACGTACGAATTAATACGACCACTTTTGGCTATCATCAAGGCCACCTTGCGATCAGTGTTGGGCTTCGAAAATTCCTAGATGAACTTAAAGCTTCAAAGGGGTTTAGAGGAGACACGCGAGCGATGAAATGCCGCGCTCTTTTTCAATAATACATTGTTGAGGGCGCCCGGACGATCGATCAGCGCCCTTTAGAGGACCTATGGCACAGGGATTGAAGCGAATGCCATGATATGAAATCAAATATAAATAAATCGACTTTATTCGCTTTGGGCTACTCTCTCTTTCTATCAATGTCTGGTTTTTGTCAGAATGGACAAATAAAAGGCAGCAATACATTGCCGCTATCAAAAAAGCTTGGGCAAATGTTTATTCTGGGTTTTGCCTCAGAAACCTCTTCTGGATTTGAACAAGAGGGCATGACTGAGCTGATGGAGAATCAAAATATTGGTGGCGTTATTCTCTTTGACCAATCTTCAACTGATAAAACTCCAAGAAACATACGAAATGCTAAACAGCTAAAAGCTCTCACTAACTACATCAAAGAGCTAAAAACAACTCACCCACCCCTTATCTCAATTGATCAAGAAGGTGGAGCCGTTGAGCGCCTCAAGATAAAGCTTGGGTTTGTGGAAGTTCGCGCGCCCCAAGAGCTTGCAGCTCTTGGAGGTAAAGCTGTCAGCTGTGGTGCGCGAATCATTGGAACACAACTCGATAACTACGGAATTAATCTTAATTTTGCCCCTGTTGCCGATGCTACAACTTCCACTAGCCTGGCTTTCAAACGCACGTTTTCTGAGGCACCTGAACAATTAGAGCTTTTTAGTAAGCTTGTGATTCGTGAATTACATAAAGTCAATGTGGGTGCCACGTTGAAACACTTTCCCGGAATGAGTCTTTCGAAAACTTTTGGCGACACCCATCTTGAGACTGTTGCACTTTCAGAGAACTGGAAGTCGGAGGGACCCAAAACGGCATTTGCGCCCTTCAATAAATTAAAATACGATGCCGATCTTATCATGATTTCTCATTTAATGAATCCCGTTGATGGCGCTCCGTCGAGTATTTCTCAAGACGTCGTCGGTTTTCTGCGAAAAGAAATTGGTTATCAAGGCCTCATCGTCACCGATGACGTCGATATGAAAGGAATCCCAGAAACCCTTTCTCTCACCGAAACTGTAAAGGCAGCGATCAAAGCCGGTGTTGACTTGGTTCTCATAGGCAATAATCTCAAATACCGCCCAGAAGATATTCGTATCATGCTCGCAGAAATCCAAGACGCCGTGCTATCAGGAGAAATAAAACCTTCTCGCATCGAAGAGTCTTATCAGAGAGTTCGTCAATTCAAGGCAAAATTGAGGCTCGCCCGCAACACAATATCTGAGAAAAGTCTCTGCAGCGATAAGGATTTAAAAACGCTATGGCCCAACATTGTAAGATCACCCGATCTACAAGACGAAGAACTGCTGCGTCAACAGAATTTAAACCCCGAGGACTGGATGAATCCGACAGCATTAGGATTTATTAAATAGATTTACGTTTACCGCGGAAGCTCGAGATCACGGAGATTGAGCTGAAGGGAAGTTCCCTTTTGGTAGATAGCGATGCCTATGAACTCCCCTGCCGCGTGATCTCCTAAAGTAGGATCTATCAGCTCAACAAACTCAAAATTGGGAAAATTCTTTTTTAGTATTCCCAGTTGAGAACGAAATAAATCAGGAACCTTCGCGATGGCCTCTGAGTTGCCGTAGTAACCGGTCAACAAAGCCATGGAAGTGGGATTTCGAGGATCTAATAGACCAGCAACACTTTCAAGAAAGTCGCGAACCGAACTTTTATTGAGATTCACCCCGCCGCATGTTTTTTTTATTGAATGACACAGGCAGAGCCCCCTATTCATTACAATCAAGTCGAAACTTGCAGGAGAAAATGGTAGTTGCGTGTTGTTTAGCCTCACTTGTACGTTGGCTTTAGGCGAAAGATCACTCCCAACAAAGACTCGACTTTGTTTCTGTAAGGGAACCTTCGACGAAACTCCCCCATCACTTAAAAATAGAACCTTTCGACGGTCAGAAAAATCAAACTCCGAATAACGGTCAAAACTCTCCCAGGTATAGCCTAATTGGGAAACATCAACGAGAATAGGCTGTTCGAGAAGGCTCAACTTGCAACTCTGAATGTCTGAGGCGAAACACACCAGAGGCAAAAAAGAAAGAACGATCAACCAAAGCAAACTTCGCACATTAAACCCTCGAAAAAATAAATGGATTGATTTTACCAGGGCTGCAAAATAAAGACCTATCGATTTATCGCCAAGAAACAATTCACTTGGGATCACTTTTTGTGAATGTTCATACTATTGATAGAAACACGGTTAAACGAGCCTTAACTCATTAATGTTTCAAGAGCTTTTAAATGAATTCAGTTTCATCATCAGGTGAACAAAACATAAACAGTTTATTGCAAACCATTTTCCCAGCTCGATACAAAGAAACACCTGAATTGTTTGCGAAATTGGTTTTAAAATCACCATAACCTCTTTGGATGATTTGAACACAATTACAAATTTTGGCACTTCGATTGCTCATGATATTTCTGCGGGGAATTCAAAACATCACTCATTTTGAGAGAATGAGGTCAATTCAATGATTCACAAAAACAAACACCGAATGAATCCACTACAGAGATTTTCAAAATACATTCTTTTTATTTTTATTTTTCAGGCCCTACCCCTATTTGCGGGTTACGATGATTCGGAATCTTTACCCATGATTTCTGAAACAGGGGCGTGGAGTGATGAATCGACAGAACAAGCCACTAACGAATACCTCTACGGCGACCAGAGAGAGGAACCTGTTATCAAACGTAAAAGAACTGTTTTAACGGAAAAACAAAAAGAGGACATTCGCAAATTCTATAATCAGCGTGATTTTCCACAATCGGACCTCATGGTTACCTTAAAATCCAGAACGAAATTAGCATCTGCAACAGCCACACTCTCGGAAGCCAAAGAACTACTACCAGATCCGTGCGACAAAGTGGTCGACCAAGTGGCCAACGCCGTTCGCAACAATGTTTCCTCGGTGCATTTAAACCGCGCCAATGATCTGAATAAAGTTTGCCCCAATTGGAGTAAGCTTTCTACCGACCAAAAGAAAGATTTTTACGTGGCCCTCGTTGGTGCCATGGCAATGGCTGAAAGCTCTTGCAACAACAAAATAAAAGCCAAGGGTACTAATTCAACTGCTTACGGTCTTTGGCAAGGAACAAAGAAGCGATCACCTACCGATGGCGCGGTTTGGGTCATGGATCAGTTAGAGTCTCAAATTTCTAAAAGTGGAAAGGTTTTTTGGGAAAACTCTAAACTGAATTATTGGGCCGTCCTTAACCCTAATTTACATGCCTATAAGGTTCAGAGACTTCTCAAAAGAATTCCAACTTGTGTTAATAAACTTATGACGGCAGATTTATATTAGGCAGGGTTATTTTACGCTCCTGAAGCCGCTCCTTCGAGCGCTCGCTGACAGCGTTTAGAACGATAAGATACTCCCGGTAACGTCTCGAATTCACCGGGTCGATTCTCGATTAACTTTCGAGTCATTGACTCCAGGTAACTGGAGTCGGCCTCTTGAATTTGCTGACTCAAAGCTGATCGCGCCAACGATTCTTCCCACTTTTTGGGGTCAACCTTAAAACTATCCACTACTTTTTTAAAGAATCCATTCATTATTTCCTTTAATGGCGTGTCTAACCCAATTTCTTTTGCAATCTCAGGATGATTTTTATTAGCCCAACTCTTAACAGAAAGGTATACGACCGGTGCTGAGACCCAAAGCAAAATTTTTCCGAGGTCGAGCTTGTAAAAGCCGCCATCCGCTAGGGGAATATTGAGCTGGTAACCAAGCAAATCCGCCGTTCGAATTCCCTGTGTTGTTAACTGAACCTTCATCTGATAATTAATATCTCGATCCGTAAAGTGAAAAGCTTTATTTATCAGCGGAATTTTCACAGCATATTCCTTCAGGTCAAGGCGTCCAAAATCTTTCACCCGTGCCCATTGTGAAAATTCGTTCTTCGCCGAACTCGAAAGAAAGATATTCACTAGCAGTCCTAAATACTCCGAGAACGACATCACATGATTCGCTTCGCCGTTAGCGATATTATTAAGAGAAAAAACCATGTAAGCAAAAGCGTAGCTGACCACCGACTGTTTCATGATCTGACTTATTTTGGAATGACTGTAAAAGATGATATTTCGATAAGTCGAACTATAGGTTCCAATAAAGGAGCCAAAGCCAAAAACACTTCCCGCCAGGATGGCCACATGAGGTGTTAGGCCTCCTTGAAGGGCGCCTAAGGTAGCCGTGAGGGCGGCCTGAGCAAGACCACTCATAATTCCAAAACAAAAACTATCGAAGGTGGCTGGTTTATAAACAGCAGTTAGATAGCCTTTCCAATGGGCCAGCGTCCAACGACTGGGTTTGGCGTGAGTCTCAACCGACTGCAATCGATTGTCGTCGTGCCACACAACGATCAAATTTCTACCCGTTTTTCCGGCGGCACTGTTCTGACGACTGATATAACGCTGCAAATGGACCGAATCTTTTTGAACATAATCACTGTGAATAAAAATGATCGCCGTTCCTTTTTTATCGATCATTCGCACAACAAGAGAGCCATCTATATCCGTGAACTCAGCCTGGCCTAAATTAGGATCGTTAAAAATAATTTTGCGCTGTTTAAGATCATTCAAAAACATTTCATCTGCAACATCCGAGCGCCCATTGGCATTTTGTCGCAACTCTTGGTACTTTTCTTCAGCATAGACCAGGGCGCCTTTAAAGAGTTCAATCACTCGTGTGGACTCCTCAATAACAGAAGGCACCTTTTCTACATAGGCTTCCATCACTTGATTCATCTTTTCTGGATCAACGGGCATTCCGAGGTGGCTTGCGGGAAACAGATCAATTGGTTGGGATTGAGCTTTAGAAACGGAAAGAACTAAAAAAACAACGGCCATAGCCACTACAGCCATAAAACGAAAATGAAGGGTTCTCACCTGTGGCTCGCTCAAAGTCATACAAATGCTTCCTCAGTTAAACTGTGGCCGAAAGTGTTATTACTTAGCTTCACGCTCGAAAATAAGATCTTTGCAATATCAAGACCATAAATACGATTTGTTTGTCCTCATTGGCAAATGAAGGATTTTGCGTTCAAAAAAAAAGTGCCTAATTCTGTCACTCGCACCACATTTTTGTCTGATTCAGAGCGACTAGGTCTATGAACGCCGTCTTTGATTGAGCTTCAGAAGTGGCACAAGCTTTGTAAACAAATTCTATTCTTAAACGTTTAATCTGGAGGTTTTTCTATGATTCGGTCGCAGCCCCTTCTCGTCTTTTGGATGACCCTCATAACCACAGCAACAGCTTCAGTGAGTGTTCTAGCCGCCTCGCCAAAGTGCATAAACAGTATTCAAGATCTCCGCAGCGATCGCTCTCTTCAAATGCTCGACACCGCAGGTCTTGCGGATATCGACTTGCAGGGCTCCACCCTCAAAATCACCCTTAAAAACCGCGAATGGTACTTAAAGAGCACCCTTGCCGATAACTTGGACAGTCCTCATTCTGTGCCAAGACCTGAATCCGATGCGCACCGTCTGGGAGAATTAATAAGAGATCTCTTGAACACCCAAGAATTCGAGCAATTGGTTCGCGATCCTTACGGTCAAATTCAGATCGATATGAGCGCTGTTTCGAAAATCTCCGCCGAAACGGCGGGAACTCTATTTATGATCAATAAACAACTCAACTTTCGTTTTCCAAGACCAATCTCATCCACTGAAAATACACCTAAGACTGAGCGCCTACAACTCACCGGTGTTAATTCAGAGGTGATGAGCTTTCTTAGAGTTTCAGGACTCCATCGGATTCTAAATATTTCGACCAACTTTTAAACAGACTATTTTGAATTTTGTGCCTCATTTTGAGGTTCTAAAAAACAATTTTTTATCACTTTGGCATTAGCCACTTTTTAATAAGAGATAAGCATCTCGAAATGAGAACCTTATCGCTTATTAATTATTAGATCTAGACGGCCCCCATTCCCAAATTGTTCAATGAAACAATGGGAGACATGAGGGTCAATATGCGTAAAGAACTTTTTGGAATTAAGTCACAAAAAGGGGTGAGCCTGATTGAGCTCTCCTTGGTTGTGGGTGTTTCGGCGATTATTCTTTATGCCGTGGCTTCTATGTCGAACATGGGATTTCAGAGTTTAAAACACATGCGAATTGGTAACGATTTGCAGGCTGTTGAAAACCTTGTTTCTCTCACCTTGGCAAGACCTCCGACCGCTGCAGAAAATGCCGCTAAACAAAGAGTCTGCAAAAATAGTATCGTGCGACCGCAAAGCGCGACAATTCCCCTCGATAAGTACACAGGCGCTGAAGTGAATGACATCGGGATTGTTGATTCGGGTAAAAAGAATGTGCTTTTGGGGCTCAATAATTCTGAGTACCTTATCACGGCCAAAATAGAAGCCAAAAAAGATGGACCCATTGATTTTAAGTATCCCGACGAAAACGGCGTCATAGGTGACTTTAAGTACTACCTCACTCAAATGACGATCACTGGCACAAAACAAGGAGACGACAACCTCGGGGGAAAAGTTGTGAGAGGTCGAGTGGCTCTCGCTATTATCACCAAGGCTGATGGAACTTTTTTTGATTGTTCTGTCGACACCAATGATCCGAAACGAGTGTGCGAGCTTTTGGGTGGAAGATACGATTCTACTAAAATTCCCTCATGCTTGTACCTGCGGCTCGCCGTTGCCAGCGATTGGACTAAACTGCCAACCATCTTTAACACCGGAAACATTTACGGAGAAAATCTTTTGTTCCTCGGCGATAAAAATGGGATCGCCCAAGCGCAAACCCAATGGAGTTTAGGACATGGAATTACAATCGGTGGCCTCAACGGCTTAAACGGACTAGGCGTGGCACTTGGTGAGCACTCCAGCGGCACAGCGGCGGGTGTGGCTGTTAACTACAGAAACCGGGGAATGTACTCGATGATTGCCTACCCCAATCCAACGCCTGGATGGACGCAGATGGGGTTTGCTACGGGGGCCATTAATTTGCGCACCTATGGTGAACGCCCCCTCGTTGTCGATACGTGTCCCGACAATGGAGCAGCATGCGACGGAGCTCTCTATGTAAGAACTAAAAAGAGCGCGCAGATGACGCTCTCCACAGGCCCTTTTATTTCAGCACACCCCGACCACATAGCAAAACTTTTGAGTGCACCAGGGTCGCCCGCAGGAATGGATAACGTTGGAATCGCTACATTTTATAAAGATGGAAAATGGATGGGGCTTGGCAGAGCTTCGGATGCATTCGGTTTATTTTTTATGACTGATAAACCACCCGCTGGCCGACCCAATCCCACCCTCGGTGGTGTTTATTGGGGAGATGTTGTTGGGCGAGGGGGAGTGCCTGGGGCTCTTGTTTTGAAGGCCTACAACAAAAATGATTTAATCTTTCAGATTTATCAACCAAACCCCATGAACACCACGAATTGCGGTGCTGATTATGAACTTTGCACCCCGATGCTCGTGCGTGGAGACACGGGCAACGTCGGGATTGGGGGCGGACTCTTTAACCCCGAAGCCAAGCTCACCGTCAACGGTCGAGGTGTGTATTCAGGCCTATTTAGAAACACGGTGATTAGTGGAGACCTCCAAACCGCAAGAGACTATCTCTCCTCTCCGGGAACAAGAGTGGACGGAACAAACTTTCCGGGTTTCGTTTCTTCAATCAACGGATGGTCGGTGGGCATAGGTCGCGCAGGCAATGGCACGGGCGGCGTTGGTCTTGGAATCACCCAAGGCCTAATTCCCAAAGGCACCATCTTTTATGAAACTAATGCCAGTTATGATCGACTCCGAATCCAGGCCTTCGAGCGACCTATTTTTATGGATGTAACTAATAATCCTAATTCGCCCAATCCGCTCTTGGCGCTACAGACGTCTCGGAACGTAGGCATCGACACGCCGACACCTCAGTATAAATTAGATGTGGCTGGCCCCATCAATGCGCAAGGCTCTCTTCGTATTGGCGGAGCTCAAATCTGTACCGCCGGTGGTTGTACGGCTTCATCTGACGAACGCCTCAAAACACAAATCAACCCCCTCGAGAATTCTCTCGATAAAATTCTGCAATTGCATGGCAAATCTTATTTATGGAGAGACCCCGCAACCTATGGTCAAGGCCCTCAGATTGGCCTGATCGCTCAAGAGGTTGAAAAAATCTTTCCTGAAGTGGTAACAACAGACGAAACAACTCAACTCAAGCGAGTGTCTTACCCTCACCTTCTTGCCCCCTTGATTGAGGCCTTCCGAGCGCTCGTTGGTAAATTCAACGTCGTCGAAACCCAATTTCAATCTATCAAGGCCGAATGGGAGACCCTCAAACTTTCGATCACAAACATCCTGTCAGAGCAACAAATCCTACAGCGAAAGATTGAGCGGCTTGAAAAAGACAACGCCGATCTGCGCCTTTATTTGTGCACTCGCGACCCCAAAGCTCCCTTTTGCAAGCACCAACCTTATTAATTGACCATAGGGCATCAATCGAAAGGTTCTTTTGCCACCTCATGAATTGCTCGTTACAGTGCTGCTGAAAAGGCGGTAACATACATGATGGGGTTTCAACTAATGAGCAGAGTATTATTGGCACTACTAAGTTTAGCCTCTTTGGCTTGTGCGCATACTATTGAGTTTAATAACAACACCTTTTTTTCTCCGGTGACCGGTCAGGAGTTTTTATCGGGCAGTGTTTCGGTAGCATCAAACAATGTCACTCCAGTGACTGTTGTTGACGACATCACCAACAATCCTCCGCTTCGATCGGGCGTACACTTTGAAGACATCGAGGGAATACTGAGTGGTTCTTCTGTGTCAAACCTTGAACCCAACGCCAACCTCACTCTTATCTCGGGAGTCGATGTTTTTATTGGAAACACGGTCAATGGTGTTCGCTGGCAATTTCTACGGGCTCCTTTTGGATGGGTCGGAGCAGTTCAAGCGGGAATCAGCGATCGCACCGATGAAACCTCTAAAACGAGCCAAGCTTTTACAGCCACATCCACCGCAAAAATAAAAACCACAGAAACCGGCATTAGCATTGGCTACCAATTTCCGACTGTTGTGGCCTACGCGTCCTACGTGACCGACAAGCACAACACTTCAACCACCGTGACAAACGCTTCAGGTTCGTTTGGGCCCTATGCCGACTCTGGAGAGCACACCATGACCTCAGTGGGACTGGCCTCGACAACGCCAGGCTTTTACTATGGCATTGAGCACAGCTTTGTAGACCTTGTTTGGAACTCAGTAACGAAGGCTAAAAAAACGGCCACGGGCTTTCGGATCGGATACATGTGGTAAAACAAAATGAAAAGTGGCTGTGCTCCTCATAAACACAGCCACACTTCGTCCGCATTGACAAACCTACATTACCAACCTTGGCAACTGTAAAGCTTTTCTGAATCTTCCAATGATTCAAAATCAATATTTTTTGTTTTTAGCTGCACCTTTTTTCCATTAAAAAGACCGCGACCACTCATTAGGTTATAATCGCAATGACCAGTAGAGGCAGGATTTAAGGTATCTCGGTAAGAAAACGTAAAACCAGCCAGTACGTATTTTCCGTTGCGATAGGCTACAGTGATTGTGCGTTCCCAGCGATCTCTACCTAGCGCACTGTTTTGCTGATTTATTTCGAGAGATCCGGCACCATTCACCGACAAAACAGTTTCGTTCCCTGCGATCTCGGTTGCGTAAATGCCCAATTTCGAATTATCGACAGCGACAAAATGTCTGGAGTCTTGAGCATACTGATGGGTAATTAAAACGCTTATCTCTGCAGAATCGTCCATCTTAATAAGAGCCGCCTGCGCTTTTGCTCCTGGTTTGCCCGCAAACTCGATCGACTGCACCACTTGCTCTTCAATGGGAACGTCAACCATCGCCACTTCCTCTGAGGCCCAACTTGCAATCGACAACAAAGACAACACCAAGCTAGTCAATAACGTTTTCATAAATCTTCCTTCCAAAATAATGTTTGTTTATCTCTTCAACTTGAGAAGCGGTGTATCATAGCTTTTTTGAAAGTAACAAGATTTTTACGGCTTTCAAAAGCCTTAGAATAATTCTATGCATTCGATGAATAGTCGAATTTTATTTAAAACCGAAGAAACAAACCAATTTTAAAAGAGTTAGAACATTCAGATCCGACACAATCGCTAAAACTTAGCATGCTATTTGGAATGAGTGAATACTCCCATGATGAATTTATTGCTTTATTGAATTCGGAAATGCGGCACCTTTGGACTCAATCGCAGCTTAGCTTGCCACTTGCATCCGCGCGGCAGTTGCCATTGGCACTCTGAGAACACTCCACCTTACCTTGGGATGTCGTCAAACAAGACCCCTTGCCGCAGTTGACCTTTCCATAGGAGTCAGTGAGGCACTGCCCGCCAATGGTATTAGCACAGTGAACTATTCCCTTTTGATCTGCCGTACATTTCCCTGCTCCGCACGTGACCTTTCCATAACTATCGGCAAGACACTCCCCTGCAGGTTCAGGAGCACAATGCACTTCGCCTCGGCGATCTTGAACACAGGGCCCCCGTCCGCAAACCGTTTTGCCAAAGCTATTCTTGAGACAATCAGCGTAGGCGATGGAAGTTGCTAGCGCGATTGCCATTCCGAAAAGAAACTTCCATTTTTTCATATTACAAACCTCATTTTTTAAAAAAGGATCTGATCCCGAAGTGTTCCTACTGTCTAGAAAAGGTGGTATTATTCGTCTTTAATAACTGATTTTTATCATTGTACACGTCGACGGATTCATTGAGATTTTTGTTATCATCAAGAACGATCGTTCCTCGCGAAAAATAGACCGCTTTGCTAAGAGTGTATTCATCGAGACTCTCGTAAATAATTCCCTCTGACGTAATTAAATCAGTTTCATAGGTTCGCGACTCAGAGCTCGAGAACACTAACCGCTGAACACCGTCAAAAATAAGTGTTCTCGTAACCATCATTCGATGACCGTAGTCAAAATCCATCGTTAGTCGCTCACAGCCCTCCTGAGTGACCATCAGCATGACTGTTACTCCCAATGAATTCTCGCTTTTATATTTTCCGCTCAAATCAGGACATTCAACCGCATGACTCATCAGCGGCGCCAAAATAACTAAAATACCGATTATTAACTTCATAAACCCATCCCCTCGAGAATATTCGAACAGAAGCTAATTATAGAATTCTTTTAATTTCACCAAATATAAGTCAATCGACGCAACGCGATTGATAGGGGTCCCCAGAGGGGAGAGGATGGAACTCTATCAGATGAACACACCCCCTCCGAAATCTCTAATAAATTTTACCTTTCTTTTTCTCCAAGCTAAGAATTTTCTCGTAATCACCCGTAAGGCTCATGCGTTGGATTCCGAAGGTCACTGACTTTTGCGCATAGTCGAGTGTGGCCATTTGGATTCTCGCGCTCGTTAAATCTTTTAGAGCAAAAACCATGTTCATATTATCAAAATTGGGATCTGAGTTGAGGGTCTTCATGAGACGCTTCAATTTGCGGGTATTTATCTCCACATTACTACTCGCAGCCTCTTTGGCCTCCAGAATTAATCGTCTCTCGTTCAAAAGCGTTTCTATCTTATTTTCAACAGCCGCCAAGGATTGTTGTTTTTGAACTTCTAATTCCGAAACCTTTACGTGCCCTATATCGATAAAAGTGCCGGTTCCCAGGCCTAAACCCCCTTGAATATCAGCATAAGGATCAATCCAGTTGAAATAACGGCCCCGAGCACTCTGCCGCGCGGCCTCGATGAGGCTTGCAATAACCTTAACCTCGGTTGAGCTTTCAACGGCCTTTCGCATAAGATAAGACTCATCCATTAGGATCATCCTTCGATCATCGATGGGAACGTTATCTACCAGCTCTCCTAGATTACTAGGGCTACTTAATCCCATACTCAGCGCCACCTGGCTTTTTTGATTCACATTTGCGTTCTCGAGAATGAGTGAATCGTGTTTGAGTGCCGCCAAAAGAGCATCGAGATTATCCACAGACCCAGGAGGAGTAAAACCAAGATCTTCTTTTTCTTTTGTTAAGTTACGAATTTTTGTGATCTCATGAATTTGATTTTTCATTATTTCCACAATCGCTCGATCACGGAGATAAAGAAGCGCGATCCCTTGCGTGGTCACTGCGGCGTCAAGCCTGTAGGTGGTCAAGCTCCATGCTTGGGCATTCTGAAGGCCCCTGTTTTCATGCACATGTATCCAACGCGTCGGAAAGAGAAAGGGAACGAGATCGCCAAGCAAAGTAAGAGCCCCAATACCAACCCCTGCCGAGGCCGAATTGACTACTGTCCCAAGGGTGAGGTGAGGATAAAGATTCTCATGACTCAGTTTAGTTTGCAATTGCGCTAATTTTAACATTTGCAAGCGCGTGCGTGCATCGAAGTTATTCAATGCTGCGAATTGCGGAATCTCACTTAAATAGAAGGCCTTGTCCTTGATGAACCCATGAATACGGCCATGAAAAAGAAGTCCTTCTCTCGACTGCTTTTCACCCGACTGGTACTCCAGACTCAGTTCTGACTGCTTTGCGCAAAGGCGCACAACGACCCTCTTGTTCTCGTCGGTCTGATAACAAGACCCATCGCTCTCAAGCAACAATGATTGGCCATCTGTATTCTTCCAACTGTAGGCCGATCCCTGTTTTACAATCGTGGCGGCAACAATACGACTAAGCCCCCCGTTTTTTTGAGAGCGCCAGAGTTCCACAGCGATTGACTGATCAGCCCTTTTAGCAACACTCACGTAACCAGGTGACTGAAAGACCGTTTTTCTCCCTAATGAGTTTGTAAACCCATTGTATTTACCCACGGGCAAAAGGTCATGGTTTATCACCCCCAGTGCTAAATTTGGTAGCGCGACGAGAGTCAACAGTACCAATAATTGAAATCGATTCCTAAAACTTTTTTTTTGCATTTCTCTGAGTCTCCTATGTGAAGGTTTCGCTACTACTGAATCGCTTAAGAGAAAACTTAGAATATTTTAATTTAGTTTTCTTTATGTGACAAAATCTCAACATCTCCCCTCTTTTCTTTTTTTTTGTTCTCGAATACATCGAAGATCAAAACGGAGAGCCAAGCCAATTATGTGTATGCCCTTGACGATGCAAAAAACGACTGCGATTACCAATGATTTTCACTCTCGCCCCGCCTTTAGTTTCGGTCGAGGCCGTCGATTTTATTTGTCGCCCTTAGCTGCCATTGCTCCGCTTATTTCTTTTTTTATTATTCATCAGTCCAACGGCTCCCACTATCAAAACAGTTTCTCGGGCAACCAAACGTTTTATACTCTTTTTCTCCTGCTTGCCTACGCCCTTCCCGTTTGTTCTCAAATCATGTGTTTTCCTCTCAATAAGAGTCTTGGCGATGACATCTTCAATCAAGGAAAAACGATCATCGAGGCAAAACTACTGTCTCACCTTCCTTCCACGTTTATCACTGGGTTTCTTCTTGTCCTCTTGATTGGATTGATCTTATCTTCAAAATACAGTTGGTCCCCGGACAGCATTCTCTTTTTTACAGCATTAATGGCTCTTCATGGACTCGCCTTTCAACTGATGATTTATGTATCAGTCAGAAAACGATGGCTATTGTGTATTGTTTGTTGGTTTCTCTACACCCTCACCAGTTACCTTTGGCCCAGCCAAATTTTATTACCTCCTTTTGTCATGGCACTCACTTTACTTTTTCAAATCAGCACCCAGCGAAAAGGTGCCTTGGAACTGTTGGTGAAGAGAGATTACTTTAAACATGCATTCTTGGGACTGCTTTTAGGAATTGTTCTGTGGGGAGACAAACTCATGATCATCTTTCGGGGCGAATCGGAGCTTCACTTCAACACCCTCTCCTTTATAGGAATGCTTCCTGCAGTTGGTATTTCGATTTACTACACCACTCGCCTCTCGCCACATATACACCTCAACCTGCAGAAAACCATGCACAGTCTATCTCATAACCCGATCGATCTATTTAACAAGAAACGGAATCTCTGTTTCAATTTTTACGTGGCAGCCATAATAGAGTTGCTCGGTGTTGGCTTGGGAACTCATCTATTTCTTCTTTTTTTTATTGAACCATCAATCAACAACAATCTTCTTCTCTTCAATTCTACGCTCCTTGCTCTGGCCACCGTCATCCTCAACGGCACTCTCGTCTTGAAGCGCTACTCAATTTTCTTCGTCGTTACCCTCTCATTTTTGGTCTTTCTTCTTGCTCTTTCTGCTGTTGAAAACCTACATCCTGAGGAGCACCAACTGGGCATTCTTTTCTTTTGGTTAATTTTTGGGCCCATCTTAATCCTCAAAGCCTTCACTGCATGGAAGCGTCCTCATTGGGCGGTTCTCGAGGGGCTGGCATGAATCCTTCACCAATCAATGCAACTCCCAATTGCGTTTTATATTACGGAACCGAGTTTCCCAACCCAGCCAAAACGCGATCATTGGAGCAATGCTCTGTGGTGCTGCAAGATTATCATCCCATCATGCAAATGAATCTGCTGAATGATTTCTTTCCGACATCGAAGCGTTATGCCTACTGGAACCCTATTAATGTGTGGGTCGACGAACCTCATTCTGAAATCGCTCAGGACTTACCCCATTTACAATTCAATCCGAGATGGAGAACCATCACTCTAGATCTCACCGCTCAACGAGCGAAAGACTACGTCGTTAAAACGGCACTTGAGCTTTTAAAGAACGAAGATCTCCACGGCCTCTTTGTTGATGATCTGGACGTCATTGCCCAATCGAAAACAAGAAGTCTGATTTTTCTTAGTTTACTCAACGAAATACAAGTCAAAGCAACAAGACCGTTTTCTCTTTTTGTCAATCGAGGAATGGAACTCTGGACAAAACTGGATAATATCGATGGCATCGTGCTCGAAGGTCTCTCTCGCTTTGAATGCGTCGAAGCCGCTCATCCCGATTTCAATTGGTATCGAAACTATCTTCTTACTTATCTCCGCCTCATAAAATCTAAGTTTCCAAACATCCCCATTTTTGGTCTTGTGTATGATGGCACAAATAACGAAAAACCCCCATGTCAAAAAAAAGAAGAGCCGGATCATGTACTGTCCTCTTGGCTGGTGTCTGACCTCTATAGTTCCCCTCTGTTGAACGAATGGCCAAGGGGGCTCCTATGAAGAAAACCTTCCTACCAGTCGATATCGCCCTGGTCGCCGAGGCCACCTATCCCTTCGTCAAAGGAGGTGTCTCTTCGGTGATGCATCAAATAATCGAAAATCACCCCGATCTCAGTTTTGGAGTCATTCACATTGCTTGGGACCGCCAATCTCCGCACACACCAAAATATCAACTACCAGCGAACATAAAGTGGGTGTTTCCTGTTTATCTCAATGAAGAAAAACCGCCGTCTGCGTTTTTTAATTTACTTGGGTTTTCTAAAAGCATTGACTCCCATGAGGCAAAAGCCTTTGCCAAAGAACTCACTCGAGCCATCGCTCAAACACTAGACGGCTCTTACGAAGAGTTTCAAAAACTCTACCATAAATATTTCAATCCTTTGACCCGAAAAAAGAAAACAGAAACAATCCTCCACAGCTCACAATTTATTGATGCCCTTCTAGAACAATTTTCCAACATTGATATGTCGTTTGAACAACTTTTCTGGAGTCAAAAAGAGTTTATTAATTTAGCATTCTCATTATTAGATCAAAGATATCCTCTGGCTAAAATCTACCATTCGCACACCGCTGGATACGCTGGTCTCGCCGCCGCGATGGCCGCACAACAAAATAGTAGCCACTTTCTCCTCACCGAACATTCTCTTTATCTAAAAGACATCAGAAAACAATTAGACGAGCAAGGGCAGAGGGATTCTCGATTGAGCAAACGCATCAGCCTTTGGCAACGCTGGTTTGAATTTGTTGGCCACCTTACTTATGGCTATGCTGATTGCGGAACCTACCTTTTTCCAGACATTGCTGAGCAAGCTGTCGAATTAGGAATGAAAAAAGAAAACATTAGAATTATTCCTAACGGGGTCTGTTTTGATCGATTCGAAAACGTTCGCACTCTCCAGCTAGCAAAAAGCAGAGGCGTCGACGTTCACCTTGAAAAAGCCTTCTATCGACTTACTTTTATTGGCCGTATCGTTCCTGTCAAAGGCGTTCTCGACCTCATAGACGCCGTTAACAACCTTCGTGAGCTCGCCCACTTTAGCTTTCACCTCGATGTTTTTGGCCCCTATGACGAAGATCCGCCCTACTATCAGCAGTGCCTGGAAAGAGTCGATGCTCTTGATCTTCAGTCGTTGATTACATTTCATGGCTCGCAAGATGTCTCTAAGGTTTTACAAAATTCCGATGTCATTCTTCTCTCAAGTCACTCAGAGGCACTCCCCGTGGCCGTTCTCGAAGGAATGGCTTGTGGCATACCCATTGTTGGAACCGATGTTGGAGCCATGAACCAAATTCTTGTAAAACCGCTCCCCACCAACGACTCGTCCTCAAATCTTGGACCAGCAGGTGTGATTGTTCCTCCTCGATCACCAGCGCTTTTTTCAGACGCTATTGTTAGGGTTTTATCGAACCCCTTGCTCATGCACACCTTTCGTCAAAATGGACCAGTCCGAGTAAAAAATCATTTCGAGGCTCAGGGAGTGATGAACCTGTATCGCTCGCTCTACAAGTCTTATTTAGAGCCTTCGGACCACCCTCTTGCAGAACAAATAACGAACGCGGCAACAACATTAAACAAAGGATGTGCAATATGAACCGCCGAATAAAAAGCCACGCAGTTGTTCTCTCGATTTTAGCTCTCATGTCGACCTTATCGCTTGAGGCCAAGGATTCGCAATCACCTCCTCCAAAGCAACAAGAACCACCGTCCACATCGGCCCGTTGGATGCCCAAACCCGGCACCTCTTGGCAAATTCAATTTGCCGGTAGGCTCAACTCCAACGTGAATGTCAAGGCCTTCGATCTCGATCTCTTTGATACCCCACAACGTTTTATTGATACACTCCATAGAAAAGGCATTAAGGTGATTTGCTACTTTAGTGCTGGTAGCTCAGAAGACTGGCGACCCGACTACAGTAAATTTAGTAATGCTGTCAAAGGAGCACCCTTGGGCGATTGGCCGGGAGAAAACTGGCTCGACGTGCGAAACCTCACTGAACTCCTCCCGATTATGCGGGCGAGGATGGATCTTGCGGTGGAAAAAAAATGTGACGCTCTCGATTTAGATAATATGGATGTTTATACCCAGAAATCTGGCTTTAACATCTCCTACCAGGATCAGATCACTTACAACAAAACGATGGCCGAAGAGGCTCATTTAAGAAACCTCTCCATTGGACTCAAAAACAATGTCGAACAGATTGTTGATTTGGTGAATGACTACGATTTCGCCATCAATGAATCGTGTTGGCATTATAACGAGTGCGGAACTCTCTCTGCCTTTATCAAACAAGGAAAAGCGGTTTTTGGAATCGAATACTCGCTTTCAACCAGACGCTTTTGCTCAAAATCAAACTCGCTCAATTTTGATTTTTTAAAGAAGAATACAAATCTAGATGCTTATAGAGTTTCATGCCGCTAGGAGTTTTTATGAAATCATTACTTCGCCGTTTTACTCTCCTCTTTCTGTTGGTATCCCTCCCGTTAACGGGGGGGTGCCAACAAGCCACAAAGCAAGCCCAAGAACAAAGGGTAAGAATGAAAATTATGCTTCTCTCTATCACCGATGACCCACGCGTGGAGCCAGAGGTTGAAGTGGCACGACAGGCTCTGCTTGCGCTCTCAATTGATTTTGATCACATTGTTCTAACCGACGGCCAGGGCAACAAAACACGAGGTCTGCCCGCCTTAGAAAACAGCTCGGGCGACGGCCAATACTATGGCGTTATTGCTACGAATGGTGATCTTGCCTTTCGCCACCAAAGCGGATCTTGGATTTCGGCCCTCAACCCAGAGGAATGGAAGACGCTTGAGGATTACGAAGCACAGAGACACCTTCGCCGCGTCTCGCTCAATACCTGGCCGAGCGCTAAGCTCGGTTTAGCCATCGCGGGTTCACCCGGAAACAAACCCGTGCAGGTTGTTCTCAATAAAGATTTTGATTCTTCTTTTTCGGGACTCACATCGGGAGCCAAGGCCCCCCTCGAAAACAATTGGCAAATGCCCGCCAAGATAACTAACCCGGAGCAGGCTAAAGCCGTACTTTTTTATGAGCGAGATTGCTCGGAGCATTCAACACCAAGCGAAGGTTGTAGCAACGAGCAGACCATCGCTTCGGCCGTAGTGAAATTCAACGACGGTCGCGAGCAAATGCATTTCTTTTTTGCCCAAAGCCCTTATTCAAAAGGAAGCATGATGAGCACTCATTTATGGGTTCCATGGCTCACCAAGGGATTTTTTACCGGCCATCGAAAAGTGTTTCTGAATGTTCACATTGATGACTATTTTTTATCGACCCCGATTTGGAACCCAACCACACAAAGTACTCCAAGTGATGGGTCGAGGGATTTTCGCCTCACAAAACAAGACATCCAAACGTATCTCGATTGGCAACACAAAGAATTGATTCCGAGGCTGGGCGATGGGAGCTTTAAACTCGAGATGGCCTTCAACGGGTACGGAGTGTGGGAGCGTCGTGGGTATGCTCGAGACCCACTCTTTAAATACAGCCAAAAAATCAAAGACGAGTTTTTCTGGGTAAATCATACCTACTCCCACCTTGATCTTAATATGCTCAACTACCCTCGAGCCATGGCCGAATTTTATAAAAATCGGGAGTTATCTAAAGATCTCTTTGGCACTCTCGATTTTTCAAACTACTCCGATCATGCGATGATCACACCGAGAATTAGTGGACTCTTTTCAGCAGAAGTACTGAAGGCCATGAAAGACAGCCATATCAATGCCGTGATCGGTGACACCACTCGACCTGAAATTACACCCAAGAATGTTTATGTGGGCCGATGGACCACCAAGGAGCAAAACGGCGCCGATGGCATTTTAATCATTCCGCGAGCCGCTACCGAAATTTACTTTAACGTTAGCACCCTCAAAGAACTCGAGTCAGAATACAATCACTACTACCTTAAGCATTTTAAAAAACACTCAACGTACTTAGACATCTTCCATCGCGAGGCTTACAGAGTAACCAAGAGCCTGCTCCGCTTTGAACCCACTCCGCATATGTTTCACCAACCCAACATAAGGGCCTTTTATATCAATGATCCCGCCACCGGCGAGCTCAACGTTCGACACAGCTTGATTTCTCTGTGGCTCGACTTTGTAACAAGAGATTTTCGCACGATGAGCAGCTTGCCCTTGAGAGCCTTAAAATTAGACGATCTGCATCGCTATTTCCTGAGACGAATGAGTTTCAACGACTGTGAGTTCGAAGCCTATTTAACTCTTCAAAAGGGCGAAGCCAAGGGCCTAACAACCTCTTCGAAGAAGAACTGCGAAGTCTACTTCACGATTCCTAAACAAAATAGGTTGATGACCTCAAAAGAGTCTTCAACCACTAACCCCGATAATTTAAAGAGTGAAGCGAACGGGCCCGACACCATCTACAGTTTCTCTTCCTCCGATCAAAACCTCTCATTTACTATCGAGAAAGGACAACCTCGTGCACAGTAAAATCTGTTTATTCAACAACAGGGCATTGGGCCGATTAAGTAGCCTTGTTCTGCCCTTCATCATGGCGTGTAGCAACCCTTTTGAAAGACACCAGAATCTTTCAAAACCTATTGCCACTCGGCCCCAGTCCGTGACGAATCCTGAAGCGACCACTCCAAGGCTCACCAAACGCATGAAGATTCTGTTTCTTAGTGTAGGCAATGATCCCGCCATTGAACCCGAGGTAACCGTGGGAATTCAGGCCTTGAGGAGTTATTCGATTTCTTTTGATCACTATGCTTTAACCGATGCAAACGGCACCCTGCGCGACCTGCCTCCGCTCACCTCAGAGGAATCAAAGGGGCTGTACTATGGCATTGTCTTAACAAACAGCCAACTGGCCACCAAAGACACGCAAGGGCGATGGCATTCAGCCCTCAATAAGGAGCAGTGGCAACGACTCGAGGCCTACGAAAAACAATTTCAAGTGCGACGTGTCTCGCTCAATAGCTGGCCTAATCCCAAAATTGGAATGGAGCAATTTGGTAGCGCGGGAAAAGAACCTGCTTTTGTTGTTCTCCCATATCAGGCCGAGAGCTTCACCACTGGTTTGAAGTCAGGAATCGCCATCCTTCTCACCAACACATGGCAGATTCCAGGCCGTATCACCGATGAGAAGATGACCAAACCCCTCTTGTATTTTAAACAACCGTGCGCCGACTCCAGAGCCGAAACCGAACCATGCGGAGAAAACCAAGGCGTGGCTTCAGCGATTGTTAGTTACCCCGACCAAAGAGAACAAATGCATTTCTTTTTTGTGCAAAGCCGCTTTACCAAAGCGAGCCTCGTGTCATCACACCTTTGGCTTCAGTGGATCACCAGAGGCTTTTATCTCGGCAAACGCCGACTCTTTTTAAACATTCAGGTCGATGACTACTTTCTTGAGAATAACCGCTGGGACCCTCGCAAGCTCTCAATGCCCACCGATATGTCGAGAAACTACCGACTCTCACCCTCAGACATGCAGTCGTACATTGATTGGCAGGACCACACGTTGCTGCCGCTCGTTCAGTCTAAGGATTACAAAATTGAATTTGCCTTTAATGGGTATGGTGTTTGGAAAAAAAAGGGCTACGCCCATGATGCTCTCTTTAAAACCACACAGACCCTTAAAGATCGTTTTTTTTGGGTCAACCACACTTTTTCACATATGGATTTGAATCTGCTCAACTATCCGAGAGCCATCGCTGAATTTGACAAAAACAGAGAGCTCGCTAAAGACCTTTTTGGCAGCTTGAGTTTTCCAACCTACTCAGACCATAGCATGATCACTCCACGGATCAGTGGGTTGTTTTCTGGAGAGGTTCTTAGAGCCATGCTCGACAGCCAGATTCAGTACGTGATCGGCGATACGACTCGCCCCGAAATCAGCCCTGAAAATTTGTATGTAGGGCGCTGGACCACCAAAGCGCATAACGGACAAGACGGCGTGCTGATTATTCCAAGAGCTGCAACAGAGATTTACTTTAATGTGAGTGATCTGAGTGAGCTTATGTCGGAGTATAATCACTTTTATCGAAAATACTTTCAGCGCGATCTCACTTATAACGAAATTTACGCCAGAGAAGCTGATCGCGTGGTGAGAGGACTTCTGCGCCTTGAACCTATTCCCCACATGTTTCATCAACTCAATATGCGAGTTTTTGAAATGCCAGAGCAAGACCACCAAACAGCGAGTCGGCGCCATAGTTTGTTGTCACTATGGCTTGAGAGCGTTGTGACAGAGTTTCGTAAAATATCAGATCTACCTATCCTTTCGCTTAAATTCGATGATTTGGCGCAACACTATGTAAAAAGAATGAATTATGAAGCCTGTGGCTTTGAAGCCTCAATGACGGTGGGGTCGGTAGATTCTCTTTCGATCACTGGCCATTCGCAAAGAGACTGCGAGGTGAATGTGACCTACCCGATTGGCTTTAGTGCCACGACAAGCACTCCGTTTCTGCGCGAAACCTACGGCCCCGATCAAAACCTAAACTTTAACATAAACCACACAAAAAACATTCACATCGATTTCAAAGGAGAAAACCGATGACCCAAAAATGCACCCGACTTGGACTGATTCCTCTTTTTATATTCTTTTCGGCCATATCTATAAAAAGCCCAGAGCTGTGGGCTCGGCCGCGGGCCCTCTTTAACGAATCAAGAACCACACCTGAGCAAATCGTTGAAAAATCCAAAAAAGGCCGGGTTGAATTTTCTGATACTATGTTTGAGCTCAAAGACCTCTATAATGCCCTCGATAAGAAAGAAGATCTTATTCCCTACGTGAGAATTTTAGATCAACTCCAACAAATCGAAACGTCGCTTAACTTTTCGGTTTTTGATGCCAGCCCTTTTGCTGATACCGCCGCCAGCATGGCCGTTAAATCAATACCCTTCTCGGACATCTCCCAGGATCCGGTGGAGTTTACTGAAATGATTCTTAAGTGGTTTCCGGAAGACGTGGCCCCCCTCTTTTTTAAACGGCAAAAGTTCTTGTTAGACGAAATGATTCGGCAAGACCAACTCGACAGTGCTTTTCTGGCTTCCATAAAAATGGTTTATTTTTTAGAGAATTTAACCATTCAAAGAGAAAAAGACCACAAAAACGAACGCCGCTCTTATTTTATCAACGAAGAGGCCGCTCAACTGGTAGGTTTAATTTTAGAAAAAATCCACCGACTCTTTGGCAAAACGCTAGATACCGCTGGCTATGAAAAATACATTCAGCTGATTCCCGTTAGAGCCTCGATGGAGTCCTTTGTGAAAGAACTACAACACCAAGTGCTTTCTGCAAAAAACACCGATGATGTCACTTACATTCTTAATCTTTCTCCCGTTCTCTTTGCTCGTTACAAAGCCCTGTCGCAAGACCGAGCCATCGAGTATGAAAACCCAGTGGGAGATATGGTTTTGAACGTTCTCACAAAACTGATGTTTTCAAAAAATGAAGTCCCTGAGGGATCCATCAAAAAAGCCTTGAGCACCTTAAACGCTGAACAGGTGCTCTCTTTGGGTGGTCGAATCAGTCACCTAGAACCAACGGTTTACCCCTCGCACAAAATTGAATTTTTGTCGTTTGTAGGAAACCATCTTTTGCCACGTTACTACGACTACGGACTTTTTTACGAAGCCAATGAACTCTCTAAGGGGTTAGAGCGTTTGAACCGACTCGGGTTTATTTATAAGAACGAGTACGAGGGTATTTTTTCTCTCACCACCGAAGAGGGCGAAAAGGGTGTTCTTACAATCTTACGGTATGAAAGCGCTGAGATTGGAGCCACCTTTAAGCTCGGCGAAACTCAAACAAACTTTGCCTATGCTCAATATTTACCAAAAGAGCATGTTTGGGAGTTTTCAAATGTGAGACTCGTCGATAATCGCACCAAAGAGGGCTCAACGGTGAGTCGCCGCTTGAGACTCAAATTCGTTGGATCCAACAAGACCTTCAAAGGCTCTTCGATCATCAACGGAATGAGCACGAGCTTCGAAGGGCGAAAACTAATTTCGGCAATCAACTTTGCGGATTACCAAAATCTCGATAAAAAAGAATCCTTTGCCGGAACATACGACGGAAGCTTAAAGGGTTCTTCGATTGAAACCAAAAAATGCACCCTCATTATTCAAGAATCTTCGATGGACGACTTTATGGCTACACTTTCTTTTCCAAACGGAGGAAGTCCGATTAGTGCCACTTTTGTTTCAACGCTGAACAACCCCGACAAGGGCGCCATTTTGCTCAATCAAACCAATGTTCCCGCCGAAACCCCAATGGTCCAATTGCGAGGCCAAATTAAAAATGGTGTCTTTACGGGCCAATATCTCATCGGGGGGCGCACTGAGGCTTTCTCCTTTTCGATGAAAAGAAGATCGCCATGAAACCCGGACTTTCCTTAACTAATACTTTATTTTTAATTCTCGTATTAACTTTGTTGACGGAGTTGGCCTCTGCCAACGAAGTCTCTTTACAGTTTCAACAACTCACCAACCAGCGAGACTCTCGTTCGAATTATCGCGGTCTGGTTCTCGGAGGTCGTTACACCTCCGAGAACGTCACACTCATCCCTCGCTTCGAAACCCTCTTGGCCCACACAGAGGCCATAGACCGACCTCGCAGTAATTCTGTTTATGGGGAATTGGGCATACAATCACCTCTCACGAAAGAGCAGTGGTTTGTTCAGGGAAACATCGGTGGCGGCAACAATTCTTCACTCCGCCCCGATAGAAACTTTAGCGGTGATCTCACAAAAATAATTCTTCAAGGAACAACTTACTACACCCTGGGCGCGACCCGATCCGAGTGGAACCCTCGCCCCCAAGATAACGACCCCACAGCCCCATCAACGATTTCTCGTGCGTACCGAATGGGGGTTGCCTATCACTTCAATCCAGGATCAATGTTGAATTTGCAATACCAGCTACTAGAGCAACTTCAACCCCAATTCTCCGAGGAGCAGAAGGGGGCTTCAGCCCTGGTTTCTTTCACCTTCAGCCCTGGCGAAAAAAAGAGTTTAAGTGTAGGACTTTCGCAGGCCTGCCTCGCAAAATCATGGACGTGCAAAGAATCGAACCGCAGCTGGTACTCGGAGCAATTTGTTGACGGGCGACTACAAGTCAACAAAGACTTCGGCCTTACGGGAAGAATGGCATCGATATCGGGAATGCTAGGAGAGAGCCCGTCGGGTTTTCACGTGATCGTCGGCGCTTATTCGTCGATTTTTTGAAATATTAAAAGATTTTAAAAAGACTCTTGATTAGTTTTTAGGGAATGAGTAACTTTTGTTTAAACACCGAGGAAACTCACCCTATGAAACGCCTTGCAGCTCTCTTGACCGCAACGACGATTCTTTTTTGTTCTGCCCTCTCTATTGCCACCCCTAAAAAACAAAAGGATCTTTTCGCCCATCGCGCTGTAGATTGGCCCAAAGATGGCCAACTCGACTTCTGCGGCGACACGAATGCCTTTGATTATCGAACCGCCTACTGGATGGCTGCGTTTTCGCATTATTCCTATCTTGACCCTCTCGCCTTTAAACAAATCATCGATGCTCCTCGTGGTAAAAAAGTCACAGTTACCCTGCGCAAAGAGGACGGTTCACATCTCTCTACCGAAGAAATGTATGGCTTAGGATGGAAGGGCCATTTCGATTTTTTTACGAGCAAGCCGGTTCTACCAAAAAAGTACAAATCGACTGTTCGCAATATCCTCTCACTCGTGGGCGCAAACATGCCTTACGAGGCGTGTATCAAAAAAGAAAAACGCCATTGCCATCGCAAAGACCACTCAACACCCCCTCTTAAAGGCGAAGAGTGCGAACAAAATCTCGAAAAAACGTACCTCGATCGCTCCCGTTTACGAAACGTCGCTAAACTCGCAAAGGGAGAACCTTTGTCGGCAAAAGCCCAACAGCAAGCGGAGACTGATCGCGAATCGATCGAAGCAGAAGTTCGCCGTTACGAGCAACAACACTTTGTCGATTTAAAACTGGCCGAACTCTACGAAGACCCTCACTTCGAAGTGAGCTGCGAGAATTTTCGTTACACTCGCGACTTACCTCCGGATGTTCAGGCTCTCTGGCTCGATGGCCCAAAAAATCTCATTATCGCCTTCCGCGGCACCGAGGGTGACAATGCCATCGATTGGGCCACCGACTTTGCAACCTCATTTCAATCAAAACAGGCTTACCTCCCGTTTTGGGAGCGCAATGTTCACAAAGGTTTTCAAAATGCCTTTGAGATTTTATCTAAATGGCTCTACGAAGAGATCGACGATTTTTTTGAAAGATACACCGACGCTTCACAGACACCCGTTATTATCACAGGCCACAGCATGGGTGGCGCTATTGCCACCATCGTTTCGGCGGCACTTATGGAGAGAAATACAAAAGTTCCCTTTCATAAGCGGCTCAATCTGAAAGCTCTATATACTTTTGGGTCTCCCCGGGTGGGGAACGAATACTTTAGTCAGTATTTTGATGCTCTTCGAAATATTCAAGAGATGGGTTATTACCGGGTCGTCAACAAGAACGACATCGTCACCAAGGCTCCCTGTGGAGACTACCTTCATATTGGCTCGCACATTCAGCTTCTTGCTGATGTTCAAGGAAACTTTCCGGCCATGAATGTACAAATACTTGCGAACCCCCAGTCGGAAGAGTTTGGAACTTGCGCCTATGGAACACAGCAGCTCTTTGATAATCTAAGCAACTTTAAACAATACACCGAAGAGCATCTAATGCCTTCGTATTATAGTGTTCTGGTAAGAGCTCGCCAGGAACTCCACAAATCGCTTCACCGACAGGCTGCCGATTATGAAAAACGTTTCGGCCCAACAAGCGAAGAAGAAAACCCTTATAACTACCCAAAGAGCTGTGAGGCGCGGCGAATTTACGACCCCAAAGCTCCAAGTTATTTACAACTCAACTATAAACAAATTGCGTTTGAAATAGAAAAATAGCGCTTAGTGAGGCTCAAGAAAATCAAGCTCACTATCGTAAGTTTCAGGCAAATAATAGAGCGAAAATCCGGCTATCGTAAGACAGGCGAGCCCTAGAACGAAGGCGCTATTGGTAGCACCAAACAGTGGGCTTCCCCAACGAAACAGGGCCACCAGGGGAATCGCGGCTCCTCGCACGATGTTGGGGGCACTCGTAGCCACCGTGGCTCGAAGATTGGTTCCAAATTGTTCGGCTGTTGTTAAGACAAACAAAGCCCAGTAGCCGGTTCCCAATCCCATAAAAAAACAAGTGGCATAAAAGACAGAACTACTCACGCCACGTAAACCAAAACAATAAATGAGAATGGCCAGTGTTAACAATGATAAACAGATTGCGATTAATTTTTTTCGACTTTTTAGTTGCTGACTCACAAACCCACTGAGCACATCGCCAAAAATAGTTCCCGCGTACGACCAAAAGATGGCCTGCGCCGCCGACACAGGCTGAAGAATTCCCATCTCGCTTGCTAGCTCGGGAGCAAAATAAATAAGAACGCCCGAGATCAGCCAAATTGGAAGACCAATAACAAGGCTTTTCAAAAACCGAAGACGCAATCGTGGCTGTGCCAACAGCTGCCAGAGATCTCCTTTTTTTTGCTGCGACTCTTTGGCGCGCGCAAACAGGTCTGACTCTCGACTCCTCAGGCGCACCACCAACAAGAGGAGCCCCAAAGCTCCCCCTGAGGCATAGGCCCAACGCCATGGAATTACTTGCGCCACCGTGGCCGCAAGTAGTGCTCCTAAAAAGCCGGCCAGGCCAATAATGGTCGAGCCGTAGCCTCGCGCTCTTTTCGGAAGAATTTCGGCCATCAACGTAACGGCCCCGCCCAACTCTCCGGCTAAACCAAAACCTCCGAGAAAGCGCCAAAAGCCATAGGCCGATACAGAGGTGACAGTCGCATTAAACAGATAGGCCACCGAATACAACAAAATAGATCCGTACAAAACCGTGAGGCGTCCTTTTTTATCACCCAAAACTCCCCAAACAAAGCCACCCAAAAGTAATCCGCCCATTTGCGCGTTTAACAAAAATGCACCGGTGCTCAGCAACTCCGACTCGGGCACTCCCAGCGACTTCAAGCTCGCCACGCGAACAGCACCAAAAAGAACCAGATCGTAGAGATCAACAAAATACCCAAGAGCTCCCACCCAAAGGGCAGGATACCGAAGCGCTTCAAAGAAAACAGACTTTTCATTTTTCACGGCAAGAATCCTTTTTGTTCGTCACCCCTGCATACCCATAAATTGCTCAGGCGTCGATGACTATTTGGGGCGCGTCAGAAGTCGAAGGACTCGATTTTGATCTCGCTTTGAAACACTACCTTCGTCGAAGTTTTGATCGACTCGCAGCTAAAAATGATTAGCTTGAATTAGGATTGGTTTTTCAGTGCTCCCGTCGAGGACGGGATCTTCTTTTTTATTCTCTCTTTTCATTCTAAAACAGTTTGCTATACTAATAAAAAGCATACATCTTACAAACAATTTTTGTTTGATATTGAAAGACCTTTTAGGGGAGGATTCATGACTCTGAATTTAAAGAACACCCGTTCAGCGGGCAATGCGGGTTTCTCACTCGTGGAACTTATGGTGGTTGTGGCCATCATTGGGATCCTTGCTTCAGTGGCGATGCCGCAATTTCAAAAATTCACTTACAAAGCTCGTCTCACCGAAGCCAAAGCCGGTTTGACGGGTATCTACACGGCCGAGAAGGCGTTTTATTCGGAGTGGTCGGAGTACGATTCGAGACTGCCACTTATCGGATATAAACCCGAAGGTAGTTACTATTTTAGTATTGGATTTCCTGCCGGCGCGGGAACCAGTACAAATTGGGTTACCCAAAATGGAGCGTACAACGGCGACGCTCAAACCAACACTCAAGCCTACTGTGTTGCTAAGCCAGCAAATTGCAAAAATATGGCTTCAGTTGTTGCGACACTCACGGGTGGCGCAGTAACGAAAGGTGCCACCGGATGGACGTTTCTAGCGAGGGCCGAAGCCAAGCAGGAACTGCACCCGGACGGATTACTTAGTGTCCTTCAAATTACTGATGGAAAACTCCTGACTCAGCCAACTGGAGCCCTGTAATAAACTTTCTAAAAAAGCGGGCCATCGAGCCCGCTTTTTTATTTTTACACCCTCTCATCACAAACCCTTCCTCCCATTTCTTTTTTTCAAAACGCTCACTACAAATTATAGTCTCTGCCCAATCACTCTTCTTATGCGCCTTTTAAAAACACATTAACCAATCTTTCGATGTCTTTTCGGGTCTCATTATGATCTGTGACACCTCAACGCTAAACATCGGGGGGTGTTTCAAATGCCATACTTCTTGCGCTTGACCTTGCTACTCTGTCTTTTGGGATCAGTGAGTTTTGCGGACTCTAACAACGATAAAGACCAAAGCATTAAAAAGCTTCGCGTCTTAGCGCAACAGCAAGGCATTAATCTGTTTGCCTTTGATAAGGCCTTTGACTACCTACGATCTCACTCCGACAAAATCACGAACAAGAATTATGTTACAGTGATTGATTACACCAAACCGTCAACGGAAAAGCGCCTTTACCTTTTTGATATTAAACGACAGAAAATCTTTAAGCTCTATGTGTCGCACGGGCGCGGTTCGGGCCGTAAAGAGGCCAACACTTTCTCGAATAAACCGAATAGTTTTCAAACCTCATTGGGCTTTATGAAAACGGGAGAGCCTTACAAATCTGACTCGGTGGGTTTAGCCTTGCGACTCCATGGCCTCGAAGAACGTAATAACCTCGCATATATGCGCGGTATTGTTATTCATGGTGCCTGGTATGTGACTCCTAAACTCATTGAAAAGTTTGGGCGTTTAGGGCGTAGTCTTGGCTGCCCAGCTGTCGAATCGCGACTGATCGAATGGCTCATCGCCAAAATACAAGGAGGAAGTTTGCTCTATTCTTTTTACAATAAAAAATCCTCCGCAAAGAAAAGTCGCTCCATCCCTTGACCCAAACGCACCCCTTTGAAAGGATGGCGCCTTCTTTGAGTCACTTAAAAAAGGATCCCTGCGTGCCCCATCCAACAGAAACTAATAAGACGGCCAACACAGAGACTGTGCCAGAGTCCACTTTTCAAAATTGTTTGCGCACACTCGAAACGCTCGCGGATCAACCCGAACTCTTTGCCCAACTCAGCGAAGCCGAGCGGATTGCGCTCTTAAAAGCTGCCGGTCGCTTAGCCCGCCCTCACCGTGATGACTTAAAAAAACGCCAAAAAGCCAGCTACACCGAACGACACAAGCACGTGGTCATTAACGATCGCTCCGCTCGCGCAAAAACCGGTATTCGTGAAGCACGCACCACGAGTGTCTTTGTGGCTCCAGCGCAAATAACAGCCTCAGCCGAGGGGGCACCACTCAGTTCGCCGGGTGAACTCCACTCGCCAAGGAACTGCTATGTGTGCAAGGCAGAGTTTACTAAGCTTCATTACTTCTACGATGCCATGTGCTGGACATGCGGCGAAGTGAATTACCAAAAACGTTTTCAATCAGCACCCCTTCATGGGCGCATTGCTTTGATCACTGGGTCTCGATTGAAAATTGGGTATCAGGCCACATTAATGATGCTCCGAGCGGGTGCTCGAGTGATTGCCACCACCCGGTTTCCGGTCGATTCCGCTCTTCGCTTTGCTAAAGAACCTGATTACGATCAGTGGTCGGAGCGCTTAGAAATTTATGGTCTTGATCTTCGCCACACTCCCAGCGTGGAGATCTTTACTGCCTATATGAACCAAAAACTCCCGCGCCTTGATATTCTTATAAACAATGCCGCACAAACGGTGCGACGCCCGCCCGGTTTTTTTGCCCACATGATGGAGCAAGAGATGGCCGCACTCGACACTCTTCCAACGAAGGCGCAAGCGCTTCTTGAAAACTTTCATCAGTGTAAACAACAAGTGCAAGATCTTTGTCTTTCGGGTGCATCCAAAGACAGCGCTCTCCCAATAGAGTGGTCGCAACTAGGCCCCGGCATGGGAATCTTGGCGTCGGCGCAACTCTCACAAATGCCCTACTCGTTTGATAGCCGCATTAAGGCCGAAGAGGTTTTTCCGGTGGGAAAACTCGATGCCGATCTTCAACAAGTGGATTTGCGCGAAACCAACAGCTGGCGCTACAAACTTAACGACGTGCCCACACCAGAACTTTTGGAGGTGCAACTTATCAATGCGGTAGCACCCTTTGTTTTGTGCAGCAAACTCTCACCCCTCATGCGCCGTGATTACACTGGTGATAAACACATTGTGAATGTGACGGCCATGGAAGGAAAATTCTATCGCTTCACTAAACCGGATCGCCACCCGCACACTAATATGGCGAAGGCCGCTCTGAATATGCTCACGCACACGTCAGCGTCGGATTTAGCGAAAGATGGTATTTACATGAACGCGGTGGATACCGGTTGGGTAACCGACGAAGACCCAGCCCAACTCTCACAAAAAAATCAAGCCACCCACGACTTTCAACCGCCACTCGATATTGTGGATGGGGCGGCTCGCATTTGCGATCCTTTCTTTTACGGAATGAATAGTGGTCACCATTGGTGCGGAAAATTTTTAAAAGATTACCAGCCCATTGATTGGTAGTTCGATAGAATTGTTTAGATTTAAGATACGACCATTAGAGGAAAAATAAACGCCTCTCCTGTTGGCCCTTTTTACTGGCCCTTGAGCGTAAGCTTCTGCACTTTTATCTCAAACACCGACCCACAGCCCACAATCTATCCGCTTGGACTTGACTCCACTTTACTTCGAAGTAAAGTGGAATTATGTCTACTTTACTTCGATACCTAGAAAAACAAATTAGAGCCGATTTAGAAGAAAAAATGGTATTTTTAGGGGGCCCCAGGCAAGTGGGCAAAACCACATTTGCCCAGTCCTTAATAAAAAACTTTAAAGATCGACACCGCGCCTACCTCAACTGGGACTCACTCGACGACAAAAAACGAATACAAAAAGGTGAATGGCCAGCGACCGAAAAACTAATCGTGCTCGATGAAATTCATAAATTTAAAAATTGGCGAAACTTGATCAAGGGCTTTTACGACAAGTTGAAAAATACGCATCATTTTTTGGTGACGGGATCTGCTCGACTCGACTACTACAGAAAAGGTGGCGATTCGTTGCTTGGTCGGTATCATTATTTTCGGATGCATCCGCTGACTATTCCTGAATTAAAAAAGCAGTTTCCAAGCGGTGATGTTGAACGGCTCATGACGTTTGGGGGATTTCCGGAGCCTTTTTTAAAGAAGAGCCCAACTCACCTCAAGAGGTGGCATCGACAACGAAAAGAAAGAATAGTTTATTCAGACATTCGTGACCTCGAAAATGTTCGTGAAATCTCTCAAATCGAAATCTTAATCGACGCGCTACCAGACAGAGTAGGATCACCCCTCTCCAAAAAAAATCTCGCTCAAGATTTAGAAGTCGACTTTAAAACTGTAGAAAAATGGATTTCCATTTTAGAAAACGTCTATTACTGTTACCGAATATCTCCCTTTGGGGCTCCAAAAATTAAGGCCGTTAAAAAGGAACAAAAACTTTTTCTATGGGACTGGAGCGAACATCAAGATCAGGGCGCCCTCTGGGAAAACTTTGTTGCTGGCCATCTTTTAAAATTTTGTCATTATCATGAAGATTGTTTTGGCGACAAAATGGAGTTGCGTTTTTTAAGAGATGTTTTAGGACGAGAAGTTGATTTTGTAGTCATTAAAAACAAAAAACCTCTCTTCGCCGTCGAATGTAAAACCGGCGAGAGGAATCTTTCTCCTCATATAAATTATTTTGCCCAGCGGACCAATATACCCAAGTTTTACCAAGTTCACCGAGGCAAACTGGATAAAAAGGTCGATGATAGAATTAGAATTTTACCTTTTACTGCCTTTTGCGAATTAGAAGAACTTATTTAATTTCAATTGTCCTCACATCGTACAGTTGGTGCTGACGGCAGCCGCCCCCCCTGGCCCATCAGAATCAATAGTATAAGTTCCCGAGTTAATGAATCCACCAATATTTTTGGCCTCGGCGCAACTGTAGTAGTAGTCTGACTCCCGGATCCACATCCAGCCATTGCCACCACCGTCACCCGAAGAGTTACCGTCGGCGTTGGTCGCTCCCGTCCAATAAGCAGCATTCTGATAGCCCGTGCCTGGGCCGTTCTCTCCCCCGCCATTCATGTTTCCGCTCCAACAGGCTCCATACCAAAATGGGCTATTGGTGTATAAAGAGGAGCAGTTGGCGCCGTAAACATCGTGATCGGCGTCGGAAGTGGTAAAGGCATACCCACTCGCACTGTGATACGAATAAATACCTGGAGATTGGCTCCCAACGGTTTGATTGATGTTGGAGAGTCGTATGACATAGTTATCGCCAGAATCGAATTTTTGCATGGCAAAGCGAGCTTCTTGCTGGGTGGCTACACCATAGGCCGAACTCCAGGTGTAGCGAAACTCCATATACTGTTTGTTACGACCAAGAGCGTTCCACGTGTTCAAGCCCACAAAATAATTAAAGGCTTCTTTATTGGAGCTAATCATCGAGCAGCTGCCAGAAAAATCGTAGGTGGAGCTATTCGCCGTTGAACATCTCACACCGCCAGCCGTGGCATTAGTCCACGTGATTGAGGTGACTGGCTTATTCGTGCCTCCGCGTGTGTTTGACCACACCAGAGTCCATCCTCCGCCTTGAGTGGTCATATCACAAAGAAACTTCACGGTACCGAGCCCACCCGAACCATCGGGATCTATATCGTACACTCCACTCGCCAGAGTTCCACCACTGCCAATTTTTAAATCATTGCACGACCGACATGTATCAACGACCACTCCTGAGGGTGGATTACTAATGAAAGAGTTAAATTCAGGCGCTGTTTTTGTTGGAATAAAATAGGTCTTCGTTGTGCTCGTGTTCATAAACACGCGGCAAATACTATTGGCATAAATTATTTTTCGAGTGTTCGTGGTGAGTTGGTATCCTTCGTTCGTGGTATTGATGGCGCTACTTACTGACGAGCGCGCGACAACAAAAAGGAGGAGGATGAAACATTTATTCATGAATCTACCTCACTCCCACCGACATCAATTGATTCGAGAGGTAACCATGCCCATTTTGACGAAACGAAACACCGTGATAAGCGCTATAATCGGCGACGCCATTGCCCTCGCCATCGAGGCGATAAAAATTCGATGAGCCGTCACTACACCAATTGTTGGGAGCCTTCCAACAACTACCCGTATAGCCCGACATCATAAATCCCACCTGCATCCAGGTTTTATCACCGATCACCAACTGATAACTCCAGGCTGTGGAAGCGCCGCCTTTGCCCGTCCAGGTGCCGAGGGTATTACCGGCCACACTGAGAACACCCGACGAAATGTAATCAGACACTTTAAAGGTTGTACCTGAATCACGCGTAAACCAATCTTTCGCGCCATCGCTATGCCGAACATAAAGTATTTCTTTGATGGGTAACGATCTTAAATCCACGGAGTATCCAGCGGTGCCGTAGGCCACACTGCTGGTGGTGCTATCTGCTAGGTGATAAAATTGATTGGTGGTGAACCACATCGTCCAGCCACCACCATCGGTGACCATGTCACAGTAGGCAGATAAGGCCGCGATACCCGTACCATCGCCATCGGGATCGATCGTGTAGGTGCCACTCCCTAAATAATCGCCGCTGTTAGTTTTGATCTCACTGCAAGAACGACAAGTGGTATAACTAATATCGGCCGGTTTATTCGAAACAAAGGTGCTGTACTCATTAGACGTTTTAGTGGGAATAAAATAACTTTTTGTTGCACTGGCATTCACGAAGGTTCGACAAGTTCCGTGCCCTTGCACAGATACTTTTCCACTCGGAAGTACTTTAAAACCTTCATTGAGAGTATTGATGGCCCGCAGAGAAACGGAGTAAACTAGCAAAACAATAGATACGAAACTCTGAAGAAAAACTGCCTTCGTACCTACCCTTGTTAAATATTTTTCTCCGTAGACCAATTGAAAAAGCATCGTTTCCTCGTGAAATTAGACACACCCTTTAGGATAAAATCAGTGCACGCGATAAGCAATGTTCAATTTTGAGACTCAGCCATCAACAAAACCTATACTTCCCAAACATAAAATAAACGAAGAGACTGAGAATCTTCTCACTATGGAGCAGCCGTGAGAGAAAACGCCCTTACCACTTAAAAAAACCAACACTCCATTGAATTTAAGTTAAGCCAGCACGACCAAAGACCGAAGAGAATCTTAGAGAGACTCCTGAAGAGTCTCGTTTAAACGAGGTTGATCGCTGTGAACCACATCGCTCGCAGAGGAAAACAATTTCTATTGATTTTAGGTGTTCTGATTGGGACAGCGACAAACGCTCTTTGGGCGGCTGGCTTTTCTTACCAAGGGCGTGTATTCAATGCCCAAAATTCTCCGCTTACCGCCAATAACGTTGAATTCACAATGAGTGTGCGTGGACCGTTGAATCTTTCCCGTCCTTGCGTTTTGTATTCGGAAAAGTTTAATGTTGATATGCGGTCTGGCGATGGTTCTTTTTCTTTAATTGCTGGCGACGGGCAACGCATGGATCCTAGTCAGGTTTCTTTAGAGAAAATCTTTAGCCCAACTCTTACGTTTCCGAACCTTGCACAATGTGAGGGTGGCTATAGTAAGGCCGCCGGCGACCGGCTGTACTTACAGGTGTCGTTTAATGATGGTTCGGGTTTACAAAATTTAGACCCCGTCGAGATCACTCCCTCGCCCTATGCTCTTGATACTTTTAACGTTGGCGGCGTTCAGAGCGCGAGCGTTCTCAGATTAACAGACGGCCCCGCGGCACCGTTCACATTGGCGACCTTTAACGATCTCCTCGCTGCCGCGAGCGGAAGCTCGACGAAGTATTATTCATCCTCGGGTATTGCCACTCTTCAACTGAAAGACTCTTCTGGCACCAAGAAAATTTCCCTCTCGGCACCCACGGCATTAGGTTCCGATTTACAGCTCACCCTCCCCTCCAATGCCGGAACCGCAGGGCAAGTGCTCACCACCAATGGCTCGGGCACACTCTCTTGGTCCACCGTGACGAGTGGAGGGGGCGGCAGCGGATCCTCCTCGGGCTCTGTGGGCGGAGATCTCTCGGGCACTCTCCCCAACCCCACCGTTGCTCGAATCAATGGGCAACCCGTGAGTGCTACCGCACCCTCCAGCGGACAGATTTTACGCTGGGATGGATCCGCCTACGCACCCACTAATTTTGGCGTGAGTCATCTCCTCTCATCGACCGGCTCATCGCAGTTTCCAAATAGCGCATGCACAGCCGCACAAACACTCACCTGGACCTCGCTGACAGATACCCTCACCTGCACGAACATTACGGGCCTTGACGCTAACACGATCACCTCGGGCACAATCGATGGTGTGCGACTCCCCAGCTCCGCCAAATTATGGAACGAAGGAACGTCGGGGGCGATTAGCTATTCTGGAGGAAACGTAGGCATTGGGACGACATCGCCCGCCCATAAATTTCACTTTGTTGGAGGTGAAAGCCTTTTAGAAATCGATGGAACAGCCCAAGGACATGGAACTGGTCAGATCTATTTGACTGCCAATGCAGGTTATGGCGCAATCTGGCTGAGAAAAGCTGACGGAACAAGGGTCATCCGTTTAGAAAATGCAGGACCAAATCGATTGATGGGAACGACCAATGCTGATTTTGTTTTTGGAACGAATAATACAGAGCAAATGAGAATCGCCACCACTGGAAACGTTGGTATCGGAACAACAACACCCACCTCGAGATTAAATGTTGCAGGTGCTATTGTCAGTGAACCCACAACAGTTGCTGCGGCCACCGTTGATCTGTCTACTAGCAATACTCACCTCGTGGCCACCCCCGGAGGCTCTACAATCACTCTGCAAAACATGGTGCATGGGGGCACTTATACTATTATCGTTCAAGACACGACCTCAAGAACTTATACCTTTGGAGGTTGTACATCGAGCTACTTTAAACCGGCTAATGCCGCAACCACCAGTGGAACACAAACCATGTATGGAATAGTCGTTGTGAAAAACGGGGCCAATTGGCTATGCTATATCACATGGGGTTCTGGGTTTCAGTAAGTCGCACTAAGGAGAGTTCGATGCCGAGAATATTTTGGAGAACACTTCTACTCTGGTTCACCCTTGTTTTCGCGTCGACGGCAAAGGCCCAAGAAGCTTTAACCACAAAACCACTCTTGGTTTCACAACTATTTCCTGTTCATCATTTGTTAATGACCGCGAAAGCAAAATGCTCACTCCCTTGGGGAGGTACGATCACCGAAGGGGAATCGGTGACAGCCTACTCCAGCACAACTCCGGCCTCTTTGTGTTCAAACAATTCAGAAACTAGAACCTGCAATTCAAATGGAACTCTCTCTGGTAGCTATCAATCTCAATCCTGCACTTCAGGCTGTGCGAGCACACCTTGGGGTGCCATTTCGCATGGCAGCTCTAACACCGCCTACTCAACGACAAGCCCCTCCGCCAGCACGACGTGCGCATCGGTTTCTGAGCTTCGTACGTGCAACAACGGCACTTTATCGGGCTCTTATGCTAACACAACTTGCCTGAACGTGATTGTCGCGAGCGGATCTGGCGCGAACATGAATGTGACAGGCCCGGGCAACCCAGCTTATGGTTCAAACGTTCAATTCACATTTCAAAACGTAGGGAATGTAAACACAGCCTCGGTGAGCGTCAGTTTATCGAACACCACCAACTTTGAACAGGTTTCTTCGACTTGCACAGGAGTTCTCGCTCCGAATGCCACCTGCTCAGTCACTGTTCGCCCCAAGGCGACAGCCAACGGCTCACTGTCTGGGAACTTGACGCTGAATTGGTAAGAGAATGAAAATAGCTTGGCCATTTAAAACAGGAGGTTAAATGATAACTGTTGTTAGCGCATTGTTTGCGAGCCTCATTTCCTTTGCGGGAACAACAACAACGGCGTTAAGCGGTACAACCACGGGCTTTTTGACATTGACCAGTTGGACGAGCTCAAATTTTAGCTATGACACTTCGAATGTGACTGGCTTTTGTACAGGGCAACGATTCATTAAGAACGTCAACAAATTGGGAATCGCTTGGATCGGGGTGATTTGCTGTAATGCAGATTGCACCGAATATTCAATCTTTGGATCAAGCACGCAAACAGGGACTTATTATCCCTTGGGTGATAGTAGTGGATCTGGAGAGGATCACTGTGAGATGGTCAATTGCGCGAGTCAGTGCACAGTGAAAAATTACTGCGGCTACCAATGCCAAGCAACCGTAAATGGCTGGGGACGAGCAAATTGGGGTGAATCATTTGTCTTTGGGGCATTTAATCCTGGAAATAAATATTTTGGCCGCTCTTACACCGGCTGCCAGCCAAATTGATTCGATAGATCCTCGAGTCCTCAAACCTCAACAACAAAAAAGGCTAGGTGGTCCCTAGCCTTCTTTTGTTATGCTCAATTTTATTTTAGCTACTTTCGCAGCATCAAAACTAATCCTCATCAACCTCAAAGGACTCTTGAGATTCACTAAGATCTTCCGCATCAAGAGGTGGCAATTCTTTGCCATCTTTCTTCGGATGAAGCTTCAAATATTCTTTTACTTTTACTGGATCTGGAGCCAAGAGAAGAAACATTTGCTTTCCTTCCATCTTAGGTGCCACTTCCGTAAGAGCAACATCCTGAAGCCCCTGCACGAACTTACTCAAGAGACTTGCACCAAGCTCTTGGTGAGCCATCTCTCGACCCATGAAGCGAAGGTTTACTTTTACCTTGTCGCCTTCTAAAAGAAACCGACGAGCATGCTTCATTTTTGTGTCAAGATCATGCTGATCTGTGCGCGGTCGAAGCTGAAGCTCTTTAACAGTGACAATCACTTGTTTTTTACGAGCCGCTGCCGCTTTCTTTTTGTTCTCGTATTTGTATTTACCGTAATCCATGATCTTACAAGTTGGAGGTGTCGCTGTTGGAGCGATCTCAATCAAATCAAGACCCTTATCTTCAGCGATACGAATTGCTTCTGGAACCGACATCACGCCGACCATTCCGCCTTCATCGTCAATCACTCTCACCTGAGGCGCGCGAATCTCACGATTCACTCTCAGTTGATCTTTGCCTCCGCGATCTTTTTTAGGACCGCCACCTTTAAAATCCCTTTGTGGACCCTTGAAGCTAATGGTTTGCCTCCTGGTTAAATGGGGATACGAGATCCCTGTTGTTAATTTCTTTTTGTACTTTTTGCGTAAACTCTTCAACACTCACGCTCGCTACTGTCTGCCCGTTACGAAGTCGAAGTGAAATCATACCTGACTCAGCCTCTTTATCGCCGACGATCACCATGTAAGGAACTTTTTGCATCTGAGCTTCACGAATCTTAAAATTCAATTTTTCGTTACGGCGATCAAACTCCACTCGGAATCCAAGCGCGTGCCACTTTTTCTCGATCTCTTCACAGAATCCATTCACCCGATCAGTCACATTTAAAATAGAAATCTGCTGCGGACTCAACCACGTTGGAAGATGTCCCGCCGTGTGCTCAAGATAAACCCCAATAAAGCGCTCCAAGGACCCCAGAATTGCCCGATGAAGCATAACCGGTGTGTGTTCTTGGTTGTCTTCGCCCACATAGGTGAGTTTGAAGTTATTGGGCATATTGAAATCACACTGAATAGTGCCCAATTGCCATGGTCTTTTGATCGCATCGACAAACATAATATCAAGCTTCGGCCCATAAAAAGCACCATCGCCTGGATTAATTGTGAATGGCAACTTAAGAGCTTCTAAAGCTTTTTGAAGCGCATTTTCAGCTTTGTCCCAAATATCGTCAGAGCCCATTCGTTGTTCTGGGCGAGTGGATAAATAAATATGATATTCCTTCATTCCGAGTTTACTATAAACTCGATTCAACAAACTCACAAAACCCTCGATTTCGCTCTGAAGCTGTTCAAGGGTACAGAAAATATGGGCATCATCCTGACAAAATGTTCTCACACGAGTAAGGCCATGAATGGCGCCTGCACGCTCAAAACGATGCAAACGACCAAAATCAGCCACACGCAGCGGAAGCTCACGATAAGAGTGACGTTCCATTCCGTAGAGCACACAATGCCCAGGACAGTTCATTGGCTTAACCGAAAATTCTCGCTCGTCAATTTCGGTGAAATACATGTTTTCTTTGTAGTTCTGATAATGACCAGACGTTCGATACATTTCGACATCAAAAATTTGCGGAGTAATGACTTCTTGATAACCGACTTCGTGGTAAAGCTCACGCATGTACTTAACGAGTTCATTGTAAATCATTGCTCCACGCCCGCTAAAAAATGGCGAGCCAGGAGAGTACTGAGAAAAGTAAAAGAGCCCAAGCTCCTTGCCTAATTTTCGATGATCGCGCTTTTTAGCTTCTTCGATTTGATGCAGATACTCATCGAGTTCTTTTTTATCTCTAAAGGCCGTTGCATAAACTCGCTGAAGCATGGGGTTTTTTTCGTTTCCACGCCAGTAAGCCCCCGCCACGGAGAGGAGTTTAAAAGCCTTGATCTGCCCCGTGCTTTGCACGTGAGGGCCACGGCACAAATCGAACCACGAGCCTTGGTGATAAATACTCACCTTAGACTCCCCTTTTGATTCAAGATCTTGAATCAGCTCTACCTTAAAGCGTTCTTGCATGCCTGCAAAGGTTTCAACGGCTTTGTTGATTGGCCATTCTTCTCGCAGGAGAGGAATGTCTTTTTGCACAATCGCCGTCATCTTTGCTTCAATAGCCGCAAAGTCTTCTTCTTTGAAGGCGCGCGGAGAATCAAAGTCGTAGTAGAACCCATTATCAATGACAGGACCGATTGTAACCTTCACATCTGGCCATAATTCTTGAACCGCTTGAGCCATGATATGAGCACACGAGTGCCGGATCACATCATTAGCTTCTGCTTGCTTCATTGTTATAAGTTCAATGCGAGTTCCGTCTTTGAGGGGCGCTCTGAGATCGATGATTTCTTTAGATCCGTTGATGCGCGCACCAACGGTGTCTTTTGCCAATCGAGGCCCAATAGACTGAGCCACCTCAAGGGCTGAGGGTTCATGATCGAAGCTTCTTGCGCTTTGGTCCGGTAAAATAATAGTAATCATGTTGCTGAAGGTAATACCATTGAAGTGATTATTTTTGCATAGAAAAAAGTGATAAAGTCATCCTCTTGATCCTAAAGACAAAGAGGATGAGCGTCAAACAAAGCTTTTAAGGCCTCTACATTTTTTCTGGAACAGGAATACCCAAAAGAGCTAGACCTTGCTTTAAGACATTGGCTGTTGCCGCCGCCAGAAGGAGGCGATCCCGCTTTAACCCCTCATTTTCGGCGTGGCCAATCGAACAATCGTGATAAAACTGCGAAAATTGCTTAGCCACATCAAAGAGGTAGTTGCAAAGCACATTCGGACGATAAGCCTCAACCGCTTGGGTGACCACTGCGTTCAATTGACCTATCAGAATAGCAAGTTGAAGCTCAGAGGCATGATGGAGGTGCGAACCCGTTGCAGCTTCGTTAAAGGAATCATGAAATTTACGCAAAATGCTCTGAATTCGAGCATAGGCATACTGAATATAGGGCCCTGATTCACCATCGAGCTTGAGCCATTCCGCCATATCAAAAACAATTTTTTTGTTTGGATCCATGCGGAGCATCCCGTATTTGATGGCCCCTTGAGCCACCGTTGTGGCCGTGCTATCGATTTCATCTTGAGTCCATTCGCCCGCATAACGGTTAAGGTAGTTTTCTTTCACGTGCTTTTCCATTTGCTGCACCAACTGAGTCAGAGGAACAATGTTGCCCTTGCGCGAACTCATTGCGCCATCGGGTAGCTCGACAAAATTATACTGCAAATGAAAACACTGATCAGCATATTCGAAACCGAGTCGCTTCAACGAAGCAAACACCTGCTTGAAATGCAGAGCCTGTCTCATATCAACCACGTAAACGCTTTTTTCGATATGATGGTCTTGAAATTTTCGGCGAGCGAGTTCGATATCTTTGGTTGAGTAAAGACCATTTCCATCTGACTTTAAAAGAACGCAGAATCCAAGATTTTCATCAGTCAGATCCATTCCAATAGCGCCTTCACTCTCCACTAATTTTCCTTCGGCAAAATACTGCTTCACCGTTTTCACCGAATCAGAATCAACATCACTTTCCCAATACCACTGATCAAAATGAATTCCACACCAGTGATAAATCTCATTCATCAAGTCCACAGACCACTGACGGGTCTGCTGCCAAAGATCATAGAACTCGCCCGATTTAGACTCGATTTGTTTTAAAATCAATGACAGCGCCTTGCGATCCTTGACCTCCTCAGGTGTTCCCGCATGGTCTTCGAGAAGCAAATGAGCCTTTGAATAAATGCGACCGAGCCACTCTCCTTTATGGCTAGAGGGAACAGACTCCTGATTGTGAAATTTTAAATACCACAAACACTTGGCGACATGAGTTCCTACATCCCCTGGAAACGTGGTGCTAATCACAGGGAATCCGGAATAACGAAAGAGACGGACCAAAGAGTCACCTAAACACGCATTGCGCATATGCCCCACGTGCAACTCTTTATGGGTATTGGGTTGAGAAAACTCTACCATTGTTCGCGGAGCCCCATCGAACAGCTTGTGCTGAAATGCACTTCCACTAATGGCTGGATTCACAATTTTCTGAGTCAGTACTTCGCCAGAAAAGAAAAAGTTCACATAAGGCCCAACATTCAAAACTTGTTGAAAAAGAGATTGAGACCGACCTTTCAACGCTTCTGCTACCTGCTGAGCAATCATTGGAGGAGCCATTTTAAGGGCCTTTGCCAACGGAAAGGTTCCCCAAGCTAAATGACCCATTTCTTTTTGGGGTGGCAAAACAAGAAGTTGATAAACGGACTCTAACGTCAAGCCGGCATCGGGCCAGCGAGAGCCTACCACCTGGTGAATTTCTTCGGCCAAAGCAATTCTGAGACTATCAAACATCAACTTCTTCATTGAATTCCCTCAACTAACCCTTCCACTATTTCCAATAGCAAACCCTTAATACGACAAAAGGGACGATGATTGTCGCCCCTCTTGCTTCTTCGTTGCGGCTCTCTCTAAAAAGCCACTCTATTACAGAACTGCTTAGTAGGTCACGTGGTGATTAAGAGCCTCATGCATACGAGGATCTTGCACAGCCACCGGTGAATTTTTTGCAAAGAATTTAAAGACGCTCAACATGAACACGCCTGCCACTCCAGCAAAAATACAAGCTTCGAGAGGACCAAAACTCACATGATTTTCATGAAAGTTAGGATAAATAATCCAGTAGAGATCAACAAATTGCATAACCAATACCAACCAAGAAACACCCTTGAGAGTTCCTTCTGATCTCTTTGCACCACGAGGCAAGAGAATGAGGAAGGGAACAATAAAACGGAAAATCAAAAGGCCCAGTGAGATCGCCAACCAACCGTTTTGTGCTCTTAGTAAGAAAAACTCCGTTTCTTCAGGAATGTTGGCATACCAGATCAGCATGTATTGGCTGAACGCAATATAAGCCCAAAACACAGTGAAGCCCTTGAGAAATTTTCCTAAATCGTGAAAATGCTCAGTGGTGATATAACCCTTCACAGCACCAGACTTCTTAATTGCAAAGGTGAGTAAAATCATAAATGCAAAGAAAGCCTGAATGAGTCCTGCAAAACAGTAAACGCCCCAGATAGTGCTGTACCAGTGAGGTAAAAGAGCCATCAACAGGTCAACGCTAAACAAACTGAATCCAAGTGAGAACACTAACAAAAAGGCAATGCTCCAAGGAATGGCACCAAATGTTAACTTATCGTCTTTGGTCTTATCTTGAGTGAGCGAGCGACCAACGATTTGTTGGCGGAACAACCACATCAATAAACCAAAACCAAACATACGAATCAAAAAGAACGGAACATTCAAATAAGCTTTCTTTGCCTGCAAAAGAGCATCCGTTGCCATTTGTTCGGCATCTGCCCAAGGATAAAGCTGCTTAAGACCAAATGTTAAAATAAGACCACCGACTAAAATAAATGGCACAAAAGAAGTCAGCGATTCCGCGATTCTTCGGATGGAAGCACTCCAACCAGCATTAGTCACAGACTGAATGGCACAAAAGAAAAGACCACCCAATGCCAAAGCCGTAAAGTAAAAGAAGGCAAGCAAAAACGCAGGCCAAGCTCTATCTTGGAATTTAAAAACCCCAACAGCAAAAGCAAGAGCTCCCACCGCGGCAGCCACGGTCGCAGCCGTCTTTGCCCCAGAACTCGGACTGTAGTTAGACGCATGCAATTGTTCTGAATGATGAGAAGCCATGACTATTTAGTCTCCTTTTGAAGATGTCGAATGTACTGAACCACCGCCCAACGCCATTCCTCTTTAGGAATATGAGCAGCGTATGGCCCCATGACCCCCTGACCCACCTGGATCACGTGGTAAATCTGACCATCTTTCCAATTTTTAACTTTGTCTGAATGCAAAGTTGGTGGTTTGAGAGCCATTTTATCGGCAACCAGGCTCTTTCCATCCCCTTTATCTCCATGACAAACGGCACAGTTAATATCGAAATACTTTTGACCAGTAATGAGAATCTCTGGAGAGAAGTCACCCGCCAATGGATTAACATTGCTTGTTGCTCCTTCGTAATCAGCAGCAAAGCGATACGGCTTAAAGCCAACCGGTACAGTGTGCTCAGGAGGAGTTCTCATCCCGCGATGAGCAGGAGAGGCTTCGTCATATTCCTGCGCCTTGACAGCAGGAGACTCCATCATGTCTTGGATGAGTTCCACGTTGGGCTGCTTGCCGCCGCTACACGCAGCAAGAGCAAGGGAACATCCGAGGACTGCAATTTTACTATTGAAGTTAAAATATTTAATCACCATGATTAGTACTCCGCCACCTTCTTCACTTCAGCCGCTCCCAATTGCTTGAAGAGCTCAGTGATTTTCGCTTCATCGTAACCAACATCATTTTTTGGAATGAAGA
>JBEGVH010000025.1:0-3045 GCA_041178425.1 Pseudomonadota bacterium | reverse complement strand
AAAGATGAACTTTGCCATTGAGGGGATAGAGCTGTTGGGAGCGATTGATTCTCATGCGGGAGGTGCAGAAGCAAACTGCGTGACAAGGTGAGAGTCAATCTAAGGGCAGGCGGCGTCCGGGGGATGTGCGGAGATGGACGGAGATCGGACTCCGTCCCCGGCTGATTCTCAGGGAGTGTCGGTCCCCGGCTGATTCTCAGGGGGTGTCGGTGCCTAAGGCGGTTGCGCAAGTAGAGCCATCCACTTTTTTGATACGAGGGCGAAACGGGATGATTTTCGCTTCCCTTGGCTCTGATTCTTGTTGCACGCTTTCCTTCTTGGCAATAAGGCCGGAGGCCGACGACGCAATGACGGATTCGTTTAGCCACGCCTGAAAAAATGCCTTCATTTGCCCATTCTTCAGCGCCTCTGGGTGATGAACCTTAATATAACGATTCAATGTCTCAACCGGCTCACTCCGCACCACTTCGCCGATCTCCGACAAAAGCGATCGGATAGCAGAAAGTTGAAGAGGTGAACTCTTAATCTCAGAAAGCAAAGGCTTTTCGACCTGCACCAACTGAAGCCATTGCGTGAGCGTCCAATAACCTGCCCCCAACGTAATAGCTTCTAAAGCATCGTGAGTGCGTTGATAAAAGGCTACGCCTTCGGTTTCCAAAATCATCACTCGCGGTGCCACGACATGGGTGATCGCAATCATTTGAATCAGCTTTTGAAGAGTCGGAAGAGCCTTGAGACGCTCATCGAGATAGAGTCTAAACTCTTTACGAGAATGCACAACCACTTCACCCAGTGGACGAGAGACAATCGTATGCTCTCCTCGTTTGCTAAAACTCACCCAGTCTTTTCTCTCCCAGCGCGTTCGCAGATCTTCACGCAAGTCTTCAGGCACCAGAGCTAACAACTCTTCGACTTGGGTTTCAATCGCACGATCAATCAGTGAATCATTAGACTGCAACTCTTCCAATTTTACCATCTGCCGGGTGCGATCTATCGTAAAAGCAACGCGACCCCCATTCACACGCGGTAAAGCAATCGTTTCAAAAAGCTTTTTTTCAAGTGCCTCTTGTGTCTCCACCGAGCGAGCGGGTCGCCAATCATCGTCCATGATTCGCACACCATGAACTGGTTCAGAGTTAAATAAAAAGAGCGCACCAAGAGCCATACTTATTGAGATAAAATGTTTCATCATAACGGATTCATCGTGCAATTCTGAGACCGATCCGCCACCCTGCCTGTGGTTCAAAAAGAGACAAAAAACCTTTGGGTGCCATTTATTTCTGACCAAATGTGAAATGTTTAGACAGTTAAAAGCTCAAAACACCAGCCAGCTCCAATTAAACAGACCTTTCCAATTCTACCTTGGCGCGAAACCTGCATTATTTCCTTGTGACGACAAAAACTCACAGGAGGTAACAACAATGACAGACACACAAATCAATGAGCTTGATCTCATATTAAAGCGTTGGGCTAGAACCTATGACCCTGAGGCACCTATTGTTATTGAACCAGAAGGCTGCAAACACGATATTAAACTCTATATTGGTTTTCGAGAAGAATACGAATTTTGCGCTAAGTGCGATGCGAAGAAACTCGATGGTCAATGGACAGAAGTGGCAAAACACTAATCGGCGACAACGGATCTGACCTTGATCTGACCTTGATCTTAGGTTGATCTTAGCTTGATCAAAATTTGGGTTAGATCCGTTCACACCTTTTTCTTTTAACAACTACTTCTTTTTTTCTTGTGGGACTTTACTTTCGTCGACCGTGATTTCAATTTCAACACGGCGATTTTTAGAGCGACCATCAACCGTTGCATTATCCGCCACAGGGTTGTCTTTACCCATACCAACAATCGACAATGTCTCCGAAGGCACGCCCCCTTTTGCCAAATACTCTTTTACGGCTGTCGCGCGTTTCTCTGAAAGAGAATTATTAACTTCATCACTCCCCTGACTGTCAGTGTAGCCTTTTACCTTGATTACATTTTCGGGATATTTTTTAAGAATGTCTGCCAGTTTTGAAATATTAGTTTTCGCAGCGGGTTTAAGATCAGACTTTCCGGTATCGAATAGAATATCACTTTTTAATTTGGTGATGATCCCTTGTTCAGTTCTTTTGGTCTCAGCCACTTTTTCAAGCTCTTTTGCCTGCTTATCAAGCCGATTTCCAATGACGCCACCAAGAGCTCCGCCCAAAGCTGCACCAATCATGGCACCCTTTTTCTTATCCCCTTGCTGATGCCCAACAACAGCGCCTAAAATCGCTCCCGCTGCCGCACCGACACCTGCACCGACCGTTGTCTTTTTTCCTGCCGACTCGCAAGCCGTTAGACCTAGTGTTAAAGTGCCAGTGAGCGACAATGCTAATACTCGTTTCATCATATTTAGTCTCCTTATCAAAAATTGAAAATCATCTCAATTAAATGCAAAAGAAAGCCTTATCACCGAAACCAAAAATTCGTAGTTCTTTAGACCTAAAAGGCAATGAACAGACAAGAGCAAAAAGGGTAAAATCCTCTCCTGCTTGTTCAAAAATAAATGAAAAGCCACAATATTAAAAAGAATGGGTGTAAAAATTAACCAGGCAAGTCCGCTACCAAAACCCATTATCCAAAAAACACCCACTACGATTTCTATGATCTTAACTGCGGGCAGGATGTATCCACTATCTTCAATGGCCACCAAAAACCGCAAACCTTTCTCGGAGGGTGGAGGCAATGGGATTTTTTTAAAAAAACCGTCAACACCGAAAACAAAGTAATATAGCCCCGCCATAATTTCAATGGCACGCAACCAATTCACGAGGGCATCCCAACAACGCTAGCGCCTTCTTCTGAGAGGCGAACCGTTTTTTCCAACACCTGATAGGCTTGATCGACATGCTTTTTAAACTCGCCATCGTGGGCGAATCTTTTCCAAGCGTCTTCGGGTGCAAAAGCAACCAGCTGCATGATCTCTAATTCTTTTTTAAGTGGCTGAGCGACTTCGCCACGAATCGATGGTGGCAATTGATCAAGTAAGCTCGTTACATCTTTTGTCA
>JBEGVH010000024.1:0-18356 GCA_041178425.1 Pseudomonadota bacterium | reverse complement strand
GAGAGTTGCTGCAGTGATGTCGTTCTTCGATTTATTGTCGATAACCATCACTTCTTCGTTGGTGCGGATCATTTTAGCAATATCATCGAGAGTCACATAACAGCTCTGTTGAGTGTCATAGAGTTTACGATTCTGGTATCGCTTGATGATCTTAACCTTTGGATTTGGTTTGTTAATCATTAAGCTCATTCCGTTTTCATTTTGGTTAATCAAAGTGCCTCCCATCTTTCTGGCAGAAGGTTACCCTTCTTTTTTTAACCATTTGTGGGCTCAAACCCCCCCGAGAAAAATTTACCAACCCTCGGCGTCTGAGCGTCATTTGTCGACGATACCTACCGTTGCCGCCACAGGTTGTCAAGAAAGCCTCCCTGAGCATATGATGCCCTGCAAAAGTTATGGGGTGCTTTACTCTAAAAGCCGCATGAAATCTCTTCTTGGGGCGAATCACTAGAAAAAAGTCCTAAAGAAAAAACCTAGCCTTCCGATCAGAAAGAGGCCCCTCGAAAACCAATCATTTTGGTTTTTGAGAAACTAAAAAACCGGGGTCCTATTGAAAGGAAAGATTCTTGGAGCGTCGCATTGAAGAGTTTTCCCATAAATCAATCGAAGTTTTGAGTATCCTTGGAAGCTTGCTGGGAATTGTTATCATGGTGAATTTGGGAATTTCGGTTCCCTCCAGTATTGATCCCGAAGAAGTTGCCATTCAGCGAGCAAAAATTCTGGCCTACTCGTTATGGCAAATCGAATTGAAAAACATCACCTCCCCCGAGGAAATCTCCCAAGATCAAGGCAGGACCATTGCGAGTCCTGGGCCTTTGGAGGGTAGCATTGGAAAAGACCCATGGGGTCGTCCCTTCCGCTATGCTTTTAGCAAAGGAAACCAGCTATTGTTTGTTTGGTCGGTTGGTCCAGACGGCAAGAGCGAAAGCTCAGGGCCACTCCAGTCTTTGCTGGGAGATGATCTGGGCTATTTACTTGATCTCAAAGTGAAACAATAAGCCTCGTTTGGTCGTCAGGACCAAAAAAACCTTCAATGGTCTATCAAGCTTTCGAACCTGGATGCCGATCTGTCTCTATATGAAAAGAAAAACACCCCCAATTTTTAAGGTACGAACACCAAAGGAATGTTGGGCTGTTTTATTGTTTCTCACTCTAGGATGCTCATCGAGTGGTAAGTGGATCAACGAACATGGTTACCATGAAGCTGCTTTGAATGACTTAAACAAGGCACCCGAAAGATTTTCGCCCCCGAGCAACGAAAAAGATATCCATAAAGATTCAAGCTCGCCAGGAACTATTCAGGCGAGGGCCGACTACCATTTCGCAATGGGGGAATCTTATGCTCTTGAAGGAAATTCTCGAAAAGCATTAGAGGCCTACAGATCGGTCCTTTTATACGATCCCGATTCACCAACAGTTCATCTTCGCTTGGCAGTAGAACTTGTTAAGCTAGGAATGGTTTCCGAGGCCATCAATCATTGCGAGTCGGCTTTAGCGATTGATGAAAAGCGAGTTGATGCCCATTTGCTTTTGGCCGGACTCTATTCGTCCATCAAAGCCTATGACGGAGCGATAAAAGAATATGAGCGAGCCATCGCTCTCGACCCGGAGAATACAGAAGCGCCGCTGTATTTGGGTGCAGTCTATGCAGAGAGAAAGCAGTATAAAAAAGCACAAGAATACTTTATTAAGCTCGCAAAAGATGAAGATTATAAGAATCGCTATTTAGTGGAATATTACTCCGGCCGCGTTTATCAAGAAATGAAGCAGTTGGCGGAGGCCGAGGGTGCCTATCGCCGATCTCTCGATAGAAAGCCAGATTTTTACGATGCCTTAATAGCCCTGGGTAGTCTTCTAGAGTTGCAGGGTAAAAAAGAGCAAGAAATTAATCTCTATGTTAAATTTCAAAAAGAGAATGGTCCTAATGAGGCCATTGCTGAGGCTTTGGCTCAAATTTTTCTCGCGCGTCAAGATTATGAGCGTGCTCTCCAGCAGCTTTTAATCCTTGAAGAGCTGGGTGAGGATATTTTGTCTGTTAAAGTAAAAATTGCCCTCATTTATGTGGAGCAAAAGAAACACAACCAAGCTGTATTGAAGCTTGAAGAAACTCTCGCACTAGCCCCAGAATCAGACAAAGTGCGATTCTACCTGGCCGCTCTCCACGAAGAAATGAAGCAGCCCGATAAGGCACTTAAGTACTTTCAAGAAATTCCTGCTGACAGCAATTTCTACAGTGAAAGTGTCGTCCATGCGGCTTTTTTACTTAAGCAAATGGGAAATCTCTCTGCGGCGGGAGATGTTTTAGAAAAAGCGATCGATAAAAAACCGGAATCTCCCCAAATGTTTTCACTCTACGCAGCCATAATGGATGCTCGCAACGAACATCGAAAAGCCCTGAGTCGTTTAGAGCAGGGGTTAAAACGCTTTCCCGACAACACGCAGCTCATGTTTTATTTTGGAACTATCAGCGACAAACTTGGAAATCGCGAAGTCATGTTGAAAACAATGAAGAAAGTCATCGAGCTTGATCCAAAGAATGCTCAGGCTTTCAACTATCTTGCATACACTTACGCAGAGGATGCTAACAACCTCACCGAAGCGGAGGCTCTCGCTCGACAGGCGCTCGAGATTTCTCCCAACGATCCGTTCATCATGGATACTCTTGGCTGGGTATTGTTTAAGCTCGGTCGTTCGAAAGAGGCTTTACCCCTCTTAGAATCAGCTCAACATCAACAACCAGACGAGAGCATCATTGCAGATCACCTTGGCGATGTTTATGTTCAGAACCGTCTCACGGAAAAAGCAAAAAAAATGTATCGTCGAGCGAGAGAGCTCGAATCGGACGAAAGTCGCCAAAGAAAGATCGACAAAAAAATCACCGCCATTGATGCGATAAATACAGACCCACGTCTGCCAGCTTCTGTTTTAAACCCAGCCCATTCTACGGACTCCGATAAATAAAAGTAGAGACTTCTATTTTTTGTTGCCAAGTGCGGTCTGTTCTTTCAAATTGTGGCCATGAATAAGCAAAATATTTTTAGTTTATTAGTAAGCCTGGTCTTGTTGGCTGGATGTCAAACACTACGCAAGCATTCGAGTGATAAGATTTCAAAAACAACTCCTGTTGGGCAGTGGTCTGCGAAAGCAATGATTAAGAGCCACGAAACCGGAGATGCAAGCATAGTAACTCTTGATATCTTAGCGCAACAGCCTCAGCCAATGAGACTCGATGTAACAACCACCATCGGTGTGGCGCTGGCATCAATTGTTATCAAGGATGATCAGATCGAGTACATCGTTCCAAAGCAAAAAAAGTATTATCGCGGACCCGTTGATCAGGCCGCGCTGCTTCCGGTGTTGAAAATAAAGGTTGATCCTAAGCTTTTCTCTGCCGCATTGTTTGAAGCTTCGTACCCAGATTGGAATTGCACAGCCGAGGGCGGAGCCATCACGAATTGCCAAACTCCAGACGGGGTTCAGATCCGATGGGAGCGCGAGGCAAATATTACAAAAACAGTTTTTATCAATAGCTCGAGCTTCGATGTGCAAATCCAAGTTAAGTCTCGCAATGCTAAATCGCAGTTTCCGGACGGAGCGCTCGCACTGAAGATCCCTGAATCGTACAAAAAATATAAATTAAAATAGTTTATGCTGTGGGCTATTTTGAAACACTGACTCATTCTTGCTGGCATAAAGTCTAGTAGAGCTGCGCGGTTAAATTCTCCATTTCCTTAGGTCTATTTATGTAGGCATAATTGTTGATAGGTCCAAAGGATCAAGGAGAGATCATGTCAAACCGTTTCGATTTCAATTCAATAGTGTCTAGTTGGCAAAAAGAAAATCCGCTTGCGAAGTCAGGATGGAGCGGAACCTTTGATGAATATCTGGAACTCGTAAAGGCAAATCCCAAAGTCACTAGAAATGCTTTCCAGCGCATGTACGACATGATTGTTGAAGCTGGCAAGGAAGACTACTTGGACTTTAAAAAGCAAGTGACCCGCTACAAATTTTTTGATGATGCAAAAAACAACGGTAAAGACGCAGTCTTTGGACTAGATGTTCCGTTGATGAAGCTTGTGAATGTACTTAAGGCTGCCGCACTTGGGTACGGAACCGAAAAACGGGTTATTCTCCTCCACGGACCAGTGGGCTCAGCAAAATCAACAATCTGTCGTCTGATTAAGAAGGGTGTTGAGGCCTATTCGCGTACCGACGCTGGCGCTCTCTATACCTTCGAGTGGATTGATGAAAACAACCAGCTCGATGGATTACTCGGAAAAGGAGTTAAGGTTTTTGCTAGCCCTATGCACGAAGAACCTCTGTTATTGGTGCCAGACGAACTACGCGCGTCTGTTTGTGAGGCCCTGAACAAGGGGCAAGATAGCTCTTATCGAATAAGCATTGAGGGCGAACTCTGCCCTCCGAGCCGATTCATATTTACGTCGCTAATGAACCATTACAACGGGGATCTCAAAAAAGTTCTCTCTCATGTGCGAGTGAAGCGCATGTTTATAAGCGAAAGTGATCGGGTGGGTATCGGAACGTTTCAGCCTAAAGATGAAAAGAACCAAGACTCAACCGAACTCACCGGCGATATTAATTATCGCAAAATTGCCGAGTACGGTTCTGATTCCGATCCTCGAGCTTTTAATTTTGATGGTGAGTTTAACGTTGCCAATCGTGGTGTGATTGAGTTTGTCGAGGTCTTGAAGTTAGATGTGGCCTTCTTGTACGATCTCTTAGGCGCCTCTCAAGAGCACCGTATTAAACCCAAAAAGTTTGCGCAGACCCATATCGATGAAGTCATTATTGGCCACACAAATGAGCCAGAGTATCGTCGGCTTCAAGATAACGAATTTATGGAAGCTCTACGCGACAGAACAGTTAAAATCGACATTCCGTACATCACTCGTTGGAAAGATGAGATTAATATCTACAAAAAAGATTTCAATTCGCAAAAAATGCGTGGAATCTCGATTGCTCCTCATACCATCGAAATGGCAGCGATGTGGGCTCTGATGACTCGCTTAGAAAAGCCTAAAAAGGCCAATCTGACGCGCCTCCAAAAACTTAAGCTCTATAATGGAAAGACTCTTCCCAATTACACCGAGGATAACGTGAAGGAGCTTCGTAAAGAAGCCATACGCGAGGGTCTTGATGGTATTTCACCACGCTATATTCAAGATAAACTTTCTAACGCGATTGTGGCCGCCCAGCAGAACAACAAAGGGTCTGTAAATCCCTTCATGGTGATGAACGAGTTGGAGTCGGGACTAAAACACCACTCCCTTCTTTCTAATGAAGACCTCAAGAACGAGTATCGAGAGCTCTTGAGTGTTGTAAAGCAAGAGTACGAAGAGATCATTAAAGCCGAAGTTCAGAGAGCCATTAGCGCTGATGAGTCGGCACTTGCCAGACTCTGTGGTAACTATATTGATAACGTAAAAGCCTATACGCAAAAAGAGAAGGTGCGTAACCAGTTTACCGGACAAGATGAAGAACCAAATGAATCATTAATGCGCTCCATTGAAGAAAAAATAGATATTCCTGAGTCTCGCAAGGACGACTTCCGTCGCGAAATCATGAACTACATTGGTGCTTTGGCGATCGAAGGTAAAAAGTTTGACTACAAAATGAACGAACGCCTTCATAAGGCTCTTGAGCTGAAGCTTTTTGAAGACCAAAAAGATAGTATTAAGCTGACCTCGTTGGTTTCTTCAGTAACAGACAAGAGCACTCAGGAAAAGATCGACATTGTTAAAACCCGTCTCATCAAAGATTTCGGCTATGACGAAATCTCTGCCACAGACGTACTACATTATGTCGCGAGCATTTTTGCTCGCGGAGATGTGAAGAATAAGTAATGGCGATTAAAGAAGACCACAATCGCTTCCGCGATATCATAAAAGGTAGGGTCAAGCAGGACCTCAAGAAGTATGTCAGTCATGGGGAGATGATTGGCAAGCGCGAGAATGAATTTGTCAAAATTCCCCTACCGTCTATTGATATTCCTACCTTTCGCTACGGACCAAAGCAAAAGGGTGGAGTTGGACAAGGCGACGGCAAACAGGGGGATGACGTTGGTGATCCCGCTGATGGCAGTGGCAAGGGTCAGGCCGGAAGTGATCCTGGAGAGCATCTTCTCGAGGTTGAACTAACCATCGATGAGCTTGCAGATATTCTTGGTGAAAAGTTGGAACTCCCGCGTATTCTTCCCAAGGGCAATAAAAATATTGATACTGTAAAGACTAAGTACACGGGACTTGCTCCTGTTGGGCCTGAGTCGCTTCGGCATTTTAAGTCGTCTTACAAAAATGCCCTCAAGAGATACGTGTCTTCGGGTCTTTATAATCCCGAAGACCCAGTGATTATTCCAATTCGTCGAGATCTCGAGTATCGCACCTTTAAAAAAGTAGAAAAGCCGCAAACAAAGGCGGTTGTCATCTATATGATGGACGTTTCAGGCTCCATGGGCGACGAGCAAAAAGAAATCGTTCGGATTGAAAGCTTTTGGATCAATGCTTGGCTCAAGAAACATTATAAAGGCCTAGAGACTCGATTTATCATTCACGATGCGGCGGCCAAAGAAGTCGACGAAGAAACATTTTTTCGAACGAGTGAGTCTGGTGGAACTTTGATTAGTTCGGCCTATAATCTTTGTCGTCAGATTGTCGAAGCCGACTATCCAGTTAATGAGTGGAACATTTACCCGTTTCACTTTAGTGATGGTGATAACTGGAGTAGTGAAGATACACGCTTATGTCTCCGAATTCTCAGTGAATTCTTTTTACCCAATGCGAATGTTTTCTGCTATGGGCAGGTCGAGAGCAAATACGGCAGTGGCCAATTTTTAAAGGATCTGCAAAAGGAATTTGGAGTCGATGAGCGCATCATCCTCAGTCAAATTGAAAGTCGTGATAAAATTTTGGATTCTATCAAAGATTTCTTAGGGAAAGGGAAGTAGCCTTGGCGAACCTCACACCGGAATTAGAAAAAGCGAGAAAAAAAATTGCCAAAGTGGCAAAAAACCTCGGTCTCGACTTTTTTGAAACGATCTTTGAAATCATCACTTATGATCAGATTAACCAATTTGCAGCCTTCGGAGGGTTTCCGGTTCGCTACCCCCATTGGAAATTTGGTATGGAGTATGAACACCTCTCCAAAAGTTACGAGTATGGCTTGTCTAAAATTTACGAGATGGTTATCAATACGGATCCTTGTTACGCCTACCTTATGGAAGGCAACTTGATGATGGATCAAAAGCTTGTGATGGCTCACGTTTATGGCCATTGTGATTTTTTTAAAAATAATATTTGGTTTTCTAAGACAAATAGAAAAATGATGGACCAAATGGCCAATCATGCCACTCGGATTCGACGTCATATTGATAAGTATGGGTATGATCGCGTCGAAAATTTTATCGATGTTTGCCTGAGCTTGGAGAATCTGATTGATCGACATAGCCCCTATGTAGAAAAACAATCCTCTCGCAGTAAACAAGAACCTGTGGAAAACCCAGTGGATGAACGGCATTTACTAAAAGTAAGTCGTCCTTATATGAGGGATTACATTAATCCGCCGGAGTTTGTTAAAGAACAACAGAAAAAACGCATGGAAGAACTCGAACGTACGCAGCGCCAATTTCCTGCTGAACCGGAGCGAGACGTTTTAAAGTTTTTATTAAATTTTGCTCCGCTCGAAGATTGGGAGCAGGATGTTCTCTCGATCATTAGAGACGAGGCCTATTACTTTGCCCCCCAGGGCATGACAAAAACAATGAACGAAGGCTGGGCGAGTTATTGGCATTCAAAAATCATGACGGAGCACATTCTTAATGACTCCGAAGTCATTGATTTTGCCGATCACCACAGTGGCACCATGGCCATGCAACCAAACGGATATAATCCCTATAAGGTTGGGATTGAACTCATGCGCAATATCGAAGAGCGTTGGAATAAAGGGCAATTCGGACGCGAATGGGAAGACTGCGATGATATTCGTGAGAAAAAAAATTGGGATCGAAAACTCGGCCTTGGTCGTCAGAAGATTTTCGAAGTACGAAAAATCTATAACGACGTGACCTTTCTCGATGAATTCATGACCGAAGAATTTTGTATTCAAAATAAGTTCTTCGTTTATCGTTTCAACCAAAAGACTCAGCGTTTTGAAGTCGATAGTCGTGACTTTAAAGCGATTAAAGCGAAGTTGCTTTTTCAATTAACAAACTTTGGGCAGCCGATTATTCGTGTACAAAATGCAAACTTTGAAAACCGCGGCGAGCTCCTGTTGGAGCATATGTTTGAAGGCATTGATCTACAGCCAGATTATATGGCGCAAACGCTCCAGAACGTTTTCAAAATCTGGGGTCGTCCCGTTTGCCTTGTGACGATCATGGATGGCGAGCCTCAAGTGTTCCGCTTTGACGGCCAAGAGTTCACCAGCAAGAACATCGGAGAAAAAGCTCCTCAGGGCGATAAGCCGGCTTAGTTCTAGACACCGAGCCCTCCTTCGCCTATGAAGGGGGAGTTGTGTAAAGAGGCTTTCACCATGAAAATCAGCGAAATCTGCTCACCCTTTCTAAGTTCCCATCTCGAAAAGAGTTTGGGTTCTTTTGATTTATCAGAAAAAAAAGCGACCTGTTACGACTGCCTGTGTTCGAAGCCAGAAAGAGGAGCCTTGCCGTTTTATCAGAAAAATTTGAAGTGTTGCACATTCCACCCTTTTCTTCCTAATTACGAAGTTGGCGCCATTTTGAGTTCCGATTCTGTGTCGGAGGAATTTAAGGCATTAATTCGAAGTAAAATTAAGAATCGTGAGTATGCACTCCCGATGGGAATTTTTGTTCCCGTTGCGTATCAAGTGAAATTTAACAATAGGGCACCCGAAGATTTTGGTAATCGTCCAGAATTTTTATGTTCCTATTACGATAAAAACCAACAGCAGTGCGGAATTTGGCGCCATCGGGGCTCTGTTTGTACTTCTTACTTTTGCGTGAGTGACCGCGGGCCAGAGGGGTTACAGTTTTGGGAGATGCTTGGCGAATATCTACACGTTTGCGAAATGGTACTTGCTCAAGATTGTTTGGTTTCCATGGGGATTCCCCCCGAAAATATCGATGGACAGTTAGAGTATATTAATTGTTCAACGGGCACCGCAGAGGAAATGGCCTCCCATTCGATGAGCGAACCCCTTTTTCAAACGTACTGGTCTGATTGGGGCGGTGATATCGAAGAATACTATCTGAGTTGCGCAAGATACTTGAATGGCCTGCCGCTCTCAGAATTGCAAAATCTTTTGCATTCGGAAACATCTGAGATGGAAGAAGAGCTGCGTAATCATATAGAATACTATTTTTCAAATTAGCGCTTGATTAGATTTTGAGTGAGTATTTCGTAGCGAATTTTACCCAACGAGCTTTTTGGAATTTCCATAGGTGCAATAATTTTTTCGATTCGTTCAAAGGGTAGCGACTGCTGGTTGAAGGCCGACTCTAATTCATTGATTTGCGCGTCCAGTGTGTCGCTAGTGAGAACGAGCAAATGCCCAAGACGAGCGTCGGGTAGAGCGACGAGTGCGTATTCCCCGCTGAGATTCAATTTTAATTTAGTTGTGTCTAGTCGTTGGCGCAGGGTTGAGAGGTTAACGTTTTCTCCTCTCACTTTAATCACATCATCCACTCGAGAAAGCACTTTGAGCTCATCGTTTTGAATCAAGGCGCGATCTTGGGTTTTGTACCATCCGAGGGCATCAAGTGGATTATGCCAAGTAGGCTCAAAGCCATCGTGAAATTCATAATATCCAGTAAGGAGACTGGGGCCCTTGAGAAGAAGAACCTGATCCGAATGAGTGGTGGCTCGCACATGGGAAAGCAAATAGAGGGGTGGAGAATCAAGCGGTCCTAATAAGGATTCTAAATCGGCCGTCGCAATTTGTGACGCCGCCTCGGTCATTCCGAAGCTCGGTAGCAATGGCCATCCCGCTTTGCGACCCGCGAGATAGAGTTCTGGTGTGAGCCGTGCACCTCCGACAACCATCGCGCGAAGCTCCTTTGGGGGAGAGAGTTTTGCTTGTACAAGGTCGAAAACCTGAGTCGGCACGAGAGATGTCAGCGTTATTCGGTATTGGTTGCAAGCCTTGACGAAATTGTGGGGGTTCCATTTAAAGCTTGGTTCCCAATCATTGAAGCACTCGGTTTGCGAGCACTGCGCCCGATACAAAATTCCGAGGCCTCCCACGTGAAAAAGTGGAAGCAAGTTGTACCAACGATCCTGGTTCGTTACCTTCAGATGTTTGTTCACTGCTTCGGCAGAAGCGCGAAAAGCCTCGTGAGTAAGACCGATGAGCTTGAAGCTACCCTCGCTGCTAGAACTTGTTCCAGAGCTCATGATCCAACAAAGATTCGACGAGAGAGAATGTTTGGCAACAACTGATTGAATCGAAGTGCGAACCTCGCCACTGAGGGCCTGGTTCAGATGAACGTATGATCGCGAAGAATCAACTAAAGCTTCCCAAGATCGACCCATTCGAGATTCTCCAATCGTTGATCAAAACCAATTCCTCCCGCTGAGACTCCCTCCCAGTGAGCGTTAGAGTCTCGAGATCGATGAAGGCCCGGCCAAAACGCTGAGACTTCTTCGAGGGAGATAGGCAAATTGAGGCCATTCACTTGCATAAGGTCAGGAAACTGCTTCCACATGGCTTCGGCTGTCCAGAGAGCGTGAAGAAGTCCGACGGGATGATCAAGATAGCTCGTCAGTAAAAATCGATGAGGATTTTGATGGAGCCACTCAGCCCAGAGGGTTAGATCTTGAACAGCGGGTTTAAAAACAAAAAATATTTGACCTGAGTCGGTGGGGGAAGCTTTTAATGACTTAGATTTCCATCGGTTAGTTTCAAAGTCGATGGCCAAAGGCATTCCTAGATCATCAAGTCGATTCCAATCCGATTCATCGTAGCGGCAAGGGTCTTCGATAAATTGAATCGTTTTTTTTGCATCGGAAGAGAGTTGATTCCAGAAATTGGCGATATCAGCAAATGAAAAAAAGCCATTGGCATCGAGCCGCCAGTGAAGGTTTGGGAGACTCTCTGCTATGTTATTTAAAAAGGCGAGGGTGTGGGCCGTTTTTTCAGGCGAGATCTTCCACTTAAAAATGGGATTTTCGCTTTCATAGCAAAGTAATTTCAAGCGGTCTTCTAACATGGGAGCCGTGAGGGTTTTTTCAAGAATGAGATTGTGGTTCCTGATCTGAGCAAGATACTGGAGTTTCTTCATTTTGCCCTGGCGGGAAAGAGCATCCTTCTGGGCCATGTCTAAACTTCGTTGTAATTGTGAAGCCACTTTTCCACTTCTCAAAAGTTCTAATTGCTCATCGAGGGATTGATCACCAAGGGAGGGCCAGGGGTGAAGGTCGGCATAGCCAAGTCCTCCGTCAAAATTCACCGAGAGCAGTGCTCCCTGCCCCGTGTGATTTCTTGAGAATCGTGAGGACCAAGGAAGTTGATAGCGGTGAATACGTATTTTCATTAGATAGCAAAGCCTAAACTGAGGAGCACTCCAAAGAGAAGATGTAAGAGCGCCGACTGAGCTAAAAATTTGTTATAAAGGGGCGATGGTTGATGCGTGAAAATATTTTTAATAACCAGGATGCCGATGGGGAAGGCCAGTGAGCTAAGAACAGCGGCAATTTTAAAACCCTCTGACCACCAATAGAAATTGATGGCAAAGCTAATAGCAATGAGAAAGGCGATTTCGATCCGAACGAAGGTGGCGCCAAAGCGCACAGCTAAAGTTTTTTTATTGGCCTTTATATCTCCGTCCATATCGCGAAAATTATTAATTGCAATTAAGACGGTGGCCAAGCAGCCCACCTGCAAACCCGCGAGCAGAGATTCAATGTGCCACTCCTTCGTGTGAAGGTAGGTGAGTCCTGACACGGCGATAATACCAAAAAACAAAATAACAAACAGATCGCCCAGTCCGCGGTAGGCCAAGGGGAAAGGACCACCCGTGTAAGCATAGCCACACATCAAAGACAGCAAACCGATCAGCACAATCGGCCAGCCGCCCGCAACCGCCAGAGGAATCCCTAAAGCCAAGGCTAAGGCAAAAAAGACAAGGCCCAACGAATACACGGTGTTAAATTTAGCATGGCCTTGTTGAGTGATGCGGGAAGGGCCGATGCGCTCCTGAGTGTCGGCCCCTTTTTTAAAGTCCATGGCATCGTTAATCAGGTTTGTACCAATTTGAATAAAAAGTGAGGCTAACAGGGCAAAAAGGCTGATCCACCACTTTAGTGGATAACCTAACGCAACCACGAGCGTGGTTCCTACAAAGATGGGAACCACGGCAGCGGTTAATGTTTTAGGTCTAAAAGCAAGGAGCCAATGTTTCATAATAAAGCTTATGGAAGACGGGGAAATTTAGAAAAATCGGGCTTACGTTTTTCAACGTAGGCTTTTTTACCTTCTTGGGCTTCTTCGCTCATGTAGTAAAGAAGTGTGGCATTGCCAGCAAGATCGAGGAGTCCCATTTGTCCGTCGCAATCAGCATTCAAGCAAGCTTTGAGGCAACGAAGAGACAAGGGAGAGTGCTGAAGCATCTCACGGCACCATTTTAGAGTTTCAGTTTCTAAATCTTCCAACGGAACAACGGCATTCACAAGGCCCATATCGAGAGCTTGTTGGGCATTGTATTGACGGCACAGGTACCAAATCTCGCGAGCTTTCTTTTGACCAACAATACGGGCAAGGTAGCTGCTTCCGAGTCCGCCATCAAAAGAACCCACTTTAGGGCCCGTTTGACCAAATTTAGCATTTTCAGCGGCTATCGTGAGGTCGCAAACAACATGCAACACGTGACCGCCTCCAATAGCATATCCAGCTACCATTGCGACCACAGGTTTTGGCATTTGGCGAATTTGTTTTTGAACATCAAGAATGTTTAAGCGAGGAACTCCGTCGCTTCCGACATAACCCTTATCTCCACGAACTTTTTGATCGCCTCCAGAGCAGAATGCGTCTGGTCCCTCTCCAGTAAGGATAACAACGCCGATGGAGCCGTCTTCGCGAGCAAGCTCAAAAGCCTCTTTCATTTCGATGACTGTTTTGGGGCGAAAGGCATTACGAACCTTTGGGCGGTTGATGGTGATCTTGCCGACGCCATCTTCGGTTTTTTCAAACTTGATATCCTCGTATGCTTTGATGGTAATCCATTTTTCGCTTTGAATAGATGCAGCCATGAGTCCTCCAAAATATCGCAATGCAAAAGAGTTGCTAAAAGCCAATCTATTATCAGATTTTGTAGGACTCACAAGGAGTTTTCCGTGCCTTATCTTTATTTTGCGATTGGTTTTTTATTAGGAGCTGTTTTGGTCGGCGTATGGGCTGCTCGGCGTGGTGCTCAATTTGCGGTGCGGGAGGCAGAATTTCAGAGTTTGGCTACCGAAAGTGCTCAATTAGCGGCCGCCCAAAAGTTTTTAGAAAAACAACTAGAGGACGGCCAACGAACCCTCGAGAGCCTGCGTTCTGAGCTCCTCGAGGCACAAAAGAAACTAGGGGGATTAGAAGCGGAGAAAGTTTTGCTGCTAACCCAAATGCAAACGCAATCCCAAGAATGGCAAAAGAATCAAACGCAATTGAAAGAACAATTTGAGAATTTGGCGCAGAAAATTTTTGAAGAAAAAAGTCAAAAATTTACAGATCAAAATTTGATGGGACTCAAGCAACTCATCGAGCCCTTCAAAGCCCAAATAAAAGATTTCGAAAAACGGGTCGAAGACACCTACTCCAACGAGAGGGTTGAGCGCGGAACCCTCAAGGGTGAGATCAGTAAATTGATTGAGCTGAATCAGCGGATGAGTTCGGAAACCGAGAACCTGACTCGAGCTCTCAAAGGGGATATTAAAACGCAAGGAACCTGGGGTGAGTTTGTTCTTGAAAGTGTGCTCGAACGGTCGGGCCTTCGAGAGGGCGAGGAGTATATTTTACAAGGCTCGGGCTTGGGCTTAAAGGCCGAAGATGGAGGGCACTTAAAGCCTGACGTTGTGGTGAAGCTCCCAGACGAAAAGTTTCTGATAGTTGACTCAAAAGTCTCTCTGAAGGCTTTCGAAGCCTATATTAATGCCGAAAATTCGGAAGAGCAGGAGCGATTGGCCAAAGAGCATGTGGACTCACTGAAAAGACACATCGATGGTTTATCAGAAAAAAAATATCATGGCCTCGAAGAGCTCGGGTCTCCCGATCTCACCATTTTATTTATGCCTCTGGAGCCAGCCTTTGCGTTAGCCTTCCGATTACGTCCCGAGTTGCTTCAGCTGGCTTGGGATAAACAAATTGCAATCGTTAGCCCAACCACCTTGCTGACAACTCTTCGAACGGTTGCAAGCTTGTGGAAGCAACAGCGCCAAAACAAAAATACTTTAGAGATCGCAAGGGCGGGTGGCGCTCTCTATGACAAGTTTGTGGGTTTACTCGATGGCATTGAACAGGTGGGTTCGCGTATTCGTCAAACCCAAGATGCCTACGATGAAGTGCTATCGAGAATGTCGACCGGTAAAGGAAATTTACTTCGCCAAGTGGAGCGCTTGAAAGAGCTTGGTGCAAAAACTGAAAAACAACTCGATAGCAAAAATCTTGGCCGGCAACTTTTAAGCGACCAGGGGGAGTAGTTGTATTATCTACTCTATACGCTGGCGTTGATCTCTTTGTCGCAGTCATCGGTCATTATCCGCTGGTCTGGCACGGATCCGATGACTCTTGGCATTTGGCGACTCTTTTTGGCGGGGAGTATTCTTTATTTGTGGAGCTGGAAACGACATACAGGCAAAAGGGTTAGCGCCAATGATTGGAGAAAAATAGTAGCTGCGGCCTTTGCCTTTTTTGTTCATTTGTATACCTATGCCTACTCGGCTCACCATACCTCAATATCTCACTTGATGCTTATTTTTTCGTTGAATCCTGTCACCACAGCGATGGGTTCATGGATCTTTTTTAAAGAAAAAATGACTCCGCGGCAGGGGATTGCCTATGTGCTAGCTCTCCTTGGAATTGATATACTCGCCCGCGAAAAACAGGGCGGAGCGCAAATTCAAGGCGATATGGTGGCTATAATTTCTGCGATTACTTTTTCGGCTTACGCGATCTTGAGTAAGTGGGCTCGTCGTGACCTGTCGAACTCTATGATGTCTTCACGGATGTATTTTGCAGGGGCGATATTTTTTCTGATTGGAGCCACGCTTTCGGGAGCGCCACTGTCGCCCTTGAGCGAGAGAGGTTGGATAGGGATTGCTTTATTGACGGTTTTTCCCACTTTGTTGGGCCATGGTATTTTTACTTTGGTGATGAATCATATACCCTTGTATGTGCTAAGTCTTGGTAAGCTAATAGAGCCAGGAATTGCTGCTATAAGTGCCTACGTTCTCTTTGCAGAGTCGCTCTCGATGGCAGCGCTTGTGTCTTCGGCACTCATTGTGAGTGCCGTAGTTTTGGTGGTGATCAAGAAACACAAATAGATAACGCTAGACTTTACCGTAGAGCTCAGTGGGTGTGTCTGGTTGTAGGTGTGGATGGGCTTTGAGAAAACAATCGAGTTTCAGCGCGGCATCACTCACTCTTTTGGTCGTTGAGTAATTATCCATATTCACACCAAATCGGCGTGCCGAGAATACCTGAGGCACAATAAAAAGATCGGCCGCCGTCAGCTGATCGCCAAAGGCAAAAGATTTTGCGGTAGATTCTAGTAGTTTTTCTAAAGCCTCCATACCCTGCTCTATCCAATATTGAATCCATCGATTTTTTTGTTCTTCTGTCGCACCAAGCTCTCGCGTGAGATACTGTTGTACTTTGAGGTTGGCAATCGGGTGAACTCCACAGTTGATATGCTCGCAAATCTGACGAACCTTCGCCCTTTCAAACGGATCTTTAGGAAATAAGCTGGGGTTCGGAATGATTTCATCGAGGTATTCTATGATGGCAAACGACTGGCTCAGCACTTTACCATTATGTACGAGCGTTGGCACTTCGCCCGCAGGGTTCAGTTGACGATATTCAGGTTTGTTTTGCTGACCGCCGCCCTCTAAGAGGTGAACGGCGACTTGGTCAAAAGAAATATTTTTGTAATTAAGGGCAATCCGAGTTCTATAGGCTGTAGAACTTCGAAAATAAGAATAAAGTTTAAATTCTGAATTCATAGAATCTCCTCGATTAGGGGCGACACATCAGTGATGGCCAACGTAAATAAAATCAATAGGAGACTTTTAGTCAATGACGCACAAGGAGTAGTTGAAAAACTTCTGGAACCCAAGAAAAAGCCTTTCTATAGTTCTGAACATGAAACTTGCGACATTAAAATCAAAAACATCCCTCGATGGCGAACTCGTTATCGTAAACAAAAACCTCACTCTCGCCGTAAAGACTCAAGGCATCGCTTCGAATTTTAGAGAAGCCATGGAGAACTGGGAGTCTGTCAAACCAAAGCTCGAGGCTCTTTCTACTCAAATCAATGCTGGACAGTGCGCTCAGGCATTTCCTTTTAACCAAGAAGAGGTGGGAGCCTGTGTGCCCCGAACTTTTCTTTTTGCTGACGGATCAGCCTACATTCAGCACGTAAAGCTTGTTCGAATGGCCCGTAAGGCGCCTATGCCTGAAACGCTCGAAACCGTGCCTTTGATTTACCAAGGGGAATGCTCTCGCTTTCTGGCGCCAACCGAGGATATTCCTCAGATTGATTTTTCACACGGAACCGACTTCGAAGGAGAAGTTGGAGTGGTGACTGGTTTTGTGCCAATGGGTGCATCACCCGAAGAAGCATTAAAAGCCATTCGTTTTGTGCTTTTAATTAACGATGTTTCCCTTCGTGGTTTGATTCCCGCCGAATTAGCGGCAGGATTTGGATTTTTTCAAAGTAAACCAGCTTCGGCGCTTTCTCCCGTGTGCGTGAGTATCGATGAACTCGGCGAGGCTTGGCAGCAGGGGCGAGTACACCTCCCCTTGTTGGTAAAATATAATGACCAATTTTTTGGCGAAGCGAACGCCAAAGAAATGCATTTTCATTTCGGACAAATTGTTTCCCACGTGGCTCGCACGCGAGACCTCCAGCCAGGATCTATTATTGGAAGCGGAACAGTCTCTAATGAAGATTCAACAAAGGGTTCTAGCTGTTTAGCTGAAAAGCGTATGCTCGAACAGATCAATCAGGGCGAGATGAAGACCCCGTTTATGAAAGTGGGCGACACGGTTACGATGGAAATGCTCGATGCTCAGGGACATTCAATTTTTGGCCGTATTCATCAAAAGGTTGTTCAAAAGTAAGTTGAAAAGAATTTGGAGCCTCCAGTGAGGGGCTCCCCAATACATCGATCACCCTAATGGGATTGTTTAGCTTTCTTAGCACTGTAGTTCTGAATCCAAGCGATCAAAAGTGGAAGTAGGCTCACTCCAATCACTCCAAAAATAATGATATGAAAATTGCGTTTTACTGAGGGCAAATGGCCGAAAAAATATCCGGCGTAAAGAAAGCTCGTCACCCATAGAATCGCGCCTATGGCATTATAGATAACAAAACGAGAATAGTTCATTTTACCTATGCCAGCCACAAAGGGGGCGAAGGTTCGGATGATCGGTGCAAAGCGAGCAATGATAATGGTTTTAGCACCATGCTTTTCGTAAAAGTTTTGAGTTCTTACTAAGTGTTCTTTATTTAGGAACCAAGAATCTTCTCTTTTGAAAATCTTAGGGCCAAGGTTTTTACCGATCGTATAGTTAACAAAATCACCGATGATTCCGGCTGCAATCAAGAGGATTGCCATGAGGTTTACATTCATTCCTGAATGTTCCACAGTAGCGATAGCACCGGCGGCAAATAAGAGAGAGTCTCCTGGCAGAAACGGAGTGACCACCAAGCCCGTCTCAGCGAAGACGATCAAAAAGAGGACTACATACATCCAGGGCCCGAATTGTTGGGTCCAATCGGCCAAATGAACGTCGAGGTGTAAAATCACTTCAATAAACTGACTGATGATGGAACCCACGAAACCTCCAAAAGGGCCTAAAACTTGGAATAGATAGGCAAAAATAGTCAACGCCAATTCTCGCTATGAGGCTATAAAAGTCAAATAAGGAGAACTCATTATGATCGTCAGGACTTTTTTCTCCCAAGTTGTGTTTCTCATGCAAGCAGAATTTGACGAAATCGATGAACATCGCTATTCTGTAGTTGTCTCAGAGGGCGTAAGTCTCTTGAGTAATAAACCCTACAAGTTCTAAGTACGGGGGCTGTCCCTGGCAATGGTGAGCAAGCTCAGCTCGAACTGAGAAGCCTAAAGTCGCTATCATGGCCACCCACCTTAACAAACTCGGGT
>JBEGVH010000023.1:0-60187 GCA_041178425.1 Pseudomonadota bacterium | reverse complement strand
AGGTTGTGATGATTTCACTGATAATACCCATGGCAGGCAAGATCATGATATAAACCGCAGGGTGCGAGTAGAACCAGAAAAAGTGCTGGAACAACACCGGATCGCCACCAAGAGACGCATCAAAAATTCCAATTCCCAAAGTTCTTTCAGCCACCAACAAGAGTAATGTAATACCCAAAACAGGAGTGGCGAGAACCTGAAGAATACTCGTTGAGTAAATCGCCCACACAAAGAGAGGGATTCTCTTCATTGTCATTCCAGGAGCACGAAGGGTATGAACCGTCGCAATGAAATTAAGCCCCGTAAGGATCGACGACATCCCCATAATGAACGCAGCCACAACCATTGTTACAGTCGCTGTGCTCGTTTTGATGCTATAAGGAGTGTAGAACGTCCAACCAGTGTCGATCTTAGATGTGAACATGGTTGATACGGCTAAGATTGCTCCTGCCATAAATACATACCAGCTCATAAGATTAAGTCGTGGGAACGCCACGTCTTTTGCACCAATGTGGATAGGAAGAAAGAAATTCCCTAGAATCGCTGGAATCCCAGGAATAATAACCATGAAAACCATGACGGCCCCGTGGTAGGTCATCACTTGGTTGTAGGTTTGCGCCTCCATGATCGTTGATCCAGGACTGAATAATTCTGTTCTTAGAAGGAGGGCACAGATCCCACCCACGAGAAAGAACACAGCCACACAGATGGCATACATGAGGCCAATTCTCTTGTGATCAAGAGACGTAAGCCACGACTTAATGCCTGCAAACTCATTGATATAATTTTTTCCAGTACTTGCGTGCGTTGCCATATTAGCTCTACCTCTTATTTCTGACTCTTAATAAACTCAATGATCGCCGTTAGGTCTTCTTCAGAGAATTGACCTTGAAAGCTAGGCATTGCGCCTTTGGGGTAACCCTTAACTGTTTTTGCTGTTGGATTCACGATCGATTCGCGAATATAGTTTTCATCAGCAACCAGTTCACCACCTTCTTCGAACACATTTTTGCGTCCATACAGTCCCTTAAAGCTAGGACCGACTTTGGGAGACCCATCAAGGCTATGGCAAGCCACACACCCTTTATCGTTGTAAATTTTGGCACCTGGGCTACCAGCTAACTGATCGTTTTCAGCCAACCATTTTTCGTACTCAGCAGGCTCAACCACTTTTACTTTTGCTAGCATTCCCGAGTGCTCAATTCCACAGTATTCAGTACAGAAAATGTGAAACTCGCCCATTTTTTCGGCCTGGAACCAAAGGGTCGTGTAGCGACCAGGAACCACGTCTTGCTTAATTCGAAAGCTAGGTATGTAAAAGCTATGAAGAACGTCTTTAGAGGTCATGATCAACTTGATAGGTTCACCAACAGGAACAACCATCTCGTTATTGAGCTTTTTACCGTTTTTATATTCGAACTGCCAAAGCCATTGTTGACCGTAAACATGAACCTCTTTGGCGTCAGCAGGGGCACTTCGCATGTCGTGATAAATCGACCATCCCCAAGCAAACATGATCATAAACAAAACCAGTGGAATAAAGCTCCAGAGAAATTCCAACATTGTGTTGTGTGAAATATAAGGAGTTTTATCGTTGTCGGTTTTACGACGATACTTGGTAACGAAATAAATCATTCCTGCGATTATGAGTACGCAAGCAATTAAGCTCGTCACCAATAAGAACATATAAAGACTGTCCCAGTCTTCTGCGATTTTCGTCGCGGCCGTTGGTGCGAATGATGAGCTCGCATTAGCTATTGATAACCACCACATGAAATTCCACCCCACTCTATAAAAGGTTGACCTAATTATACTATGCTAATTGACGCCGCGATCTTAGCCAAAATGGAATCAGCCAGACCGCCAACATCAATATCATCAAACCCCCACCCAACTTCATGATGTTAGTCACAACAGGAGAGTATTTGCTTTGATGTTCATCGTATCTAAAACAAAAAAGAACCATTCGATCGACAAAAGTTCCCAACTTTCCATCAACGGATTCATTGAGTGCCAATTTGATGTCTTGAGGTTTAAAATAAACCCCGGGGAGATAACGGGTAATTTTACCTTCGGGAGAAACGATAATCGCCGCCGAAGCGTGCGCCCACTCGCCTAAATCTTCATTCCATTTATACTTAAAACCAACGGCCGAAGTGAGTGCACCAATGGCCTTGATATCGCCCGTGAGAAAGTGCCAGCCGCCTGTTGCTTTGGGGCGATCATAAAAAGTCATATAACTTTCTTTTTTGGCCTTTGCGAGAGCTGGGCCCTCGCGATCATCAAAACTAATCGCGAGCACCTCAAATTTTTCGCCCGCATTCCAATCGAGCCCTTTGAGGCCTTCTGTGAGACCGTTCAAATGATAGTTACAAAGACTCTGACAACCAAAATAGACAGGACTAATAATGAGTGGCTTACCGGGTGCTAAAAACTGGCCTAACTTAACTGTCTGACCTTCTTCGTTTTTAAACTCCAGATCAAGAGGGAGATTTTTACCAATTTGATGATCAATGCCAACATCTTTTAACTCAGGTACCGGCTCAGATACACTTTTGCCGATTGGCTCCGTGAGCTTAGCAAAAGCTTGCCAACCCATAAGCACAGTTAGTGATGCGATAAAGAGCCTTGATCTAAACAAAACTCGTTCCCCCTGAAAAAAGAAGCTTACTTTGCCGTGGCTGCAAACTCTTTTAGTTTAGCTGCATCATCGGCCACCTTGTTTTGAGTGATCGAACGAATAAATTGCACAAGTGCCCAGCGATCAGCTGGTTTGAAGTGGGCATAACCAGCCATCGAACTTCCAGGAATACCTGTTGTTAAAGTGCCGTAGAGAGCCACAGAATCTCCGCCCTGTTTCCATTTTCCTTCTACGAGATTACGAGGCTTAGGCATTAGAGCTGCTCCGGCAGGGCCATCACCCAATCCCTTGTCGCCGTGACACATGGCGCAGTTTGTTTTGAAAACACTGGCGCCGTAAGCGGCAACATCAGCGCTCTCAACCCAAGGTTCTTTGACTGTTGCGATATCGATAAGCTTAGGAGCCTCTGCTTTTGTTGCTTCGATCTCTCGAACTTTTTCACCCATATCAACACCAGGGTGAATCGTTACAAGGTAAACAAAGAATGACAGCACGAATACCATCGTAAAAATAAAGGTAATAAAACCACCGCGATTGTAATCTTGATTATTTTCAGCCATTCGAAAATTCCCTATTTTGAGTCTTAAATTGTTAGAGAGTTCGCGCCCCGGTCAGTCAATTTCCTTGCGAAGCAAGCCCCTAGAATCAAACACAAGAAAGTGTTCGCCATAGAAGTTGAAACTAAGATGATTAAGGCCTGTCTCCATCATTACAAAAAAAAGCATTGCGGTGCAAAGAAATTTTTTCTGCACCCTGGGCAAGCGGGTTTGACTTATGCTCACCGTGATGGCTACTTTGCGCCTATGTCGAACGATGCAAACTCCAACTTAAATATTGAATCCGCTTCACAGCCTGTTAATGAACCTCAAGTTCTCAGCGTTGAAACCTTGAATCGAATGATTCGCGGGCAAATTGAAAGTCGGTTCACGCAAGTATGGGTCAAAGGAGAATTGAGCAATTTTAAGGCACATACCTCCGGTCACTTTTATTTTAGCCTTAAAGATGCCAATTCCCAAATACGTGCCGTTATGTTTCGTGGCTATAATTCGAAACTACGATTTCGCCCCCACGATGGCCTCGAAGTTTTAATTCGCGGAAAAGTAACGGTTTTTGAACCTCGCGGGGAGTATCAAATTACCTGCGACACCATGGAACCCGTAGGCGCCGGTGCTTTGCAAAAGGCTTTTGAACAACTCAAAGAGAAACTAAAGCGCGAGGGTTTATTTGAATCTAGCCGCAAACGCCCGCTGCCAAACCTTCCGCGACATATAGCGATTGTGACATCACCCACCGGAGCCGCCATACGAGATATCCTTAATATATTGCAGCGACGAGCCCGCGGTATCGACGTGACCATTGTGCCCACTCTGGTTCAGGGAGAGGCTGCGGCCCCTGCCTTGCGCGAAGCCTTTCAAAAAGCTCTTCAATTACCCAATGTTGAGGTGGTTATTATTGGGCGAGGGGGCGGTTCGATCGAAGATATGTGGTGCTTCAATGACGAAGGTCTAGCTCGACTCATTGCGCAAAGCCCAATTCCTGTGATCTCGGCCGTTGGCCACGAAATTGATTTTACAATTTCTGACTTTGTCGCCGATGTGCGGGCACCAACTCCTTCGGCTGCCGCTGAGTTAGTTATCAAAAGTGCTGAAGAAGTCATGAGTCGAGTTCTAACGCTTCGTCGTATGCTTTTGTTTGCCACAGATCGGTTCTTGAAGACCAATAAACAAAAATTAGTCACCCTTCACCACCGACTCGTCGACCCCCAACGACGCATTCAGGATTTAATTCAGCGAAATGATGATTTAAGCTCGCGACTGAATCTTTCAATCCAAAGACACCTTCAGCGACTGGGAGATCGAATTCTTCTCCTCCATAATCGCATGGGAACCCCCGAACATCTGCTTCAACAAAAACGGGCTCGCCTTGAAGCTCAGTCTTTGCGACTTCGAATGTTGGCCGACAAAACTCTGACTCAAAAGCGCTTCCGCCTAGAGAGAACCATGGGCCTTCTTGATAGCTTGAGCCCGCTGAAGGTCGTTGATCGTGGATACTCGCTCGTTACAAAAAATGGCGAACTTGTTAAATCAACAAAGCAGGTTCAATCGGGAGACCAAATAGAACTCCAGGTTACCGACGGAAAAATTAACGCAAAGGTGCTTTGAAAATTTTAAAAAAACTTTTTATTTTAATAAACAGGAGATCCTATGGATTTTGAAAAAAAGCTAACACGCCTCGAAGAAATCGTTCAAAAAATGGAGAAAGGCGATCTTCCGCTAGAACAATCCTTGAAGCTCTTCGAAGAGGGCGTTGGCCTCACTCGCGAGTGCCAAACTCAGCTCACTGAAGCTGAAAACAAAATTCGTTTACTCGTCGAAATCGACGCCAATAAACAGCCTGTCACCAAGCCATTCACCGCTGAGGAAGCCTAAGAATGGAACTGAGCTTACCCACTGAACAACTGCGAGCCCTTGAGGAGTTTTTTCACCTGCACTTCGATCAAATTCTTAAGCACGGCGGTGAAAACGAAAACAAGGGTCATTTTCAGTTAATCGAGGCAATTAAGTACTCGCTCTTTTCTGGCGGTAAGCGCTTTCGTCCATCAATAGGCCTCTTACTTGGCGGGGCAATGAATCTTCCGACTCAAAGGCTTCTCCCCTGGCTTGCGGCAGTAGAATGTATTCACACCTATTCACTGATTCACGATGACCTTCCATCCATGGATAACGATAGCCTTCGGCGTGGTAAACCAACCAATCACGTGGTCTTTGGCGAAGCAACCGCTCTGTTGGCTGGAGACGCCCTGCTCACTGAGGCCTTTGCCATCATCGGAAAGTATTATCTCGACACTCCCGAAATTGGAGTCAAACTAGTTCAAACACTAGCCCTTGCCGCTGGTGCTGAAGGGATGGTTGGCGGCCAGGCGATGGATCTTGCGGCTGATATGAGCACCCTTAAAATTGAAACGGCTGAATTGATTCATCAACTGAAAACAGGTGCCTTGATTCGCTCGGTGACGGAGGGCGTGGCTATCATTGCTCGCTGCTCACAAGAAGATTCAGCACGACTTATTCAATTTGGCTCTCATTTGGGTTTGGCATTTCAGCTAAAAGATGACCTTCTGGATTTTGATCCCCAAGTTAAGGATGCCAAAAATGTGGCTTGCCACATTGGCACAACGAAGACCAAAGAATGGCTCGAGACTATTTCTAAAAGAGCCGAAGAACAAATCCGATTTCTTGACAGGGCGTCAACCCCTCTCATTCAGCTCATTGAATACAATGCACGCAGAACTCACTAAAAAAGAAGCCTTCATGGAAAGTGAAACCTTCTCATGAGTACCCTTCGAATGGATCAATGGTTAAGCAACCGAGGACTGGCCAATTCTCGTACTCATGCTGCAACCCTGATTGAACAAGGCCAAGTACAGGTCTTTCAAAATCAAACCTCCAATTGGCATACCGTGACCAAGCCAAGCCAAAAGATCAGCGAGGAGACGCCAACGGATTGGGTTCGTGTGCTCGAAGGGCCAGGTAATCGGTATGTTTCTAGAGGCGGCTTAAAACTTGAGGGAGCCTTAGCTCACATCCATCTGCCAGTGCAGGGCCTTCGAGTTCTCGACGTGGGAGTTTCGACGGGAGGTTTTTCTGATTGCTGCCTTCAAGGCGGCGCTAGCAACGTTGTTGGAATCGACGTGGGACACGGCCAGCTAGCCGAAGCCCTAAATAAACAAAAAAACTTTTCTCACGTCGAGGGAATCAACGCAAAAAATCTTCCCGATTACCGCGCGTCAATTCCGGCCTTACAAACACCCTTTGACCTCATCGTGGGCGATCTTTCATTTATCTCTATCACCGCGATTTTACCGCACCTGACAGCCTTTTTAGGGCCTCAAGGATGTATTCTCTTTCTAGTTAAACCTCAATTTGAGTTGGATTCTCGTGCTCTGAATAAAAATGGCGTTGTCAAAGACCCTCGATCTTACGATATAGTAAAGGCCAAGATCCTGGAGTGCTGTGAACGCTCTGGTTTGAAAGTCGATGACTATTTTTCATCGAGTATTGAGGGCAAAGATGGCAATAAAGAATTTTTTCTATTCGCAAAAACTCGCTAACCCACACATCCAATTCAATTTACCGATGGGCCTAAAAATTCTTTCGGTTCTTTGGATGACCCTCACCCTCGGTTGCCAATCGATTCAAACCAATCGCGAGACCATCTCGCCTGGCGCCTCCGACAAAAAAACAACGGGCCCCGCAACCCCTGGTAAAGTTAACTCCAAAGATACGAGCCTTCCTGACGACGACACCGAAGACACGCGCGACAACCCACCCCTTGTTGAAGACTCCGCTAAGACAGAACAACCGACTCCCGTCGAACTGGCGCCCACTCCGCGCCCTATTCCTAAAACTCCTAAGATTGGCTTGATCATTGGCCCGGGCTTTCTTCGAAGTTTTCTGGCGGTGGGTATCCTTGAAGAGTTTCACAAGGCCCGCGTTCCCGTTCAGGCGATGGTAGGCTTTGAATGGGGCAGTCTGCCTGCCGCGCTCTACTCTATCAATGGGCAATCGAGCGAGGTGGAGTGGCAAATGATGAAACTGACCGAAGAATCAGTTTTAAAAAAATCAATCTTACGCAATCAAATCGAGACGGCATCGATCTCTGAACTCCAACCTTTTCTTAATCAGGCCTTCGGCCGATCGACATTTGAGCAAAACCGCATTCCTTTTGAATGCCTCACCTTCGACATCAAAAAGAAACAATACTTTTGGATGAAAAAGGGTGATCTTTCTAAATCGATTCCTTACTGCTTAGCGACCCCACCCTTTTCGAAACCATTCCTTAATAATGTCGGAGCCGTTGATTTAAAACTCGCGGCAGACACCCTTCGGCAAAAAGGGGCTAACTACATTGTTTTGATCAACCCTATGAGCTCAACCAAAGATTATTTAGATTCTTCCTTTTCAACGGAATCCCAGGTTTTGTGGGCCTTTCAGCAATATCAATTATTAAAAACCACGGGAACCATAGATTTTGTGGTCGATACTTCGAGTGCAGCGTTTTCTGTGTTGGATTTTGGAGCCCGTCGTGACATGATCCGAAAAGGCCAAGAAATAGGAATACAGGCGGTTAAAAAACTGTCTACCAAGCTTGGCATTTAAAAATAATTTTCGACTTAGTCAATTCGGAGCCTAACAATGTCGCGAACACCCACTGAATCAGTAGAAATTTTTGTGCAAAGACGTAGAGCCTTAGCTCGCAAAATGGGCGGAGGCGCTCTGATACTTTCTTCTCCGCTCGAATCCATTCGCAATCACGACGTGCACCACCATTTTCGGCAGAGCAGTTCTCTTTATTACCTAACGGGCTTTGAAGAACCAGAATCTATTTTGGTATTTCGCCCCGGAATGACCCCCGAAACGGTTATGTTTGTTCGAAAAAAAGATTCTGAACGCGAAACCTGGGATGGCTTTCGCTTTGGTCCAGAAGCAACGTCGTCACTCTTTAAGATTGATGCCTGCTATCCGATTGATGAATTCGAAGCGCGCACAGTTGAGCTTTTAAAAGGTATGGAGAAGCTCTATTACCGCCAATATCTCAACCGTGAAGTCGATGAGAAGATGCAAAATATTTTGCTACGCACATCAAAGGCGCAAGGCCGCACTGGCATGGGACTCCTTCCGGTCTACGATGCTGAAGAGTTACTTGGCGAACAGCGTTTGATCAAGTCCGACAACGAACTCAATAATCTCCGTCACGCTTGCCAAATAAGCGCTGAAGTTCATATGGAGACTATGCAGTATGTACGGCCCGGAATGAACGAGCGTGAGATCAATGGTTTTATTCTCTATCAAATGATGAAACGTGGCGCCGCTCGCGAAGGTTACGGTGCCATTGTGGCCAGCGGTAACAATGCAACAACTCTCCACTATGTGTTTAATGATCAAGCCTGCAAAGCCGGTGAATTACTTTTGATCGACGCCGGCGCTGAGTACAATTACTACACTGGCGATATCACGCGAACTTTTCCTGTAACAGGCCGTTTTACCGACGAACAGGCCCATATCTATGAAGCCGTTTTGAAAGTTCAAAAACAGATCATCGAAATGATTCAACCTGGCCTTACGTTCAAAGAACTACAAGAAACAGGCACTTCGATGCTCACCGATGCCATGTTGGAGCTTGGGCTCCTAGAGGGTCGCAAAGCGGATATTATTCAAGCCCTCGAACATAAACGTTACTACCCCCATGGCATTGGCCACTGGTTAGGAATGGATGTTCACGATGCTGGTTTATACTTTATTAAGGGTCAGCCTCGCGTGATCGAAGAGAATATGTGTTTTACCATTGAGCCGGGCTTGTATATTCCAGCCAATGACCATCGGGCTCCCGAACGCTATCGCGGAATTGGAATTCGTATTGAGGATAATTTACGTGTCACAAAAGATGGCTGTGAAAACATGACCTCTTTAGTCCCTAAAGAAATCAAAGATATCGAACGCCTAATGGCTAATAAACAGTAAGGGTGCTGTGGCAGACTCAACCATAATTAATAACAAGCCTCGCTTAACAACGGCCCCCACGCCGGGTGCCCTTTCCCTGGGGCCTTGCGAATTGGTGGGAGTTTCATTGGCGGGGGTGCGTACCTCCTTGTACATTCCTGAACTGAAGATTTGTTTTGATGCCGGTTTTCCGTTTCCGTTTCAATTGGGCGCTGACACCTTTTTTATTACCCACGGCCATATGGATCACGCAGCCGCGATTCCTTATATTATTTCACAAAAAAATTTGAATAATCAAAAAGTGGCCAAGTACTATATGCCCGACGAATTAATTGAGCCCCTGAGCCAAATAATTTCTCTTTGGCAAGACATCGAAAAACACTCTTATAAGTTTGAATTCGTTCCGATGCCGATCAATACTCCTATTTTACTGAATCAGCAGTTTTTTATTAAGGCCTTCAAGGCCCATCATCGAGTGCCTGCTCGTGGCTACACCTTATTTGAAACCAAAAAGCATCTCAAAGCCGAGTACGCCGGCCTTCACAAACAACAACTGGTTGAGTTGAAAACTAAAGGAATTGCCGTTGATGAAATTGAGGAAATTCCTCTGATGACCTTTTCTGGAGACACCAAGCTCGAGTTTCTATGGGAACACGACTGGATTACCCATTCAAAGTATCTACTCATTGAAACCACGTATATTGATGACCGTAAAACTACTGAGCAAGCGCGAGAATGGGGTCATATTCACCTGGATGAGTTAATTGCTGTGCTTCCGAAGATCGAAGCTGAAAAAATTGTTTTAATCCATATTTCTTCTCGCTATGGGGATCACGAGGCCAAAAAAATTCTTGATGCAAAAATTCCTGCCGAACATCGTGATCGCTTCATTATGTTTAATGGGCGGTAAGCGGAATGACGATCAATCGTTTGTATTTTAGCACCACCTCCCAAAGCAAGGCGCAACACTTTCAGGATTTTTTTAGCAAGCACGGTGTGCAGATTTTACCGGTGGAGTTGTCTATTCCCGAGACTCAATCGATTAAACCCGAAGAGGTCGTTCTTGAAAAACTCAAGGTGGCTTGCACGCTCACAGCGCTTCGGCCCCTGTTAGTGGATGACGTGGGGTTAACGATTCCGAGCCTGATGGGTTTTCCGGGCGCCCTCTTAAAGCCGATCATGGAACTTGGAGGCTTAGGCCTGCTGCGAGAGCTCACCGCGAGCAAGGCCAATAACTTTAGTATTGAAGCCGAGTTTGTGTGCGCTTTGGCGGTAGCCCTTGGCACAAAGGCGCGTGACAATGAATCAATTCTTACTTGTTCGGGCTCCATGAAGGGCACTCTCGATTTGCGCAACGATGAGTTTATGCACGATCGCGCCACTAAACGCTGCTTTTATCCAGAGGGTTACGACAAAACCATTGCCGACCTCGAACTGATCGATAGCGCCTTGGGCTTTCAACACCGCTTTCGCGCTCTCGAGGAACTAAAGGGTCTTTTAGTAACGGAAAAGCCTTAATTAAAGGGCTTTGATACCCAACTCTTGGCCTAATAATTGATAAAACTTAATGAAGGGCATCACCCTTCCGGTCGCGTCACTCCCATAGTCGCGCTCTCCAAGATGAACTTGATAGAAACGCGGAATCTTAGTTCTTTCTCTAAAGTAGGCAATATGGGGGCTCAGTGAACGTTCGCCCGACTTGCACTCTACGGCAAAAACAGGTTGTTTGTTTTTCAAAACGACAAAGTCTATTTCACGTTGATCAGTATCTCTCAGATACCGAAGTTCCATCACATGACCTTGGGTATCTTCGATATAATGGCAATATCGAAGCAAATGTCCCGCAACCAAATTTTCAAAACGAAAACCGCCCCCAGGTACGGCCGACCAATCCCAGAGATAGAGCTTCGCAAGCTTTTTCACCGCTCGAATCTTAGGGCTACCGAAGGGCGCAATCGTATAACAAAAATAAAGATTTGAAAGAATCTGAATCCAACGCGCCACTGTTGGTTGAGAGACACCCAAATCCTCAGACAACGCCTTCAAGGACAAAGGTGATCCAACTCTTTCAGGCAAAAACTCTGACAGCATTAAGAGTTGTGAAATTTCTTTTACATTTTCGAGATCTCGAAGGTCCTCTTGAATAATTCGTAAAGTTCTTTCTCGTTGCCAAATACGATGCTCATCTTCATTTTTAGAAAATAAACTCTCTGGAAAACCACTAAAGTTCATTAGATCCGTGAGGTCTTTGAGATTCGGCTTTACTTTGTATTCAGTTATTGAAAATGGATGAAGACGGAAATACCTGTAACGACCCAACAGTGAGTCTCCGCCCTTTCGAAAATAATCGAGGCGCGCGGAACCCGTGACGATAAATTTGTGATCTTCATGGTATTTATCGTAAAGACCTTTAAGCAAATTTCGCCAATTTTTATATTTGTGGATTTCATCAAAAATTATTGTTTTTGAATCAAGAGGAAACTGGTCTTTTAGAATAAGGGTTTTATCTGATACTCGATCCCAATTTAAATAGCCGGAATCCCTTATCGATTTTGAGCGTATAAAATCGAGCGAAAGGGTGGTCTTGCCAACCTGTCGAGGCCCTCCGATGAAGACCATTTTTTTATTCAGAGCTTGCTCAATGGCTGGTTTTAGGTACCTGAGTAGTTTCATATACACTTTAAACTACTCATGAGTTCTTTAAAGTCAATATTAAACTACTCATGCCTCCGAAAGGAAGTCTTGAAGCTCGCCCAAGGTCCCAAAACTCCCTTCAATACCTAATCTATCCGAAACAAAGCAAACTTAAGGTAGCGCAGTTCTTCCATAGCCAGAGGAAAAGGGTGATCGCTCGGTTGTGCTCCCACGTGAACCAGCGTGCCGCGTCTGCGCGCCTTGGAGAAGGCCTCTTTGGTGATCTCAAAAAAGGCGGCCGTCGAAATATGACTTGAGCAAGAGCTTGCCGCAAAGAGCCCATTGTTTTGCACGAGCTTTAAAGAATCGGCAAAAATTTTAGTGTAAGCCGCCGTGGCTTGAGGCACCGATTTTTCATTCGGAGCAAAGCTGGGCGGATCGGTGATGACTAAATCAAATTTAGTTTTAGCTTGGATTTGCTCTTCAACATAGGCAAACGCATCGGTAGCAATGTTTTCAGTTTTTGTTTTGAGTTGGTTGATTTCAAAATTGCGGTTAACCGCTGCAATAGCGACCTTGGCAATATCGACGCTCGTTACAGAACTCGCTCCGCCGGCCGCCGTAAAGAGCGAGAATCCGCCCGTGTAACTAAAAAGATTGAGCACAGATTTATTTTTTGCAAAGGATTTCAAATACAGCCGATTATCGCGCTGATCGAGAAAAAATCCTGTCTTCGCAGCATCGCGAATGTTCGACGCAAACAAAAGACCATTCTCTTTAAAAATGGTCTCTTCGGCGAGTTCACCCACAATATTCTCACCTTTCACGTCATCATCGTTTCGGCGCTTTAAATACACACACTGAATTTGCGGAAAGGCCTGAATAATTTTTCGGGCAATCACGTTTTTGTTCCAGATCGTTTCCATCAATGGGTGATCATGCTTGATAACCGCCGTATCCCCATAGATATCCACAATCAATCCGGCAAAACCATCGCCTTCACCATTAATGAGGCGAAAGGAGTTGGTGTGTTGATGATCAAAATTCTCGCGCAGGCGCAAAGCTCTTTGCCATTGGATCTCAGCCCACAGTTCGAGAGTTTTTTGGGGATTATTTTTTTTAAAAGCTAACTCATCAGCCAAGCAAAGCATGCGAAAACGCAGTTGGGTATCGCCCTGACAGATGCCAAGCCCGAGGAGTTCCTCTCTGTACTTTAAAAAGCACAGACCCGATTTCATCTTGGCATTGTTATCAAAGGCACCTGCAAAGGCCCAGCGATGGCCGCGCTTGAGGTGCTTGGTTAAATCACGACCCAGTGTTATGGTGGGGATTGTGGCCGGGCACTGAATCATGCTCTGAGTTTCACTCATGCTACACCTGCTTCTTTCGGCTCTGATATTCGCGATCGCGACCAAACTGCCCTTCAGAAAGTCCATAAGACTCAGTGGCTCCTAATTGCTCAACGAGGTCTTGAAAACTAGCCTTCTTTTGAAGGAGGTCAATGTGAGCCACTAACTTAAGAATCAATTCTTCGCCACGCTCTTTGAGAGCTTCGTAACGAACGAACCCCAAACCCAGCTCCGACCAACCGTCAACAAATCGACCCGCAGAGATCGCGCGAGAGTTAAACATGGTGTTGCGACACTCTTGATCGGCTTTGATTTGGTGCCAATTTTGAAATTGATCTTTCATTCGTACTTCGTGCTTTTCACACGGTTTACCGCAATCTTTGTAGCTCGTGCCTTCACTCAAGAAGCCTGCGAACACACAATGCTCCATGTGAAAGCTTGGCATGTATTGATAAACAGTGACTTCCATTTGTGAGGCCCGCGCATTGTCAAGAACCGCACTCACCTGCGAATGATTAAGATCATAGCTCAAACAAAGCGACGACAATCCCTTACCAAGCAAATAAGCTGCCGTGAGATGATTAGTGACGTTCAAGCTAAAATCACCGCGGTAGTCGATCGCCTTGGGATAATGAGTGGTGAGGTATTGAAGCGCCCCGAGATTTCGCACCAAAATGCTATCGGGCTTAAGTTCTGCGAGCGCTTTGAGATTACGATACTCGTTCGGTTTCAGAATACGGGTGGTGGCAAGACCCACCTTAACACCGACAGCGCGAAGAGCCTCAACGCTGGCTTGGTAATGGCGGCCAAATTCAAAATCAAGAGTGACCGTATCGATCACCGAAAGATCAATGCGTTGAGCGCGCGCGGCCTCCACAAAATCTTCGACCTGCCCTTTGTCTCTTAAAATGATATTGAGGCGCGGACTCGAAGGATTGGAAGTCGATTCAGCGCCCTTGTTGGAGTGAATCCAAGAATCTACCTCCTCGAGGCTAAGGCGCTGACCGCCCTCGTCGAGGGCCTGAACCGCTTGTTGGCGACGCTCAGTAAGAGCGGCGACGAGCGATTGGCGAAGATTTTTGATTTCTTTGTGTGGCAAGAAAAGCGCTGCTTCACCGCTGCGTTCAACTTTAAACTCATTGAGTTTAAACAAAGATCCGGTGAGTGATCCGAACTCTTCTTGAAGAAGCTCGTCACTCACCCCACGGTTTTGAGCGGGGGCGGCCGTCACCGCCGTTTTACCCTCCACGGAATAAGTGCCATCGGAAATTATGGCCACGAGGGGCTCTCCCTCGACCAAGCGAACAGAGACGGAAAGATCGAGGCGTTTCTTTTTTGTTTTGTCTTCGACGGATTGGCCGATTTGTTTTTTTAGTTCTTTATCGTGATTCTGGTACACCAACGCCCCATCAAAATGGGAGGGGATGACCATGTCGCGCGCAAATTCTATGCGCAAACGGTTCTTAGGCAGCCGATCAATCGCGTAAATAAAACTCCCTTGCTCATTGCCGCTCTTAGCCCACAAAAGGCCATCTCCAGGAACGAGTTTTTCGTAAGCGAGCGGATCGCTCACCGCGAGCGTCATGGTGTGCCGATAAACATCGATGATGGTTCCAATAAAGTGCCCACGATGAGCACTGAATTGCGCTGGCACTAATTTTTGATGATTCACACCGCGGAGCCAACCGCTAAAGAAGCCCCGTGAGTAGGTGGTGGCCATGGATTTTTTGGCCTCCGCTAATTGCTCAGTGCTCAGCGATGACCCACGCTCGACTTCATCGATGGCTTGGCGATAGGAGCGCGCCGCCGTGGCGACATAATCTGGCGTTTTAAGTCGCCCTTCCACCTTAAAGCAATCCACGCCCCCCTCGATCAAGGAGGGCACTTCGTCGATGCCGCAAAGATCTTGTGGCGACACTAAATACTTTTTGTTTCCAAGGTCTTTTTGCACACCATCCACATGAAGTTCGTAGGAAAAACGACAGCTCTGCGCGCATTGGCCACGATTCGCCGAACGCCCGCCAATACTCTCCGAGGTAAAGCACTGGCCTGAGTAACTCACGCAAAGGGCACCATGCACAAAGGTTTCGATTTCGCGATCGGTGTTTTCGCGGATCTTTTTAATTTCGTCGATCGAGTTTTCACGACCAACCACAAAACGTTTGATATCGAGATCTTCAAGTAATGAGATAGCCTCGTAGTTCGTCACCGTCATTTGAGTGGAGGCATGAATGCGTTGATGAGGAGCCATGGTTCGAATGAGGCGTGCGAGACCTAAATCTTGAACAATAAAGGCGTCGGGTTTGAGCGGCAAAATGTTTTCAAGCACTGCCACGGCCGACGAGAGCTCCTCTTGAAAAATCACGATGTTAAACGCCAAGTTTACTTTCACATCAAAGAGATGACAGAGTTCGATGATCTCGCGCAGTTCATGGATTTGAAAATCGTGACTGCGGCCGCGAGCATTAAAACCAGGAACCCCCATGAAGATCGCATCGGCTCCATTGTGAATGGCCGCCAAAGCCATTTCTTTGGTTCCTACAGGTAATAAGAGCTCTACTTTTTTATGAGACGAAACAGATGGGGCTTTTTGCATAATGCGCAAGGAATACAGGCATCTAGTCTCGGAGACAACCGCTAAGTCGCGAGCCTCCCCTCAGGGCGATTCTAAGGCGAGCGCAGCGCACCCATCCCTCCCCCCCTTTGACTATTTTTCAAGAGAGCGGCCTAGAGGGCGCGCTCTCCGTCACCGAGGGCCCGAAGCTCAGCGGCAAAGCCCCTTACATCATCGGGGGTGGTGTCCCAGCTCGTCATCCAACGACAGACCACGGTTTTTTCATCCCAAACGTAAAAGAAGTACTTTTCCCGCAAGTGTTTCACCCAAGACCGTGGAATTTTGGCGAAGACCGCGTTGGAATCGGCGGTGTATTGAATCTCAACCTCCGGAATTCCTTGAACAGCGGCCTTTAACTCTTGGGCGCGGGCCATGGCGGAGCCGGCAATTTCTTTCCAAAGGCCCCCTTGAAGATAAGCGAGAAACTGCGCAGCTAAATAACGAGACTTTGATGGCAGTTGCATGCTTTGCTTACGAATGTAACGAAAGTCATGGGCCAAAGCGGGATTTATAAAAACCACGGCCTCTCCCAGCATAAGCCCATTTTTAGAACCACCAAAGGAGACGAGATCCACCCCTAAATCGGTGGTGAACTCTTTGAATGTTTTACTGAGTGCCACGGCGGCATTGGCTAGGCGTGCGCCATCAATATGCACTTTCAACTTTTTTTGTTTAGCCCAATCGATAATCTCTTTGAGTTCGGCCATCGAGTAAACCGTTCCCACCTCGGTGGGTTGAGTGAGGGTGATTCCCTGGGTTTGGGAAAAATGCTGATCCCCTCGGCGCATCCACGCATTTTCAAGCTCGGGCACGGTGAGTTTTCCATTGATTGAGGGAATTGGGAGGAGCTTAACCCCAGCCATCACCTCGGGGGCGCTGCACTCGTCTCGAAATACATGGCTGATATCGGCGCAAAACACCGATTGATAATTGGTGACCATGGCACGCAAACAAAGAACATTGGCGGCCGTACCATTGAAAACCAAAAAACTCTCGGCCTGCTCTCCGAATTCTTTTTTGAAGGCGCGATTGGCTTCCTCGGACCAGTGGTCGGTTCCATAGCTGGGAACTTGATTCTGATTGACCTCGCTCAACGCTTGCAAAAGGCGCGGGTGAACGGTGGCATGATTATCACTTCCAAAACTGCGTAAATACATCATGCCAATAGATTTAACTGAGATTTAATCTTCGAACAAGTGCGCGTTGAGCATTTCTTCGGAGCGCGGAACGGCCAACACCTTTTCCCATACCTGTGGGCTTAATAGATCGGAGCCCACCACGTAGAGAGGGAATTTGCCCTCACTCGGCTTTAAGAGAATTTTCGAGGGCAAGGAGCCACTTCCTTGATAGGTTTCGAGCCAGCGTTTTCTCACAAAAAGCGAGTTGCTAATAAAAACTTTTTTCGATGTTTTCTTTCCCTTGGAACGCTGTTGAGCATATTCGTAGGGGCTATACACCAAAAAAGGGCTGTCGCAGTTGATCGCTTTCATGGATTGGTAACCCACCTCGAGCACATGGCGGTATTTTTGGCGACCAGGAGCTTTAAAAGAAAACATCAAATCGAGTTCGCCTGATTCAAAACGCGATTCAATTTCGCTCACCTCAAAAATATCAAGATGCACTTCTTTTAGATCGAGTTCATCAAACAGTGAGTGAACATAGGTCATGGCGAGAGTAGCCAGACCCTCGAGCACACCCACCTTCAGCGTGGCGAACACCTGCTTGCCCATGATTCTTTGAATAGAATTTTGCAGCTGAAGCTCATTTTGCAAAAACACCTCGGCCAATTGAATAGCCGCGGGGGTCCAACCCGATTTTCTGCGAACCGTACGATCAAGTAATACAACTTTCATTTCCTCTTCGAGCTTGCCGATCACTCGTGAGAGCTGGGGTTGGCTCAGGCCAACGTGGTCGGCTGCCGATGAGAGATTTTTATGATTGACGGCTTTGGCTAGAATGGCGAGTCGATAATGAATGTCTTGCATAATTCTAGGTAACGGGATCTCGCTCGAATAGACAAATAAAATTTATGGTTTTAGAGCGAACTGGGTTTACTTCCTGATCAAAGACTGCAATCCTCGACCTATGTCGACACGATCGGTAATTAAAGATTCTGAAGGCCTCATATGGATAGATCTCATCAACCCCTCCCGTGAGGAGCTCGCAGAGGTTGCGAGGCAGTTTGGTTTGCACCCAAGTTCGGTGGATGATTGCCTAGATCCCTCTCACCTTCCCAAGGTGGAGCGTATTGATAATCATTGGTTTTTTATTCTTAGGGTTTTTGATGAGCATTCAGGTCTTGAATCCGACACCGTGCAAGAGCTCACACGCAAGGTAGCTCTTTTCTTGGGGCCCCAACACATCATTAGTATTCATCGAACTGAATTGAGTTTTATTAATGGCCTTATTGAATCGCTTGGAGCCAAGGGCGCCCTGGGAAGCACGGTGGAGCTTAAGCGACCCCTTCAATTGCAGCAGTTGTTTTTTGAACTGATCTCGCGAGGACTCAATACGTTCAATCCACCCCTTGATCTGGGATTGGAACAACTTTCTAAAATGGAAAACCAGGTATTTCTCCAACAAACCTCGAGCACGGAGTTGATTCGTTCTGCGTATTTTTTGAAATCCCGCGTGTTTATCATCAAGCGCATGGTGAGAATGATTAGCGATGGCTGGACCAAAGTGAGCTTTGCCACTCAGGAGGCAACGCCTTGGATGCAAGAGATTCGCGATACCACCGAAGATTTGCTGTTCTACTGCGAAGATCTTTTAGAGACAACTCATCAGCTGATGAATCTTCACCTTTCATTGCAAAGCCACCGCACCAATGAGGTGATGCGCATCCTGACGGTGTTCTCGGTGATTTTTTTGCCTTTGAATCTGATCGCTGGCATTTACGGAATGAACTTTGAATTTATGCCCGAACTTAAAAGCGCTTACGGCTACCCACTCACTCTGATATTGATGGCAGTCGTGGCAGGTTCGGTGGCTGTTTGGATTGTTAAAAAGGGCTGGCTCGGCGAGAGGTAATTCATGGCAGAACAACAACCACTTATTTCAGTGATTACTCCCGTTTATAATGCGCAGGACTTTCTCAGTGCAACGATTGAATCGGTGTTGGCCCAAACATATTCGCATTGGGAACTGCTCCTTATGATGGATGCGAAGAGCTCAGACCGAAGCCTCCTCATCGCTCGCGAGTGGGCTGCGCGCGATCAGCGCATTAAGGTGTTAGAATCTCCTGAGCATCAGGGCGTTGCCAACAATCGCAATCAGGGTATCGCAAAAGCTTCGGGCGCCTACATGGCCTTCTTGGACTCCGATGATTTGTGGAGACCAGAAAAACTTAAAAAACAACTTCAGTTTATGCAAATAAACCAAAGCACTTTTTCCTGCCACAGTTACCAACAAATGTCGGCCGCGGGCCAAGAGCTCCAAGTGATTCGGCGAGTGCCTTCTCAGATTTGCTACGACGATCTTCTGAAAGAAAATGTGATTGGTTGCCTGACTGTTATGGTTGAAAGTGCCCTTCTTAAACGCCATCCGTTCAAAAAAGATATTCCTCATGAGGACTTTATTCTTTGGCTGGATCTCCTCAAAGAAGTTCCCGTAGCGCACGGGCTCGATGAGAACCTTGCCCAGTATCGGGTTCTTCCGCAGTCACGCTCTGGCGACAAAAAGCGCTCCGCTCTTGATCGTTGGCACTTGTACCGCCATGTTCTCAAGTTGCCACTCGCTAAGTCGCTCTACTGTTTTGCGTGGTACGCCTTCAAAGCGTTGAGGGTGCGGCTCTGACCCGAAACAACGACCCCCATTCTACTAAAAATGGAGGGAGTTTTTGTTTGATTGGGCTGCAATACTAATATGAGATTTTATTGCAATAAAGTGATTAGATCCAACTATTTACGTAATATCTATGATTAAACTAGAAAATCTGTAAATCATTTGATAATATGTAAATGATTGATTAATATCAACTATATCGTATGACAAAACATAACCAAGCTTTAGAGTTTTTAAAAGGGGCCTTAGGTCAACAAATCCAACTTAAGGGGCTTATGCTTCCAGGGGTGCCGATCTATGTTACCCAAGCCTTTACCCTCTGCCAATTTGGTGTGGGCGACCCAGAGCAATATGAATTACTCCTTCTTACGCCAAAGCGAAAGCTTACCTTTGAGCAAATCATGAATCCTCTGCGACTTATTCGTAGGCTTCGCGAAAGAGCGATCCCAGTTCTCAATGCCGATGACGTTAATCCAAAATTCCGACCATTGCTGGTAAGAGAAAAGATTCCATTCATTTACAGAGATAAAACCATTTTCATTCCCGAGATCGGATTGAAGGGTGACATTGGCAAAATGATGGCGGCGCCCATAAACAAGCGGCTAGGGCTTAAGGATGCACAACTTGAACTTAAGGGATTCGCGTTGAAGATCATCGGTGGTTATCTTACTGATCAGGTTCCTGAGGCTTTTTCGCAGGGAAGTCTGTTCGATGAGTTGAAAGATAGCTGCGGTGTCTCTCGGACTAAATTTTCTGAAGCCATTAGAAGCCTGGTCGATGCAGACCTATTGACCATTAAGGGCCTTGGGCCCAACAAAGAATATCGATTTGCTTCCAAACAACAGCTCTGGGAAAGGGTCGCTAAAATCCCTCATGGGAAACTATTTGGAATCGTTGAAATTGAGAATCTACCCCTTTCACAGGATGATTATGTCTTGGCTGGAGAATCTGCGCTTTCTAATTTTTCTAACCTAGCCGCGCCGAACAAGAAAACGATAGCTGTAACGAGTAAGGTCTTCAAAAAGCTTAAACAAAGGGATCAACTTCACGTTGGGAACCAAAAGGTAAAGATGGAGGTCTGGAAAGAAGACCCAAAACTCTTTTCTATTAGGGAAAACCTGAATCCAATAGAACTTTACTTTTCATTAAGAAATGATTTGGACGATCGAGTGCAAATTTCATTACAGGAAATGCTTAATGAACACGACATTAAAATGGAGGGCATGTAATTGGCAAAACCTCATGGCTTTGATCATTTTTGCAGTTTTATGTCTGGTCTCGAAGATCAATTCGCCATTATCGGCGGAAGTGCTGCTTCCGTTCTAATGGAGGAACAAGAGTTAGACTTCAGACCTACCAAAGACATTGATCTCGTCATTTTAACGAATGCCTCTGATGAATTGAACTCCAGAATAGCAACTTATGTAAAAACCGGTGGTTACAAAGTGAAAGAAGCGACCGAGGGATCCCCAAGATATTACCGTTTCTCGAGGCCAGTGGCTGAGGTGTATCCGAACGTTCTAGAAATTTTCGCAAGAAATGAAAGCGAGATTGTTCTGGATGAAGGCCAGTACGTCATTCCAGTTGCAGATACAAAGAGCATGAGGCTATCGGCGATTCTTCTCGATGAGAGAAGTATCGGTCTTTTTCTTTTAACCTCAAACGGAGTTCGACCACACCTTTTGGGCCGACTCACTCCTCAAGCTGTAGTGAATAACTTGTGCTTCGACCACCCTCGGGGTTCTTTTTTAATATCTTACGCTTGATAAGATCATCAATATCCCTCGAAGCCGTGTCTTGCGAACATTTTCCAAGCTTGGCCCACTTCGACGATGTCAGTTTTCCCTCAAAGCCATCGAGCAGTTGATTGAGTATCTGCCTCTGTCGATCGTTGAACTTTTCGTTGCCACGCTTTTCCCAAAATTTCGCTTTGGCAAGCACAGCTGCAAGCATCGTCTCGGCGCCATGTATGGCTCTATCAAGACTCCCCAAGAACCAAAGCATCCAGGCCGTGATCTCAAGCTCACCTCTTTGAGTGGCCTCTAAAACATTATAGTAGGCATTCCGTTCAGCCATAATCTGGGAAGACAGACTGTAGAATCGAAGGGGGGTGTTTTCAGATCTTGCCAAAGCCATTTCGGTGATGGCTCGAGCGATTCTCCCATTTCCATCTTCAAATGGGTGAATCGTTACAAAATACAAGTGGGCAATCGCCGCTCTCAAGACCAAATCGAGATTCGCCTCTTGCCCATTGAACCATTTTAAAAACTTCTTCATCTCTTGGCCAAGCCTGTTGGCCGCTGGAGCTACAAAATGAACTCTCTCTTTTCCGATTGCGCCAGAAACAACTTGCATGGGTCCATTCTTATCGTCGCGCCAACTGCCCACGCGAATTTTCAGCATTCCACTTCGGCCTGTAGGAAAGAGTGCGGAGTGCCAACCAAAGAGCCTATCGTGCGTTAGAGGCTTTGAAAATTTTTGTGTCGCATCGATCATCATCTCAACAACACCATCGATGGGTCGCGGAACTGTGACAAGCCCACCCGCATCGATACCAAGTTTTCGAGCAATTGATGATCTCACCTGGTGCCGATTCAGATTTTCGCCCTCAATTTCACTGGATTTCACGATCTCTTCTGTCATCGAATGGAGAACTGCTTCGCCTTGTAAAAGAAACCCAAGCCCCTCCATGCGACCGATCAGACGCCCCTGAGCATGGCGCACGGCCGCTAGTTTGGTTGATACTTTCTGTTGATCCCATTCAAATTGAGGCCAACCCTGTAACTCGTGAATATATCTCTTCGAAGCCATTAATATTCTCCGCAATCTATACGGAGATTGTAGATGATAAAGTCCGCACAATCAACCCATAATCTCCGCATATCCTGCGGACTTTATGGGCCTTTTGCTCCCCAAGCCTCTAAACATTGCCTGAGCAAACTTAAGGCTAGTTTTGCTGGCACTGCAGATCTATGAGCTTATTCACCATCTTTGTTGAATAGCACGTTTGTAGAATCGGTACGTTAACGGATGATGCCCACCCTTTCATGGAGAGGCAAAGGGCGGTTCGGCCACTTTTGGTTTTAAGACCCATACTGAGTGATTGATTGAACCGAGCAATGCACAACAAGATCGCCACTGGTAGGTCTGCCGGACACACATCCGATCATCGTGCCCCATCTCCAACATAACTTACTCTCACTGGCACTCGAATATTGCTATAGCCTCACCTTGGCTGAACCGCCTGAGGCCTCAAAAAAGAAACGACCCCCATTCTACAAAAATGGAGGTCATTATGAAAAATCAAAAGCAGGTACTTTTGATTCGACATATTTTGACACTGGCTCAAGCGCTCTTAGGTCTAGTTTTGCTAGCCCTTAAGATCTATGAGCTAACGATCCAGCTTTTTTGAATCGCACGTTTGTGGAACCGGTACGTTAACGGATGATTTTGCAAATCAAGTGTTTTTGTTCCTCGATGGGTAGGAGCTTCTCTTTGGAAGTTCCCTACCCACCGCCCAACGGATAGGGCTTAAAACCCTTTGGGGCCTTTCATGGAGAGGCTGAGGGCGGTTTGGCCACTTGTGGTGTTAGACCCATACCGCCTGACTGACTGATTCAATCGAGCGATTCACCACAAGATCGCCACTGGCTAGTCTACCGGATATAAATCCGACCATCGAACCCGATATCCAACATAACACAGTCTCACTGGCACTCGAATATTGCTATAGCAACTCTCGGCTGAACCGCCTGAGGCCTCAAAAAAGAAACGACCCCCATTCTACGAAAATGGAGGTCATTATGAAAAATCAGAGAAACCTAATTCTGATTCGACATATTTTGACGATCGCTCAAGCTCTCTTAAGTCTAGTTTTACTAGCCCTTAGGATCTATGAGCTAACGATCCATCTTTTTTGAATAGCACGTTTGTGGAATCGGTACGTTAACGGATGATTTTGTAAATCACTGATTATTGTTCCTCGATGCTCAAAGGATAGGGCTTAAAACCCTTTGGGGCCTTTCATGGAGAGGCCGAGGGCGGTTCGGCCACTTGTGGTGTTAGACCCATACCGCCTGACTGACTGATTCAATCGAGCGATTCACCACAAGATCGCCACTGGCAGGTCTGCCGGACACACATCCGATCATCGTCCCCCATCTCCAACATAACTTACTCTCACTGGCACTCGAATATTGCTATAGCAACTTCTTGGCTGAACCGCCTGAGGCCTCAAAAAAGAAACGACCCCCATTCTACAAAAAATGGAGGTCATTATGAAAAATCAGAGAACCCAAATTCTGATTCGACATATTTTGACACTGGCTCAAGCTCTCTTAAGTCTAGTTTTACTAGCCCTTAGGATCTATGAGCTAACGATCCAGCTTTTTTGAATCGCACGTTTGTGGAATCGGTACGTTAACGGATGATTTTGTAAATCACTGGTTATTGTTCCCTGATGCTCAACGGATAGGGCTTAAAACCCTTTGGGGCCTTTCATGGAGAGGCCAAGGGCGGTTCGGCCACTTCTCGCCAGCAGACACCGAGGCCCTGCCCTCCCAACTCAGCGGCCAAAAGCTAAAACTTGCTCCCTAACCCCCGTGGTACGCTCAAGTTCCTTTCAGGCCCCCCTCCCCCCCCGAAGAAAACTTGTTGAAAATTTTTGGCTAAGCCTTATTAATCTTAGAACTATTTGACCACTTGAAGCTTTCTACAAAGTAGAGGATTTGTGCAATTTCTAGGCAGCATTATTGATGAAATCAAGGAGCTCTATCGCTATCGATGGGTGACTCACAGTTTTGTGAAGTCGACCTTGCTCTTACGGTATCGTCGTTCTCTTCTTGGGTTCTTTTGGTCGCTCCTGAATCCCATCTTAAACTACATTGTGGTGGGTTTTGTGTTCTATATGCTCTCGCGTGGATCAACCCCCAATTACTTTATCTACATGTTTACAGGCTCGGCGATCTTTAACTTAATTTCGGTCACAACGAACGGTTCCACCACCATTATGCTCGCCAACGAGCAGTACATAAAAAAAATCTACCTCCCCAAATCGATCTTTATCTTTAATGCGATACTCTTTGAGGCCGTGAACTTTATGTTTAGCATCACCGCCCTCTTGATCTTGGGGTTGTTATTCGGGCAGCTCGAGCTCTCTTGGAGTTTGTTGAGCGTGCCCATGGTGATCTTTTTTGTGATTCTGATGAACTTTGGGATTGCGGCTTTTCTCTCAGTGACCACGGTGTTTTTTAGAGACTTTATTCATATTACGCCGATCCTCACCCAGGCCGCTTTTTTTGCAACGCCCATTTTATACAGTCTTGATCTTGTTCCCGAAAAATACCAAGCCCTGATGAAACTCAACCCGTTCTTTCATGTGGTAAAGTGCTTTCGTGAGCCCTTTTACTCAGGCCAACTGGCGGGCCCGGTGAACTATGCCGTGCTGGGGATTGGCTCGGTGGTGGTGTTTTTGTTTGGGTTTTGGGTGTTAAAGCGCAATGAAAACCGTATCGTCTTTAGGTTGTAATCATGATTAAAGTTGAAAATGTCACACTTACCTATGAACTCTATCATGATCAGACGCGCACGCTCAAAGAAGCCCTCGTTAACCTTTTCCATAAAAGACAATACACCCAAGAGAAAAAATCGACTTTCAACGCCCTCAACAACATTAGCTTTGATGTCAAGCAGGGCGAACGGGTGGGCATTATTGGTGGCAATGGGGCAGGCAAGAGCACACTTCTGAAAGTTATCTCAGGCATTCTCAAACCCACGCTCGGCAAAGTAACTTTGAATGGCACTATTCAACCTCTCATCGAAATCTCGGCGGGATTTAACCCGGAGTTCTCAGGCAAAGAAAACATATACCTTAATGGTTATATGCTGGGATTCTCGAAGGAACAGATCGAGCAAAACGAACAAGCCATTATTGATTTTTGTGAACTCGGTGATTTTATTAATGTGCCCGTAAAATACTACTCCTCTGGTATGGCGGTAAGACTCGCTTTTGCCATTGCCACTTCGATCGAGCCCGAGATCCTGCTCTTCGACGAAATGCTCAGTGCCGGCGATGCCCACTTTGCCCATAAAGCGCAAGAGAGAATGAACAGCCTCCTCAACCGCTCCAAGGGAATGGTGATCGTGAGCCATGATTTGGGGATGATCGAAAAAATGTGTTCGAGGGCATTGTGGCTTCACCATGGAAAAGTTGAAGCCGACGGCAAACCAACGGAAGTTATTGCCGCCTATGAAAGGCTCTAGTTTTTCAGCCAAAGGAAATCATGCAATCTGTTACTAAGCTAATCTCAAAGCCCCTTAGTTATTTAAAAAAAAATCAGTTTTTCATTTTATTTCTTTTATTCACTTTTGGCCTCAATTTGAATTTATCAACTTCAAAGTTCTACTATTTTCAGGACGACTCCGAGGCTTTGGTCATTGGATCGCTTGAGCAGATCAGAGAGAAAAAGAAAGTTTTTTTTCAGCCACCCTTTTTAGGCCGCTGCTCCTGGACGGATAGTGCTACCGCGAATGCCGCCAGCAATCTAAGTGCTCACGCGGCCTTTGAACGTGGCCTTGCCTGCAAATACGAACCTTACCTGAACCAGGTCAGCCTGAATGGATTTATCTCTGGTGCAATTTATACTTTTTTTGAAACTTCACCTCACGATCAAAAAATTCTCGTAGCAGTTTTAAACTCGGGCTTATTGATTTTACTTGCGGCCCTAATGGCTCAAGAGAGTTTTTTAGGGGCTGTACTATTTGTTCTTATTTCGTTCTACACCCAAACATGGCAAAAATTTGGCGGCAATCTTTATTGGCTTTCCTGGGTTTGGCTTTGCCTAATAGTTGCCTTATTTAAACTAAAGGGACCGGCCAGACGTTTTACCCTAGGCTTCATATCAATCCTTAGAATGGCCATCGGTTTTGAATACATCACTTGTCTCTTCTTGATGCCAGTGGCTTTCTATCTTTTAGAAATGAAAAAAGGCCTCCTTACCACCAAACAGTTTCTCCGCGAGTCTCTATTAACTGTCCTAATTCAACTCAGCGGCTTTAGTCTTTGTTTTGCTGCCTGGATTGCTGTTGTAAAATCTCAGAACAATCAATCGGCCATGGAAGTTATTCAAACGACCATTTTGAAAAGAATCGGTTCAGGAAGCAATTCCCAAATGCTGGCAAACATTGACCCAATTTATCACCAGAGCATAGAAGCGGGCTACCTCGAGACTCTCGGTCTTTACTTAAGGATGCCCTATTTATTTCTAATCTTAGCGACTTTAATGGCTGGCGTTCTGAGTCTCAGATACGCCAAGCCAATCTATAAAACCTATTTTTATCCTTCGTGCTTAGCCTTTATGGCTTCCATGAGCTGGCTTGTTCTGGCTAAAGCTCATTCATTTATTCATACCCATATCAATTATTTTGTTTGGGAATTACCTTTCACATTTTTTGCCTGTCTCTTGATTGGCAAAAGCGTGCCAGTATTTTATTCATACAAATCTTTAAATGCTTTCTCACGATTTAGAAATACGTAGTCCTTGTCTAGAGCCCTATCGTAAATTAGCAGCTACACATCGTAGTCGCCGAAGCATGCCTTCATCAGTGTCATCAGCAATTCGAAGTTGCCTCGCAATCCCTTTATCTTTGTAGGTACGGCCTCGTTCTTGGGATATTTTCTCCCAGTTGCCACCTCAAGGCAGCGAAAACCCAACCTTGGCACTTGTTTGGAGAGATAGGCCAAGAGTTCATACTTCATAAATATATTCCTGAATGGGTGCACTCGCGCATCCATTAGCATCTTTCGACTGTAGGCCCTATAGCCCTGAGTCGTATCGGTCCAAGGAAAGCCAGATGCCAATCGCAATGCCGGTGCATGAATAAACCGGATAGCGAAATCGCGAAGAGCGGGGGTGTTTTCCGCTACCCCTCCTGGCAGGAATCGAGAGGCTTGCACAAAATCAACCCCCTCAGTCAGTTTCGCTAGAAAAATTGGAATCGTGCTTGGATCATCTTTGTCGTTACCATCAATGGTAACGATTCCCTCATAACCTTGTAGTAAGGCAAAGGCATAAGCACATCGAAGTTGCGCACTGAGTTTGCCAGGCCCCGTCTTTAGGATCAGACCTCTAACAGCCATATTCCTCAGAATCTCGGCTTCTAGGGAGCCATCGGTGGTACCACCATCCACGATTATAATATCAGCCTTGCCGGCAATATCGAGGGCCTTCATTCGCGCCAAAAGGCGACCAAGGCGCGCCCCCTCATTAATAACCGGCACAACCACACAATAGGAGGTGGTTTTCCCTTCCCAATACTTAATTTCAAACGAAGGAACTTCCCATTTAGCAGGTATTTCAACTATCACAAATCACCTCCACCATAATTTGTTTTCACAATCCCAAGAGCGCGCCGGATGGCAAGGGGGTGAGGTTCATTTTTGGGGGCCACCATCTCAATTGTAGCAATGCGTTCCCCTAATTCTTGCCTAAGAGCTAAACCATATTCGTGATGATTGGTCTGAGCATCGCCAATTGGAATGAGATTGGGCTCACTAATATGAATATGGCCGATAAAAGATTTAAACTGGGAAACCACCGTCTGAATGTGCTCTTGGTTAATCGCTATAGCACCCGTGTCTAGTTGCATGCGAATTGCGGGGTGATTAACCAGCGTCACTATTTTCGCGGTCTCTTCTGATGTGGTCATAAAGTTAGCGCCATAACAAGGAGGGTTGGGTTCGAGACACATGACCACTCCATGCTTATGGGCAATATTACCCAGCTTGGCAAAAAAAGAGCATGCCAATGTCAGTGTTTGATCCTCGCTTAAGCCAGAGCGATCTCTGTTTTTAGGGGAACCAAACACCAGCTTTGTTGCACCCAAAAGTCCACCTATTCTGCAAATGGATTCAAGATGCAGCAGCATAAGCTCACGAGATTCATCGGAACCAAAAATATTAAGTCCAGAAGTTCCAAACAAAAGGGCTTGCATACCAACAATCTCAATCTTTTGCGAGGCCCACCAGTTTTTCACCTTAAGGATTTCAGAATCACTCGCTTCGCGTGGGTTCGGAAAATATTTACCTGGCGCGATGTCGATTGCGTCGATGCCTTCAGTTTGCAGCAATTGGGCTACAATCTCATCTTCATTTGTGTCCCAAGCGATATTTGAAATTGATATTCTCATAGGCCGGACGCCAATTCTTTTTTTATCGTATTAGGTTCTGATTGGGCATAGGCACGAATAGCCAAGAGTGTTTCTTTCTGGGAATACTGATATTTGGATTTTCCACCAAACATTTCGGCATAATTAGTTTGAAAGTCATAAACAGCAGGGTTGCCACCGAGCGCTTGATCAAAGACAAACCCAAAGCCATCTTTGGCAATGGCTCCCACACTGATAGGTTCAGAGGTCAGGTGAACCAATTGCAGGCAGTTCTCCAAGGCTTTGTTAATATCGGCCCATAAATTCACCATCGGATAAAATTGAAAAACCCCCCGTGAATCTATGGCGTGGAGATTATTATTATTCAAAAAATCGAAAATGACGTTCTTACGTAGGCCCGGGCCGACCAAACCAGGCAAACGCACGATGAGGTGCTCTGCAAAATTTTCTTCGACAAATTTTTCAAGGCGTCTACGGTTAAAACCATAAGGGTGCAAACCATCAACATCAACTTCCGTCGTTTCGACCACTGCAATAGGGCTCTTGAAAACATCGACGGTACTAATAAGGACAAACTTCTTAGCCTTCACCGTTTTCAAAATCCCAATTAAACCATCTATTTTTTGGCGATCCGATTCGGGTTCTTTATTTGCTAACCACTTTTGAGCAGGAGCACCCGCACAAACAACAAGTTCAAATTCCTTGCCTGTAATTTCCTGAATATTAGTGGAGCGATAAAGTTCGTCAAAGGTTGTTTGTCTCAATAAAGTTGAGCCAACGTAGCCGGAGTATCCAATCAGTGCTTTCATCAAGCTCTCTCCAATTGTTTTAATTATTAACAAGAGTTTCTGAGTCTAATTTCTCAAGGACATCATATATATTGTCAATCTTTCCACCTAAGATTGAGTATAATCCTGGGAGGTCAAGTGACTTTTCAAATAAAATTGGTCGCCCATCGTCGCCTTCATTCTTCATCAAAATAGTCTTCACTTCAAAAAGCGAATCGACATGTTCACACCCTTCCGCGCCGGGCATATAGCGGCGAATATCTCGCAGCATCCGATCCACTCGGCTTTCTCGCTGATAGGCCAAAAGCTTTTGATAGGGATTGATCGAAGAATCGTCGATCCACGACAAATGCGGAGTGTACCTCACATGGGAAACTGTATGAAGTCGCCTCGCCGGAAAAGGCATCATCGAGAAAAATGGGCCATCCATCACTGTCACCCCAACATTTTCTAAAATCGAAGGGACTTTCACCAAACCCATTTCGGTGATCTCGTGTTTCATGCCCGTTTTTAGATTCCTGAACTCGCCCCCCAAATGGTTCAAGCCACTATAGGTGCAATTAAAGACAAAATCCGCATGAATCGCTTGCGGCAGCCCCTCTTTTTTTTGGTACAACAAACGCAGGCCCTCTCCATCTTTGTTGATGGCAGTCACCACTGAGTTTAGTTGAAGACCAATTTCATTCGCCGCCAGCTGTTGCTGAAAATATTGGGCCAACTTTTTTGAATCAAAAGCAAACTCTTCGACTAAAAAGACATCTTCGATCAAACGGCTATCAAAAAGATCCCTGAATTCATTGGGTGCTGATTCAATATTTGCTCCAATTTCATGACAAAAGCGCACAAATTGTTTAGCGGTCACTTTAGAGTTTCTTCTCGCGATTGCATACAGCTTGGTAAAGTCTTTTTTTATCGCAAAACCATATTCTTCTACAAACCTAGGAAGGTTAATTCGACTTCTAAAAGCTGTCGTAAAACTTCGAGGATAATGATAGCCATTATGGACTCTCGCTTGATTATGGTAGGAGGCTCGCTGCAAGAGTTCTGATTCTTGCTCCAAAACGGTTACCGAACTAAAGCCGCGCTTTTCTTTGAGGTAGAGCGCAATGGCAGTTCCGTAAAAACCCCCACCGATAACGACCGCTGTTTTCAAATTGCACCCCAATTATTTTTGAGTCTGCTCAGGTTGCCCCACAACTTCAATGTTAAGCTTCTTTCTGCGTCTAACTACCGCGCTGGTGAACTCTTGGCCAACATAATAGGGCGGAGCCTCATTTGTTAGACTGCTCATATGCAGAATGTATTCACCGAGGACCAGCAAAACCATAGAAATTAAAAAAAACATTCCTGATTGCTGGAGTGAAAGGGTCACCCACCCGGGAGCTATGTTGGTCTTAAAAAAAGCTACACCCAAAACATAAACCGAATAGCAAAGGTTAGAGATCGCACCAAACAAAGAGAGGCCAGTGACGATTCGCATTGGCCCTCTCGTGGTCGAAACCAACAGCTTGATTCCACGCTCGATCGAATCAAACAAGTTTTTTTCCTTTTTAGTATCGGCCACAAACTCATACTGAATGTATTGTTTCGAAAAGCCTCCGGTAGCAGGCAAGTATTTGTAAGCCAAGGCTGGCATTGAGTGCTGTAAAATATAATTAATTACCCTTCGGCTCACTATTCGATACTGGGGCGCCTCTGCTGCCAAATTCAGACCACTAGCCCATCGATACAAGACATTGAAAAGCGACTGACATAAATTATACATCAGTCCATTTTGTTCCTGAATCGTATTCTTAGCAAAGACAACGTCTCGGCCAGAGGCCGAAGAATCGAGCATGGTTGGCAGCAGCCTGATCGAATCTCGAAATGGATCCAGCACTACGACCAAATCACCCAACGCGTTCTCTAACCCAACCCACGAGGCCGTATCGGTATCCACTTCTTTGGTTAGGGCATAGATCTGCAAGTTAGGAAGCCCGTTTTCTTTAGTCAGGTCTTTCAGAACTTCAACACTCGCGTCTGTAGATGCATTATCAACAACCACAATTTCATAATCTTGCACAAGTGGCTCAACGAGCTGCCCGACCTCCGCCAACATCGGTCGGAGCAAGGCTTCACTATTTCGCACGACAAGCACAACCGAAAGAAAGCACGAGTAGGTCTTCATTTAGAGAACTCCTTGAATTAGATTCTTGAGGTGTTACCACAGGTAGCACCCATTGCCAATTGCCCCGCTCTAGCTAGGCCATACTCTTGAATACTCTAAATAATTTCAAGCAGTTATGACCTTTTCGACTGGAAAATATTATCAATTGTAAACCTATTTGCGGGGAATAACCTCAGCGTTATCAAAAGCCAACTTCTCTGCCACACAGGATTCAATAGTAAAATTAATCTCGGCGCCACCTATAATTTTGGAATCGAGAACTTTTCCTGAAGCCTTGGTTATTAGAACAGGAATTGTTGTCGTCGACGGCTCCGGAGGCAGAGAAACGTAACCGTCGGCATCAGCGGCGAAAGAAATATTATTCCTAAACATCAAGAGGTAACGACCCTCGCCCGAGGTACTGTAATTAAATTTCACCATATAAAATCCCTCATCCCCTGCCTGCAGCTCCAAACTATTTTTACCTCCTAAAACATTGCATTTGACAGCCGTGGCTTTGGACGCCCCTTGGCCTTTTTGCCAAACCACGGTCGTGGGGGAGATAAAAATTGGTACCCACTTGGCCAGTAGTTCCTCATAAAACCAAAAATTCTGACTCAGACTCCAAGGCTGGGCATCTCGGGCAGCTACAAATCGAGTTGTGACAACGACATCGGCAACATTTATAGCGACCTTAGCAGGCTCGCGAGTATTCCCTAGTGCATGAATGACCGAATCGACCGGCCAGGCAGGCAGACTGCTGTTTAAGGCACTAAAAAGGCCCCAATACTCTTCTATAACCTTGCCGTGCTTGTTCTCACGGGCATAGTTAATGTAATCAACCCATTTGTTGTTGAGGTAGCCCCCAAGTTCTTTAACGTAGAAACGAGAGGTATCATACTTGGCAATACTTACTTTCTTCTCATATCTATAAATTTCGCCAATCACCCCTAGAAGCAAATAGCAAAATAGACACGTTATTAAGCCTCTTTTGAATCGATCGAGGTTACGAATTTTAGGGACCAAATCTTTGATCAATAAATACTCTATGCCTTTAAGACAAGCGACTATGGCAGTAGCCACCCCCCAAAAATTAAACGCGCCAAAGTAATCCCCTAGATGCCCCCCCACGGAAGGCAGCACGCCACCAAAGAACAAAACCAACCCAATCCCAGCCAGCAAAAAATATTCGGTCGTTTTTGTCTTAATGGCGACCAATGCACTTATGATTAGAACACATAAGGGAAAGTAGGTCTCTGGCGATACTAGTTTTAGCAAATGCCCAAACTCAAATATGCGAGATGCCGGCGCGTAGGGCCCGAAATACCACCATTGAGCTCTTGCTACATCTATAAAATTATACTTGAGTAACTCCATTGGGTGGCCAGCTGTTGCCAATGTAATCATTAGAATCCAACTTAAAATTGTAGTCAGCAAAAGCCAGCTAATACTCTTTTTCCAAGTCGTTTTATCAACGAAGTAAAAGTACCCAACAAAAAAAACTAAAAATAGGGTGGCCGTGGGGATAGCAAAGTCGTTCGACCAAAGCAGCGCGGCGCCGATTATAAACCCCAAAAGAATAGGCCGAAGCGGGTTCTGGTAACGCTTATTTATATACATTGATGCCCCCGCCACGAGGTACGGTATAACAGACCGGATGGGCTTGAGAGAGTTGCCGGGTTGGGTAGCAAAGGCCAATAGACCTATTAAAAAAGGCGCAAAGAAAATATAGCCACCTGCAATCAACGATGAGTTTCGATTGCGAGGCTGAAAAATGAGCTGCCAAAGTACCGAGATTGCAAACCAACCAAAAACCAACGTCGTAAATTTGGCCGAAAAAACACTTGCCGCTAGATTTGCCCCCGCTAATTTAAAAACGGGATAAATCGAAAAAATTGGTCCAATGCCGAGGTAGGGTAAAAAATCGCGCCCTGGGAATTGCCCCGCATTTAGCCTAAACAAACCACTCGCGGTTTGGAATGCGCCGTCTAGGTGGAAGGTCGGTATATTTACCGAATCGTTAAGCGAACGAAAAATTATTAGGGTCAATAGCAACAAAACTGAAGGTGTCCCGGTTTTCAAAACCAAGTTGGGCAATCTTTTTGTGAAATCAGTCTTCATTGCATCTCCCTCCAAACTCAAAAGCCATATGAAAAACATCATTAACTAAACGTCAAAGCTATATTGCGAGCCATGCACCCTTTGAATTGCATCAATCTTGCTATGGCCTAGGCTAGAGGTTCTCAAACGCGCGGTGCGAAAGAAAGTCCCAGGAACTGCCTCTGCCAACAATATTTGCCTTTTTAATGGACCTAGCTTTAAATAGCAGCTCTTGCAAAACACTGCCTCAGAGGATATTTTTTATGAGTCTGAAACCCGTTAGAAAAGCCGTTATTCCCGTTGCCGGTCTTGGGACACGTTTTTTACCAGTCACCAAAACAATTCCAAAAGAAATGCTCCCCATCGTCGACAAACCGGCCATTCAATATGTGGTGGAAGAAGCACTCCAAGCCGGCATCAAAGACATCGTGCTTATTCAGGGACGCGGTAAAACTTCCATTGAAGATTACTTCGATATCACCTTCGAACTCGAAACTAAATTAACCGCTGATGGCAAAACCAACCTGCTAAAAACCTTTCAACCTATTCGCGAAGCCGCTAATTTCATTTCCGTGCGCCAAAAGGTTGCCTTAGGCCTCGGCCACGCCGTTCTCTGCGCTCGCCCCGTAGTTGGTACCGAACCCTTCGTAGTAATGTTGGGTGATGAAATTACCATTTCAAAAGACCCCTCTACTAACCCCACAGCCCATCTTATCGAGAAATACGCCCAAACAGGAACCTCTGCTATTACAGTGATGGAAGTGCCCAGAGCCGATACTGAAAAGTATGGTGTTATTGCTTTTGATGGATCATTTAATGCCAGCGGGGTCAAAGTTACAGGCCTCGTCGAAAAACCCAAACCCGAAGAAGCTCCAAGCAATTACGCCCTGCCTGGCCGTTACGTATTTACCCCAACCATTTTCAATTTTTTAGCTGAGGCAAAACCAACAAAGAATGGTGAAATCCAGCTGACCGATTCGATCGAACTACTAGCGAGGCATGAGGGCCTATGGGCCCTACCCATGCGGGCGAGAAGATTTGATACGGGAAATAAGGTGGATTTTCTGCGAGCCAACATTGAACTGGCATTAGAGAGAGACGAAATACGTGATAATTTGTTAGCCGCTTTGCAAGCTATACTGCTCCATAACCAAGAGGACGAGTGGGCCGGCATTAGTAGCCTAAATACATCCGACAAGCCCATGGCCCAATAGCTTCTTAGCGAGGTTCCCCAGAATCCTCAAGGTTGAGTTCTTTGCCAAAGACTTCATGGAAAATTGGTATAAATCTACAGAGGAATTTCGGAATAATTTAGATAGCTATTAGGGGAAGTATAATGAACGCCGACCACACGATGGCTATCTAAAGGAAGAACTCTACTTCAGGCATTTAGAGAGTCTATGGCATAACCGATGGAACAAAAGACTGCTGCTTAAATCGATTCAGTTCTATCGGGTGGTGACTGAGATTTAACATCTAAGCACATCTGACTTATTCTCAGCCAGTTGGTCGACTAACGGTGGCGCACTAAATACCAGCCTGTAATATTTGAGGCGCACTTTCTTTTAGGAAAGATCATCAGCCAATCAATGTTTCTAGTTCTTCATACCCGTTTATTTGCAATAGCCTCAAACTCTTTAATTTTATCATACGAATAAAACGAGTGATAAAGCTCTGCGGGAATTGGGTAGTTGCTTATCAGTGCCCCATCTAAAATTAATTCATTCAAACAGGGCGCAATATAAAAACTTTGATTCACTCGTGCATCTTTGAGAATCATCGTTTGGGTGGCTCGCACGAAACTCGAGCCTTTACGAAAGTAATAGAAGCCCGCAATAGCATTTTTAGAAATCGGATTTTTTTCGGCAGCCTCACACACAACGCCGTCAGCACCAATCCTAACATAAGACCACTGTGGATGAACGGCATTGAAAGTGATTACCCCAGCATCACACTTTGTATTAATAAAATGCTCGATAGCTAGTGTTAGATCAATATCAATTTTCTGATCAGGATTACAAACAACCAAAGGCTTATCATTATCTATCTCATCAATGGCCAGAAGACACGAACATGCAGCACCAGCAGTTTGCCCGTCTTGCAGATAAAAACTAGATTTTTTCCCCAAAATCAAATCTATAGTCTTATCTAAATGGTAACGTTCACAATCATCTTTTGCTAGAACAAAGATAAAATTGGCCCCACTAAATGAGGTGCTGAGGGCGTTAAGTGAATGTTGAACCATCGGCATACCAAGAATCTCAACAAGAGGCTTTGGAAAACCATCTTTTGCTTCCGAGAAAAATCGCGACTTGCCCGCCAAAGGAACCAAAATATTAATCATCTTTAAAGACCCTCAATTTCCTCAATTTTTTTTAGTATACTATGAAACTCAATATCCTTCGGCGTGCCGACCTTAAACAAATATCCACCACTCTTATTTGCAGCTTCAATGCCATGCTGATTATCTTCAAAAATTAAACTCTCGGTTGGGGCAACACCAAAATAATTCATCGCCTGCAAATAAATTTCTGGATTCGGCTTTGGATTCTTTACGTCTTCATTTGACACAATTAAATCAATAAAATTATTCAAATTAGACTTCTGCATCATCAGATCAATTGTTTGTCTGATGGAGTTCGAGCATACAGCTATTTTAAAACCTTTTCGTTTCAGGTGGGATAGGGCATATTGATGTGCAAATACGGGCTTACAAAATTTATGAATTAGCTCAATCGTATATTCTTGCTTTAATTTATTCACAAACTTATGCAGGCCCGGCGGAAAACCACGCTCTTTGGTCAGCATTTCTAATTTTTTCTTGGTTGGCAAGCCATCAAATGTCACCAAGTGATCATACCTAGATATTTGATGCCCAAAAAGCCCTAGTGCCTTATTTAGGGCCTCGTAATGCCAATCTTTAGCATCAATTAGCACACCATCCATGTCAAATAACAACGCTTTAATTTGCTTCATTAAAATACTCCCTGCATTGCGCGGGCAAATCAGTACAAATTATAATTTGAGGCGAGGAATCTTCCTTTTTCTTCAGAAAATCCTTTAGCATATGCCAACACTCCAAATGGGATCTTCCATGCAACTCAGGCGAAACTATACAAATTTGTTTTTGATAGCCCAACAGGGCATCAAGATCAGATTCCGAGAACCAAGTTTTGTGAAACTGATCAACCCAAAAGCCTGCAATTTTAGGTAAAATCGCAGGCTCAACTTTCTCGTATTCACTTAATCGCCAAAAAACAGGCACCCCACATTGAATATACGACATCAAATCGGGAATGCTACAATCAAAAATAAAACAGTTAATACTTTCCAGGTAAGGCTTCAACAGTTCTACCAGGCCACAAGATTTAATATTTATGGCAATTTTTAACTTTCGATCCCTTACTAAATCAAAAAAATTATCAGCAGGAATTCTATTATCACAAACATTATGAGCTAAAAAAAGTTGCTCATTAAAATCTCGAAAATCCGTTTCAATCCCAAATCCAGCATCTATAGCGCGCCTAAACGCAATACTTGTATTCTTTTCTGATGGATTTAGCCAATAACCTCTGTGGGCTAGGATTTCAATTGGTAAGCTTTTCATATAAAGCCAACCTTCGCAGCGCAACAAGTTCATTAAATTTGTTTAGATCTTCTGGAGTTCCGAGGCCATACATGCCGTCAAGCTCGGAGCCAATGTTGTAAAATCCAATTTGATGACCTTCCTTAATTAGTTGATTGTAAGCTGGTGCCACATAAAATTCATTATTAACTCTTAAATTTTTTGCAATCATTCTTTCGGCGGCGTTAACAAAATCTCGACCATGCCTAAAATTATAAATCCCAACAGTTGCTTCATCGGAGATTACTTTTTTTTCAACAACATCAGCTACTCGATTATTTTCATATTTAATGAATGACCACTTCGGATCATTCGCTTTCATAGTCATAATCAAGCCATCAATGGACCTTTCGAAAGACTTGAGATAGGAATCAATATCAAACTCAATCCACTGGTCGCTATTCGCAATCATTAAATGACTTTCATTATTTATATGTTCTTTTGCTGTCAGGACTGTGCACGCAGCACCCTCCGTAACACCATCAATCCCTATTAAAATACTATTTTCACCAGCCCACTTTCGCAACTTGTGCCCTAATTCATAAGTGATAATGTGTTCATTTTGCGCAATGAAGATAAATCTGTGTGGTTGGCTTGGTCGCAAGTTCGCTATGACTAGTTCTATCATCGCCCTTTCGCCAACTGGTATTAAAGGTTTAGGCACTTCGTATCCAACCTTTGCAAATCGGCTACCTCTGCCAGCCATTGGAATTACAATATTAATCATTATTACCCTCCAAGTATTTGTCTCCGGCTACACTAGGAGCTTTTACTACTACCGTGATCGTTTTTTCTAGTACTTCAAAATCGGAAACCTCATTTGGCTCCAAATAAATGATGTCGCCACCCACAAATACCTTCCCATTCATTCTGACCTTGCCCTCGGCGACGCAGGTAATTTCATAAGCTACTTTATGGTGATGAGCAGATTCTTTATCACCAGCTTGATAGTATTTTACCGCAACCTCAAATCGATCATCTCTCACAACTGCGGGTGTGAAATTGCCAATAAACCAACCTTTAACCATGGCGTTCAAATTAAAATTTTTCATCGCCCCACTCTATTGGTGTTCGGGTTAAATGGCAATTATAAGAGGGATGAGAAGGGCTGCCTCTTAGGCCTTAACGCGAAGTTTAAAGTTTAATTGAAAATAAACTTTAACTTTGCCGGCAATCGCTCAAAGCGCATTAACCACTGGAATTGCGCCCATCAGCACAGTAACTTTATATTAACTTAACTATGCTTCTCTAAGGCGATTTTTTAAAGTATCGGCCGTTAAGCTAACTATCGCCCGAATTGGCCAGTTTTCTGTTTCCTATAACTAGGGGGTAACTTGGTTACACAAATGCATTTGATTATTTTAGCATTTATTGTTTCGACTTTTAGTGGTACTTCGGAGGCTATTGCTTCGCCCCAATTAATCCCATATCTGCGGGCAAAGCTTAAGTGGCATTCCCAATTGGCTAGTTCGATTGTAACAGCCTTACCTTGGCCGATCAGTGCACCTACCCAAAAAAGTGATTTAGGCCAAAATTTTATTGATGAGCATAGATTTAAGATAGAGGCCAAGATTGGAAAACCAACCATACAATTTCCCTGGCAAGTTCTGCCGGCGATAAATTTTGGCAGCAAACAGCTGCGTATTACCCCAAGCCAACGCCTTGGCCCAGCCCTGGCCCACTTAACTAGGCCTATCAAATTAATTAATTTCATATTTAGCCCTTATAAGGATATCACTGTTGGATTAGATCGCCATACGTACACTGTATCAATTACTATTGGCGGTAAGCCAATTCCATTAGTGAGTGGTCTACCAGCGAACGTGCCTGCGATAACCTTAGCTTTTGCAACTGGCTCTTGCGAAAATGAAAGATGGGGCGACATGATGCCAGACGCCTTTATAAAGGCAAACATTCCGATACTTAGTGCTCATAATTTAAACTATATTGTTTCTACCGGAGGGGCCGCCGGCAATTTCGCTTGCAATACCCCAGAAGGCATGAAGGATTTTATAGAGAGATATGTAACTAAGAATTTGATTGGAATCGACTTTGATATTGAAGCGAATCAAACAAAAATCGAAATAGAAAATTTAGTAAAAGCTGTCCATGCAATCCAGTGGTACTTTCCCGCCCTACGATTCAGTTTCACCTTGGCTACAAGGGGATCCAGCGATGGTTCTGCAAAAATCTCGCAATTTGGTGACCTCAATGCGGCTGGCTATAATGTGATCATGGCCCTCGCCAACTTTCCAATTGTTAATTATACAATTAACCTCATGGTTATGAACTACGGTGAGCCAACTCCCCACAACTGCCTAGTTAATTCCCTGGGCCGATGTGAAATGGGTTTAACCGCCATTCAAGCAGCAAAAAACCTGACCGAACGCTTTGGTATAACGAATGAGCATATCGAAATCACACCAATGATAGGGCTGAATGACGTGCCAAATGAGTACTTTGCCCTTGCTGACGTGCCCACGGTTACTGAGTGGGCCCGCCTGAATGAAATTGCAGGGGTGCACTTTTGGAGTTTAGACCGAGACACGCCTTGCCGAGAGGGTAGCGCTAGCACCGTGTCACCCATATGCAGTTCAGCAAGTGAGGGCCAGCCTTGGAGTTTTACGAATAGCTTTGCTAGTGGGCTTAACTTTTAATTGCGCCCACCCCTATCCAAAGAAAACCCATTTGCAAACAAACTACTCTAGTGAATTAGTTTTTCTTTCCTTTTAAGATTTGGGCGCCGAAAAACTCTATGGGCTTAGCGAAAAAGACTTCGCAGCACTGGTCGAAACACAATTCTATAGATCCAAATCGTAAACTTATTACTGAAAAAAGGGTATCTACGTGCTTGCTCTCGAACTTTTCGAAGACACTCAAACGCCAGCAGATAAAAACAATTAATTCGACCTTTCTCTTTAAATTTCAATATTCCCCTTATTTCTGGATATTGGGTGTCGGATTGCTTGGCGGGGGTTAAATCCCAGCCACTAATTGTTTTATGCATCTGAAATATAAACTTTGGCCAACTTGAATAACTCAAAAAATCCCTCAAATGCACAATAAATAAAAAGTAAAAGTATCTGTATAGGGCTAGTTGGTATTTTTCAAATGCATCAAATCTTTTGAAAAGCTCGAACATATGTTCCGCGGATTGAAAAACATCAAATGCATGTGAACTACGAGTAGTCGTTGCTGACCCAGGCCGCTTTCTGTAGATATAAACGAATTCAGGTATAGCACTTATTCGTTTGGCTCTCATGGTTGCTTCCTTTACCACAATCTGATCCTCAGCCATTTTCATTTTTGGCGGGAATTTAATTCCATCCCACAAATGCTTCTTGTACAGTTTGTTGCCAAAAACCATAAACCAAATTGATGTGAATAAAGTGTCATAATCAGTATCTTGCCAGGAAAAAATACCAAGGTACCGCCTCTCGATAGGATATTGAGGCCTATTGTCGGCAACAACAGTTGTAGTATCTTCAGTGGCCACAAACTGTTGCCCAACTACTATATCCAAATCTAGGGCCAAGGCTTTCAAATACATCTGTTCCAAAGCGTTTTTGGGGAGTAGATCATCGGCGTCCAAAAATGTAACAAAATCTCCACTGCAATTCGCTAGGCCAACTTGTCTAGCGCTATTGGGCCCCTCGTTAGATTTAGTGAAATAACGTATCCGAGAATCCTCTTTTGCTGCAAGTTCCAAGATTTTAAGTGAACCATCGGTTGAGCCGTCATCAACAAAAATTGCTTCCCAATCGCTGAAACTTTGTTGGCGAATCGAATTGATGCATTCAGCAAGGTAAGGTGCTACATTATAGACTGGCGAAATAATACTGATTTTTGGTTGCATTAAACGGTTCTCGCTTCAATAAACTTGAAAACTCTAATCGCGTATCTTAGGCACCTTTGCAGAAAAAGACGAACTCTATATGGCAATAATCGCTTAATAAAAGAAAGAGTCTGAATGGCTACTTTATGCCTATTTGAATGTTGTATTTCTGCTAACCTAATGGTGTTTTGCTCCAAACCCTCAATAGGAGGCGCTAAAGTCAAATCATCTAACGGATTTTTTCTCTTAATACTGAAATAGCTTCTTATCACTCTTGGCATAACACCCATTTTTAGGATGAATTCGTAGAATGCCAATTCAGGAACTTCTACTTGCCTCGGAAAAATTTTTGCAGGCATATCTTTATAATATCTATCAAAATGAAGGTAACATTCGCATATTTTAGAAATTATCTCAGGACGCGCAAAGTAATACAAATCAAAAGCCCCATTGAATGTGAAAAAACGCTCACCCCTAAGATCTGAAAACTGACTGAATGCAAAATGGATTGAAGTCGATGGGTCAAATTCAAAAAATGGTTTAAATTTTTCAACATCTAAATCTGTCAAAGGCATTATGTCGGGGCGAATCATCACGCAATAGTCATAAGCAACGCCACTTTCATTTGAATATTCAAGGCGTAATTGGTTAACTTGGTATTTACTATAAAGCATATACTTAATACCTCCTAAACCAATTTTAACGGTGTCGTGTGTCCCAAAGTAGCCTTGCTCGTCTATGAAGTCTTGAGCTTCTATTTTAAACTTTTTTGGATTAAAATATTCGATTACCCTTTGCTGAATACTTGATTCAACAGCGGTGGCCGCGCCAACAGTATCTGCCGAATTATGCCATGTTCGCGACAGATGATCCAAGCGGTCCCATGTGTGAATAAACACGTCGCAATCATACCTGGATAAAATATGTTTCTGAAGCCCACTATAACAGCGCTCAAAAGTCCTTAGATGCCCAAAAAGTTGAATTGCAATCCGCATTTGAACCTTTATTTTTTATCATGTTTATAGGCATTGCTAGCAATTCGGGCTTTGAAAGCCAAATGGAATTGAATTTAACTCGCAGCACTACTCAACTGTGCCCCCCCACCAAATGGTGGATTTTGCTTCCCTATTAATCCCAGTCTAAGTATTTTCTTTTCGCCAACGAATAGAGAAGCCAATTACTATTAGCCTAATTGTCTAAGGAACTGCATCTATGTTTTTATTAAATCCTCTTGCCAATAAAAAAGTTCCAATTTCACCGCAACCATTAGTAAGCGTAATTGTCCGCACCCAATATCGACCTTTACTTCTGGAGCGCGCTCTAATCTCAATAGCAAACCAAACTTACAAGAATTTTGAAGTTATTTTAGTAAATGACGGTGGCCCAAAGGAGGCATTGAATAGCATCATACCTCAATTTACCTCAAAAATACCTAAGCTAAAAGTATTTAACCATGCCAAATCGATCGGCAGAAAAAAGGCTTCGAATTTTGGAATATCAGTTGCTGAGGGTGAGCTAATTGTAATTCATGATGACGACGACACTTGGTTGCCAGCAATTATTGAAAAAGCAGTTACTTTCCTAATCGACCCTAAAAATTTCTTTTATGGTGGAGTAACTTGCCACGCGGATGTTATCAATGAAGTAATCAGCGAAACGGGAATTCAAAAGATCAACCAGGGCCCATACTATAGAGCTCATAACCCAGTGAACTTGGGGCGAGAGCTTGCTCTTAATAATATACCTAACCTTACGTTTTTCTTTAAAAGAGCCGTCCTTGCCGAGGTCGGCCTTTTTAATGAAGATTTTGCTGTCATTGGCGATTGGGAATTTAATGTTAGAGTACTTTTAAAATATGATATTGGCTGCATTCAAGAGGTCTTAGCGTTTTACCATCATCGAATTGATTCCGAGCAAAATCAGAACTCGAATACAATTACACGCCAGATGAACCTTCACCGTTTTTATGACACGTCAGTACGAAATGATTGGCTACGCAAATACTTAAATGAAAATCCCACCGCCCTCGGGCCAATATTAAATCAAAGCTTTGCTAACCTCCAATTGAAGTGGCGGCTGGATCGCATTGAGCGTAAGATAGATCAGCTAATAATTTTTCAGGAAAAAATCGAAAAGCTTTTGCGGTTTTTTGGCTGGCCTATATTATTAATCTACCGCTCATTTAAGAAAAAAGCCTAGTGAACTTCATTTGCTGGCATACCTAAAGCTCCGCGCAAATGTATTAGATTGAACGCAAATCCTAACTGCGGCACGGGCCAGAGTTAAGCAAAAAAGTACCATTAGATACATTCCTAGAATCGGATTTAATGAGTATGATTTTGCTTTTCCTGGCGTACCCTCAACGACCTTCACCTTACTCGAAAATATATTCGCCCAACTAAAATCAGCCAAATTAATGATTTGGGTTTTCTTTACAATTGGCAATAAGTGCCCATTCAAGATGAGCAGCCGCAGCCTGATTTGCCACTTGGGTGGTTTAATTTGTTGGACTGGAGAATGTTCGCAAATTTCTAGCTTGGGTAAAAAGCCCTTAATTTTAGCCATTAGATCAGCGTGGGTGTCTGCAGGACTTGCAGCTAATAGTTGATTAATATTTAAAAAATCCTTTAGGCCTCGGTAAATAGCATAGGCAGCATCATATTCATATCGAAGCACTGCTCCCAGAAAATCCTTGGCAATCAGCTTTATTAGGTAGGGGCCGATAGGCTTTGACGAATATTTATTGGCAATTAGAAGACGATTCCTCACAAGGTAATATCTTATCCATGAAATATTTTTGGCATAAAAGGGCTCGTGCCAAACCCCAACTCCCGCAAGTGGTCTTGTGTTGATCCCTAAAGTCTTCCCACGCAAACAAAACTCTTCGTCATCTCCACGAATAAAAATTTGGAGAGGATCCCCAATATGGAAATAATTCGTCTGCGAAAAAGAGAAACACCACCAGCCACCATAATCGATATTTTCCAGCTCTTGAAGTGCTCGGAAAAAATTCTCCGGTTTGCAAAGTGATATTCTGTGAAGTTGTGGTACCAGGCTGAAACCTTCGTAGGCAACCTTGGCGCCACATTCATAATGATCAGTAGGGGAATAGCTATCTAGCATAGCCCCCGCCAGCATTACATCGTTACTATTAATACGCTGTAGCCGAATTATTCGGGCCAATAATTCAGGCTCTACAATGATATCATCGTCCATGAATAAAAAGTGACTACAACCGGAGGCACTAGCTTCTTTCAGGCCTCTCGTAAACCCGCCTGCTCCACCGAGGTTTTCTTGGGCAATCAAATTCACAGTTGGAGGAAAATCATCTTTGTTTAGGGTCTGCCCATTGTCGATTACAAAAAACCGTGGTTTTTCTGAGGCTTTGAGAAAAAACGAATCAAGATTGGAAATTGTCGCCTTGATGTCGCGCTCTTTCTTAAATGTTGTCGAAATAATGGCAAATTTGACTTCTCTTAAATCACTCGCCAAAACCTCAACACACCATTGAAGCGTTGTCAGATTGCCGTCAGTTTTAAATTCAATTATCGGCCAATAAATACAATTTTTCTTCAGGTTGAATTTAATGTGCATACCCTCAGTTTTGTTCAGCTGAACTGTTGCATCAACCAGTGTAGTTTCATCGTATCGGCTAAGCTCAATTAACCGCACTGTGCAATTGCCTTGGCCCCTGAGAAAGAGCGAGACTTCTTTGACTTTGGAATTTAATGGCCAAATATTTTGAGAATAAAGTGAATTGACATAACTTTTAAAGTTTATAGTACTGCCGGCAGACCCAAACCAAGCTTTCAGGTCTAAATCGTATTTAGCCTCTGTGGGCTGGTGATAAAGGACGTCGACATTTTCACTGAATAACTTTGGTGAAGGGCCAATCAAATTTGCAATACTTTGAGTTATATGGGCCATGGGCGTGTTACATACCTATAATTGTCAGTTTAATGCTTAATTTTAGATTCAAACATATTCAACGCCATCGCAATCGCCTGGTGCATATCGACGTACACGTAATTACCCAAGCGCCCACCGAAAATCACATTCTTAGTCTGCTCTACTTCTTGTTTGTATTGTGCCAAGATGGCCTTATCCTTCTCGGTGTTCACCGGGTAATAGGGAACATCACCTTCTTTAGCGAATCGAGAATACTCTTTAAAAATAATCGTTTCAGTTTTCGATTGCTCGCGCTCTGGATGGTAGTGCTTAAATTCGTGAATACGCGTGAATTTTTGATCAAGGTCAGCATAATTCATGACACTCGTGCCCTGATAATCGTTGGCGGGTACGCGTTGTTCTTCGAAGTCCGTGGTGCGCCAGGCGAGCTTGCCGTGTTTGAAGTTGAAATAGCGATCAATAGGCCCGGTATAGATCACGAGGCAATCAGCAGGAATCTTGTCTTTAATAGCGAAATAATCAACCCCAAGCTTCACCTCAATGAGTGGGTTATCGAGCATGCGCTCGAAGATTTTACCATAACCATCTACCGGTAGGCCTTCATATTTGTCGTTAAAGTAGCGATCATTGTAGCTAAAGCGAACTGGCAAGCGGGTAATGATATTCTCGGGTAACTCGGTTAATGGGGTTTCCCACTGCTTTTGGGTATAGCCCTTGATGAAGGCTTCGTACAAGGGCCGGCCGATGAGAGAGATGGCTTTTTCTTCGAGATTTCTCGGATTAGCGATATGATCACGGGCGATTTCTGCTTTGATGAAGGATTCTGCTTCTGCCGGGGTTAGGTTTTTGCCGTAGTACTGATTGATGGTCATCAGGTTGATAGGCATCGAATAAACTTTGTTTTGATACTGAGTCAGCACTCGATGCTGGTAAGAGTTGAAGCTGGTGAAGCGATTAATATAGGCCCAAACTTGTTCGTTCGATGTGTGAAAGATATGACTTCCGTACTTATGGATCTCAATATTGGTGTCTTTATCTGCGTAAGAAAACGAATTCCCGCCAATATGCTCCCGAAGATCGATCACCAAGACCTTTTCTTTGAGCACCGAAGCAATCCGCTCAGCGATGGTTGCACCGTAAAAGCCCGCCCCGACTACCAAATATTTTAAACCTTGTAATTCCATGCCTTCGAACCTATTCGAAGACTCGCTCAAAGTCTATCAGACCTTGTTGGCAACCCGCAAAAGTTGTCTTTACTTGAATTGCTAGGCTTGTTAAGCTCCTTCTAAAAAGCGAAAAAGCGCGGTAAAGTGTAAATGACGGATGTTGAGGCTATTTCAATAAAACAACCAAAGGTGACCATTATTGTGGTGACCTTTAATCGTTTGGAGCTATTAAAAGCCTGTTTAAAATCAACATTTGAACTCGATTACCCCGATTATTCGGTGCTATTGATCGATAATGCCAGCACCGACGGCACACAAGACTTCGTTTTATCTTCATCCTACTATCAACAAAAAAACTTTCGATACGTTCGACTGAAAGATAATATTGGCGGGGCCGGCGGATTTTATGAGGGCGTAAGACTAGCCATGGCAGACACCAGCGAGTGGCTGTTTTTGATGGATGACGATGTGGTGATATTACCTAAAGCCCTCCAGCATTGCTTAAAGTATAGCCATGTCTCAGAGTGCATTCATGGTTCAAAATTGACAGTGGAAGGCGAACGCTTTCTTTGGAGTGGTTATTTTTCGACTAAACTAGGCCTATTTTCCTGGTTTTCGGACAATTATATGAGCGGTAAGGAGTTTACTTTTGTGAACTATGGCTGCTTCGAAGGGATGTTTGTTAAAAAATCTCTCGTGCAGAAGATTGGGCTGCCTGATGCTCGCTTGTTTATTACCCTCGATGATCATATTTTTGGAATGCTCGCTAGTCTGCATACCAACGTGCTTTATTTTAGTGAATTTACCCTCCGAAAGCTCCTGCCCGTGCCCAAAGACTGGGGCGAACGCTCGCCGATTCCTTACTATCAAACCAGAAATCGCTTTTTCTTGATCGACTATCTCCGTAAATACTTTCCAGAGTCGCGCCCTTCGGTTATCCACTTGTTTTATTTTTTAGACTTTCTTCGCAATATCTGGCGAGCCCTTACTAAAGGGTATTTTTATCAAATTGGCCTATTAATAAAAGGCTATGTTGATGGATGCCGACGACAAGGGGGACGCTTAGGTGCTACCACTCACATGCCCACTAAAATCGAAACAGCTTTTGCACCAGAGCAGTGAATCGCCCCCCAAAAAAGCGCCACTGCAAAACGTATTTGTTAAATGAAGGCCCCACCAAGGCCCGCAAAATCGATTCATTGCGCTTGAGAAAATGAAAGTTATTCACGAACGAGTAGTATTCGTATTTCCATTTGGTCGATCGCGACCCGCCAGAGCACCTTTCGGGAGGCAGGTTGACTTGGGCTGTTTGGGAACAATAAACCAGCTTCATCCCCTGATCCTTACACCTCAAGGTGTAGTCGGTTTCTTCTCGAAAAGAATTGCCAATATAGCCCGTGTGATAAGAAACCTTTTTTGCGTCTGCTGTATTAATTAAAAAACACGCATGCAAAACGGGAAATTCAATGGGGTGGGCGCAGCCCAACTGAAAGTTAAACTTCAGAAGATTAAGATTCACAATTTCAGAGGGGTCACTGACCAAATCATTTTGATGAGCTTCCCAATACTGAGCTGGCGTTCCTTGGGTGCCAGCGGGCATAAATAGGGCCCGCGCCCCACAAAGTTGAGCCCCCTGCTCTTCGTAAACCTGCAAAAGAAGACTCATGGCACCGGGCATGAGGTAACAATCGTCGTCGCCAAAATAAATATATGGAAATTGAGCTTCTTGTATGCCGCGGTTCTTCGACCCCGTCTGCTTAATATTTTTCTCATTGCGAAAATATCGAATGCGAGGGTACTGGCCAACGAGCCAATGGCCAACCTCTTCAGTATCGTCGGTTGAGGCATCGTCAATGAGTATAATTTCACCTACTTCCGGCTGCAGAAAAGTGGGGATCGTCTCTTCTAAGAGGTGGCCACGGTTAAAAGTCGGAATTATTACGCTTACCAACGCAGGTTTCTCAGTCATTGTTGATGCAAGCTAGCACCGCCCAACAACTTAAGCAAGAAAACGAAGCCCCTTTGACAAGCCCTGATTTTTGCGTGATCTAAAGATGTGAAAAAAAACCGCCGTTGTTTGTTCATCTCAACCCACCATCCTCAGGAAACCCCTATTAAAGGGGGCGGGGTCGCATTAACCCAAGCCAATCATCGACTGCTTGCAGAACACTTCGAACTCGTAACAATCGCCAGCCTTTCAAATTGGTCGTTTAGCTTTCCGGGAAAGATTTGGCGGCTAATTTTAGCCTTTGGGGGATATTGGGGTGGGAACTCCCCTACTTTTGAAGGCAATATTCAACGCTTGATTAAAAGTGAGGCTTTTGAGTTGGTTTTTGTCGATCATAGCGTTCTGGGGCACCTGGCGGAGACCATTAAAAAGACTTCAAAGTTCTTACCGATCATCACCCAATTTCACAATGTCGAGTCAGATTACTACGGGCAAATTATTAAAAATCCGCTGTTGCGGTGGATCACTAGCCATGCAGTAAAAACCAATGAACTTGCTGCGTTTCAATATGCAGACGAGATCATTACACTCACTGTAAATGACAAAGAGCGCCTCATCGAGCTGTATGGTGAGCGAACTGTGCACATTATTCCCTTGGGACTTGCCACGCCGAAAAAAGAAAAGCGCGAAGCCGATTCGAAAAGCGCTAACAATCTGCTCTTCTGCGGATCTTATTTTGAACCGAATAAAGAGGCTCTTAAGTGGTTCGTCAAAAATGTTCTCGATCATATCGAAAATGATTTGATTGTTATTGGCTTTGGCATGGAAAAACTGAGCCCTACTTTGCAACATCCTCGCCTCAAGATCGTTGGAACGGTTGATAGCACCAGTACTTACTACGATAATGCCCTGGCGGTAGTTTCTCCGATCTGGAGCGGCTCCGGTATGAACGCCAAAGCCATTGAGGCAATCGCTCACGGAAAGACTCTTCTCGCGACACCCTTTGGACTTAGGGGCCTCGAACAGCCTTGGCCTCCCAATATTTTGCAATGTCGAGACGCATCAGGGTTTATTGAAAAAATTAAGACTCTAGGCAACGACAGGACGCTCTTTTGGCCAGAGTCGATAGGCTATTTTGATGCCAATTTTTCAAATCAGGCAAGGACTGAAAAGTTTAAAGCACTCTTTAAAAAAATGCTCCTGTTCAATCAACTCCCTTGATGACAAGTGGACAGGGAGACAATAGAAAAGAATCATGAAGCACAAACAGCTCGCAATTAATGTTATTGCGCTCTTCATATTACAAATTACTAATTACATCATTCCCCTGGTGTCGCTACCGTATCTAGTGCGGGTTCTTGGCAGTGAAACCTTTGGAACTATGAGTATCGTTCAGTCTGCTATTTCGTACTTCCTGATTTTGGTTGATTACGGTTTTTATTTGACCGCTACAAGAGAAGTGGCTATCCGCCGTGACGACTTAAGTGGCTTGCGGCAGTATGTGGGTTCGGTGTATTTCGCAAAAATGGTTTTTGTCGCTGCCTGTGGTGTTTTGCTGTTCGGCAGTTATTTTGCTGTGCCGTTTGTTCACGATCATGCGGAGTTGTTCTTAGCCGGATTTGTTGCTGTTATCGCGCAATCTCTACAGCCACAATGGATCTTCCTGGGCCTCGAACAAGGCTTCAAAACTTCTGGTTTTCAGATAACTTCACGAATCGTAGCAACAGTTTTGATCTTCCCACTAGTGCAAAGTCCTGAAGATGTTAACATAGCAATGTGGTTAAATTGTCTTGGCTGGGGGCTCTCCTGTGGAATGGGATTGTGGGCTGCAAAACCTTACATACAGCTCGTTCGTCCACAATTTACAGTCATAAAAAAAATTGTGAAAGACGGCTGGTATGTGTTCTTAGCGAACCTCAGTGCCAACTTTTTTAATAACACCGGGACTCTCTTAGTAGGGTTCATGCTCGATCGCAGCTCTGCTGGTTATTTCAGTTTAGCAACACGAATCACAACGGCGTTAGTCACCCTGCAAACTCCACTGACGATGGCTGTATTTCCGAAGGTGCAGCGAGCGTTCAAAGATGAAATCACTGCTAATGCGCTTAAAAACTTACAAAAGTACTTAGCCGTGATGGTGATGATTGGAATTACCATGGGCGTTGGAACTCTCGTCACCAGCCCCTATATTATACCTTTTGTGTTTGGTAAAGGGCAGGCCAATGCCGTGCCCTTGATTCAGGTCTTAGCGTTTTTACCTTTGTTTGCGGGTCTCAATGGAGTGTTTGGCTCACAGGTTTTGCTCTCGCGCGGACACCAATATTCCTACTGCAATAGCTACATATTAGCAGCCATCTTTAATGCATTTGTTATTTATGCGTTTGTTGCACAATGGGCTGTGACTGGTGCAGCCCTCGCCTTGATTGCTACTGAGATCTTTCTATCGATGTTACTTTTTAGTCGGCTGCGCACCCACAAGATTTTTGTTTTGGGCCCAGCCATTCGAGCGTCTTAAGCATGACCCACTTCACCCAAATTTCTTATAATGGCTTATCTGAAAGTGGGGGCGTAGAACGAGTTGCTTTCTACGTGAAAGAGAGCCTTGAAAAATGTGACGTTCTTTCTGCCCAAGATTTTTGGCTCCTCCGAAAGCTAAATGGCCACTTCCCGAGAATTTATTCGAGATTGGGGTGGATTTTATTTTCCATATTAACTTCGTGTTATTGCCGATGGAAAGGGTTTCGAACGATTTCCCATGGATTTCAGTGCGCATTTATTCAAAATGAGATTGTCTTTGCACACGGAACGATGGCTGGTTTTCTTGAGGCCACAGAGCATTTAAAAAAGGCCCGCCTGGGTTTCTTATATCGATACTTTGAACGCTCTGCTTTTTCAAAAGCAAAAAAAATCATTGCTGTTTGTGAGAGAGTGAAAAATGAACTCGTTCAATTTTATCAAATTGCTCCTGAAAAAATTTTTGTTGTCAATAATTGCGTCGACACGAATCGGTTTCAGCCAGGCGAACCTGATTCCTTAAATGGAAGACTTCGAATTCTTTTTGTTGGAAGACTTGAAGCAGCAAAGGGTCTGGATGCCTTGTTGAAATTAGCCTCTAAATTAGAAACCCAAATCAAAACAGAGACTAGATCCGGATTTGAAATGGAATTACGCATTATTTCGGCGGGAAAGCAGAATGTAGATTTATTCAAGGTATTCGAGAATACCTCTGTTGTTAGTGATCTCAACCTTGACGACATGCCAAAGGAATATCAGAAAGCCGATATACTGATCATTCCCTCACTTTATGAAGGTTTTGAGATGATCACGCTTGAAAGCTTAGCTTCAGGGGTGCCAGTTATCGCTCGGCCGATTGGTGCTGCCGAAACACTATCAAACCAGAAACTTGGGCCCTACACCAAGCCATGGCCTATCGTTCTCAATGATTTTACTGATATTGGAACTATTGTCGATTTGATTGGCCAAATCGGGCAGATTCAACAACAACAAAAGTGGCTGCTACACGAGCAAGTTGATCGATTGTTTTCATTCCGACAATTTCAACAGCAAATTCTTGCGCTAATTCAAGATTAAAATCAAAAATGAGGCTTCAAAGTAGACCCTTTCAATATTCAATGATCGTCACAGGGGCTGCGGGCTTTATAGGAAGCTCTTTTTTGCGACTTCTTTTTCGCAAAAATATTAAAATGGTTGTCGTTGATAATCTAACCTATGCTGGGCATGAAATAAACTTTGAGGGCCTCACTGGAAACCCCTCTTTTGACTTCATCAAGGGCGATATTGCTGATCGTGCTTTGATGGCTTCAGTATTTGAACAGCACCGTCCCAAAGCTATTCTTAATTTTGCCGCTGAATCAAGCGTTGATAGAGCGATTGCCTCTCCTGAACTGTTTATACACACTAACATATTAGGCACGCATAATCTTCTGGAAGCTGCCCAAAATTATTATCTGAAGCTCACAGATCAAGAAAAAAATGATTTCGTTTTTCTGCAAGTTTCCACCGACGAGGTGTTTGGCTCACTTGAAGAACACGCCCAAGCATTCTCTGAGACTTCAAGCTACTCACCCCGATCACCCTACTCGGCCACCAAGGCTGCCGCAGACCACTTGGTGAAGGCCTGGTTCCATACGTTTGGACTCCCAACAATTGTTACCCACTGTTCAAATAATTACGGCCCGCGGCAGTTGCCCGAAAAATTGATACCCAGAATGATTTTGAGTGCCTTACGGGAGAGGTCACTCTCTGTTTATGGGTCAGGTTTAAATATTCGCGATTGGATTCATGTTGAGGATCACTGCGATGGTATTTGGGCTGCGTTGATGGGCGGCAAACCAGGAGAATCGTATTGCTTTGGCGGCGGAACCGAAAGGCGAAATATTGAAATCATTGAAATGATCTGCAAGATTTTAGACTCCAAGCAACCGCGGCCCAATGGGAAAAGCTATCTGGAGCTAATTTCTTTTGTGGAGGATCGTGCAGGTCATGACTTCAGATATGCGGTCGATGATTCAAAAGCCAGGAAAGAGCTCAATTACAAACCGAATCATCAGAGTTTTGAAGAGAGCCTAGCCTCCACAATTGATTGGTATTTGAATAATAGAGCTTGGATCCAAACGGTCGAATCTAAAGTAACATTGTTTGCATGAGCTCAGTTTATAACGTATGCGGTGGCGGTTACTGCTCTTGGTATGAGTTTGCGACGGAGATTTTTCGGTTGGCGCCTGAGTTTGGTTACTCGTTAAAGGTTAACACCATAAAACCCATCCCTTCGAGCGATTACCCCACTCCCGCCAAACGCCCGCTCAACTCTCGGTTGTCGCAAGCAAAGCTCAAACGAGACCTCGGCTTAGAGATGCCCCTCTGGCAGGAGTCGCTGCGAGTGGCGTTTAAGAATTTGCGGTAGGGGTGGCCGCCCCAACCGCTCCGAGGGGAGCGTTTGAACCATGGGGCTTCGGTGGCGGTTGCAACTTAAGAAAATAGTGTTTTTGCCCTATTATGGAGAAGCTCTTTGAATTTCTCTTTGTACTCTTCTTCTAAATAACTAGCATCTATCAATTCCTGCCAGTTTTGAATTTGTTTTGCCATGTGAGCGTACACATTGTTTGCAACTTTTGGTTTGATTCCTAAGTGTAAATATAATTTTTCGAAATCTAATTTATTCAGCTTATTTTTTTTACCAGAAATCGAAAGTGCTGTTTCTTCATCATCTTTTATCCAAGCATCAGTGCACAATAAATCGTAGGCCGGGGATAGGGATGGCATGGGACTCCATAATACAGATATATTTTTGAGGTGAAGATCGGCGTTTCCTGTTAGATAACAAAAGACAACGAGCTCGAATAATCTCAATATGTTGTCTTCTGGCGCATTGATGTAAGTAATATTTCTAAGTTGTTTGCCGACTTGCTCTACACTTCCAATATATTTTTGCTCTGGTCTTTTTCCAAGAATTTGGCAAAAATCTTCCATATGATTCTTACCTCCGCTTTGGGGACGATCAAACCGCTCAGAAATAAATGCTAGCTGTCCATTTTTTAATGGAAGCAAACCAGAATTGGCAGTTTTTATTCCGGCTTGTCTCGCCATTAAAAGGTTCAAGTGTTCATTTTCCGGCAAATGGGGTGGGTTACTTTTTGGCTTTAAAATGTAGCGCGCCCATAAATTAGCAACGGTCATTCGAAAGGCTCTTTGGCCATTCTTGCCAGTCTCTTCATCAAGAGACAGAGATATTTTCTTTTGAACTCCTGGCACAGCAAGTTTTTCGTTAATTGTTTGCAAGCCCAATTCCTTAATTTTTTCATTATCAAAATCAAGGACTGGCGGAATTTCGGTATTAAATATTTCGAGTGAACAATTGCGATGGTAAAGGAATTCTTGTTTATTATCGATTGGCTGGTAACAATATAAACAACGATCAAATTTTCTGCTGAGCTCTTTCAAGGAAATTCTTAATTCAACCTGATCCCATTTCTGTGGATGTTTGGGCTCACGAATGGCTGCCGCACCGATTGTTACTGCACCAATTGTATCCTGACATGTTGCCAATAAAAGCGAAAATCTATCCCTTATAGGGTTTAGTTTATATTGTTCGGCAGCAAGAGTTAATAACCATCCCTCGGGGATCAATCCATCAAAAAACGATGGTAAACCATCGCCCTTGAATGGCTCGCTTTGCTTAGGCAAGCTAACGCTGATGGGGGGTAAAGATAAATCGGCAAGATAATTTGGGTCATACTGAAAGGAGATTTCACCAGTGGGCTCTTCTGATATAATTCCGGCTAGCAACCCTTTAAAATAGACTTTCTCTGATTTCATTTGAGGTCTACTTCGTCTGTTTTCATTGGGGCATGACTTTTTAACTGGGGTACTAATTCATAGCCAAAAAAAGCGAGGACTTCATTTGCTTTGTCCAACCGCACAGATATCTTCCCTTGCTCGAGGTCCCTTATGAAATTAAGCCCGACACCCACCCTTAAAGCAAATTGCTCCTGATTGTACCCCAATGATTTTCTATGCTTGCGAACAAACTTTGCTAAATGAGATTCTGGTTCTAATTTTCTTTTTGTCATAAATCCTCAATCTAAGCATTACTATAGTAGATATCATATAATTTAGCAAAACACTATGGTTATTATATTAGATTAGATATAATATCGATAATAACATTGGATTTATATTATATCTAATATAGTTATGGTGACCCCTATTTTCAGCTAAACCATCAAAAGAGACCTCGGCCTAGAGATGGCCTTCCGGCCTTGAGCTACAGATTTTCCTAATGTTTAAAAGCGCCCTCACGATATTCTAGATCCAATGAGGAAAGATTCAATTTTTTATAAAAGGATCGCCACCCTTGTAGTTTAGACTTTGTATCTTTAAAAATTGCTTTTGCTTCATCGACCTCAAGCCCGAAATCGCCTACTCTGGAAAAAAGATTCTGCTGATTAAAAACTTTCCCAAGATCGCCAACTTGCATGGCCAGGTATCTTGTGCTGCCCGTCTCCGCCTTTGGAACTAAATCATAGACCGGAGAGAGTCGATAGCCGTTGCCATTATGAATAAACCCATGATTTCTGGGGTGATCGGGATCGTGTTCCGATGGGGGGGTGTTTTTTTGAATAATGAATCGGCCCCAGCTATCGGGAGCTGCATCACGAAGTGGGCCGTGGACGCCCTCATTGAGTACTGTTTGAAATACCTTTTCCCGCAGTGACTGTGTTTAAAGTGCCTGGAAGCTGAATATAAACAAAGCATTCCTTAGAAATCATTATCAAGACCTTGTTTTTTGGTTTTGATTTTTTTTGGCAATCGCGCGTCCATTAACTCGATTCCTATGGTGTCTATCGGGTTAGCAGGCGCCTTTTTCGAGCAATTCTGATTTGTTGACCAAGATCCTTCAATGCTTTCTTGGCTTTAGCTGGCATATGCATAACTTCTCCATAATATTAACTATAGTTTATATTAAAACCACTTATTGTAAAATATATTTTATATTCGGAAGAGTTTGAAGACTGCTGACTACGGCTCACGCCAGTTTCCGGAAAAGCTCACTCACTCTTGTATTACGTTAAACCCAGCTTATCACTCCAAAGCTCGTTCAAAAACTTTTTGTAACTCATATAATCAATGCCCTGATAAGTTCCGGCTGTTTGGAATCGACCAACAACTACATACCTGTCTATGAGGCCCTCTTCTCGTAGGGCCATCAAACCATCAGCGTACTCTGGCTTGAATTTCTGACCAAATTTAATCTCTATCGCCAGTTTTTTGCCAACGATAAGATCAACCTCCGACTTTCTCGAACGCCAGTAAGTTAATTTGCTCAGTTTTCTGCTGTAATCAAGATAGGCTCGAACTTCATTAATAATAAACTGTTCAAAGCATGTCCCTAAATCAGATGAACCTTCGGGCATGGGCAACTTCTGTGCAAAAAAATTCGCGATTCCAGGATCGAAAAAATAAAACTTTGATCGTGTGACAGCTTTTCTTTTTAGGGTCTTGGTAAATGGAAGTAATTCATAAGCTATCAAAGTGTCTTTTAGAACTTCTATGTGGCCCTCAAGAGTCCTTGCTGGCACACCACAATCTGACGCAAGCCCCTCGTAGTTCAATTCCTGCCCATTGCTCACAGCCATTGTCTCAAGAAATCGTACAAACCTGTCATAGTTACGAACTGCTGCCTCAATTTTAATTTCTTCATTCAAATACGTTTTACAATACGCGCGGAGATCTTCGATCGGCTCAGATGACTTATAAATTAATGGTAGGCCACCATAATTGAGATACTTTAATAAATTAAATTTATTGCCAAGCTCATGGTACGTTAAAGGGAACAGATGCGCCTCACGGGCTCGCCCCCCGAGCATATTAACCCCTTGCCGTCGTAATTTGCGAGCAGAACTTCCAGTCAAAAGAAAACGAATCTTCTTTTTTTCAATCAATCGATGGACCTCATCCATCAGCTTAGGCAACTTCTGAATTTCATCGATGACCACAAGCTGCGAAGTTGATTTAATCAACTCTTCCAATGATTCTGGACGCCGTGACAAATCATCATAGACTGCGTCTTCCAATAGATCAATAACGAGTGCACCCTTCAGTTCACTGGCGATGAGAAAACTTTTGCCAGTTGCTCGTGGCCCGAACAGAAAATAACTATTTTTGAGTACAAGTTCCTTTAATTGCAAAGCTCTTTTAAACATGAACCACTCCTGATGACTCAGTCTATCAAGATCCGCAGCTTATAGCAATATAATGTTACATAATCCGCAACTCGTTGCGGATTATGTAACATAGATGGCTTTCAGGTGAGCGCCCTGACCCTTCGTCGGGAACGAACATCGTCCGAACTAAACAAAACAGAACAACGAAGGGTCACTAACCCCTCGGTTCACTTTTCGAGCTCTTCCGAAAACGAACCACGCCGAATAAATCGATCACATGGCCGTGAACTCTTTGAGGAACCTCAAATCTTTAAATCAAACCCCATCAGAGCCGGCAGGTTTTGTAACGCCTTTTCAAACGGAATAATTTGAATATCATCAATGATTTTCTCTTCGTGGCTTGTACTCAATAGAAAACACTTAGCCATAGGGTAGTCTTGTTTAAAAAGTCGTAGGCCGGATAGGTCTTCTTGGCGAACAAGGGCCGTTCGCTTGATCTCGAAAGCGAAAAGCCCCTCTTCACCGTAACTCACAAAATCAACCTCAATATTATTGGCTGTCTTCCAGTAGTGAAGACGCTGGTCCCATCTTAGAAACTCACCGAGTGCTCGATAGTGCTGAAGGAACATAGTCTCAAGAGCGGGCCCATCAATTTCGGAGGATTTATCAAGAGGCCCCTTTGGGCGCAATGCCCGAAAGACCCCGCAATCAAAAAAGAAAAACTTCGGATGACTTTTCAATCGCCGCTTCGCCCGCTTCGAAAAAACGGGAATTCTGATCGACAACAAAAGATCTTCTGTTACATCAAAGTATGAAGCGATGACTTTAGCATCAACGCCGACATCGCTTGCAATGCTTGTCATCGTGAGCGTAGAAGCCTGCGAAAAACTCGCTATCTCTAAAAAGTGGGCGTACGCCGACAAATTGCGCACAATCCCCTCCGCCTGAACCTCTTCGCGAAGGTAGGTGTTTACATAAGCAGACAAAAAGTCTTTTGGGTCGGAGGCGGCAATCGCAAGTGGCAATAAGCCTCGCTGCAGGGATTGCTCTAAAGAAAAATCTGTTCCTAACTCCCAACATGTGAGCGGATGGAAGGTTCTTTGCACCGCTCGCCCCGCCAGCAAGTTAACGCCTTCTCGCTTGAGTTTGCGAGCCGAACTCCCGGTCAGAATAAATCGAATCTGTTTGGTTTCCATGAGCCTATGAACTTCGTCGAGTAATTCTGGAATCTTTTGCACTTCGTCGATAACAACACATTTTGATTCTTTTGGAATTAGAGAGGCCAAGCGATGAGGGTTACTCAGAAGGTAACGATAGTTTTCGGCACTCAGAAGATCGATGAAGGTCGCCTCAGGAAACTGCGCCCTTAACCAGGTTGATTTGCCCGTCCCCCTCGGTCCAAACAGGAAAAAGCTCTGATTTTTTAGGCGCTTATACAATCGTGGATACATAATTCGTTTTTACATGCAAAAACGAATTATGTCACCATAAATAGCACAGACTGGACCTGACGGGAGGCTTTTTTGGTCGGGAACGGTTATCGTCTTAACTACTAAAAGTGAAACTGAGGCTTCTCTTCGCACAAAACGCCGAAACTAAAATTGCGGGTTTAAGTTTGTCATTTTGACCTCCATCGTTAGCGGTGGGGGTCTTTTTCTTAAGAGCGGTAAGCTTACGCTCACTGCTCCTGGCTAAACTTTTGCGCCCAGCGACTCAAAATGTTTAATCGGATCCGTTAAAGTGAGTCTGTTTTTACTCCAACTTTTTTCGGTAAACTTGACGAGCTGAATGGCTTTTTCGGGCTTTAGGATCTCGGCAAACTTGATCAGATTTGGACTGATTGCCTGATCATTGAGTTTGACCTCGATGAGTTCTTTGATTTTTCCATCGACCATAACTAGAAAATCGACTTCTCTTTGGTTCTTATCTTTGGCGTAGTGAAGCCTTGTGCGATAACCCTCATAGTCTTCGATAAAATTGAGCTTCTTCTGTAGGTGGGTCGCAACTAAGTTTTCTAACTTTTGAGACTCGTCACCAATCACCTCACCCGTGTCGTAAAAATAAATCTTGATGGGTTTATGAACAGCTCGCGTAAGCTGGCGATCGTATCCGCTGATCGTGAAGATCAAGTACATTTGTTCAAAGATCCGTAACCACTTTTTAGCAGTGACCGGACTAATCTGCACCTCTTGCGCAAGGGTAGAAATCGCCAGGGTGGAGCCCACTTTGGAGCGCAAGTTTTGATAAAACAGCTCCATCAAAGGAATCTCTTGAACGGCCTCTAAATCACGAAGATCTTCACGAATAACCCTTGTAATACGAGACTCTCGCCAACGCCGAGCCTCTCTCTCAGAGTTATCTAAAAAAGGCTCCGGAAATCCGCCAAGAGTGAGTAGCCGCTCATAGATCTCTTTGCGGGGCAACTTTAGGTTTGGCTCAAAAAGAGAAAAAGGGTGGAGCCGCCAATAATGGTAACGACCAAGAAGAGAATCGCCACCTCGGCGGTAGTAATCGAGTCGTGCACTTCCGGTAACAAGAAACTTATGATCCTCTTTTTCAGTATCGTAGTAGCCCTTGATAAGATTGCGCCATTTTTTGTATTTATGAATTTCATCAAATATTAAGAGCTCTTGCTGGTCAGTCCATTGACCCGCAAGAATTTTTTGTCGGTCGGCCAAGAGATCCCAATTGAAGTAGGCCCCCTCGTAACCGTTTTTTAACAGAGATAAACTCAATGTGGTTTTGCCACATTGACGTGGACCTCCAATGAAAACCATTTTCTTTTTCAGATCATTCTTGATAAAGGGCGACAAATACCTCATAAGGCATTTTTTTATACCTCTGTAAAAAAGGCAAGGCGATTTTTTACAGGTCTATAAAAACGGCCGCCCCAACCGCCCCGCACTCCTTGAATACGACTCCCCACTCTTAGGGTGAATCGCCCTCGTCCTTGGTCGGGAACGGTTATCGTCTTAACTACTAAAAGTAAACCTGAGGCTTCTCTTCGAGCTCTTCCGAAAACGGACCACAGTTCAGAAACGTACCACCTTTGAGAGTTCGAGAGAGTTGAGATGTAAATACTACTCTTCGAAAAAGCGCTTCAGGATCTCACACACTAGTAAAACTAGGCGCAAGATCACTAAAGCTCTTCGCACAAAACGCCGAAACTTAAATTGTGGGTTTAAGTTTGTCATTTTGACCTCCATCGTTAGCGGTGGGGGTCTTTTTCTTTAGAGCGGTGAACTTACGCTCACCTCTCCCAGTAGGGGCGGTTGGTTTGGCCAAGGGTACTTAATTGCA
>JBEGVH010000022.1:0-64559 GCA_041178425.1 Pseudomonadota bacterium | reverse complement strand
GAGGCTAGGTGGATTTTAGAAGTTGTGGCGAGAATCAAAAAAGGAGCCCTTCAATTAGCAGAGCCACTATCGGCGGCTGAGTTTGAAAGTGCGAGTCGCCTCAGCGATTCGACGTAGAGTGGATGTAACGAGTCTATTTTTACAAAATCACCCAGCGAGCGCGAGAGCGCGAAGAGGGACAGCTCGCAAGGGATGCGTGCGTTCAATTTTTCTCTTTTGATTCGCTTTTTTAGGTGATCTTTCAATTTAGTCGCCATTTATGCGCACTTGCCAAAAAAGTATCTGACATCTTTTCGTTTTAATATTAATCGCACCGAGATTTAGAGGAAAGTTAGCTGAAAGAACTGTTTGGCGCTATTCCGACTCAAAAAGCGGATAGAATTTGAAAATTTAGGCTCCGTCCCCAAAGGATCGTCCATTTATGCGCTCTTGCCAAAAAGTATCTGACATCTTTTCGTTTTAATATTAATCGCACCTGGATTTAGAGGAAAGTTAGCTGAAAGAACTGTTTGGAGTTTTTCCGACTCAAAAATCGGATAGAATTTGAAAATTTAGGCTCCGTCCCCATGCGATCGCATGCGATCGTCCAATACGGACCTAAGGTGGGTTTGAGGTGGGGCCCAGGCTCTTTGCCTGACTCCTCTGTAAGTGTCATTTACCATCTTTGTATGATTGAAAAATGGAAAAGACGTTATTCCAAACGGGGTCTCACTCATTTAATATTCGCCACGCTCGCTTTTCTCGCTGTTCCTCACGACAATCTTCTTGCTGCTGGGGGTGCCGCCGGAACCGAAGCCACGGAGGCCACTGCTGAGATGTTGGCCTCGCTGAATTCTAGCGTTAACAAAGACGATCGGTGGATCGAGAGTGAAGTGAATCGAGGGATCAAAGCGCTTCAGTCCGATGAATCAGGTTTTGCTATTACGATTCTTCAAAAGAGTGTTCAGTCTATTAAAGTAGTTTTTAAGGATGAGCCATCAGCCTATAATTCCGAAGAGAACTTGCTTAGAACCGTAAAGCAAACAGCTTGTGTTTTTGTAGCAGAAACTCATTATGGAAACTTGGGTCATCAATTCGATCAGTGTGATCAAACTAATATTGGACAAATTCGTCCCCCTGCTTACGCTGCCATTTACAAGGACTGTCAGTTTGCACCCAATGAATTAGCGTTCTTGGGAAAGGGAACGACCTGTGAAACGCTCCACCCTTATGAGCTTCCCCCTTGCTGTGGCCAACAGAAAATGAAGTCCTGTACCAAAGGAAATCCTCCCCAATGTATAGGAGAAGAGAAAAGAAAATTTTTAATTGCAGAAAACCAAATGGTGAATGGCGAAAATTGGACGGATGGTGTGAGTGCGCCTGGGGGGGCTGTTCTTGATCCCATCAAATGTAAAAGCACAACGGGCAAAACGTATTACCGTGTTCCAGCTATTCCAGAGCATTCCGTTTTTGCCAGTATTTATTATTTGAAACTCGTCGGTTTTAAGCCTATGACAGATGCGCAATTTGGGAGTTTTGCTGCAAATAAGTATAATGGCGCCGGCAGCAGAGAGCGCGCTGCCTATCAAGCAAAACTTAACTCCTGTTTAGCTTTGATGAATAAGAATAATGACCTCATAAAAAAATCCCTCAATAAAATTGCTAGTATTCAGACACCTCGAACTAACGCAGTGTCTGATCGAAAAGCGGTTAGATCAAAGAAGACTAATTCGGTAGGATCAAGGGTTGAAGACGAGGATCAACAATCGCAACCGGGGGCGGGCAGTCGCTAGGCCTTTGCCCCAACTGAAGACAGACGCTGCCGTTTGGCGTGTTATCGTGGGTTCATTTCGTCGAGAGTGAGCGAGAAACTAGGAATACACTCCAGGACGAAGTCCTTCACCTCTGGCAGTTGCATTGATACACGAAGTTTGGCTTCAATTGTTTTTCTTGCACCCGCGAATTCACGATTTCCTGCAGCTTCTTCTTCGAGACATTTTATGTAAGCACAAATCGAATCGGCTGCCTTAACGAGGGAGTGGGCTTCTTTTTCTTCTTCATTTCCACAAAGAAGATCCTCGTAAGAATCTTTTAGGTCGTGGGGCAAAAAGTTAAGTAACTGTTGGGCAGCATGGCCTTCAATGGCTCGATAGGCATCACGAATGCCATTATTGAAATACTTCACTGGTGTTGGTAGGTCACCCGTTAATACCTCGGTGGCATCATGAAAAATCGCAAGAGTAGCAACGCGTTCAGGAGAGAGTGTTCGACCGTAACGCTTATTGCCGATGAGGCAAAGGGCATGGGCAATAACGGCTACTTGCAGGCTATGCTCCTGAACGTTTTCGCGCTGGGTGCACCTCATGAGGCTCCAGCGATCAATGAGTTTCATACGGGATAGATAAGCAAAAAAGTGATGCATGCGCCAATTACCACTTTATAGGTGAGAGACAGTTCCACTCGTTCCCGTAAGTATCCCGGTCAAAGGGTAGGATGGGGATTTTAGTTCCGTCTTTTAGGATGCCAGTGAGGCGGTCGTAGCCAAGGAGAACATACTGATGGCTCTCTTTGACAATTGGAAGAACGGACTCCGACTTCGGTGATTTTTCTAGGCCGCTTAATAACATTTTTCGGTCGCCATTGCAGATGGTTTTCACGAATTTTGACTCTTCCTCGTTCATAGATTTGAACCTACGAACAAAGACATCGTGAAGGGTTTCTAAACCAGCGTCGGCATAAAGGTAATAGTGGGCCTCAAGTTCTTCAAGGAGATAGATTTCTAGTTTGTGGGAGCCAAACGATGGTGGGTTTTGCATCAATTTTTCGAAATCCTTGGCCTCGCCCATGAAAACACCGTGGGCGAAAAGAATAGGGTTTTCGTCGATGGGAGAACAGCCAATTGTTTTTGGATGAAAGTAGTTCGCCCACATAATGGGGTATTTTGTGGTCACCCGGAGTAGAAAATCAAAGATGGCAGGCATTTCTGTATTTTTGTGGCACTGTTCTTCGGTGAGAGGTTTTACAATTCGTAAGTAAGCGAGATCCGCAAAGGCCGGTGAAGCCATTAGCAAGGGGATGACGAGGCTTAAAATTAGTTTCATTGAAAACTCCCTGGTTGCAAGCCTTTTAACTCAAACTTGAATGGGTTGAAAGCGATAATTTACAGATTGTTGATGAGTTTCATCCAAAAGCTCAGTCCCAAATACAGGCCCCCAATTCGAGCCGCCCTTCGGGCCTAACTAGCGAATCCTAAAAAGAAATCTAATGGACGCTTGCTAAACAATGAACTTTCAAGAACACTTAAGGGCAAGTCACCATGGAAGGGTGGGTTTATGAAAAATGTAATTCTTTTCCTGTGTTTAATAGTTTCTCCAATCGCCGAGGCACGATTTTTATTTCATGAACCACTATCAAAGCCCGCAGGTTTGGCCCCCTTGTTTGTTGTTTTGCACGGTTATTCGTCTTCGCCAGAGGATGTGGCTGAGATCACTCGGTTCTCAGAGCAGGCTGATAAAAATGGATTTTATGTTCTCTATCCAGAAGCTCAAGACCCGGGAGTTTGGTCAAAGTGTTGGGAATACTACTTGCCCGAGCAGCAGACCCGTGAAGGGGTTGAGGCCTCAGACATCGTCAAAGAGATCAAACGTTTGGTGAAGATTTATCCGATTGATTCTAGAAAAATCTTTCTAGCGGGAATGTCTGCAGGAGCTTCGATGTCGAGTATCTTGGCATCGTGTCATCCCGAAGTGTTTCGAGGGGTTGCCTTTCATTCGGGAACCTCTTACGGACTGAGTTCTACCTGGGAACAAGCATTGATTGATTTAAAGGCCGGGCCCTCTATTCGTCGACCTACTAATAGCGCTTGCCGACCTAGTGACTTTAAAGGAAAAGTTTTGGTGTTTCACGGGACGGCCGATAAGTTAGTCAATGGGAGACACTTCGATCGTTATATTGCCGACTTTGTTGGTAATAAAAAATATGTTGAGTTAAAAGTTCCAGCAACGACAACTCAACTTGGTTATAGGCAGCGCGACTATCAAAATAACAAAGCGAAAACAATTCTTGTAGAAGGTCTCATTCATGCCTGGAGTGGAGGAACTCTGGATGGGTTTGATGGCAACCAACAACCATCAAACCGCGGCCCCGATGCAACACAAATAATCATTGAGAGCTTTCTTTAAAAAGCGCTGTCTCAAAATGAGATAGCGCTTACAAAGGTACATTTTTTTTACAGTACTAATACTTGTAATGCCAATTACTGTCGCTTGTTTCAGTGTGAATCAATCAAAACCCATTGTTTTGTGTTTCCGTTGCATAGCTCTTGCACTCCATTGATGTATCAACATTCGATGGAGGACCCAATGAAATTTATTTCTGCTCAGACACTGTCTCTCTTTATGGCTCAGATTTGTTTAGCTGGAAATTTCTATGGTGGGCCGATAACAGACATGGCCGAAAACATCGCTGATGGGGCAGGAGCTGGTCGATACCGTTTACGACTGACGAGCATAGAAAAGTGTGTGAGTACAGTTAATGTATTAAGACAACAAGAGTTGCATATTGCGGCGGGGGCCGGTGTGAGTCTATCTTCTCTTGGAATTTACTATTCGAAAAAATCGATGATTCAAGAAAAACTGGCGGCTGCGGCGACAGAGTTTGAACGCAACATTAAAGAGCTACAAGCCATTGAAAAGGCCGGTGGGTCTGCTCAGGCGATCGCCGAGCGAGCCAAGGCCATAGATATTAAAAATATGTCTGTGCTGAAGCAGTTACAGGCTCTCGAAAAGTTAGAATCCGAATTGGGTCAGTTTGCAAGTCAGGCGGGTTTTAAAAAGGTCCCCTCAATAGCAACTGAGATGGCGAGCATTGAGCAAGAGTCAAAGCAACTATCAAAGCTCATTGATTTATTATCGATGAAATCGGAAAAACGTTTTAACCTCGTAGGGAATCTAGATGAAAAATTTCTCGAGGGGTTATCAAAAGTGTCAGAGCAGATGATGCGAATGAGCGAAGCCCTTGGTGGCAAGGTACGCTTTGGAGTGATGGCTAAAGCAGCCAGTGCGAAGGCCAGTCAGTATGCCTACAAAACTCTGGAGTTTGCTGGAAAGAGAGCCATTCCTTTTGCTGGTGCCATGGTCACAATTTGGGATCTTGGACACGTTGCTGGTTGGGCGAAAGAAAAAATGCATGAGAAAGCTTTGGCGAAGGATCCACTTTCAGAAAATCTCCGCGATGAGAAGATTTTAAATCCAATGGTTAACCCCGTTGAAATTTGTAAACCGGTCATGGGTACGAGCAAGCAAGTAGTTCTCGAGGCCAAAATTAATAAACTACTCAATGGTCTCAATGTTGACCAGCAGACCCAACGTAACATCAAAGCCGAAGGCCTCGCTTCTCCAGACGCTGGCTACGGTATCGAGAGCGATGGATATGCAGGAGTTCAATAGTCGGGTATTAATCTTTTTTGCCCTGCTGTTGATCGAGAACCTGATTGATGGCTTCGGCTAAATCGTGGAGATCATCATCAGGACGCAGTTTGACTCGCGCTTGCAAGTTGTTGTTTTTTTGGTAGTCATGGAGAATCTTTTTAATATGATATACTGGTCCTGCGATTCGATGCGAAATGTAGAGCGCTCCAAGAAAAGATAGAAGAACAAAGATAATGCTCGAAACAAATAGGTAAGATTTGATTTTGAGTAGTTCTTCATAAAGAGCCACGCTGGTCGCTTCAGTCAGTGGTAGAGCACTATTTAAAAACTCAAAATTATTTCTAATCAAGGTATAGATCACCGAACCGTTCGTAATTCCAATCACAAGGGCTGTTCCCGCAGAGAGTAAGATAATTTTCGACTGAATTTTTGTTTGGGGAACTAAATTCCAGTCGTTTCTCCTGTTTGAATCTTTTTTCATAGGTGCTCCAGTAATTTAATTTTATTTAAGCACGGATTCGAAACTTTCAACAGAGTAGGCACTGTGCAGAAGTATTTTTGTTATCTCAATCTGAGAAGATGCTGAAGGAGTAGGCTCTCTTAGAAATAAGTGTATCAGAGTGGTAAAGCGGTAAAGCTTCCTTTAAAAAAAGCCGATGGATTGAAAAGAGGAGATGTTATGCGTAAGAAAAAAGATTCGCAGTATTTTAAGAGTCTAAAAAAAGTAAAGGTTCAAATGTTGCCGAATGCAATGATCCCTCGGCCCCTCGATGTCATTCAAGACGAGAAATCAAAAGTTGTTTATCTAGTCGACTGGAGAGACCGAAAATACACATCGATTAAAAGCGTCGACCTGCCCAAAGAAAAAGATTGGGATTATGATCGAACGCACTGGCATAAAATTTCTGCATAGCTTTGGCGAAAGAAGTTCTCATTGTTTGTAAATGGAAAGAGCGAGAGGGCAACTCTCGCTCTTTTTTTATTTCAGACTAAAGACAGAATCGAGTGTTCCTATTTGCACCTTAAAGTCCCCAGGCTCTGCAATTCTCTTCTCGTGACGCCCAACGAAGGCCAAGTCATCAATGGTTATTTTAAAAGTTATTTTTTTGCTCTCGCCAGCCTCGAGGCTGATCTTCTCGAAGCCCTTGAGTTGCTTAACAGGAGGTGTGAGAGAATGTCGGTAAAGGTCAGAGAGATAAAGCTGAACAACTTCTTTGGCTGGCAGGTTGCTCTTGTTTTTAACCAAGACCGAGACCAAGAGTTCGCCCTTTTGGCTCATTTCTGTTTTGTTGAGTTCCAGTTGACTGTACTCGAAGGTTGAATAGCTTAATCCATACCCAAAAGGCCATTGAGGTTTATAGGTTTTGTCTTCGCTCGACTCTGAGTATTTGTGGTCATAGTTCAAGAGATCGTTGGGGTGTCGAGGGTAAGAGTAGGGTAGTTTTCCGCTTGGGTTAATAGCACCAGTGAGCACGTCGGCAATAGCTAATCCACCCTCCATGCCAGGAAGATAGCCCATCACGATGGCCTTTGCTTGTGGCTCGATGGAGCTAATGACTCGTGGTCGACCCTCCAGTAGAAGAATTACGACGGGAGTTCCTGTCTTGTAGAGCTCATTTGCAAATTCTAATTGAGCGTCATCAAGAGTGAGATCATTGATGTTTCCAGGAATTTCGGTATAGGTTTTTTCACCAAGGCATAGCACCACCACATCAGCACTTTTGGCCGCCCTGATAGCTTTGTCATAGTCTTCTTTTTTGTCGTTAAAGCTTGTTCCTTGGAGATATTTAACATTGTCTTCGCCGAGGTTATCCTGAAGTGCCTCGAAAACGGTTTTCTTTTCGATCGGTTGTTCAGATTCTTTGGCTCCTTGCCAAGAAATAGTCCAGCCACCATTCAGTGAGGCAAGTGAATTGCCGGTTGGTCCTGTAACCAGTATCTTTTGGCCCTTTTTGAGAGGTAAAATATTTTTTTCGTTTTTTAAAAGAGTGATAGATTCGCCGGCGATCGCTCGATTGATTTTGCTTGATTCATGGGATGCGAACTCGGTGATAAGCGATTGGTCGGGATACGGATTTTCGAAAAGTCCTAAGAGATATTTAACTCGTAAAATTCGAAACACCGCATCGTCGATTCGACTCATCGGAATTTGGCTCTTTTTTACAAGTTTAGTTAAGATCTCTGCGAAACTGAAATCAAAGGGAACCATGCTCATGTCAACGCCAGCCATGATCGCCATTTTAACAGCCTCTTCGGGAGAGGAGGCTAGGTGGTCTCGTTCGTATAGTTTTTTAATATCGATCCAGTCAGAAACAGCGAAGCCCTTGAAGTTAAGTTCGTCTTTGAGAATATCGGTGATTAGGTGGTGGTTTGCATGGGTGGGAATACCGTCAATCTCACCGGTGTTAATCATGACTGTTTGCGCTCCCGCATTGACGGCAGCAGCAAAGGGTGGAAGAAAATACTCGCGAAGCACGCGTTCAGAGAGAGCGGCCGGCGTTTTGTCTTTTCCAGAAGTTGGGTAGCTGTAGCCCATATAGTGTTTCATGCAGGCCGCGACGCGGCCACGAGAGCCCATGTCTTCTCCCTGTTGGCCAAGAATGTTTTCGCGGGCCATTGTTTGCGCCAAATAAACATCTTCGCCATAAGTTTCAAACACTCGCGACCACAAAAACTGTCGCCCAATATCGAGAACGGGATAAAAATTCCATGGGATTCCCGAAGCTCGAGTTTCTAGCGCGGTGATTCGGCCCACTTCTCTGTGGAATCGAGGGGTCCATGTGGCCGCAATATTAATTGACTGAGGTAGAATTGTTGCCCCGCGGGTGTAATGGGCACCATGAACCGAGTCGATGCCGTAAAGAACAGGTATTTTAAGTCGATCCTTTAAGGCTTCGTCTTGAATTTGAGTAATAATCTCGTGCCAGTGCCCAAGGGGAAAAGCGATATCGCCTGAGACGTTGAGGATTGAGCCAATATGGTATTTTTGGATGGCCTCTTTTAATTTTTCAGATTCAATTCGGTGGGGCGTAAAGTTTTCAGATTTATTAGAAATCACATCTAAGGTGATTTGAGTCATTTGACCCACTTTTTCTTCGATTGTCATTTTTTTGAGAAGAGCTCTTACTTTCTTTTCGATCTGCTCTTCTGTTTTTTGCTGTTCTTTGCTTGGTTTGTAGCGCAAACTCGACGGAACGGAGATTTCGCCTCTGAAACTGCTCTTATCAGAGCTCAAGGAAGAGCGCTTTGCTTGGCTGAGAGTGGGGATGGTAAAACAACTCAATAAAATCCAAAAGATTAGTCTCATGTTGCGGCCTTTCTCTGTCTGTCATAAAAGCTTAAAATAAGTTACAGTCTATTCAATCTTTTTGTTCATTCGCGGTACATACTTTTTGTTTTGCCTAGGTTTGACCGCTGTGATTAAGTGATGATTGGTGTTAAGAATGATTTTTATGCCCTTCGTCGTGACGGTTCAGACGGAGGATGGGTTAATCTAAAAGGGTTTAAATGGGCAAAATGGAAGGAATAAAGTCGATGAAAAATTTTATAATCACAGGGTTGGCTAGTTTAGTTTTTGGAGCCTGTGCTCAGATGCCTCAAAAAACAGAAACAGGAGATTCTTCCGCCTCTGTGGCACCGTTGCGTGCTCAAGCTGTTCTTAAAGTGAGCCCTAAAACTAATCTTAGAGGAACAGTAGAGTTTTCTGAAATCAATGGCGAACTAACTATCCGAACAGAGATCGAGGGTTTGAAGCCTGGAGCCCATGGCTTTCATATTCACGATAAGGGAGATTGTTCGAGTGGTGATTTTAATTCGGCAGGTCCTCATTTTAATCCCGGAAGTATGGCCCATGGGTCAATGGATTCAGAGGTTCGTCACGCGGGCGATCTTGGTAATTTAACGGCCGATCGAAAAGGCAATGCAAAGCAAGTCATCGTTCTCAAGGGACTGTCGCTGGTAGATGGTGCTCAGGGTTTGATCGGTCGCGCGGTTATTATTCATAACGACCCCGACGATTTAAAAACTCAACCAACCGGCAATTCAGGAAAGCGCATCGCCTGTGGTGTGATTGAAGCTGTTAAGTAATAGGTGTTTTTCGATCGGTCTCCAATTGAACAGGTAGATGAGCAAGTATGTATCAACTAAGGCCCTATCAAAGAGAGGCTGTTGAAGCGACTTTAAATCACTTTCGCCAAGAGAGAGAACCGGCCGTCATCGTTTTACCGACGGGGGCGGGTAAGAGCTTGGTGATTGCAGAACTTGCGAGAATCGCCAAAGGCCGAGTGCTTGTGATGGCGCATGTGCGAGAGTTAGTAGAGCAAAACCATGCTAAGTATATCACCTACGGTTTAGAGGCCGGAATTTACTCTGCTGGGCTTAACAAAAAAGACTTCGAACAGAAAGTTATCTTTGGAAGTATTCAGTCGATAGCCCGTGCATCGGAGGCTTTTTTTGATAACTTTTCCTTGGTTGTTATTGATGAGTGTCATCGGGTGTCGGTTGATGGAGAAACTCAATACCAATCTGTTATAAAGCAATTAATCGATAAAAACCCGGATCTCTGTGTGTTGGGATTGACGGCCACGCCTTACCGGCTCGGATTAGGTTGGATTTATGAATTTCATAGCCAGAAGCAGATACAGAAAACCAAGGAAAACAGGTTTTTTAAAAAATGTGTCTTTGAATTACCTCTTCGATACCTAATTAATCAAAACTATTTAACTCCACCGCTTATGATCGATGCCCCAGTGGCTTGCTATGATTTTTCGAGCCTTAAACTACAAAATGGTCGATTTGCTCAAGCTCAAGTGGAAGATCTTTTGAAGGATCAGAAGCGAATCACGCCCTTAATCATTAAAAATATCATCGATATGGCTAAAGAACGCCAGGGCGTCATGATTTTTACCAGCTCCGTTAATCATGCCATAGAGATCATGAAGAGCTTACCGCCCTTTGTGGCTGCGCTTGTCACGGGTGAAACTCCAGACCTTGAGCGCGATGAAATTATTAAAGCCTTTAAGCTGAAAGAGCTAAAGTACTTAGTGAATGTGTCTGTGTTAACCACCGGTTTTGACGCTCCTCATGTTGATGTTATTGCCATCTTGCGTCCTACGGAGTCGGTCAGCTTGTATCAGCAAATCGTGGGCAGAGGCCTTCGGTTATCGCCTGGTAAAGTTGACTGCTTGATTTTAGATTTCACAGGGCAAGATCATGATTTGTTTGCTCCTGAAATTGATGATGACAAGCCCCGAAGTGATTCAGTTCCGGTTGAAGTGGTTTGTCCCCAATGCGGAGTCACTAATAATTTTTGGGGGCTCGTGGACGAAGAGGGGCTGGTCATCGAGCATTTTGGTCGGCAGTGCCAGGGAGCGACTCTCGATAGCTCAACCAAGCAACTGAAGCCCTGTGGGTATAGATTTCGTTTTAAAATATGCGATCAATGCGGCGAGGATAACGATATTTCGGCACGGATTTGTGGGAATTGCGATCATGTTCTGGTTGATAATGATAAAAAGCTTCGCGAGGCCATGCAACTCAAAGACGCCCACGTGATGAGAGTCGATTCTGTTCAATACCATGCTGGTGCCGATAAAAACGGTAAACCCCGTTTCGAAGTTCACTACTACGATGTGGACGCTCAAGTTTTAAAGGAATATTTTTATCTTAGTTCTCCCGAAGACTGTAAGGCCTTTTATTTTAATTTTGTAAGAATGCATAATCGATTACCGGAGCGAAAGTTGTCGATTCAGAGCGTTTCTGAAGCGTTAGCGAAAAAGGAGCAATTTCGCCCGCCTTTTTTTGTTATTGCTCGAAAGAAAAAGCATTTTTGGGTCATACGCGAAAAGATTTTTGAGTGATCGGTAGTTGTACTTAAATCGGTTTCAGTGATAATTGTTTTGATCTCTGTTGGAAATAAAAAGAAAGAGTGTTGCTATGGTAAAGTTCTTTGTTCTATTGATGGGATTAGTTTTTTCTTTGGTTGTTTTTGGTGAGCAAACCTCAGGTTTCAATCGAGGCTATCGGCTCGGAATAAGCCAAAATAATTTGATCGCCGATGGAATTGAAGGGACCGTAAAGTCGGGGCCGGGTCTTATTGGTGTTTATGAGTTTAATCTCACACCACGATTTACCATTGGTATTGATCTCGAGTATCGTACCTTTGCAGATGTTCAGGAGGGGCGGAAGGTGGGTCAGTTAGGCTATGGACTCTTATTAAAACATAGTTTTCCTCGAGGCGATGCAAATGCTTCACTGCCTGGCGATCTTACACCCTATCTTGAGTATGGTCTTCTTATGAACGTAACCCGCATTGCGGAGTTTCCCAGGGCGGGGACGTCTCATGATACACGACTAGCTGTGGGCGCTGATTTTGAGGTAAATAATTATCCAGTGTTTGCAGATCTGTCGTATCACTATAGTAAGCTTGATTATTTTTCGCAGCCCCGAATAGACCTTAGTTATTTACAGTTCTGCTTCGGATGGCGTTGGCAGAAATAGAAGAGGAGAGTGAGTGATGATCAAAACGAAAGCCTATGCAGCTCCCGCGGCAAAAGTTCCGTTGGCGCCTTTTCAATTCGAACGAAGGGCTCTGCGACCCAATGATGTGCATATTCAAATCGCCTATTGTGGAGTTTGTCACTCAGACATCCACCAGGTTCGTGAAGAGTGGGGGCCAGCGATTTTTCCAATGGTTCCTGGGCACGAAATTGTAGGCAAAGTTGTTGCTGTTGGGTCTTCAGTTAAAAAGCTCAAGGTCGGTGATCTTGCTGGTGTTGGATGTTTGGTGGATTCCTGCTTAGATTGTAATTCGTGTAGTGATGGCCTGGAACAGTTTTGCGAAAATGGTTTTGTTGGAACCTACAATGGTCTTGAAAAAGATGGAACCACTCCCACCTATGGGGGGTATTCCAGCGACATTGTAACCAGAGAGGAATTTTGTTTAAAAATTTCGCCGCACCTTGAGTTGGCGGCGGTCGCACCCTTGCTTTGCGCTGGAATTACAACGTATTCGCCACTTCGTCATTGGAAGGTGGGTAAGGGGTCGAAGGTTGGTGTTGTTGGGCTTGGGGGATTGGGTCATATGGCGGTTAAGTTGGCAAAGGCCATGGGTGCTCATGTGACGGTGTTCACCACCTCGCCCAATAAAATAGAAGATGCGAAGCGATTGGGTGCTGATACTGTTGTTGTTTCAGGTGATGGGGAGGCAATGACATCGCAACGAGGGACACTGGAATTTATTTTAGATACGGTTTCGGCTCCCCATGATTACAGCCTCTATTTGAACATTTTGAAGCGAGATGGGCATATGGTTTTAGTTGGGTTGCCAGATAAGCCGCCGCAATTGCATGCGGGAAGCCTGATTATGGGTCGAAGAAGTTTAGCGGGATCTCTCATTGGTGGAATCGCTGAGACGCAGGAGATGCTTGATTTCTGTGCCCAGCATAATATTGTTTCGGATATCGAACTTATTCCGATTCAAAAGATTAATGACGCTTATGAGCGAATGATTAAAAGCGACGTCAAGTATCGATTCGTGATCGATATGAAGTCGCTTTCGTAAGTTAAATTACCAGCGAAGAGCAGGGCAGTCTTCGCTGAGGAAGGCCTTGAATTCTTCGTCTGAAAATTTGAAGGTGATGGGATGTTCGTCGGAATAATTAAAGACCGATTTGTTGCGAATCTTGCAGAGATTGCCTTCGCGGTCTTTGATTCTTGAGAGAAATCTCCCATCGCCTGTTGGAGTTCCTCCCATCATAAAGCCCGAGTCCATTGTTAGGCCATCATAGCTTACGAGCTCGATGCCTCCTCGGTCTCCTTTAGCAATTGTTTTTTGAATTTTGAAGTTTCCTCGTTCTGAACCAGTAAACTCCGCTGTGGCATAGTCAAAATAAAAATGATCGCCGTTGACGTGTTTGATTTCTAGTCGTTGTAGGGAATCATTAAAATAGAACTCAATCTGATGCTCCCGCGGAAAGAAGTACATTTCGCTTGAGCCAGTGGTGGTTGAGTTAGGGCCCTGGCCGTAACTTGTAAAAATAGAAAAGTCTCCGTCTGTTGCAAAAGTAAATCCGCGGTAGGTCATCTCTTCAACATTGTAAGGCGAAATCATAAAAAAGCATTCTTTGCCGAAGCTTGAGGGAATGATTTGAAAGTTGATATTCTCTTTTTTTATCGATGTTTTTACACACTCTCCAAAGGCCGTGGCAGAAAGGAGCAGGCTTAGTATTATTATAGCTTTCATGGATATCCCCCTAAGTCAGGACTTCTAGTTTGAGTGCAACAGGCTATTGTTTGTCAAATATTGCGTGAATTTAATGCAGGCCATTTTTTGTTGTATATTATGGGCGGTCTTTTGTTAGCATAGAAAAAAGCTTACGCGACGGGGGTCCTTTGATTTCGCAAATCGAGCGAGAGATCGTTATAAATAAATCCAGTCGAGAAGTTTATCAGATAGTTTCGAATTTGCAGCTTTGGCGAGTCTGGTCTCCCTGGATGCATTGTGAACCAACGGCTAAATCTGAGGCTACGGGAACTCCTGGTGTAATAAAACAAATTCTCAACTGGAAGGGTGAGGTTATTGGCGAGGGCCAAATGACGATCACCCAGCTTGAAGATGATAAAACAGTTGAAATGAAGATAGAGTTTTTTGCTCCCTGGAAGAGCGTTGCTCGTTCCGTTTTTGAGATCAGTTATCTTTCTGTTGATGAGTGCCGAGTAACCTGGACTATGTTTTCGCAGCTTCCTTTTTTTATGTTCTTTTTTAAAAAGGCCATTGAGGCAATGATGGGTAGTGACTTCGAGAGAGGTCTTGTCATGTTAAAAGAACTGGCCGAAGTCGGTCGATTATCTTCTAGTTCCATTTTTCAGGGCGAGAAGACGATGGAAGGTTTTCAACTTCTGGGGCAGCGGATGAAGGGACGGGTGTCGGATCTTCCGATTGTGGTTCCAAAGGTCTTTGCCGAGATGAACGCTTTGATTGATAGAAGGCAACTCGAAAAACCCACCGTGGGCATCACAGTCACCCATGACTTTGATCATAGCGAAGGAATTTGCGTGGTGACGGTGGGTTATGCCTACCCTCTGGGAAAGCCCTTGAGTGTGCCCACGGGTTACAAGCTCACTGAGTATCCAGAGCATAAGGGGCTTGTGGTTGATCACTACGGGGCCTATCGTCATCTTCGCAACCCTTGGGCTATGGCGAGTGCCTATCAGCGAAGTAAAAAGAAAAAAGCGAATATGAAGGTTCCGTGCTATGAGATGTATCTCGTCACTCCGAATGATCGGGAGCAGGAGCCACTCACTCAAATTGTGATACCAGTAAAATCGTAACCCCAAAGACTTGAGTGAGCTTTTACTGTTAATTTAGTTTTTTGATTAGCCCCAAAAGGTCACGTTTTGTTTGCTCAATTTATGAATCAAAATTAGTGCGATTTTCTTTCGATTTTCTCGAGGCGTGCCTCGAGGTCCTTAATTTGTTTGTCCTGTTTGGCATTTATTAATTTGAGATCTCGATTTTCTGCAATAAGGTTAAGAATTGCTTCGTTGTTTTCGACTTTCTGTTCTTTTTGTAGTTTTTCAACGACAACGAGCTTTTCGTAAAGTTCTTTTACTGCCTCAATAAGGGGAGCAATTAACATGGAATAAGCAACTGATTTGATGCCTGTTTTTACATCCTCAGAGACTACTTGCGGAAATATGTTTTCTACCTCCTGCGCAACAACACCGAGCTCTTGGCGTTCGCTCAACTTCATTTCGGGGTTTTCTTCTTTTTGCCACTCATAGGTAACTCCTCGGATTTCGTTTATTTTCGCCAGTGCGTTTGGTATTGTTGCGATGTTTTTTTTGAGGCGCTGATCCGAGTAGTTTACAAAAGCTGAAGTCGCCCCCACATTACCATTGACTTGCAAGTTGTAACTGGATGGAGCCATTCCCACGCCAACAAAGCCATTTGGATGAACGTACAGTGCTGTTGAAGCTAATCCACCGCCTATGAAATAGGATCTAAAGTAAATTCCGTAGGGGGTATTTGAATCTTGGCCAACAGCCCAGTTGTAGCTCGCATCGTAACTTGTTCCTCCACCCGCTATATTTCTATTAAATCCAATATAGGCATTGCTCGAAGACATCTCTAGATTCGATCTCATTCTCACGGTTCCATTCACGTCCAGCGCCTGAGTGGGACTGGTAGTTCCAATGCCAACTTTTCCTGCACCATCAATTCTCATTCTTTCGCTAGAAGCCGTTTTGAGAGTGAGAGGTCCGGTCATGCTGTTGTTGATCTCTAGCTGGCCCGACCCTCCGGTAAAGGCTGTTATTGAAGAAACGGAGGAACCATCGCTTGTGAGAAAATTAAACGATGGGGAGGATGATGTGTTAGTGGTTTGTAGAAACAACCATGGGCTCGTTCCACTTGAAATGTGGAGGCTACTGGAAGGGGATGTCGTTCCAATGCCGAGTTTACCTTGAATAATCATACCGTCGGTTGGCGGATTGACAGACCTATACGAAGAGCCGATGCTTACTCCGCCCCCCAATCTCATGGAGCCGGCGCTAGAGATTCCTCCTGCTTGATCAATTAGGAAATTCGCCGTATTGCCACTCATCAATCTGAAGGGAGTAGGAAATGAAATATACCCATAGGAACCCGTTGCACAAGTAAAAGGTGTTTCTACGGTTAATGATGTGTCGCTTGCTATTGAGCTAATGACTCGTTGTTCCCAGCAAGAACTCCCTGGTCGAATGATGTCACCCACTACAAAAGATGTTGTAAAAGCCGTCCCTGTTCCTGTCACTGTTGAACTTCCTTGAGTAATGGCGACAGACCCCGCAAGAGTGCCGTTGCCACTATTGGGAACAAGTGTGAGGAGATTGTTGCCTGTGTAGGTCCAACTTCGAGGATTGAGAACGACATGATCAAGTGTTGATTTTCCGATAACATCGAGTTTAGAGCCTGGCGCAGTTGTGCCGATACCGACGTTGCCCCCAAAATAGTTGATTCCATTCTGACCTGCCGAATAAATGTTGTACTTACTTGTCGTTCCGCGGGTCTGGTCATTAATATACAATCCATATTGGTTGGTAATAGTACCGCCGGGTGTTCCTAAACTCCAGCCATTATCAACATAAAGGCCGTATGCATTTGTAATCGAGGCAGATGCGGTATTTAAAACACCTACTCCAGATCGAACACCATAGGCGTTGCCAATATTGAATGTGTTGGAGGCATTGCCTGACTGAATACTCACCGAGGCGTTTACGCCTGTCGCTGACGTCAAGGTGCCAGTCGAGCCGGAATTACCGGTAACACTGACGGCACCACTAACACCTGTGGCAGAAACATTAGCCGAATTGCTATTAGTAATGCTAGCTGAATTGGAGAGAGCTATTAAATTATTGACGGCCCCGGAAGTGCCTGCAGTGGCGGTAAAAGTTCCAGCAATGATCTGCGTGATTGGCGCTGAACTGGCATAGGAGACCGATTCTTGGAAGCCGGTGAGATATAGGCGTGTAAGATCCGTGGCCGTGGTCGTTGATGGTACAGAAACGGAGTTCTTTTGCCCAAAAAACCACTGATAGCCACCAGCTGCCGAAGTATAGTCGGAGGTCGGCGCTACTGTGGCGTTTGTCGTTAGAGCCGTTGCCGACCCACTGCTTCCCGGATTTGGCAGTGCCGGCGAGGAGTCCGTCAGATTGAAGGTGCCTGTGATATCGATCGTCGATCCGGGCACCGTAGTTCCAATACCGACGTTGCCAGCTGAGTAGGATATATTAGATCCCGATGTCGTCCATTGGGAGCTGATCTTGTTATTGAAAGCATTCCAGTCGGCGGCGCTGAGCACCCCTTGTTTGGAACCATCGGCATGTTCGATGCTGATGGTGCGAAGGGTTCCATTATTGGCAAGGATGAGTGGGGGCGATACATTGATATCGGTAATTGGCGCGGACGCGGGTGTAGCCCAAATGGTCCCTCCAGACCCATTACTCGTGAGCACTTGGCCGTTGGTTCCAGTGCTTGTAGGAAGTGAGAGTTGATAGCTGGTAAAATTAGATGAGGGAGCTGTCAGTGTTATTTGTGAGGTATTGTTTATACCGCCAATCAATCCCAGATTGCTAGAGCCTGTGCTTTTCATGTACTTCGTCGAAGTGCCATTGATAATGGCTAAGAGATCAGTAAAGTCAGTGAGATTAAGCGAGTAATTGGTGTTCGACATCGGAGCTGCTGCGACCGCGTTATCAACTCTCAGCACTTGCTCGCTGGGCACACCCGCCACATTGGCTGTTTCCAGTGAGTAGGGGGTATGGGTGATCTCGAGGGGAATGAGTGTTTGGGCGCCAGACCCAGTGTTAAATGAGACTTTCAGATAAAGCGCATCGCCTATTTGTTTGACGTAACCGTTTTCACACTGTGGCAGAACAGGATAAATTAGCGAGTTACTAAAAATCTTCGCAAGTGCAAAGTTGCTGTCATCAGTCCGCTGCCCCCTTCCAACCAGCAATGAAAAGCCACCATCACCCGAAGACATATCGGCGGTGAATTTTTCGGTGTACATCAAGCAAGGTTTTGCAAGCGATGCAGGCCCCTCGATAGAAAGCGTGAATTCGACCTGTGCCGCTTGCAGTGGCAAGCCATCAGGTTTGATGATTCGGCCTTGGTAAGTGAAGGCAGGATCGGCGGCAAAGCCTTTCGCCGCCGAAAGTAAAGTCACCAACCACAGAAAATAGACATAGATCCTGAGCTTCTTCATCTTAATACTCATCGGTATTTGGGCTGGGTGACTGAATAAAAAATGGAATCTTAGTTAAGAAATCGCTGAGGATAATTCTTGAACTGTCTCGAATTGAAAAACTTTTCTTGTTTTATTGTTTCAAGATGCGACATTGGAAAAAATAAAAAACCAGCTCGAAAATCCAAAGGCTCTGTAAATTGTTTTCTTCCTATTGCTGTTTAGGTTAATTTTGCAATTTGCCAAACCCTCTTGCCAGATCGGTCTTCAAGTCATCAAGGTTCTCAACGCCGACATGCAAACGCACCAACGCGCCTTTGTTAGACCAATTTTCCTTTTTTCTAAAAGTAGAGGGGTCGCTTGTAATCGCGAGGCTCTCGAAACCGCCCCAGCTATGGCCCAAACCAAAGAGTTCTAGTGAATCAACCATGGCTTCTACCGCACGATCTGAAAACTCAGGCTTTAAAACTATCGCTAAAAGCCCCGAAGCCCCAGTGAAATCACGTTTCCAAAGGGCGTAATCGCGCGAGCTCGGGAGAGCGGGGTAGAGCACTTCGAAAACTTCTGGTCGCCCACTCAACCATTCCGCCATATCGAGGGCTTGCCTTTGATGGTGTTGCATACGCACGGCCAGCGTTCGTAGGCCTCTCAGCCCGAAGAAAATATCTTCGGCACCAGCGCATTGACCCAGCTTAAGAGCCTGGCCTCGAACGCGTGGAAAAACCGTTTCATTACAAATGATGGCACCAAAGAAACTATCGGAGTGGCCCGCGAGATACTTGGTTCCCGAGTGAATGGAACAATCAACTCTGTGATGGAGTGGCTTGAAGTACAGGGGGGTCGCCCAAGTGTTGTCGATGAGCGTGATGATGCCCTTGGAGCGACAAAGACTCGCGATGGCTGGCACGTCTTGCACTTCAAATGTGACAGAGCCTGGAGACTCCATATAAACAAGTTTTGTGTTTTTGCGAAACAGTGGTTCGACTTGAGTTCCGATACGCGGATCGTAGTATTCAGTTTCGATCCCTAACTTTACGAGTGAATCACAAAAATGACGAGTGGGCCAATAAACTGAATCAACCATCAAAATATGATCGCCAGCTTCAACAAAAGCAAGAAGAGCCGTTGTGATAGCAGAGAGACCGGTGCCAGTGAGGACGGTGCTATACCCGCCTTCGAGTTGGGCCAGCGCCTGTTCGAGTGCTCTTGCGTTGGGGCTGCCATAGCGGCCGTAGGAGGGAAACTGTGTTTTGATCGGATCTTGCATGATTTCTTTCATGCCGTCGATATTTTCGTAAATAGCAGTGGAGCCGCGGTAAATGGGAGGGCTTACGTAGCCAAATTGCTGTGAAGGATCGTTACCAACATGAACCAACTGAGTTTCTAGCGCGAGAGACTTATTTGCTTTCTTCGGATTCATGACGGAATTCCTCATTTGTTAAATTCGACACAATTTATTTTAGAAAAAGATTAAACAATAAACAACAAATCCCAGTCTCAATTTGATGAGTGTTGTCAAAAAATTGACAGTTTTTCGCGTTTGAATGGAATCCTAAAAAATAAACTACAATGAGGAGGTGAGGTTAAAAATGAAATCTATATGGTGGTTCATCAACAGTTTATGTTTAATCGTTGCGCCGGGTGTGCTAGCCGGAGAGACAAAATCACCTTTACCTCAAAAGCTTGCACCCCGTATGCCAATCTCTGCGCCCAAATTAACAACGCAACCACCTGCGGACGGTTTATATTTTCCCGAGGAGGTTCTTCGTTGCGGAACCGACGCTGATTGTGTAGGCGTTCCCGCATCGTGTAACGATTGGGTGGCCGTCAATCGCCAGCATGAGGGGGCCGTTTCGCGGTCGTCCTGTCGCGTCTCTCAGACAGCAACGCCGGTTGTGGTTTGTCGGCAGAATCTCTGTGAAACAGGGGGGGCGAAACCAATGGCGGCGGTGCGTGTCTCTTTTTGGAATGATCAGTGTCAAACAAAGAAGGTGGATCTTCTCATTAACGATCTTGATGATGACGTTCGTCAGTTAGCTGAAAAACTTGTTTCTCCGTTGGGGTGGGAGCGACGTGCGGCTGTGAGTGAACTGGGTCGTATCGGCCGACGGGCCCAAAAGGTATCGCTCTTTTTATCTTCGAGGCTCAAGGATCGAGAGATTTTGCTCAACCCGGGTGAGGCGAAATGTGTTTTGGGTGAGCTTCCGCCTGATCATGAAATCATTCGTGCCGTCGGCCTGATGGATCCCGAGGGAAATCCAGCGCTTCAGATTTATGGTGATTGGCTTCGAGACAAAAAACAAATCTATCGTCATGCCGAGTTGTTGAAGCAGCTTCAAAAGGTGGGGCCACTCGCGAGTCCTCTACTGCCGCAAGTTGCCGATTTTGTTGCGACGGCTTTAAAGTCCGACGAGGCCAGTGAAACTAGTCTGGCAGCGTTGGAGACGTTGGGCACGATGGGTTCGGCGGCTAAGGAACAGCTTCCAACGCTTTTAATATGGCTAAAGAAGTCTAAGATTCTTAAGTCGCGAGTTTTTTTAGTGATGATGAAAGTTGATTCCCAACACGAAGCCACTCGCGAAGCCTCGTATGAGCTATTAGAGCAAAAAGTTGATTTGGGCGCGCGAACTTTAGCGCTCCACTTTTTGGCGGGCTTCCCAGAAGAAGTAGCAAAGAATTTTGAATTAATTAAAAAAATCCTCAAGTCTAATGAGCTTTCAAGTTATCGCATGGGTGCATTACGAGCAGCGCAATCGCTCGGCAAGAAAGCGAAGCCCTTGATTCCTGATGTGGTAAAGTTAGCTTTAGAAAGCTCCGAAGATCTGCGACGACAGGCAGCTCTCACTCTCCGATCAATTGATCCATCAGGAAAGCACAGTCTCGCGGCCTTGAAGAAAAAAGTTTATGGCGGGTTTCCCTTTGAGGCTCAATATGTTTGGAAAGTACTTGATTCTCCAATAACAAAGGTTGAGCTTCTTAAGAGCTATTTTTATTACGTCACCGGGAAACGAGTTAAATTTGAAAGTCTAAAAATCAGTGCGGCTAGTGAAAAAGAGTTTTTACGCTGTTTAGAACAGGAGTCCTGCTCCGGACGTGCATCGGCGATTGCAGCACTCACATTGGTTAAAAGTAACAGCTTAAAGGTACGGGAGCTTTTGGTTAAAGCCCTGGCGTCAGAGGATGTGCGACTCCAAGCAGAGGCCTCGGGGGCCATGCTGATTCTTTTTTCGGAGAGAGAGTCATCTTCCGCAGAGACTGAGGCCGTTGGCACTCATTTAAAACGAGCGTGGGAGATTCAAGCGGAAGCACTAAGGGTTGAGGGCGGTGGGCGTCTGATCGACTTAGAAGATATTTTGTTGAGCTTAGGATCAGTGAGCGATGACATCAGTAAAGAAATTCTGAAAAAAATCCAAAATTCCGCTAGCCTTGAAGCCTTGGATGGCCTTTTGCTCTTGGCTTCTAAGGATTTGCCATCGGCTCTAGCGTTTTTAAAAACCTCAATGTCCTCAGGAGATAAACAAAAAATAGTTAGTATTCTTGCCCGCATGCAGCTGACGAGAGTTTTTGATCTCAAGTCTCTTGCAGCTTTAGTGGATCCGTTGATCGATCACAGCGAACCGGCCGTTCAGGAGGCCGCCATGATCGACAAGCTCAATTTAAAAGCCATGTAGGAGTTTATTTGATCTTAGTCGTGAATCCTATTGTTTAAAAGATCAGTAACAACCGCGGGATCAGCCAAGGTTGAAGTATCTCCAATCGACTCGATTTGGTTTTCGGCAATTTTTCGCAAAATTCTCCGCATAATTTTACCAGAGCGGGTTTTTGGGAGTGCCGGAGCCCATTGAAGACGATCGGGGGTAGCGATTGGGCTGATTTCTTTTCGAACCCATTGAATGAGTTCTTTGCGTAGCTCGTCGGAGGGGGTGACTCCCGTTTTGAGGGTGACAAAGCAATAAATGCCTTGCCCCTTGATATCATGTGGAAAGCCAACAACGGCCGCTTCAGCGACGGTGGAGTGGGCCACCAACACACTTTCGAGCTCGGCCGTTCCTAGTCGATGCCCTGCCACGTTGAGAACATCATCAACTCTGCCGGTAATCCAATAGTATCCGTCTTCGTCGCGCCGACACCCATCACCAGTAAAGTAGTAGCCTTTGTACTGGCTAAAGTAAGTGAGTTCGAAACGATCATGGTCTCCATAAACAGTTCTCATCTGGCCAGGCCAAGAGCCTTCTAAACATAAAACTCCCTCGCACGCTTGGTCAGCAGGAATTCTCTGCCCATCGGGAGTTAAAACCACCGGACTCACACCCATCATGGGAAGGGTGGCAGACCCTGGTTTTAAAGGTGTGGCTCCCGGGAGAGGAGAAATTAAAATTCCTCCCGTCTCGGTTTGCCACCAAGTATCAACAACGGGGCAACGATTCTCTCCCACCACGCGGTGGTACCAGAGCCAGGCTTCGGGATTGATTGGCTCACCAACACTCCCTAAGAGTCGTAGCGACTCTCGTGAGGTTTTTTTAACAGGAGCATCCCCCTCGCGCATAAGGGCGCGGAGAGCCGTGGGGGCGGTGTAAAAGATGGTGACCTTGTGTTTATCGACCACCTCCCAAAACCTTGAGGTGGTTGGGTAGTTAGGAACCCCTTCAAAAATAACTGAGGTGGCGGCGTTAGCCATCGGTCCATAAACAATATAACTATGACCTGTCACCCATCCAACATCGGCAGTGCACCAATAAATATCGTTTGGCTTGTAGTCAAAAACCAGCTCATGGGTATAGGCCGCATAGAGCAGATAACCGCCCGTCGTATGGAGTACTCCTTTTGGTTTGTTCGTTGAGCCGGACGTGTAAAGGATAAACAGCGGGTCTTCGGCATCCATGATTTCTGGCTCGCAGTAATCGGCGACGGAGTTTTTGATTTCGTGCCACCATACATCGCGTCCCTTTTTAAATCCAACGTCGGCTCCGGTGTGACGAATGACCAGAACCTGATTCACCTCAGGGCATTTAGCGAGGGCTTCATCGATGTTATTTTTTAAATGGATGCGTTTTCCGCCACGAAGTCCTTCGTCGGCAGTGATGACAAATTGAGATTTGCAATCTTTGATGCGATCAACGATGGAGTCAGGAGAAAATCCACCGAAAACCACCGAATGAATAGCACCGACGCGAGCGCAGGCCAACATCGAGTAAACAGCCTCGGGAATCATGGGCATATAGATGGTGACGCGATCCCCTTTTTTTACACCCATTTTTTTGAGGGCATTGGCCATCTTATTAACTTCGTTATACGCCTGTTGGTAGGTGATCTTTTGGCTGGGAGTTTGAGGCGAATCGGGTTCAAAAATCATAGCCGTTTTATCAGCATGAAGAGCAAGGTGACGATCCAGGCAGTTATAGCTCACATTGAGCTTTGCGCCTCGAAACCATTCAATTTTGACGGGGGAGTGATACGAAATATCGCGAACATTTTTCCAGCGTTCGAACCAATGCAGGCGTTCGGCTTTTTGCGACCAAAAGACATCAGGCTCTTTGATCGATTGTTCATACTCATGGAGGTACTGAGACCAATTTATGTTTGCCGATTTTGCAAATTCAGGTGAGGGCTTAATTGTATTACTCATGATGTCGTCTCCCTTAGGGCTAGGCTGTGCAAGAGGCCCAAATCTGTCAATCAAAATGAATCGGTCGTAAAGCAAAGGTTTCTTTATGCTCCTTAGACGGGTGATGGGAAGGGTATATATATTTTCTCGAGTAAGACGCAAATGGTCGATTCCTTTGTGAATGGTTCACTCTAGAAGAATTCCATTGTCTAAATGGCTGTCGTCCTTCATGGTGCCCCAATGACAAAAGAACCAACAAATATAGCAAAGCAGTTTTCCGATTTAAACCTCTTAGAACCAATCCTGAAGGCGGTGAGCGCCGAGGGTTACACTAAACCAACCCCCATACAAGGGGTCTCTATTCCGATCGTGCTCTCCGGGAAAGATCTCCTGGGAATCGCTCAAACTGGGACTGGTAAAACTGCCGCATTTTGTCTCCCTATTTTGCAAAACCTTACCCAGTCAAAGTGGGGTCTGACGCCCAAATCTCCTAGAGCTTTAGTTCTTACTCCCACTCGCGAATTGGCGATTCAGGTTCATCAGAGCTTTCAAGCCTATGGCAAAGAGCTAAAACTCAAGTACGCGGTGATCTTCGGTGGTGTAGGGCAAAATCCTCAAGTCGAAGCCTTAAAGGGTGGAGTTGATGTTTTGGTGGCCACTCCAGGTCGACTTCTTGATCTTATTGGTCAAAAACATATTCTACTCAATAAAGTTGAGATTTTTGTTCTCGATGAAGCGGATCGAATGCTTGATATGGGCTTTATCCACGACGTTAAAAAGATTCTTCCTTTGTTGCCATTTAAAAAACAGAATTTATTTTTCTCTGCAACGATGCCTAAGGAAGTTCAATCTCTGGCGGACTCAATTTTGCGTGAGCCTGAAAAAGTCTCTGTGACTCCGCAATCGACGACAGTAGAAAAAATCGATCAAAAGGTTTTATTCGTTAAGCGAGAGCACAAGATGGATCTTTTACTCCATCTCTTGCAAGATAATATGCTCTATAAGGTGTTGGTATTTGTGGATATGAAACATATGGCCAACCGAGTGGCCGATACCTTAGTGAAAAAACGCATCTCTGCGGCTGCCATTCATGGTAATAAATCCCAAGGAGCTCGACAAAGAGCGATTGAAGATTTTCGCAACGATAAAATCAGAGTGTTAGTGGCCACGGATATTGCGGCTCGTGGAATCGATATTGACGGAATAACCCATGTCATTAACTTTGATCTTCCACACATTGTCGAAAGTTATGTTCACCGTATCGGTCGTACGGCGAGAGCGGGTACAGAGGGGCATGCGATTTCTTTCTGTACGGGTTTTGAAAAATCCTATTTGTTTGCTATCGAAAGAACAACGAAGGCTAAAATTGCCGTTGATATGAAGCACCCCTTTCATGCAGAAGAGGTTCTCGAAGCGAGAGTGATGAGCGTTGGAAAAGCTAAAGGCATGGCCGAAGCCGAACGCAAAGGTCGTAATCAGGAACGTGGACAATTTGCTTCTCGTCGCGACTCTCGTCCTGGAAAGTCATCGCAAGGGAGAACGCAAGGCAAATCTCAAGGTAAATCACAGGGCAAACCCCAAGGCAAATCTCAGGGTAAAGCTCAAGGGAAAAGCCAAGGGGATTCGAGAGGTTCTTCTCAAAATAAAAGGTTTTCTTACAAGCCATCCAATTAATGAGTCTTACTTTTGTCGAGGAGAATGTTGAGCCTGAACACTCCTCGAGACGCCTCATCTAAAAGGCGAGGTCTTTTAAAAAATACCCCATTTGCAGAGCAAGCCCTCAACCTTAGGGCCCATTGTGCCGATAAAAAACAAACCCTGTTTATGTCTATTGTTGAATTATTTTGATGGGTTGCTGTTTTTGGTTTTGAGGCTATAATGTTGAGTCGGCGAACGCGAACATTTTGTTTGACCCAATTGTGGGTGGGCATTGCATTCATTGCCTGCGTGGGCCTTACTGTGTCTTGTCAGCCGCTCCCATCACCAATGGATGAGTTGGCAAAGTCTGTTGATTCCAAATTATCAAACATTGTCGTCCCCGAGTCGGCACCGGCTTTTGCTGACGGCTCCTCCAAAGTCCCAGTTTATTTTTACGCCAAAGATTCTGGTGGAAACCCCATCAAGAATTTCAAACCTGAATTAGGGGTGATTGGAGCGGGTGAAAATAAAATTCATTGTGAACCGTCGGGTGCAGAGTACGCTGATTGCTCACTCACCTCGAACCAGGGTGGACCAAAAATTATCTATTCAAAAAATGTACGCATGTTGAAAAGTGCTCGTGCGTTCTTTTTTGAAAATCCGCTCCTCGGAAAAATGCTCGTTAAGCGACACATGGTACCCGCGAATGGTTTTGCTACTGCTATCATTGAAGTTCATCTCAAAAACTCCAAAGGTTTGCCTCGATATGGTCTTCGGCCGCAACTTTATTTTGAAAAAGGTAATGCGGGCAAGGTTCATTGTTCAATCACTTCGGAAGCTGGGATTTCAATTTGTCGAATCACAGCGAATGAGCCAGGGCTTTATGTGTTGGGTTCCAATAATCCGACTTTGCCATCGATTGAGGTTCAATTTGAAGAGTCTCGGATGAGAGTGGTGAACGCCCGAGCGTATGCAGGTCGTTCTGATTCTTTTGTTCGATTGATTGTTAAAGGAAACGAATTGCCGCGGTTTCAAATTCAACCAAATGATGTTGAAGTGGCTTGCTCTCGAATGACTCATGGAGAATCGGCGTGTAAATTATCGTCGAAGGTCGGCGGCACAAAACTGCTTCGGCTAGATTCAGGAGGGGGCGAAGAAGAAACTCTCGCGATCGATTTTGTTGATGATAAAAAGTATCTTCGGTATTTTTCGGAACAAGCGGCCATTGCTGATGGCTTCTCGAAAGTAGAGGTTGAGATTCAATTAAAAGATTCCTCGAATGCTCCACTGAAAATTCAGTCTCCGGAGCTCGACATAATTGGTACGGGGATCAATCACTGGACCTGCGGTTCAGGAAATGCTGAAGGAAAGGTGAAGTGTCAGATCTCCTCGACAGAGCCTGGTATTAAAATCGTCGAGGTGAGGGATCCTGCCGTCAAAGACAGTGTAGAGATAGAGTTTGCGCAAAGCCCAATTGTTTTGAAAACAAATTCTCAGGCGGCCGATGGTTTTTCTCCAGTCGTCCTTGAGCTTATTTCGCAGTCGCCTGAGGGGACTATTCCTTTTTTAGATGTGCGGGGTCCTAGCGAATCGGATCCAAAGTATCGTTGCCTTCCTTACAAAAAATACTCAACCAAAGATGAAGTAAGAAGCCTTTGTTTTGTTTGGACGATGGTGCCGGGAGTTTATAAGGTTACCGATCGGCATTCAAATCGTGGTCAGGTGGAGGTCACATTCACCGATCCGTTCGGGAGTTTTGAGTTAAAGAACGGTGAGAACGCGACCGCCAAGGCTGACGGGGTTGAGAAAATCAAATTCCAAATCATGGCTAAAAATGAGTGGGGAGCTCCCCGCTTTGGAGCTGTTCCGGTGTTAGAAGTATTGCCTCCATTGGGAATTACGAGCCATTGTTCTGTGATCGGTTTTGATGGAGCTTCAGACTGTGAAATTCAATCGTTGCGAACAGGATCCTTTCGTGTGAAGGCTCAGGATCCTGCTATCGCGGGCCACTATAATGTTCTTTTTAGGAGTCCTCATGGGGGCATCAGCGAAAATTCGCCGAGCCTGGGAATTGTGAATTCCACTGAGGCCATCGCGAACACGAGCTCAAAAGCGATTGTGCATATTAATTTAAAAGATAATTCAGGAAACCCATTGATGGGCGTTTTGCCTCGTATTGTCGTAGAAGGGGAAGGGATCAACGTGGGCACCTGTTACCCTTCTGACATTAATGGTGTTGGTCGTTGTGACATTGCCTCTAGCGAAGTTGGCCCAAAAACAATCCGAGTAGAAGAACCACCCATAGATCAGTCTATCAAAGTTGTATTTCGAGAAAAGTCGCGCGTTTGCAAGGCTGAAAACGCGGCTGAGACAATTCAAGATTGGGAAGGGCCGGCATTTGAAGATTGGAGTTCTTGTCGCATTTTACGTTGTAACGAAAATTATCGCCTCGATGCAAACGTCTGTATTGCCCTCGTAAAAGAGTGTGATCCTTTACCTTTGGGTGCTCGTCAAGGAACGCAAACTTGGAATTCACGTCATGGTGATAGGACGTGGGGCGATTGTAAGATTTCAAAATGTCTGCCGCATTATCAGTTGCAAAATAGCTCGGGTGATGAGGCGGATGCTTGCGTTCCCGAAGTAAGAGATTGTCCGAAGGTTGAAATTCCTAAACAGTTTGTGGCGGGACTGCAAACATGGAATGGAAAAAATTGGGGAGATTGTAAACCGAGCGCTTGCCGGTATCCGAATAAGGTGAGTGTTGAAGAGTGTCTGACCGCTGATGTGACCCCCTCATTTAAAGGAGAGTTAGAAGATATTGCCGAAGCTATTCCTGGGGAGGAGTACAAATCAAAATCATTGGTGATCTCAGATATCGAAAGAAATGTACCCTTTCAACTTATCGGTGGGATTGATTCGTATATAGAGATCAAGGATCACGATGAGTGGGTAAAAAAGGGAGTCTCTGTTTTTGCAGACCAATTGGGTCATCTCCATGAGGGGCTCCATAGTGGCGATGAAATTCGTTTGGTCTCAAAATCCAGTTCAGAATTGGGAATGAAAACAAAGCTAACCTTAACCGTTGGGAGTGCCTCTCCTTTGGAGTGGTTTCTTGAAACGCTCCCTGAAACGCCGCCGCCAAATCCGCTGTTGAATCATGCGCCAGGACAGAGAAGCTTTCAGGTGTCTTGGGAAGAAGGGGGCGTCGGTGGTGGTGGGCCAAACAACTGTCAAGTGCAGTTCTTCAATGGAAAGGCCTGGATGGCTGTCGGAAAATCATTTGATTGTGATCATCGCCAAGTGCCGGAGTCTATCTCGCTGCCAGAGGATGGTTGGGTTTCTGACTTCTCTGCAACGGGAATTATGGTACGAATGATTCGTCTCACGGATCAGGCTGTTGTGGTGAATTTCGCAAACAAGTTAACCTGCGTGCCCGATGCCATCATGCCCGGAAAGAACGATCCAGATAAAGACGAAAACTGTAATGGTCGATGGAACGATGAAGACGATAATTTACCGCCTGAAAAAGGCGATTTTACGATCATCCCCGCTGAGGGGAGCGATGTCGGAATAACTGGGACTGCTTCCGTTAATTTAAAGATCAATTGCCCGACTGATCAATCAGGTGAGGTGCAGGTGGCCTTTGGTGCTTCAGCGGAGCCAACAAACTGGAGTCCTTGTGTGTCTGATAAGCCTCATCATTTGGGGTCAGGTCACGGAACTAAAAAGGTCTACCTCCGTTTTAAGGATCGTTATTCAAATACCACCAAAGACCTCGTTCGAGATATCGTTCTGGATCAGGAAGCTCCTGTGGGTGGTCAGTTAACTATTGAGGGGGCGGCGAGAGCCATTAAATCTAATAAAGTTTTGCTAGCTATTCAGTGTCCTCAAGATTCTAGTGAGAAGGTCGAGAGAGCTATCGGAGAGAGCCCGGAACCGACGGAATGGCGGAATTGCCGTTCCGAAGAGGTTTTTGAATTATCCAAAGGCGAAGGAACAAAAAGTATTTATATTCGTTTTAGAGATCGGTTTGGCAATATCAGCGAAGCTTTAAAGTCGGAGGTCATCGTTGATTCATCGGGGCCCATCGCTCACCTCAATGTAAAGAGTGGGTGGGTTAATGCGTTGCCGCATGAGATTCATGTTGATGTGAGGGATGAGCTTGAGTCACTTCCGCTGAAATGTTCAATCGAGGCCCAAGAAAAAGTGGCAGACACTGGTGAAACCCTCGGCACTGCGTATGGTCCCTTGTTGGAGATTTCGCAATCTTGCGAAAAAGCCGTCTATTCACTGCAACATGGAAAAGTTTATCGCTTTAGAGTAAAAGCCTCAGACTCCCTGGGAAATTTGGGCTCCTATTCGGCGCTGTCTAGTGAGGTTCGGGTGGATGCGGAGGTTCCGACGCTAACGAACATTTCGGCTACGACCCACCGCAGTCAACCTGGGTGCGAAGTCGTTCGAGTGAGTATCAACGGTGGAAGTGATGCTATGTCAGGGCTTGCCGAAAAAGCCTATTCTTTTGATGGTGGTAAAACCTGGCAGGCTTCGTATTACAAAGATTTTGAGACGACCTCTCTTGTATTGCCATCGGGCCAGTTACGACTTCGTGACGCTGCCGGAAACATTTATATCTACGAGGCGGCTGTCAGCGGTTCTGCTGAAGCCTGTCGGCATGATGCAACCAACTAAGTAATCTTATTGCCACCGTTATTCAATCATAATAGAAAAACCTTGGTTAAAACGTTTAACAACAAAGTTTCAATACGAAGTTTTGTTAAACCTTTGGGGAGGTTCAAATGAAATTTATTGGTTTTCTAGTGGCATTGGTAACTGCGAGTTATGGAGTGGCTCAAAGCGTTCCTTTGTCTCCAACAACAGTGACTCTGCCTGTAGCGGGTGTTTTCGCTCCCGAAAATGGTTACGACGATAACGATACCGTGCAAATCGTAGTGGATGGTATTTTGCCTAATGCGTGTTGGGTGATTGATCGTACAGAGGCTAAGCTTATCGGTGTTAATAACGACATCGTTGTGCAACAGTTTGCTCGTAAACAAGAAACAGAAATTTGCAAAGATGAAACTAATCTTCCTTCGGAGTTAAGACATCCAGTGAATTTTATGGCCGAGATTTCTATGGGTTCTTTGCCGGAAGGAACTTATAACATTATTTTCTCTCAGTTCCCAGAAGGCCAGAGTAAAGTGAAGAAGTTCCACGTGAGCAAAGCGCCAACCACTGAGATTGATAGTCTTTATTATGCAATCACAACGGAACTGACGGTTCCAAAAGTTGTGAATGCTAATTCGAATACCTACAATGTTCGCTTTGTTGGTTATTTGAGCAATCCTTGTTCAGAAATGGAAGATGAGATTCTTCATGCTATTCAGCACGATGTGATTGTTTTGATGCCAAAAGTTCACAAATTCGACGGAACTTGCATGCCGATCGCCCAAGAGTTTACTCGAAATGTAACACTTCAGACTCCGAAAGCGGGTCGCTATTTATTGCAAATCAGAAGTGCCAATGGCGCTGCAGTTAACAAATTGTTTACCGTTCGCTAGGCTCATATCCTCAAAGAGTCGGTTCGCCGGCTAAAAAGAAGTCCAGATAAAACCACAAAGGGTGTCTATCTGGACTTTTCTATTTGAGACTTGCACTGCAGGACCTTTCCTGCTGCAATAAGTCCATGAGCTCAGGCCCGAGTGATTTAAAAAAAGTGTTTCAACCGCTTGACGACTTTGAAGCCATGGGGGCCTTGGCCTTTGCCATCACTAATCAAGTGGAAATGATTGGTCTCACAGACTCAAAAAAATCGGTGATCTGTATTCCTAAAACCGAGGGCGCTACCGATTCGACTTTCTTTGCCACCACCAAAGGATTATCAACCGTCTCTAAAAAAACTGATTACATTCTTATTAGTTTTGTCATCGAAGAAAAAAAATATCTGTTCAAGGCACAATTGCTTCCGGCAGGCAAGGGTGAGGTTCGCCTTGATGTTATATCGAAGATATACTCCCTTCAGCGTCGTCGAGGAGAGCGAATTAAGGTTTCAGAGAGCTATTTTAACCTCATCAAATTGACTCATCGTAATGGGCGACCGATTAAAGGCTTCGCTGTGCTCTATGATATTAGTTCCAACGGTGTCTCTATCGTGTTGAAAAGTGGTTTTAGCGAGTTTGCAGTGGGAGACTTGGTGCGAGCCTCTATTTCTGTTAAAAAACGCCCTTCCGATGAGTTTGAGTTCATGGTTAAGCATACTAAAAAGCTCAAAAAAGGTGACGTGGTTGCACAGATGATTGGTGGAGTTTTTCACCCAGAGGGGCAGATTCAAATGCAGCGTCGTATGAATTCACTCCTACTCGATGTCTGTCGCGACTCGATGGCAAAATTAGAGAAACAAACAGGTTAAGATTCCTTCATTAAAATGCCAAACATCTAAGCAGTAAGCATGGGGTACCTTGCCCCCGGGCTTGTCTTTTATTTTGACTGTCGCAGGAGAAAGTTGTTAGCTCTGGTGTTACGAAAAACAAACAAATTTAATAATAATATCAATAACTATTGAAGCGACAGCGGTTTTTGACCCGAGGTGGATCGATGAAGATTAAACGTCTTGAAGACATGCAAACTTTAGTGGCTCTCTGTAAACAAAGAGGATTTGTATTTCCAAGCAGTGAGGTTTACGGTGGGCTCAGTTCATGCTGGGACTACGGACCACTCGGATCTCAAATGAAAATGAATGTCAAAAGAGCGTGGTGGAATGCGATGACTCGGCGTCAAGATGTAGTCGGTATCGACGCGGCCATTCTCATGCATCCAACGGTTTGGAAGGCGTCTGGGCACGTGGATGGTTTTTCTGATCCCCTCGTAGACTGTAAGAATTGTAAACAAAGATTTCGTAGCGACAACACCGAATCTTATCTCAATCATAAAAAGTGTCCTTTTTGTGGTAGTCACGATCTGACGGAACCGCGTCAGTTCAACTTAATGTTCAAAACCTTTATGGGCCCATCAGACGACTCCGCCTCCATTGTTTATCTCAGGCCCGAAACAGCGCAGGGAATTTTTGTCAATTTTGGTAATTGCCAAACCACGTCTCGTAAAAAGATTCCCTTCGGTATCGCTCAAATCGGAAAATCGTTTCGTAATGAGATCACTCCAGGAAACTTTATTTTTCGTACTCGCGAGTTTGAACAAATGGAGATGCAGTATTTTGTAAAGCCGGGTACAGATACTGGTTGGTTTGATCAATGGAAGGATCTTCGTTGGAATTTTTATCTTAAACTGGGAATCAATCCCGACAACCTGAGATTCCTCCCTCACGAAACATTGGCACACTACGCAAAAGCGGCGGTTGATGTTCAGTATAAATTTCCGATTGGTTGGCAGGAACTCGAGGGGATTCATAATCGCAGTGATTTTGACCTCAGTCAGCACATGAAATTTTCTGGAAAATCTCTAGAGTACTTTGATGAGGCCAATAAAGAAAAATTCATTCCTTGGGTGATTGAAACGGCCGTAGGCTGTGATCGACTTTTCTTAGCTCTTCTTTGTGAAGCGTATCGCGAAGAAGTCACCGTGGATGAGAAGGGGGCTGAAGACGTTCGAGTGGTGCTTGGTCTTCATCCTGATATTTCTCCAATCAAAGTGGCTATCCTGCCGCTCTCTAAAAAGCCCGAGTTAACAGAACCTGCCATGAGGTTGCGTGAAGAACTCGCCGAGACGTGGGAAGTGACCTACGACGAAGCGCAGAGTATTGGTAAGCGGTATCGTCGTCAGGACGAAATTGGAACGCCTTTCTGTGTGACTTACGATTTTGATTCTATCAACGATCAAGCCGTGACCGTTCGTCATAGAGATACCATGCAGCAGGAGCGAGTCGCGATTAGTGAATTAGCTAATTATATTCATTCTAAACTTCGAACATTTTTGAAAGTTTAATGTAAAATAAAACGAACAGAGGAGCCATCCATGGGTAGTTTGACAACGCAATCAAACAGTCAAAAGAGTTCGGTTAAGCCCCAAAAATTTGTTTATTTCTTTTCTGCGGGAGACACCGAGGGAAATGCTGGTATGAAAAACCTGCTGGGTGGCAAAGGGGCGAATCTTGCCGAGATGACGTCGCTCGGAATTCCAGTTCCTCCGGGTTTTACTATTTCAACAGAAATCTGTACGCACTTTTATCTTAATGATGGCAAGCTTCCTGATTGGGTTTCGCCGGCCGTGATCGAGGCTCTTGCAAAAGTTGAAACCAAGATTGGCAAAAAATTCGCTGACCCAAAAAATCCTCTCTTGGTGAGCGTGCGGAGTGGGGCTAGGGCCTCGATGCCAGGAATGATGGATACGATTCTCAATCTTGGGCTAAATGACATCACCGTGCTCGGACTCGCGGAGGCTTCAGGAAATCCTCGATTCGCCTGGGATTCCTATCGTCGCTTTTTGCAAATGTATTCCGATGTTGTTATGGGTATGAACAGCACACTTCTTGAAGTGACGCTCGAAGATCTCAAAGAAGAAAAGCATTATAAATACGATACGGATCTCACTGTCGAAGATTTACAGAAGTTGGTTAAAAAATTCAAACAGCAGATAAGAGACAGCACGGGTCAGATTTTTCCAGAGAATCCCATGGATCAGCTTTGGGGGGCCATCTCAGCCGTTTTTCGTAGTTGGAACACTCCGCGGGCCGTGACCTATCGTGAAATTCACCATATTCCCGCGGAATGGGGAACAGCTGTTAACATTCAATCAATGGTATTTGGAAATATGGGTAATGACTCTGCGACGGGAGTTGCCTTCACTCGAGATCCATCCACCGGTGACAAGCGGTTTTATGGCGAGTTTTTGATTAATGCTCAGGGCGAAGATGTTGTGGCGGGGATTCGAACGCCTCAGCACCTGACTAAAGAAAGTGCCGATGGCGCTGGGCATATGTCACTCGAAGAAGCCATGCCCCAGGCCTACTCAGAATTGGTGGCCATTTATCAAAAATTAGAAAAATATTTTCGCGACATGCAAGATATCGAGTTTACCATCGAAAGAAATCGTCTTTGGATGCTGCAAACTCGAACGGGCAAAAGAACGGCTCGTGCGGCGCTAAAAATTGCATGTGACATGATCTCAGAAAAACTGATCACTGAGGAAGAAGCGTTGTTGAGAATTGATCCACAAAGTCTTGATCAGCTTCTGCACCCTACGCTTGATCCTAAATCACCAAAGACACTTTTAGCCAAGGGTTTGCCAGCAAGTCCTGGTGGTGTGTCGGGGCAAATCGTTTTTACGGCCGAAGAGGCGGTAGAGTGGAGAGATAAAGGTCATAATGTTATATTGGTTCGAATTGAAACCTCCCCCGAAGATATCGCGGGTATGGTTGCTTCTAAGGGAATCTTGACCACACGTGGTGGGATGACCTCTCACGCGGCTGTTGTTGCTCGTGGTATGGGTAAATGTTGTGTTGCAGGGTGTGGCGAGATCGATATCGATATTCATAAAGAAACAATGCACATGAAGGGGTATGTGCTGAAAAAAGGAGATGTGATCACTCTTGAGGGTTCCACAGGAGAAGTCTTCTTGGGTGAAGTCAAAACCATCGAGCCTAAGCTCGATTCCAACTTTGAGCATTTAATGGCAATTGCCGATAGGGTGAGAACTTTAAAAGTGAGAGCCAACGCGGATACTCCCAAAGATGCAGAAACCGCCCGCGGTTTTGGCGCCGAAGGAATCGGACTCTGCCGAACGGAGCACATGTTTTTTGGCGCCGATCGCATTGATGCCGTTCGTGAAATGATTATTGCTGATTCCAAAGTTGATCGCGAAGCGGCGTTGCAAAAACTATTGCCGATGCAGCGGCAAGATTTTTACGAACTGTTTAAAATTATGAAGGGTTACCCTGTCACGATTCGCCTTTTGGATCCGCCTCTTCACGAGTTCGTGCCGCAGACTTCGAGCGAAATCAAAGATCTTGCTCATCGACTTCACATGGACGCTGATCGGTTGCAAAATAAGGTTCACGCTCTGCACGAATTCAACCCCATGTTGGGTCACCGGGGATGTCGGTTGGCGATCACATATCCCGAAATATACGAAATGCAGGTTCGAGCCATCGCAGAAGCGACCTGTATGGCCATCAAGGACGGCTTAGTATTAACACCAGAAATCATGATTCCTCTGGTGATGGTAGATAAAGAGCTCGCAACTTTACGAGCTCTAACAGAAGAAACCGTGAGAAAAGTACAGAAAGAAAAAGGCATTGAGTTTGATTTTCACGTGGGAACGATGATCGAATTGCCTCGGGCGGCGGTGACGGCTGATGCTATTGCTCACCATGCTGACTTCTTCAGTTTTGGGACTAATGATCTTACGCAAACCACGTTGGGTCTTTCTCGTGATGATGCAGGCCGCTTTTTGGGTAGTTATGTTTCTCATGGGATCTTGGCACGTGATCCATTTGTGAGTCTCGATCAGGTGGGGGTTGGGTCGCTGGTTAAAACAGCCGTTCAACTGGGGCGTTCAACGAAGTCTGATTTAAAAACGGGAATTTGTGGAGAACATGGTGGTGATCCAGCAAGTGTGGAGTTTTTCCACAAAGTTGGTTTGAGCTATGTGAGCTGTTCGCCATACCGCGTTCCAATCGCTAGACTTGCTGCAGCGCAGGCAGTTTTAAAGCAAAAACCCCCTGTTCAACACTAGTAAATCGCTTCGATCACTATGAATCTTAGATCAAATAGTCAAAAAGCTTGCTTCATTGAGAATGGGCAAGCTTTTTGACTTTTATATTCTATTAAGGTTTGGTTATAGTGGAGCCAGACTTTAGGCCTGTGACACTTATTTTGCGAAGGATGCAGCGAGAATGAGAATAAAAAAACTTGAATTAGTGGGCTTTAAATCATTCAAAGATAGAACCGTCATTCACTTTGACGCGGGAATTACTGGAATCGTTGGTCCGAATGGTTGTGGTAAATCAAATATCGTGGATGCTCTCGTTTGGGTTATGGGTGAAATGTCGGCGAAGCATCTTCGCGGAAGCTCCATGGAAGATGTTATTTTTGCGGGCTCTGAGGCTTATGCCCCACTAGGTTTGGCAGAGGTCTCACTCACGCTCGAAAATGATGGCGGACCTTTTCCTGCTAAATATGCCTCCTTCTCTGAAGTGATGGTCACGCGCCGTCTTCATCGCAATGGCGAGTCTGAGTACCTTATCAATAAAGAGTCTGCTCGTTTAAAAGATATCCAAGAGATTTTTATGGATACGGGTGCCGGCTCGAAAGGTTTTTCTATTATTGAGCAAGGCGCCATCGGTAAAATCATTACAGCTAAACCAGAGGATCGCAAATCTCTTATTGAAGAGGCTGCGGGAATTACTAAGTTTAAAGTTCGAAAAAAGGAGTCGCAGAGAAAACTTCAGTCGACGGACCAAAACCTTGTTCGTCTTCAAGATATTACTGGCGAGTTAAAGAGACAAATTGATTCCTTGCAAAGACAAGCTCAGCGTGCCGAGCGATATCGTAATTTAAAAAACCAAATTGAAGATCTCGATCTTTGGTTAGCCTCGATTCAATATAAAGAGTTATCTACAAAAGCTGAGCAAGCGGAATTGATTTTTAATGAAGCTCAGTCCCAAGATGTGAGTGGCGGTACTGATTTATCGGGAATGCAATCCGATCTCGAAACTCGTCGACTGACTCTTCTTGAGCAAGAAAAGAAAGTCGAACAGTTGCAAGGAATGCATTACGAGCTTCAATCTCAAGTTCAAAAGAAAGAAATGCAGCTTCAAGAATTGCGTTTCGAAATTGAGCAAGGGCGTCGCAATGAGCAAATGACTGGAACTTTGTTGCAAGAACAAAAGGCCCGCGAAGAATTGCTCGATCGTGATTTTCAAGAACTGACTCAAAAAGCAGAGAGCTTGAAGGGGCTTGTTGAGTCATTAAAGCTTGAGTTCGAAGAAAAGAACTCTGTTTACGAAGAACATCAATCTCGCGTTCAAGAAATCGACGAAGAACTCACGAGCAAGCGCCGAGAAATGTTTGCTGTGGGTCAGAGTGTGAGCGCTGTAGACGCCAAGGTGCAGTCGATGCAGGCTCAATTAGATGACCTGCAGAGCCGACGGGAGCACCAAGAATCTTTGCATCAAGAGCTTATTGGTAAGGTTGAAGAGTTTAAACAGCGACGACTGAAAGTTGAAAATCAATACGAAAAAGAACGCCAATTAGGTTTTGATCTTTCTCAAGATGTTGATTCCTTCGAAGCAAACAAAAAAGTTCTTCAAAGAGATCTCGAAGAAAAACGAATCGAAGTGGATCAATTCAAAGATAGTCTCAATCAAGTCACAAGTCGTCTTTATGGCCTCGAGAGTTTGCATGGTAATTTTGAGGGATTTGAAGAGGGTGTAAAGAGTGTCATGCATTGGCAAAAGGCTCGTGCCGAGCAGCAACTCCGTGCGGACGGTAGCGTTGAGGTCAGTTTTCAACCGGTTTCGGAAGTGGTTGAAGTTCCCTCTGAGTTTGAAGTCGCGATGGAAGCGGCATTAGGAACGAAACTTCAGATGCTCCTCTCGACCAACGAGTCATCGGCCGTAGAAGCCGTTGATCATTTGAAAACATCCAAAACGGGGCGAACTTCTTTTTTTAACACCCCATGGGCCGCTAAGATTGATTCAGAATCAATTGCTTCTCCCACGGGTGTGGTGGCTATTTTAAAGGATGTTATTCGTTGCAGTGAAGAATTTCGTCCAACGGTGCAACATCTTCTTGGTGATTTTGCCGTGGTTGAAGATATTCGAGCAGCTCTCGCTCTAAGACCTGAATATCCGGGTTGGTCTTTTGTGACGATCGAGGGTGATACTCTGTCTGCGGAGGGTGTTTTAACTGGCGGAGCTCGTGAAACAGCAGAAAGCGGTGTTTTAAAACGACGTCGTGAAATTAAAGAACTCACTCAACAAAAAGAAGAATGGTCGGGAAAGTTAGTTCTTGCCCAGGCGGCCATGAAGAAAATTGAGCAACAACTGCAAAACGTTGTGAATGACTTTGAAGGCGCCCAAAAACGTCGGCAAGAGCAAGAAATTCGCATTGCTGAACTCAAAAAAGATCTCGAGAGAGCTGAAACAGAAGTGAACAATGCGGAGTACGCAGTTGAACGACAAGAAAAAGAAGTTCAAAAAATTGTACTGCAACATCAAAGTCTCGAAGAGCGCTATTCAGAATTAGAGCAGAATCTTCAGGAAGCTCGTTTGAAAAAAGCCGAGCTCGAAGATTCTATTCAAACCCTCGATCAAGAATTGGCGCAAAATAAATTAGGATTTGAAGGCTTGCAGAATCAGGTGATGGAACTCAAGGTTGATTTTGTATCAAAGAGCCAAGAGCTTGATGGTGTTCAAAAGCAACTTCAGTCGGTAGATAAGATGTTGACCGACTTGAGGGGGCAATTATCGAGAATGTCTGAAGAGTCTTCAAAGAATGCAACGAGCCTAACCGCTAATCAGTGGCAAATGGAAGAAGAACGACGTGATCTGGAGAAGTTGATTGTTGCTGTCGAGGAAGCTCGTCAACATTTGGCCCTCGCTCGAGATCAATACGAGCAGGAATCCGCTGATACTCGTGAGCTCGAAGAAAGCGTGCAGACTCTTCAACGCGATCGCCATCAGTTGCAGATGCGAATGAATGAAAGTAAATTGCAGCTCGAACAGGCTCGCATGAAAGAACAGTATTTACGAGATCAGATTCGCGAGCGCTACATGCTTGAGCTTCCGGATGTTTTGCCTCGCTTCGAAGGGCGCGAAGGCGATACGGTGGGCGCTGAGAGTGAATTAAAAGAGCTTCGTGAAAAAATCAGTAAAATTGGCGAAGTCAATCTTTCTGCCATTGAAGAGTATGAAGAAACATCGAAGCGCTATGAGTTTCTTGTGCAACAACAAAACGACCTTCAAGAGGCAAAGGAACAGCTTCGTCGCGTGATCGATCGAATCAACAAGATTTGTTCAAAGCGTTTTAAAGAGACGTTTGATCTTGTGAATGAACGTTTCACGAAGGTCTTTCCCGTTCTATTTGGTGGAGGAGAGGCCCGTTTAGAGCTTCATGAAGACCCTGAAACTCAAGAAATGGGAATTGAAATCATCGCAAAACCTCCCGGTAAGAAGATGCAAAGTGTAACCCTGATGTCGGGTGGAGAAAAAGCTCTCACTGCCGTGGCGCTTATTTTTGCGATCTTCCTTGTAAAGCCATCTCCTTATTGTTTGCTCGACGAGGTGGATGCACCACTCGATGATGCTAACGTTTACCGTTTTAATGATCTCGTTCGAGAAATGGCAAAGCGCAGTCAAATTATTGTGGTCACTCACAATAAACATACAATGGAAGTGGCAAAGAAGCTCTATGGCGTAACAATGCAAGAGCGAGGAGTTTCGACCATGGTGAGTGTTAGCTTGCAAGATGCCGCTCGTAACTTTGGAGATGTTTAAAGACCTTTTGCTTTTAGCACCGAAAGGTTGTCAGCACAGTACCACTAGGGTAAGAGTACGAGCCTAATGGATCCATACAGAGAAGACCCCGAATTTAAAAGAAAGTGCGATCAGTTGCACGGTGAAGCTATTGAGGCGGGGTCTTCCTACTACTTGGATCCTCAAAGTGGTTTGAGGGTTTCAACGGCTGTCGCTCTCTTAAAACGTGGCTACTGCTGCGATTGTAAGTGTCGACATTGTCCTTATGGCCACCCCGGACCCTATGAAAAATATCTTAAGAGGAAATCATGACCAGTTCTGATGCCATTCAAATTTTAGTACTCGTTTTTGCAGCCGTATTTATCGTTCTTCTTGTTGCCATTGTCGCAAATTATCGTCGTTCAGAAAAAGCACACTCCAAGGTCGTTGAAAAAACACCGATCGAAGTAAAACCAAGCGATGCTTTCGCCATTGCCGAAGAAGAGGTCACGACAAAGCAAGAAGTCAGCCTTGGCGGTGGCAATCAAGTTTTGGCTGTTGAAGAGTCAACGCCACTTCAGACGGCATTAGCAGGGACCAAGCAGCGTTTTTGGGGGCGTTTACAGTCACTTTGGACTGGAGCTAGCGTTGCCGGTTTAGATGAAATTGAAGAAATCCTGTATACGAGCGATCTTGGTCCCCAAACGGTGGAGCGTCTTCTTGGTAGCATCAAGGAGTCTTTGTCTCGGTCAGAAAAAAAAGATCCCGAGGTGGTTCGGTCTGCTTTGCGCGCCGAAATTCTGCAGATCTTTCAGAAAACTCAAGGTGAGGAAGAGTCGAACGAGTTGTTTGAGAGTTTCCAGTTTCACAACCCTTCAGTTTGGATGGTTGTGGGGGTTAATGGTGCTGGCAAAACCACGAGCATTGGTAAAATAGCATCGCAATTGGCTCAAAATGGAAAGAAAGTATTGGTTGCGGCAGGTGATACATTTCGTGCAGCGGCTGGAAATCAATTGAAAGTTTGGACAGAGCGTGCGCACGTCGAGATATTTTCTCCCGAGGGAATAACCGATCCGTCAGCTGTTGCTTTTGATGCCGTTCAGAAAGGTGTGGCAAAAGGATTTGATGTGATTATCGTCGACACCGCCGGCCGATTGCACACGCAGCAAAACCTGATGGAAGAAATTAAAAAAATGAAGAGAGTCGTTCAAAAGGTTATTCCAGAAGCTCCTCACGAAGTTTTGCTGGTGCTCGATTCAAACCAAGGTCAAAATGCCCTTCTTCAGGCTAAAGAGTTTCATAAAGCGCTGGGAGTCACAGGGGTTGTATTGACGAAGTTGGATGGCACGGCCAAGGGTGGAGTGGCAGTGGGAGTGGCTCACGAGCTCGAGCTTCCTATTAAATTCATTGGCGTCGGGGAAAAGATGGGTGATCTGCGACCTTTCTCCGCAAAAAACTTTGTTGAATCTATTCTATAGTTTTTGATTATTAAATAAACATCAGTAAAAACCAACTGAGCCCGCCGAAGGCGAAGGCTGAATTCATAGCTATTTGTATGCCATAAAGGTCGGTGAGTTGACCCATCAATAAATTCATCAAAATAACAAAGCTCGATTGAAAAGCGATAATGAGTCCGATCATCGGTGAGAGTTTCTGAGGAAATCGTTCGGCCAGAAAGGCCATGGCCACGGGATAAAAAGGGGCCATGAATAAACCCGTCAGGGTGAGGTAGATCGGGTGGAGGTGCAACCCAAGAAGATTCAAAATCATGGAGCCAACAAGTGAGATTAGGAGCGTTTTTTTAGTAGACAGTGGAAAATGTAAAATTGAAAAAAGAAATCGTCCTGTGAGAAGAGAAATGAAAAAATAGGTGAGATAGGTGCTCGCCGCTTCGATCGACCAATTTAAGTTTTGAGTGAGATAGCTTGTTAAGCGAGTCGTGACGAGAATTTCCATCGCCACATAGGATCCCACCATGAAAGCAAACAACAGTTGTGGTTTAGTAAAAAAACGTTGATTTTGATGATCCTCCGCTGGTGGGTCATCGGGGATTCGTGGGCTACGAATTCGAAATGAAATGGCGAGCAAAAGAAAAACAATAAGACCAGCCCAGAGAAACAACAAGGGCCACGAAAGGCCTCGAGAGGCGAATTGCGCCACCATGAGGGGAGCAAAAAAAGAGGCGAGCCCATACATGCTGTGCAGGCCAGAGAGAAGTTTTTTTGTTAAGCGTTTAGGGCTGACTTTGGTGATAAGAATATTCTGCGTGACAGAAAGAATTCCAAAACCAATGCCAAGGGTAGCGCAGCCAATCAGGACGAGTGAAAAATTTGAGGCTAGATAAATCCCCAGGGAGCCGAGGCCCATAAATAGCACCCCAGCTCGCCAGGTGTTAAAAAGAGAGATCGCTCTTGCGAGTGAGTGACTAGAGTATCCAGCAACGATCGAAAAGAGTGATGTTGTAATAAAAAACCAGGAGCCTTGGGAGTTGCTAAGAGTATATTTAATAAGAATTTCCGGAAACAGCGCTCCTCTGAGGGTGTCCGCGAGACCAAGACCAAAAAGACTCAGATAGGCCATCGCAATGATGAAGTAGGATTGCTGTTTTGTCATGAAAATAAGATACTTGTTAAGAGATCTTCATGCAAGTAGCTCTCAAAACTAGACCATTGAAGTGCATAAAAAGAAGAGTCGCTCTATGGGGTCAGTTTCCGTCTAACAGTACTTGATTCTTGCCCATGGGATTCCGAAGATTAAAGAAGTTCTGTTTTGGACTGTCAATGTCTTCAAGTTACAGGGAGTTCCATGAATTTTATACCCAATTACACTCTCCTCGAAACTCTCGGTGAAGGTCCGCAATCGACGGTCTTTAAGGGTTATTACAAAAACATGCCACACCGGCTTCTGGTTGTGAAGTCTCTCAAAACGGGACTTCTGACGGAGAGTCAGCGCAAGTATTTCCGACAAAAAGTGGAGCATCTCAAGGTACTCAACGACCCTCGCTTGCTCATTCCATTATCGTTTCAAGATCAATGGGATGTTCCATTCATCACCAGAGAGTATTTTGCAGGAATCACTCTCGACGAATGGGCTAAAAACCAGTCCAAACTCACCCTGGATGATTTTTTAACTATTGCCTGCACTCTGGCTGAGCTTCTGGAAAAGATTCATCAAGCAGGGCTCATTCATGGCGGTATTAAGCCTCATAATATACTCATTGATCCCCAAACCCTTGATTTACGAATTGTTGATTTTATTACCCCCTTGGACGTACGGAATGTGAGTCATTTTATTTACGACAGACAATTTGTCGAAGGCACTTTGGCATACACTTCGCCCGAGCAAACAGGTCGAATCAATCATCGAGTTGAATTCACCACCGATATTTATTCCCTCGGAATTATCTTTTATGAGTTATTAACAAAAAAGTTACCTTTTTTTTCTAACGATCCTCTTGAGTTGATTCACTCTCATTTGGCGGAAGAAGCTCCTTTGGTAACAGAGCTCAATTCTGATGTTCCATTGATCCTAAGCAAAGTCATAGAGAAGCTATTGTTAAAGCAGCCAGAAAAACGTTATCAGGGTGGACGTGGGCTTCTAATGGATCTCTTGCGTTTTCGCACAGAGTACCATAAAAATCCAAGCGAGGTGAAACCCTTTCCTCTTGGCTTAGAAGACAGAACTCACCGAATTACGTTCATTTCAAAGATGGTAGGGCGCGATAGTGAAGCAGATGTCATTCTATCCGAGTATAGTTCTGTGTCTGAGGGGCAATTCAGAGCCCTTTTTATATCCGGGTTTTCGGGAATAGGTAAAACTCGTCTCATCCAAGAACTTCAGAAACCGATTGTTCGCAATAAAGGCTATTTTACCTCCGGTAAATTTGACGTTTACCAAAAAAACATTCCCTATAGCTCCATCATTCAGGCTTTCCGTAATCTCACTCGCACCTTTTTAACTGAAAGTGATGAGCGCGTAGAAGTTTGGAAAAATAAGATTCTCGAAGCCGTGGGAAAAAATGGACGTGTATTGACGGACGTGCTTCCTGAGCTACAGATTTTGATAGGTCCGCAACCAGAGGTGATGGCGCTACCTCCTGTCGAGGCGCGCAACCGGTTCCTCGATGTGTTTGGTCGATTCCTATCGGCGATCGCCAATGCTGAGAGTCCATTGGTATTGTTTATTGATGATTTGCAGTGGTGTGATATTGCCTCCTTCGAGCTACTAACAAACGTTTTTGCCAATTTCAAAGAACATCCCTATCTTTTTCTGTTAGGTGCGTATCGCCATAATGAAGTGGATTCGAGTCATGCGCTAGTAAAGATGGTCAACGGAATTCAGGAGAGTCGTGGACCGCTTAAAGAAATCCGTTTGGGGCCTATTTTAGATGAGCACACCCATGAGATGGTGTCTTATATTCTCGATGCGCCTATTGATCAGACGCAAACTTTGGCACAGTTTATTTCTAAATTAACTGAAGGAAATCCACTTTTTGTCAGTGAGAGCCTTTCGTTTTTATACAACGAAAATCTTTTATACTTTAAAGAAGCATCAAACGAATTTTCGTGGAATATGGATAAAATTCGAGGGAGCAATATGCCCTCGACGGTGGTGGCGTTGTTTACTTCAAAAGTAAAAAAGCTGCCAACGCCAACCATCGATTTGCTTGAATATTGCGCCTGCATGGGTAACCTTTTTACGCCCGATGAAGTAGCACACGTCAGGGAAATTTCATTGCTTGACACCTTTGAAGTGCTTAAGCCCGCCTTAGGACAAGGGTTGTTAATAGAAAACAAAGATCAACTCCAGTTCGTTCATGATAAGGTGCAAGAAGCAGCTTTGAGCAATATCGATCGTGAACGCCGACAAAAGATTCACTGGGAAATTGGCCATCACCTGTATGAATCTATTCCAAAAGATTTTCCGCTTGAGAAGCTCGAAAACATTTTTACCGTCACGTCGCACTTAAATATTGCAACGCAGTTAATGGAAGAAGCGGGGGGGAAGCCAGAGCCCTCTGTGGCCTCACTGATTTCGCACCTGAATTACTCTGCCGGTAACAGTGCACTCAATTCATTGGCCACCGAGGCTGCGAATGACTACTTTAAGCGAAGTCTCGCGCTTCTCCCAGATAAAGCCTGGACCACACAGTACGAGAAGACGTTTCGTGTTTTTCAAAAGCTAGCGAAGACTGAATTAATGGTAGGAAATTATGAAAGTTCTGAGCGCTTGCTTGACCAGTTGTTAGATTATTCTCAATCCGATCTCGACAAGACCGAGGCTCTCGCCGAACAAACAACGTCCCTCTCTTCGATTGGAAATTTTATTAAAGCCATTGCCACTGCCAATCGGGGCCTCGCTTTTATTGGTAAGGAAATTCCAGAAGATCCAGAAACTGCAAGATCGCGCTGCGAGCAGTTGATGAACCAAATTCATAAAGATCATGGTGATGTTTGGGGGCGAATTCTCACGATGCCATTCACCGATGAGCGTAAAAGTAAAATTGAACTGTCGTTCTATAGTGAGTTAATCCCCGATCTTTATATGTCAGGGCTCGTATCTCAGCTTTACCTATCGGCGGCGCAGTCCACACAGCATTGTTTGTCCGGCGGAATGGATGAGTCGGTGATTTATTCGTTTTCAATTATGGGTTTGAATTTAGGTGAGAACGAACATTTTGAAGAAGCATTCAAGTATGAGGATTTGGCCAAGCAGCTTTCAGAGAAATATCCTAATACCTTTGGAGCCACTCGGGGTATTAATGGTGTTGTATGGTGTAACATGCACTCTCGGAGTCATCCCGACGAAATCGTAAATTATTGTCTCAAGGGTATTCAGTCGGGAAGAAACTGCGGAGACCTCTATAATGCCGGCCTTTGTTATGGCCCATTGATGTGGAATCTGCAGGTTCGAGGAGCTCCACTTTCTGAACAAGAGTTATACGCCCGAGAGTGTTTACAATTCTCACAAAAATTCCATCTTTCGTTTTCTGTAGGTCTGGCTGAGGCCGTCCAGCTCGGCTGGATTGAGCCGATGAAGAATGGTGGAAAGTTTGCACCTATGGGAGATCGCATAAAGAAATGGGTGGACGCCAATCATATAGCGTCTGCCGGAAGCTACTATGTGCATTCGGCGTTGGCTCGGTTTTATTTGGGTGATCATTTGGGCGCAGAAACTGATCTCAATTTGGTCGAGAAGTACATGCACGGCCTAACCGATAATGTTTTAAAGCGGGAGTGGTATGTTTTTCGCGTGATTAATACTCTTCGATTGGCGATGAACGGAACGGCTTCGAAGGAGCAAGAGAAGGTAAAAACCTTTATTGAGCCCTTTGTTAAAAAACTTGAGACGTGGGCAAATATCGGCCCCCTCCTGCGTCCGTACTTAGCCTTTTTAAAGGCTGAGCAAAAACGATTCTTCGACGGGCCTCAGGCATCATTGGTCTTCTATCAAGAAGCGATTTGTATAGCCAGGGCCCTCAACTATGGGTTTCTTGAAGGTTACCTTCATCAGACTTTAGGAACTGTTCTTACCGATTTAAACTTAGAGGCCGTAGCAAAGCTTCATTTCTTAGAAGCCTATCGTATTTTTCAAGTTTCCCATGTGAGTCCAATGGCGATGTCGTTGGTTGAAAAATACCCGCAGTTTTTCGAGAATGAAAAACTGCAAACCTCTGTGCCCGTTGAGTTGGTTTCCGAGCGTCAGGGCGCTCCGGCTTTGCCAAGTCTCGACGTTGAATACTTTTTAAAATACTCTCATGCCATCGCGGCAGAAATTCAAACTGAACAGCTACTTAAGAAAATTATGAATGTCGTGATAGAGCTTTCAGGAGCCCAGTTTGGCTGTTTGGTGATGGATAATGCTGGGGAGCTTTGGATAAACGCAGAAAGTCAAATTAAAGAGAAAGAGTCAGTTATAACAAAGAAGGTGTCATTGGCTGATGCCTCTCATGTTTGTCGCTCAATGATTCGGTATGTTCATCGAACAAAAGAAAACATTATTCTAACTAATGCTTGTGAAGAAGGCCCCTTTAAAGACAATCAAGAAGTTCAGTCTTTGAAATTAAAGTCGGTCTTTTGTTTACCATTTTCGAAGCAGAACAAGCTAATCGGTATTCTGTATCTCGAAAACCGATTGAGTGATTCTGTTTTTTCACCCAAACAAGTGGAGCTCATTCGACTCCTCAGTACTCAAGCAGCTATTTCGATTGAAAACGCACGATTAGTAGAAGATATGAAGCGAGCTGAACATCAAATTACGTCATCGTTGCGAGAAAAAGAAGTTTTGTTGAAGGAAATTCATCACCGAGTTAAAAATAATCTTCAGGTGATCTCAAGTCTATTTAATCTGCAGTCGCGAACAATCAAGGATGCTGAAGCTCTGAGGGCATTGCGTGAGAGTCAAAATAGGGTTAAATCAATGGCGTTTGTTCATGAAAAGCTTCATCAGGCTAAAGATCTGGCGCGAATTGATGTGGGAGATTACCTAAAGCATCTCTGCGTTAATCTCGCTAAGTCGTTTGGGGGAGATGCAACTAAACAGGCTATTCAGATGAATGTGGAAGCTTGTGATATTCCGTTGAGTGTGGATGTTGCTATTCCTGTGGGTTTGATAGTCAATGAAATTGTATCTAACTGTTATAAACATGCGTTTCCCGATGGTCGGAGTGGGAAGGTTGACGTTTCCTTACAAAAAGAACATTCTTCTTTGAGGCTCACGGTCAGAGATAATGGGGTAGGGTTTCCTGAAAATATTGATTTTGAGAAAACGACATCGCTCGGCTTGCAGTTAATAATGAGTTTGGTGACACAAGTGCAAGGACAAATTGAATTAAGCCAGGAATCTGGTAGTGTCTTTAATATTATCATTCCTATATCTGGATCAACAATGGCCGCTTGAGGACTAATTTATGAGTAAGGGAAGAATTCTTGTTGTTGAAGATGAACTCATTGTGGGCAAGGATATTCAGTTAACACTGCAGGCCTTTGGTTACGAGGTTCCCGAAATCGTCAGTTCTGGTGAAGAAGCTGTTCAGGCGGCCTATCGTTTAAAACCCCATTTAATTATTATGGATATAATGATCAAGGGTGGAATGGACGGAGTCGATGCCGCCGAACTCGTTCGGAGTCAATTTAATATTCCAGTCGTTTATCTCACCGCCTATAGTGATGATGAAACTCTACGGCGAGCAAAACTAACGGAATCCTATGGCTTTATATCAAAACCTTTCGATGAAAAAGAGCTTTATGTGGCGGTCGAATTCGCCCTCTATAAACATCAAATCACCAATAAAAATTTAGAGAACCAACAGTGGCTCCAACTGGTTGTTCAAAAATGCCCTACTCCGCTCATTGCTTGTGACCGCGAAGATAAAATTGTTTTAGTGAATGAATTTGCCGTTTCGTTAGTTGGTTCTAGTGATGCGGATCTTCAAGGTAAAGCGCTATCAGAAGTTTTTGAAAATATTGATGCGGTAACGGGCCGTACAACTCTCACACTAAAGTCCAGCAGCGAAAACGGAAAGACGGTTTCCTTTAAACAAAATATCCTTCGCGACGCCAATAAGATTCCTTTAGGGCGGGTCATTTTGATCAGTTAGATTGCCAGTCATCTCACTTTGGTACAGGGGAGCGTTTTGTCCAAAGGGAGTCTTTTTTGGTGTTTAATTAAATTACCTCAATAAAAAACAGACACTTGCCGATAAGTAACCATATGAAGCGGAATGGTGTCTTCTTATTTACAGCTTTAATTGCACTCTTTTTTTGGCAGTGGGTTTTTTTCTCATTTGATCGGCACTTCAATGGCATGAAAGAAGCACGAACTGAGATCACTCATTTGAAAAAATCAATTGAAAGAGCCAATGTTCGAACAGAGGTTGTGCAGTGGCGCTTTGATCTCTTTAAGCAAGAGGTCGCCAAGAGCGCACCCTCCTTGATGAAAATGACTCCACCTGAGAGCCAACAGGCGGTTCGCGGGCTTGCAAGCGTGGTTCAGGCGGCCCCAGAAGAGTTTCTCATGCTTGCGCAATTTGAGGCCTCTATCGATGACCTCCGTACGCTCTTTGAAAAACAGCGTTTCAAAGAGGTCATTAGAAAATCAAAAAACATTCTTGAGCTCAATCCCGTAAGTTCTTCACTTGTTGTTGTTTATTTTATGTTGGCTGAATCCTACTACCAGGAACACGCTCTCGAGGAGTGCTTTGCTATTGCTCAACAGATGATTCAGTTGTTTCCTGAAGAAGAAAAAACAGGCTACGTCTTGTTGAGAGTGGGGATGTTTCTTAAAGAGAAGAATCGACTCGAAGAAGCCAAAAACATGTTCTCACTTGTGGCGCATGCTTTTGAACAAAATAAAGAACTTAAAAATAGGTCTGAGAAGTTTTTGGCAGCTCTGGGAGGCGTTGAATGAAACGGCTCCGATGGCTCGTGATTTTCCTTTCTTTGTCGGTAGATATAAAGCTGAAAGCCATCGAGCAGGAACCACCGGCCTGTTTGACGAAAGATAGTCATCATTGCTCCCTTTTTACTTTTGCTCCGAGGAAAGTACAAATCGGGGAGGCCGAGGTGACTTTATATCCTGGAGCCATTCTTTACCGAGACCAGTCGAAAGTGTGGAACCTACTGAGTGGAACGGTAAGGGTGGAGTCCGCTGCACCCTTACGTATGAATACAAAAGTAGGGAGCGCGCACTTGGGCCGAGGCACACAGTGGATGCAATGGAAAAATGAAAAATTATGGATTTTCGCCATTGAAGGAGAGGCTCGTATCGATTTACATTCGACCTCCATGGTTGAAAACGTTGTGGAGTCTGGGTTTTTTAATTGGTTTGGCTTAATCAATGGCGAAGGTGTAAATCTGCAAGGGGTTCCTCGACCGATGGAATCGACAAGAGTATCTTCGATTCTGTCAATGTTTTTAAAGCATAAGGATCGCAAGGTGATTGATAAAAAGCTCGCGCGGCATCTTGCCTCGGCAGGCGACATGTACAGTGCCGTTATCGCAAAAATGGCGTTCGATAGACAAGAAAAACAAGCTGAGATTGATCGTCGCGAAAATAATCGGAGGCAGTTCGAAAAAGGCCTTCGTGATTTATATCGAAACAAATACCTTGGTCCAGTGGATTTGGAAGATGCCGAGTAGTTTCCGTTAAATAGAACGAGACAAGAGCGATGCAGCCTGCTAGCCTGTGATTAGATCGTAAAGGATTTACGAGTTCTTTCTCAGGAGGAGATTGTGAGTTCAGTTAATAATGAAGGTCGGCAAAATAATGATCTACTTCGCATCAAAGAAGAAATGTACGCCAAAGAGTCAGAAGGCACAAAAAAGCACAAGGCTGAGATAAAAAAGTTAAACGAACAGCACCAACAGCAGATCGACAAACTCACCAACGATCACAGCACTGAGATTCAACAGCTTCGCGGTTATCTAAGAAACCGTCTTAACGAAAAAGAAATAGAGCACAGGGATCAAATTCAGGGCGTGAGAGACGTTTTTGAAGCTCAAGTAAAAAAGAGAACAGAAGAAAGCCAGACTTTGCGCGAACAGCAGAAGAAAGCCTTTGATGCGCGGGTAGAGAGTTTAGAAAATACGTTCGGAAGTAAAACGTCTCGTCTTCAAGATGAGTTTAATCACGAGATGGCCAAGCGCGATCAGGCCTATCGCTCATTTACCGACAAAGCTAAAGAAGACAACACGAAATCGTGGACAACTCGTAAAGAAAAACTCAATCAGCATAACGAAGAAAAATTGATCGAAGAGCGTCGTAATCATACCAATCAAATGGTGGCGCTCAATCGTGATATGAATAATATGCGAAAATCTAAAGATTTTGAGATTCAACAGTTAAAGTTACAGGGTGAGTCTAAGCGTAAGAGTCTCGAAAATCAAAACATGCTCAATCAAGAGAATCAGAGACAACTGTCTTTTAAAGCGCACCAGGATATGACTCGTGAACTTCAAAGCTCTCAAAAACTGAACAACGAAGAGTTTCGGGATGAATTGCAACGAAGGTATGAAACCGTTGAAAAAATGAATGAGGACTTTCGAGAAAAGACGACTAATAAAATTGATAACCAGGTAAACCGTCTCGCTGCGGCTATTAAAGGGGAAAAAGATCAGCACGTCCGCGACGTCATCTCAGCGCAACGTCAAGCGGCTGTCGAGAAAAAACACATGACAGCGGCTTTTGAGAAACAGCTGGGTAGTGAGCGCCAGCAGAAGGTTCAGCTACTCGATAACGTTAATACCGATATTCGAAAGCAAGTCGACGAAGCTGTTAAATCCAGAGATAATCAGATTCGCAACATGTCTGAAAATTACCTGCGCGATCGGCAGGGAAAACTCGCAATCAAAACGACGCAGTTAAATCAAATGAAGAATGATATGGAATCCCGTATTTTTCATGCGGAGACTCGATCAGAGGCTGAAATCGAAAGGGCCAATGAACGCTATCGCCAAAACAACGTTCGTATGACCAATTTTTATGCAGATAACTTGGAATTGTTGAAAAAAGAATACGCAAGGGAATTGAATGATTCACGGGTTCGTAATATAAATGAGCGAGCCGATATGGAAAATCGCCTGACTAGTCGGATGTTGGAGCGAGAACGACAGATGGCAATGGAGCTTGAATCGACGAATAATAAATTCACAAAGGTTATTGCTGAGCTGAAGGAAAAATCCGCGATGGATTTGCGCCATCAGGAAGCTAAACTTCGTGAGGAGATAGATAATCGCGAGAGACAACACAAAGAGGCCATGCAGTCGACCGAAATGAAGCACCAGAACCAGCTAAGGCAGGCGATGGAGCAGAACGACCAGGAGATCGACAGGCTCGATAAAAGGCATCAATTAGAATTGAATCAGTTGGCGCAAAAGTTGTCTCAGAGGATCAAAAAAAGTTAATATAGAAGTGGGTTATTTAAATGCTAGCAGATCGAAGAGTTAAAATAGTTGCCACGATTGGTCCTGCCACCTCGAGTGAAGAGGCCTTGGAAAAAGCAATCAGAGCAGGAATGAACGTGGCTCGTCTTAATTTTAGCCACGGTAAGCACGAAGATCACCTAAAAGTCATACAAACCTTGAGGCGTTTATCTAAAGAGCTCTATGCGCCAGTGACAATTCTGCAGGATCTTCAAGGACCAAAAATTCGCGTTGGTCGTTTCAAAGAGGGCAGTATTCTCATTAAAGCAGGTGAAAAGGTTTTGATCACTACTCGCGACGTTGTTGGCGACGTAGGAGTGATTCCCTCCGACTTTAAAAATCTTCATCTCAGCTGTAAGCCAGGCACACGCATTCTTCTCGATGATGGGTTGCTAGAGTTAAGAGTTGACGTGGTTAATGGCCAAGATATGGATGCCACTGTTATCTATGGTGGTATTCTCAAGGATCGCAAAGGAATGAACGTGCCCGGTGCTTTTCTTGCTGTGGACTGTATGTCGGAAAAAGACCTGCAGGACCTTGATTTTGGTATCGCCAATGACGTTGATTATGTTGCTTTAAGTTTTGTTCGTCAGGGTAAAGATATTCGTAAGCTGCGCGAAATTATTCAGGCTAAAAAGAGTGAAGCAAAGATTATTGCAAAAATCGAAATGGTTGAAGCTTTAGAAAATCTCGAGGAGATTGTTCGCCTTAGTGATGCTGTCATGGTTGCTCGTGGAGATCTGGCGATTGAAGTGGGTCAAAGTGTCCTTCCAGGACGTCAAAAAGAGATTATTGCGCTCGCGAACAAGTTGGGTAAACCAGTCATTACAGCCACGCAGATGCTTGATAGCATGATTGAGAATCCACGACCCACTCGGGCTGAGATCACCGATGTGGCGAATGCTGTGCTCGATGGCTCTGATGCCCTCATGCTATCGGCAGAGACAGCCAGTGGTAAATACCCATTTAAATGTATACGCACCATGCATGAGATTATCACTGAAGTTGAGAGGGCCGATAAGAATTATTATCATCTTTCACTTGAGAGCGACATGCTTTCACCGGCAGCATCTATTGCCGCGAGTGCCTGCGTCTGTGCACTGAAACTCAACGCTGCGGCTATTGTCTGCTTAACAACGTCAGGAAAGACGGCCAATATTATCTCTGGTTTTAGGCCCAAGTCGCGACTGATCGCTGTTACAAATGACCTGACTGTGCTGAATCGCTTAGAGCTCATTTGGGGCCTTCAAACGCTGCCGATAGGAAACTATAGCTGTATCGAGGATGTGATTTCGCAAGTAGAGAAAACTCTCATTCAATATGGGTTAGCAAAAACAGGTGATAAAATTATTTTAACCTTCGGATACCCTGTCCGTGAAGGCATTAAAACTAATTCAATCCAAGTTCACACGTTGCGTGGCGAGAGTCTTGCGCGAGATGCTGACGAGCAAATTCCACTACGCTGTCGTAAAGAGACTCTCTTTTAAAGAGACTCTCTCAGAGAAGTGCTTTCTGTTGGTTCTATCCTCTCAATGTACTTTTCCTTTCAATAGGGGCCAATCGGAATAAGAGCGGCCTTAACGTTTTTCATTAAGAAAACTGAAATACCAGTTTAGCTTATTTCGGCCTATTAGAACCTTATTCAATTTAATAAAAATCTAAGTTGCGTGGCTTTTTGAAAGCTTGGACAATGCCCCAAAACTTTCAAGCCTCTGAGACTTTGAAAGGGTGCTCATTTGTCTCTATTAGGTGAACGACTGAAGTTTTGGTTTGGAATTTTGCATTCCTCTTCTTATGACAGTATGGGTTTGTCCTCTGACCCTGACCGGCTTTTGTCGGACTATTTGTTTACAGCAGCACTCAAGGTAGCTATCGGCCTCACAATTGTTCTCAGCTTGTTTTATGGGGTCTGCGGCTTGCATTCCGCAGCTTTGGGTCAATTTTTGATTGCCATAGGAAGTACTCTAGCACTCATGGGATTACGTCAATTAGAAAACCGAGTCTTACTGAGTAACATGGTGATCGCCTCTTTATTTGTCATGGCTTGGTTTCGTTTTTACAGTCATGGATATCAGGGAGAGTCGGCATTTTTCATCTATATCTTTATTCCCATCTTCACCATGAGTTTTCTCCCTACCGTGTGGGCATTTTTTTGGACAATCGCCTTTTTAGCGCTTTATATCGGATTTCAATGGGTTATCGCCATGGAGGGAACTCGTGGATTTCGAGGTTTAATTGATGGGCCAGTTACGATTAGAATCTTCAGTGTTGTTTTAACCAACTTTATGGGACTTTCTATCGTGTATAACCTCAAGACGACTTACCGAAAAATCCAAAAGATACTCATAAAAGAAAAAGAAGATAAGACGAATCTTCTGAGAATTGTGACTCACGATCTGGCAAATCCGTTAACTATTCTTAGTTTACACATAGAGAAGCTTCACAAGCAAAATCCGAATAAAAATACCGAACGAGCTCTTCGTGCAAAAGAAATGATGAAGACCATTATTGATGAAGCTCGTCATTTAGAATCGCTCCTCTCGGGAAAGTGCCCTTTACGAATAGAAAAACTTCAACCCTCTGATCTTGTGGAGCAGATAAAGTTCTTACAAACAGAAGCCATGAATGCGAAGTCTATTAAACTACAAGTCAACTATCATGGCTCAGAAGATCAACTCGCTTTTTATGGAGATAGAAGTTTAGTCGTTTTTCAGATTCTCAATAATTTAGTTTCCAACGCAGTGAAGTTTTCATTTCCTCAGTCCGCTGTTAAGATCGTTTTTTTTAAAATTAATGATTTGGTCTTTTGTGAGGTTATCGATTCAGGTATTGGAATGGAGCCTTTGTTAATAAAAAAACTTTTTTGCGTTAATGCGCAGACCACAAGGTTGGGCACCAATGGTGAATTAGGAACTGGTTTTGGTATGCCCATTGTAAAGGCTTGTGTTGAACGATTAGGTGGCGCAATCGAAGTAGAAAGTCGCACAGCTCCCCCTTCGGGAACATTGGTCAGAGTTTCGTTTCCCTGCCGAAAAGACTAAAAGGTGTTTGTTTACTCATCCCAATGAGATTTTTAAAGGTAACGAGGGATCGTCAAATTTTTTTTATCAATACTGTTTTTAGGATGGGCGTCTTTTCAAGAAAATCGAGGCCCGGTTTAGGGGGCTCGCATTGGTTATAACTTCGGGGTTGTAGATTTTTGGTTGCGGTTCTTTCAAACTCACTCTTTGTCCATTGTTCATAGTTGAGACTCAGCAAAAGGTGTCCGTTCAAATTGAGCAAAGGAAAGATTAATGCGACAAGCTCTGACAAATCTTTTTCTATTTTGAAGACGCCTCGCTTTGAGCGTCCAAACGAAGGAGGATCGCAAACAATTAAGTCAAAAGAGCGTCCCATTTTAGCTGTTCTTTTAAGAAAATCGATGACGTCTGAACTCCAGAACTCGTAATGACCTGGATCCAGGCGATTGAGAGAGAAATTTGTTTTTCCCCAATCCAGAAACGTTGAACTGACATCGACGCTTACGACTTCGTTGGCGCCGCCTGCGGCCGCTGCGACACTGAACCCACAAGTATAACTAAAAAGATTGAGAACCTTTTTTTGATGACTATTCTTGAACACCCAGCTGCGGTTTTCGCGTTGATCTAGAAAAAGTCCAGGAGAAAGGCCCTGATCTGCTCTTAGTTGAAAAAAAAGTTCGTTTTCTTTGGCTACCCATCGTTGAGAGGGTGAGTGAAGCGGAACGAGAGAAGACTCGTTAGGTTGATTTCCTCGGTTTTTCATTTCACGGATATAGGTTGGTTTGTCTTCGATGATTTCTAAAAACGATTGAACTAACTTTTTACTATCGGGGTGATGGTAATCGTAGGCCCAAAGCTGCGGGCCGAATTGGTCAATTCTTAAAGTGTGGCATTCCTGGTGTGCCAGCCGATAACTGTCTGAGTTTAGAAGCCCCATTTTTTTTAACTCCTCTCTCTGGTGGTAAGCATCGAGGAGAGCACATAGATCGGGTTGCTCTAAAAGCCTTAAGTTTTCAAAAAATGGGGGGGGGTTGGCTGTCCAGGTCTGCTGTGATGCTGGATCGTCGAGCCTTAGAGCATGCAGGCAGAGCCTGTAAAATGGTTCACCGCCGTGATCTGGATCCCCTAGTAAAGGAATCCCAAGCTGTTGAGCGTGGAGTCGAATCTGGTGTGCTTTTCCCGTTTTTGGGTAGGCTTTCCAGAGCTGGTAGTCACCATGGCGTTCTATAAATTCAAATTCCGTTTCACTGTTAGGAGGTAAATGGGGTTTATTTATCCAAACGCCTTTTTCTTTAATAATGTGTGATTCGACTTTATGCCAACCAGTGATGGATTGGCTTGTTGTTGATATTAAGAAATAGGTTTTGCGTAAAATTTTATTTTGAAGTCTTGATGTCCATTCTTGAGCGGCCCTTTCTGTGCGGGCAATAAGGGCAAGTCCAGAAGTCCCAAGGTCTAAGCGTTGAAAGAGGAAAAGCTTTTTACTGAGCTTTTCTTCAAGCCATTCAACCCAGCCCCAGTCGTCAGGAGAAGATCGATGCATTTTTAGGCCGGAGGGCTTATAGGTAACGATGATCTCAGATTCGAGGTTCATGGGCCCTTCATATTTTGCGCGATTGACTTTTTCGACTCTGCCATTGTTCGAGGGCATATTGTCGCAAGTCTGCAACCGAGTCGAACTCATCTACGATTTCTACGCCAAGAAGGGTTTCAACCGCATCTTCGAGTGAGATTAGCCCCGTAATAACGCCATACTCATCAACAGCAAGAGCTACGTGTTCTTTGTGCTTAATAAAAAAATCGAGGACTTGCGATACCGTGAGCTTTTCAGAAATGCTTTGGATGGGATGACTTATCTCTGATATTTTGGTGAGATCTTTGTCGTGAGTAAGAGCTTCCATGATCTGGTATCGATGAGTCATTCCGATCATGTTATCCATTTGATCTCGATAGACCGGGATTCTTGAATATCGAATAGGTTTAAATCTTTCACCCACTTCTTGAACGGTCATGTCTGCTTCAAGAGCAAACATGACACTTCGAGGAGTCATAATATCCGCCACATACAGCTTATCGAGCATTAGAAGATTTTTGATCATTAAACTTTCTTTATTGAGAAGAGAGCCTTCTTTGGCTCCGAGCTCAGCCTGCATGATGACCTCTTCGCGAGTGACCTTATGCACAGTTGAGCCACCAAGAAAATTGGTGAGCCAATCTGTGACCCAAACAACCGGGAACAATATAAATGTGATCCACAAAATGAAATAGGCCGCGAAGGGAGCAAAAAATTTCCAGTTTCTCGCTCCCAAAGTCTTGGGAATCAGTTCTGAAAAAATAAGAATGGCCAGCGTAAGCATCGCCGAGACAGCCGTAATATAGTCTTCGCCCCAGATCTCGTGGGCTTTTGATCCGATCATCGCCGCGCCCATCGTATTGGCAAAAGTATTGAGTGTGAGTATTCCACCTATGGAGCGATGAATTTGGTGCTTCTGGCTCTGTAAAAGCTGAGCATACTTTTTTCCATCTTTGATTTTGACAGCTAAATAAGCTGGCTGAACAGAGAGAAGGGTGGCTTCAACTAGGGAACTTAAAAATGAAATCGCCATAACCAGGGCGACAAGACCAAAAAATGCTAACATCGTTTAATAGTACCAAAAATTTAGAGTTTGTTAAAAGAAAAAAGCCCCCTACAGTGGTAGGGGGCTTTTCAAGCTTCAATTGAGGCTTATTGCACCGAGTAAGTTTAAGCGTTCTCTTTTGCTCTCTTCTCTTGGTACTTCTTCGCCAATTCTTCCTGAACGTTTCTAGGAGCAATGGCGTAGCGTGAGAATTCCATGGAGAATTCTCCCTTACCTTTAGTGGCAGAACGAAGATCGGTTGAGTAACCGAACATTTCGCTCAATGGCACTTCAGCCGTGATGATCGAGTAACCTTCGTTTGAATCAGTACCAAGGATGATACCGCGACGCTGGTTGATTTGACCAGTGGCCGGGCCTTGGTATTCTTCAGGAACTGAAGTCTCAAGTTTCATCAATGGTTCAAGAACTGATGGTTTAGCTCTTTCGTAAGCTTGTCTCATCGCTGCCATCGCGCAAATCTTAAACGCCATGTAAGATGAATCGACATCGTGGTAAGAGCCATCGTCCAAGTAAACTTTTACGCCAACAATTGGGAACCCAATGAGTGGCCCTTTAACGCACTGTTCGCCAAAGCCTTCTTCAACCGCAGGGATAAATTCTCTTGGGATACGTCCACCGACAACGCGGTTTTCGAAAGAGAAGGTTTCAGTCGCATCGCTAGGAAGTGGTTCAATAACACCAACAACTTTCGCAAATTGACCCGAACCACCGGTTTGTTTTTTGTGAGTGTAGTCATAAGCTGCTTCTTGGCTGATCGTTTCGCGGTAAGCAACCTGAGGCGCACCAGCGATAACTTCGCAGTTGAATTCACGCTTCATGCGCTCAATGTAAACTTCAAGGTGGAGTTCACCCATTCCCGAAATAATCGTTTCTGCAGATTCTTCGTCACGGTGAACGCGGAAAGTTGGATCTTCTTTACGGAACTTTTGAAGCGCCTTAGAGAAGTTGTTTGCAGAACCTTTGTCTTTAGGAGCAACGGCCAATGAGATAACCGCGTCTGGCACGTGCATTGATTGCATCGCCACGTTGTAGTCATTCATTGTGAAAGTGTCACCCGAAGCGCAATCGATACCGAAAACCGCTACGATGTCACCAGCGTAAGAGGTGTCGATATCTTCCATTTTATCGGAGTGCATTCTCACAAGGCGAGGAACTTTAACTGACTTTCCGTTGGTTGTATTAACGATGAAGTCACCTTTGCTGATCTTACCTTGGTATATACGCATGTAAGTGAGCTGACCAAACGGAGTTTCCTGGAGTTTAAAGGCCAAGGCAACAGTGGGTTTGTTGTTATCAGGGACAAGTTCAATGCGCTCTTCGTTTTTGTTTAAGTCGAGTGCAGTTTCTTTTTTCTCTTCCGGCGTTGGTAAGTAGCGGATAACGGCGTCAAGAAGCAACTGAACACCTTTGTTTTTGAACGCAGAACCACAGAAAACTGGGCAAAGTTTCAACCCAATAACGCCCTTACGGATAGCGGCATGGATTTCGTCGTTGGTTGGTTGTTCGTCGTTCAAGAATTTTTCGGCGATCACATCGTCAACGTCTGCGCACTTTTCAATAAGGTACGTACGGTATTCTTTCGCTTGTTCAAGAAGGTCTGCTGGGATTTCGTCTTCACGGACATTTTCACCGTTCTCGCCTTCACAGTAGTAAGCTTTCATCGTGATAAGATCGACAGCTCCTTTGTGAGCGTCTTCTAATCCGATTGGGATCTGAGCCATAACAGCATTTAATTTAAGTTTTTCAACAAGGGCGTCTTTCACACGGAAAGGGTTGGCACCTTGACGATCGAGTTTGTTAATAAAAGCCAAGCGAGGAACGCTGTAGCGCTTCATTTGACGGTCAACAGTGATCGATTGAGACTGAACGCCCGCAACGCCACAAAGAACCAGGATGGCACCATCAAGAACGCGCAAAGAGCGCTCAACTTCGATAGTGAAATCCACGTGGCCGGGAGTGTCGATAAGGTTGACGATGTTGCCATCCCATTGCACCTGAGTCGCTGCTGATTGGATGGTGATTCCTTTTTCTCTCTCAAGATCCATGGAGTCCATAGTGGCTCCGACCCCGTCCTTACCTTTCACTTCGTGAATGGCATGGATTCTTCCACCGTAAAACAAGATTCTCTCAGAAAGAGTAGTTTTGCCGGAGTCGATGTGAGCCGAAATACCGATGTTTCGGACCTTTTTAATATCCCATTTGATATTCGCCATTATGACACGTTCCTTTCTTGTGCCTATGTCCATTAATATGAATTATTATTTATAATTAAAGACATCGGGGTAGCATGAAGCCCATAAAAGTACAACAAGGAATTTCGTAACTATGAAGGATTCTAAAAAGCTCCACTCGTTTTTGAAAAAGTACTTTGGTTTTGAGGAGTTCCGTGGTGATCAGGAAGCCGTGGTTCAGAGCGTTTTGAGGGAGGAAAATGCCTTTGTGGTCATGCCAACGGGCTTTGGAAAAAGCCTCTGTTACCAACTACCAGCCGCACTGGCTCAGGAAGAAGAGCGAGGCCCGGTGCTTGTTTTATCGCCACTGATTGCCCTTATGGAAGATCAGGTTATGCAGGCGCGGCAAAAAGGTATCAAGGCCCGAGCCATTCATTCAGGGATGTCTAAAAAAGAAAAAGACAATGCGCTTAGGGAATTGGAAGAAGGGCGATTGAGTCTGTTGTACGTCACCCCGGAGCGTTTTCGTAAGGCAGAATTCTTAGACGTGATCAAAAAAGTGAGGGTGTCGCTCCTTGCAGTGGACGAGGCGCACTGTATTAGTCTTTGGGGGCACGATTTTAGACCTGACTACTCAAAGGTAGGCGAATTGCGGAGTCTACTAAAAAATCCGCCAACATTGGCACTCACTGCCACCGCCACCCCTCGGGTGCAGGAAGACATCCTGACTCAACTCAACATTCCGGGGGCACAAAGGTTCTTGGGGGGGATGGAGCGCCCCGAGCTTTCGCTAAATGTTCATGATCTCTTTAGTTTAGAGAGCAAGTTGGAAACGATCCTTGAACTTCGCGAAAAAATCCAGGGACCCTTATTAGTGTACTGGAGTTTAATTGGCACTCTCGAAAAGGCTCTTGCGGAGTTGAGGCGTAAGGGTTTGAAGATCGGTAAGTACCACGGGCAAATGGCTCCCCCCGACCGGCGCAGGGCGCAGGAGGATTTTCTCGTTTCAGACGACATGATGATGTTTGCCACGCCAGCGTTTGGCCTCGGCGTCGATAAGCCCAACATTCGCGGAGTGATTCATGGAGAGATGCCCACGTCTTTAGAGTCCTACTATCAAGAAGTGGGGCGGGGTGGTCGTGATCGGCAGCGAGCGGAAGGTCATTTGCTTTTCGATGAGGATGATGTCTCTATTGCCATGGATTTTATAAAGTGGTCTTGTCCGGAACCTGCCTTTGTGCGCAGAGTTTATCACTTAGTTGAAGGCCGCAGCGACGAGTATCGGGCTGGTGGTGCTGATTTTCTTCGTCAAGAGATGAACTTCTACAATTCTCGCGACTTCAGAGTAGAAACATCATTAAATCAACTGGAGAGAGCTGGAAGTTTAGAATGGACGGGCAAATTCTTCGAAGCCACGGATTTTTGGAATGAGGAGTTTTTTGCGCCAGCCGGGCACCAGCAGCACCTGAAGTCTCAAAATGAGAAATTATTATCAATGCTTCGTTGGGCAAAGCAAGAAGAAGGTTGTCGAATGCAAACAATTTATGTTTATTTTGGCCATCAGGGTTCCGAACCTTGCGGGATCTGCGATCTTTGTTTGGAGAAGCAAAACTAATGGCGGTGATTCGATTTCCAGATCCCCGAATGGCAAGTGATGAAGGCATCGTGGCCATTGGGGGAGACTTGAGTGTTAAAACCCTGCTGGCGGCTTATAGTGAGGGAATTTTTCCGTGGCCCCATGAGGGCTATCCTCTTTTGTGGTTTTGCCCGTGGGAGCGGGGGGTTCTCGAGTTTAAGAATCTGCATATCTCCAAAAGTCTTCAAAAGCTGGACAAAAAAACAAATTGGACCTGGACGGTCGATCGAGCCTTTGATGAAGTGATCGGGGCTTGCGCAGAGGTTCCGCGTCCTGGGCAGTCAGGAACATGGATTACCGAAGACGTCCTTTCTTCTTACCGAAAATTTCATCTGGCCGGTTATGCCCATAGCTTGGAAGTTTGGGAGAAGGGAGACTTGGTGGGTGGTATTTACGGAGTTTTTGTCAAAAATGTTTTCAGTGCTGAGAGTATGTTTTTTAAAAAGTCGAATGCATCAAAATGGGCCCTGTGGAAATTAGTCAATTTTCTGCAAACTCGGGGGCTTGAATGGATTGACGTTCAAATGGTGACTACGGTTTGTGAGCATTTTGGTGCTCGTCTCATTTCGCAACAAGAGTTTTTAGAAAAAGTACGAAAGTCTCAGGCCAAACAACCGATAACTTGGTGAGTGATTTAAATGGGTCTATTTGGATTTCGGCCTAGCAAAAGAAGGACGTCTTTATGCAAAAAACGACAGAACGGCGATATCTTGCCTATGCAAAAGTGCGATGTCAAAAATATGGTTCGGGAACGGCCTCTTTGATGGTTTTAAAGAACATCTCTAAGACAGGCGCAAGGCTGAATCTTTTGGCCTCGACTCTTAATTTTCATCGAGGAGACATTATTCGCTTAGAAGTCGATCTCGAAGGGATAAAAAAAATCCGCGTGGTCAACGCTGAAGTGATCTGGACGCGGGCAGGAGCATTGGGAGTTTCGTTTGTGCCACCCGAGGCCGTTTATAATAAGCTCTTGGGTCAATAAAAATTATTTGTCTTTTAAATATAAAAAAAGGAGATGTTATTGAGGCATCTCCTTTTTTATTATAATTGATCTGGCATATTACGCCTTTGGTTGATCACGAAGTGCTCGACGCAAGATTTTACCTACATTTGTTTTTGGTAATTCATGTCGGAACTCAACATATTTGGGTATCTTGTAAGCGGTAAGGTTGGCTCTACAATGTTGAATCACTTGTTCGCTGGTCAGTCCTGGATCTTTTTTTACTATCACTACTTTAACGACCTCTCCTGATTTATCATCGGGAACACCGATGGCCGCCGACTCAAGAACTCCATTGAGGCGAGCAAGAACGTCTTCAACTTCATTGGGGTAAACGTTGAAGCCTGAAACCAGAATCATATCTTTTTTGCGATCAACAATTTTAAAGTAACCATCAGAGTCCATCACGCCGATGTCGCCTGACTTGAAAAAGCCATCCTCCGTCATCACCTTGGCCGTCTCGTCGGGACGTTGCCAGTATCCTTTCATCACTTGCGGGCCACGGATGGCAATTTCACCCTGTTCGCCTATCGTGACTTCTTTGCCGTCATCGTCGAGGAGGCGTAATTCAGTGTTAGGAACAGGGAGGCCAATGGTTCCCACTCGATTGCCAAGTCTCGTGAGAGGGTTCACAGACGCAACGGGGCTTGTCTCCGTGAGGCCATAGCCCTCAATGAGCAGGCTGTCGGTTGTTTTCATCCATTTTTCTGCTACCGCGGATTGCAGTGCCATTCCGCCTGCAACACTCACTTTGGTTTTTGTAAAACTAATCATTCCAAAGTTGGGATGATTCATGAGCGCATTAAATAGCGTATTAACGCCAGAGAAAATTGTGAATGGTTTGGCAGCCAGATCTTTGATAAAGCTTGGCAAGTCTTTCGGGTTAGTTATTAAAAGGATTTCCGCTCCGTAAAGCATGAAGGTCATAGCATTCAGAGTCAGTGAAAAAATATGATAAAGAGGCAGAGCGCAGACGGCGCGTTCTTCGCCTTCGTTGAGACTAATTTTCATCCAGGCGGCGATCTGAAGCATGTTCGAGATCACGTTGCCATGCGAGAGCATAGCTCCCTTTGAAACACCCGTGGTGCCCCCCGTGTACTGCAAGAAAGCTAAGTCATCGTATTGAGCTCTCACTTCTTGAAAGGGTTTTCTACGTCCTAATTCGAGAGCCTTGGTAAAGGAGTGAGCCTTCGGAATGTTAAAAGTAGGAACTTGTTTTTTCACATATTTCAGAACGTTATTGACCACATGGTTTTTTGGAAACCGAAGAAGATCTCCTGCCTCTGTCACAATCACGTGTTGTATGTCTGTTTGTGGTAGAACCTCTTCGAGTAAATGAGCAAAGTTTGCAAGGATAACAATGGCCTTTGCTCCTGAATCTTTGAACTGATGCTCCATTTCGCGGGCTGTATAAAGAGGATTGGTATTTACAACCACAAGTCCTGCGCGGAAGGCTCCCCAAAGGGCAATATTGTACTGGAGGAGATTAGGCATCTGAATCGCGATGCGATCGCCTCTTTTCAGTTTTAGTTCGTGCTGAAGATAAGAGGCGAATTGCCCGGTGAGACGGTCATATTCGTGGTAGGTGAGGGTTGTCCCTAAGTTGGAGAGAGCGGGTTTTTCGCGATATTTTTTGCAGGATTCTTCAAAAACCTCACAGAGATTATTAAAGCGACGGACATCCACTTCGTAGGGAATGCCTGCGGGGTAGCTCTTGATCCAAGGGTAAGTCATTTTCAATCTCCTCGAGTGAAATGTGGGATCAGATTTCGTTGATCCATGGTCTACTTAATGACCATATTTGAGCAAACTCTTCTAAAAATTTCAAAGATTATAGGCGTTTAACCCTTTAATTGGATTTACTTAAAGCGTTAAATAAAAAAGAGATAAAGAAAAGGGTTGCTGAAGGACTTGGTTTTTTGTATAGCTTGTCGAGTAGTCAAGTTCTTGATTGCTCCGACGCCTCGTCGGTTTTTTACATTTTGGGGTTGTAGTTAAGTGGTTATAACGCCCGCCTGTCACGCGGGAGGCCGCGGGTTCAAGTCCCGTCAACCCCGCCATTTTTCCTCCGGAAAAGTGGTGGCGGCCGAGTCTTAATTTTATTTACCGTTCTGCGATTCTCCCAATTTTAATTATATTTTGGTAAATAACTGGTTCAGCTCGCGGTGGGATTGGCCCAAAGAGCTCCCAAAATTGCTCAAGAATGTAACAGGTGTAACAGTGTAGTGTAACAGGGACGGAGTCCGACTTCCGTCCCATCTCCGCACATCTCCCGGACGCCGCCTGCCCTTAGATTGACTCTCACCTTGTCACGCAGTTTGCTTCTGCACCTCCCGCATGAGAATCAATCGCTCCCAACAGCTCTATCCCCTCAATGGCAAAGTTCATCTTT
>JBEGVH010000021.1:0-113607 GCA_041178425.1 Pseudomonadota bacterium | reverse complement strand
CCTTAGCAGAAGACGGAGCTCGTGCCATTGAGCTTCTCAAAAAGAAAACCTTTGATCTTGTGATCTCTGACTTACAGATGCCTCAAGTGACTGGTATGGAGCTATTGAAGCACGTAAGGGACAACTTTCCTGATCTTCTCTTTATGATGATTACGGCCTTCGGAACCACAGAAACGGCCGTAGAAGCAATGAAAATTGGCGCTTATGACTATATCACGAAGCCTTTCAAAATTGATGAGGTCAGAATTGTCATTGGCAATGCTCTCAAGAGCAAAAACCTCGAGACAGAAAACCGCGTACTTAAAAAAGAACTCGGAAAAGAAAATTCCTTTCAGAATATCGTCGGGAATTCGGAATCAATGCACCGAATTTTTGATCTTGTTCGTCGTGTGTCTCAGGCTCCAACGAATGTTCTGGTAACCGGTGAGTCTGGAACTGGAAAAGAAGTAGTGGCCAAGGCTATCCATTATAATGGCCCATTAAAAGAACGCCCCTTCGTTACAATTAACTGCGGTGCGATTCCTGAAAATCTTATGGAATCGGAAATGTTTGGTCATAAAAAAGGTTCTTTTACAGGCGCCGTCATAGATAAATCGGGTCTGTTTGAGGTGGCCGATGGCGGCACACTTTTCTTGGATGAGGTTGGCGAATTGCCGCTTTCTATTCAAGTAAAACTCCTCCGTGCGATTCAAGAAAGAATCATTCGTCGCGTGGGTGCAATCGATGACATAAAAGTAGATGTTCGTATTATCGCAGCAACCAATCGTGACTTAGAAAAAATGGTTAATGATGGAACCTTTAGACAGGATCTCTATTACCGCCTCAACGTTATTCAAATAAAAACGCCTTCGTTGCGTGAGCGTCGGGACGATATTCCCTTACTGGCTAACCATTTTTTGAAAAAATACAATGATCGCTTAGGTAAAAATATCGGTGGCATTAGTCAAGAAGCCATGGAAATGATGAAAAAATATGACTACCCAGGAAACGTGCGCGAGCTCGAAAATATTATCGAGCGAACCGTCGCTCTTGAGTCTGGAGCCACAATTTTACCGGAAAGCTTGCCACCTTTTGTAAACACTCCTTCCGGTCGAAAAATGGCCTCGAGTCAGGAGATCGAAATCGGTCCAGAGGGAATTGATCTCGACAAGATCATCGGTCAAATCGAGAAAGAGCTCCTCGTTAAGGCCATTCATGTGGCTAATGGGACCAAAAAACGAGCTGCCAAATTACTCAATATATCTTTTCGTTCGATGAGATATCGTGTTGAAAAGTACGGTTTAGGAACTATGAACGAAGAGGATGATGAAGAGTAGACTCTTAGCTCTCATTGCTATTTTAACGACCACACTATCAGCCAAGGCCGAACTAGAAAAGGGCCTTGGTTTTTCTTTTGGATCTCCCGCTCTTTTGGGGGCGAGGGTATTTTGGCGAGCGCCTGAGTCACCTTGGTCACAACAATTAGAGCTTTCGAAACAAGTTTTAAAACATAATCGTTCAAATGGAGAATTAACCATGGTGCGATTTGATGTTCAATACCAATTATCCCAATGGTCAAAGGTGCAATCGTTTGCTTTTTCAGGAGCTTCCTATTTTGATGGTTTTTTTAACAGCGCCTCTGCACGGACATCTTTGTTGGCAATCGATGCAGGAGTGGGATTTAGTGTCCCTATCGGTTCCCGATGGGCAATGTCGGGAGAGTTTGGGTTTACTCTGCCAACCAAGGGAGACCCGGGATTTGTCTATTATGGCCTCATAAGTAACTTAGGGCTCCGTTGGTATTTTTCGAGCTCTAAGGCATCGGAGACTTCAAGTCAGGCCGATTGACCGTAACGGCTAGGGCTATACTGCATATCGATGTGTTGAATATGCGCCGCCAGCCAAAGGGAAAGAAACTCAAAAAACTTTTCATTAATTCGATTAGATTCGCTCGATTCAAAATCGGCTTTGTGCTGTCTAAGTTGTGATAAGAGTCGTTGATGGATTCCCTTGTGATTTGCGAGACCCGGAAAACGTATTTTTTCGAGGTGCGTTTCTTCATGTTGGAAGTGTAGAACCACAAAGTCGCAGAGTTCGTTGATGCTCGTAAGAAGATCTGGCTTTGGTGCATTTTTCTTATTTTTGTCATAGAGATCGTTCATTATTTCGATGAGTTTTTTGTGCTCATTATCCATCTCGGTCACTTTGAGTTCATATCTTTTACTATCCCACGTAAAAAGCGACGACATGGTTTCTCCTCGGTTCTTTGAATACATTATCGGTCTGGCACGGAATTTACTTAAGTGTTGGGTTGTCTTCATCCCCCAAGACCACGGCGAGGAAGTGGTGGCCTCTATAGATATTCGTTTTTTCCATCTCTTGAAGAATGTCTTGATAGCTTGTTGGTTTTTGCCAATCCAACAAGGCCTTAAGATGGATGAGTGCATTCTCGGCATTGAGACCAAAGTAAGAGGGAAGCCCATTGGCGACAATATCAAGACCTTTGGTGCCCATGGGATCATTGGGAGACACCGTTGATTTCATCGCAAAGAAGGGATCGGTGTAATAGGAGTAACTATTACAGCCGCCCCAATAAACCATCTGGTATTGGCTCGTGATGGAAAGCCACTGCTGGTGGGTGCGTAGGAGGTAGCTAAAATTCTCAGCATCGAAACCAGAGCCCACGCGCGAGTGTCCCAGCCAGCCAAAATAAGAATCGTGATCGGCCGCGAAGCTTTTGGCAAAAAGTAGCATTTGGTCGACCCCCGCGCTCATGACGATCTTTATGTCAAATTGAGTTCCCGCACGAATAAATTGATATCGTTTTCCAATATAAATTTTTCGATTTTCTGTGCCCGGATAAAGATTGCTATAGAGAAGTGATTCCTTAGCGCTACTGGGAATAAGTTTTTTCAGTTCTTTTTGAAATCGCTGATATTCGAGCGCACCGATATCTTTGTCGGTGTCAGGGTTGGGTCGTGGGGGCGTCTCAAAATATCCGAAGGCGAAGGTCATGGGAAATTTCTTTTTACCATTTTCGGAGCGAATCATTCGTTCGTACTCGGGAAATGTCCTTTGGGTCTGTGGCGAAGGATTTGTAAACGAAATCAAGATATCCTGGTAATGTTGCTCTTTTTTCTGATCACAGCGAGGACGCTTGGGATCCCAATAGTACCAGTAATGACTAGCGGAGCTATGTTCAGGATCGCTGCAACTCTGCCACTGATTCGAAAAGACCGAGCCGTTATTAAACGGCAAAGGCAGAATGAATTCGGGTTGAGTGAAAGAATGAGTATCTACAAGCCAGAGTCCTTGATACTCAAAGGGAACGATCACTCCTCGATCTGTCTGATAAGCATTTTCCCAGCTTACTTTCAGTGACAAGAGTTTTCGAATTCCTCCGAGTCCACGATGAGTCAGCGGGCCAAACAGGTATTTGAGTGTGGGTATGATAGAGTAAGAAATATAGTTTGATCTGTCGGCAGGTAATATCGAAGCCATCTCTTGGAGCGTTTTAAACTGAGTGAGATAAATGGCTGAAAATTGAACGACCTTCTCCTCCCCAAAAGGAGAATAAATAAAAGGGGAATTCGCCTGAGTCTGTGGTGTAGAAATAAAAAGGAATACCAGTATCAAAAGGGCCATATCGACCTCCGCTTAGAACTATCAACCTTTTTTGTTTATACGCAAACTTAAGATTCTAAAAGCCGTAGGGGCCCCTAGCGAGTGCTAGCTTTTGTGATGAAGTAGGGGATCAGAATATAAAGAGTAACATCGCGAATCAGGTAATAAAAAAACACAATAATCAGAAACTTCCATCCAAAGCGCGCTAAAATAGCCTTAAACCCCTGTTCTTTAAACAAGGTCGTCATTTCCTGACAGAGGCCTTTAAATCGTTGCCACTGCGAAAGAATATTTTTTTGCCAGGTTGTAGGTGAAACTGCCGATTTCATTGAGTGATAATGTACTTGGGGCTTTCTCGGTGGGCAATCAATAAATAAGTAGACGCCAGAAATTGGTTTTTTGGTGGGTTTGGTGCCTTTACTTCGTTGAGAGTTTCAATGAGACCTTTCACGCAATGCAAAAAAGTGAAGCCGGTGAATAGAAAAAAATCTATGGTAACAGGTGAGTCTGGTAAGTTTGAGGCCATCTTTCACAGTGGATGAAGCAAACCTGGCCCCAGCCCTTTGAGGTATAATCCCAAGTGAGGGCCTTATCACCGAGTTCTTCGCGACTCAATAGGTTAAGTTCAGTGATTCGTCGGCGTCCGTCACTCTCAGTGAGGGGGTACACCTGGGAATGCATATTAAACAACGGGATGGCTTCCATCTTTGTAATTTCTAGGCGCCCTTGCGAATTACGCTTTAAAGCAAGGCGAGCGAGAAGACCATAGTCTTCGCTTGGTCCAAGAGTGTTGAGAGATCCGGCGCCCAACATAAGATAGTTTCCGAGGCTGTAAAAAATGACTTTGTTACCGATGCGCTCGACTGGTCTTACTCGGTGAGGGTGGTGCCCAATAATGAGGTCAAGATCACCGTTTTCAAGGTAGTATTCATAGGTTCTTTCTTGCCAATCATCTAAACGATAACCTTTTTCTTTACCTCCATGGATCGAGAGAACTTTATAATCAGCCTTTAATTCTTTGAAGTTTTTTAAGAGCCGCTTCATATCTTTTGGATTTTCCGGGTAAATGACCCCTGGGTTTTTGTCGCTGATCTGCATTGGAGTGTTGCGCACAAATGTGACTGCAGCAAAAGCGATTCGTACTCGTCCTTCTGTTTTAGATTCAAACTCTAGGAGAGCGGGTTCGAGAACCTCAGAACGAGTTCGGGCTGTTCCATGAAAAAATAAGACCCCGGGCTCTTGAGCCATTGTTTCGAGGCTTTCGAGAGTGTTTAAAAGGCCCTCTGGTCCATAATCACCCACATGGTTATTGGCCATGCTAACCCAATTGAGGCCAATTTTTTTGGCGTAGCGGATTCCCTCCGGGTGAGTTCGAAATAAAAAACGACCTCCATGGGGCCGTTCCAGATTAGAGCCATCGGTGACGACAGTTTCAAGATTGTAAAAGTTAAGTTCGCCAATGAGTAGTGGTTCTAAATTTTGAAAAACTTCGCGCCAAGAAAAACACCGTCCGTGCTTGCAAGCTCCTTGGGCGTCGGGAAGCTCGCCGGAGGGGTTTAGATTCAGATCGCCACCAAGTGTGATAATAAGCTCTGCGCGCGTGTGGATCGGTTTTCCCAAGATGAGGAAAAAAAAGGTTAAACTGTACAAACTCAATAATCGGGTCATTTTGATTACCTCAGCAAAGCTAACCCCACACCCTCTCCAAAATTGGTGCCAGGATCAGATGAACATTAAATGCGAATCGAGCGCTGAACTGCGACTTTTTGCCCTTTTAAAGACGAAATTTGCAAGGTTAAGGAGTGAAATTGAGTTTGGTTATGAAAACCTAACAAATCTCTCTTTGACCAATTTTTTGTAACTCTATTTGATGAGGCAGCGATTTTTGTGGGGCAATTTTCGAAAGTGTGAACAGAAGGGGTGTTGTGGTGATTCCCAAAGTAATGAATGAAAAAGGTTTGGCGCAATTAATTTTCACAAGGCGTTTGAAGCTAAAAAGATCTCAAAAGGAAATTGCAGAATATCTCGGTGTCAGTGAGGAAACATTGGAGCGATACGAACGTGGTCTTCTTCCCATTCCGTTAGTGCATATCTATGGTCTCTCTAATTGTTTGAATATTGAGCCCTCCAAATTAGAAGACTATGTTGAGCTTCCACCAATTATCAGTGAGGGGAATGGTGAGGGATAACGGACACCCTAGCACTAGACTGAAGTCTGAACCTTCTTGTCGGCACAAGACGGAAGCCAGATCCTTACGAAGCAAAGTTTGCCATTTTCTCCCATTCTTCGATATTCTATCATTACCCTATGAAGAAATTAGCATTCAGTCTTTTATTTCTATTCTCTGCGCTGGCCGCTCGGGCCGGAATCATTACTCAAGTAAAAGATGGAAAAGCTTTAATTAAACTCGAAGGAAGCGATGCTGACATTGTTATTGGTGACCGCCTTGTAGTTCTTGATGATATTTCTGAAGGAGAGATGGGTGTTGTTGAGGTAGAAAAAGCCACAATGACTTCAGCCATTGCCTCCATTCTTAAGGGGCGCGTGAAAGCTGGTTTTTATACTAAAAAGAGTAAAGCTGCATTTAATGTTGAACCAGGCCGAGGGATCGCAGGTGAAGAGGGCGATGATCTCACAGAGGAAGCCAAAGAAGAACGCCGGCAACTCCGCGCAAGAAATCGTTTACAGGATAGTGGCCTTGCGATTGGGTTTGCCTACTCCTCTATTACCACAACGGCAACTCAGTCAGATGCGAGTGGAAAAACTGAGATTACTCTACTGGGCACTTCTAATGGACCCTTCTTAGCCTATGAACGAATGCTCGGAGGGGGCTATATCTTTTGGGGAAAAGTGGGGTATCAGTCCTACCCCTATCAAACGCTGCGGTTTAAAACTTCATCGGGGAGCATAGATTTACCAATTCAAGATAAATTTAAATTTATGCCGTTTGAATTGCAGATTCGCAATTACTCTTCGAAGAGAAACACCGGTAACTTTGTGGCTCTGGGAATAGGGTATTATTCTTTTGCTGGGGTAAATAAAGAGTCTGAGGCGGCGTCGGAGGGAATCATTAATGCCGAGGAGAAGGGGGGGCTCATTCTCTCTTTTGGGCATAACTTTTCCGTCAATGCGAATCACCTTATGTTAAAGTTCGACGCTGTGAAATTAGCTGATCCCACCAAAGAGGGTATCACTCCCAGCTCTCTACTTTTTAGCGCGAATATTGGTTACTTTTTTAATCTTTGATAATCCAAACCCACGGCTTATAAATTTTTGGTGTCGATTTTTGGCTCATCGTAAAATAGTTCGACAAGAACTCTTCGTAAAATCGATTTGATAAATAAATAAGATTTAATAACAATTTGAGAAAAATTGCTTTTTGGGATATGATGCCGAATCTCGCAAGAGGATCTGATCAAGGAGTAGTTACATGCTGAGGTCTTTAAAAAATATTCTGTTTATTACTTCGTTATTTGTCTCAGTAGCGCCGGCACTCGCACTCAATTCATCCGAATTGCGTGAAATGGTAGATAAGCCTGAGGGGCGATTGGCAAAGCTCGCGATGGGAGGTGGAGTTGTTTACGATACCACTGTTTTGCGTTCTTTGTATCGAATGCGCAACTTTAAACCTCTATGGTATGGTGAGGTGGGCTTCACCTCTCGCTTGAGTGAAATGCGCAATTTACTTCGACGTTCCTATGAGCAAGGGCTTGATGCTAAGGCTTTTTGGCGGCCGGAGATGGAAGCTTTTTTCTCTTTAGGAAATGAGATGAGTGAAATAGAATTTGAAATTGCTGTGGCCGAAGCCGCTATTCGATATGCTAAGTCGATTAGCGTTGGTCAAATTGATCCCTCCCTCGTTGACGATGACATTAAACTCGCGGCAAAACCCTTTGCTGACGATGCACTCAAAATTCTCAATCAAGTATTTGATTCTGATCCGAAGGACTTAGCCAATGGTTTTCAAAAGTTTGAACCTACAGCCCCCCTTTATCGGGCCTTAAAAAATCAGCTGATTTCAAATAAAGATAAGTTCAGTGAGGACCAAATAAATAAAATTCGTGCGAGCATGGAGAAACTAAGATGGTTTCCGCAAGACCTTGGTGAAAGATACGCCATGGTCAATTTGGCTCAGACGGAATTGAGAGTCATCGAAAAAGGTGTGCCCGTGCTCAGTATGAGAACTGTCAATGGTCGTCCGATTCGACGAACACCAATGATGATCGACAGTATGAAACGGGTAGAACTAAATCCTACATGGACGGTACCATTGAATCTAGCCATTTGGGATAAGTTGCCACGAATACGAGAAGATGTAGGTTTTCTTTCACGTTTGGGTATTGAAGTTTTTCAGCCTGGATCTGATCAGCCGGTTTCTGATGTCGCTTCGATTAATTGGAACCAACTGAGTAGAGATTATTTTCCTTATATCCTTCGCCAGCAGGCTGGGCCTACGAATGTTCTCGGAAAAGTAAAGTTTCCGCTCAACAATGGTTTTTCTATCTATATGCATGATACCGATGAGCGCGGGTTATTCTCCCAGGCCGGACCGCGCCTGCGCAGCTCGGGTTGTATTCGTTTGCAAAAACCCATGGAAATGGCAGCTTACCTCCTTAAAAATCAAACGGTGCCGAAAGGACGAGGTTGGTTGATGAGTGATGGAAGTGAATTTCCCTCGGGATCGACATTCACTGAAGACATTCTTATGAGTCGAGTAGCAAAAAACCAAGACACCGCTAAGCCAGTTACAACTATTTCTATCAATGTTGAAAAACCGCTTCCTGTGTATACAGCGTACCTAACCGCAGATGTAGACGAACAAGGACGAGTTCAATTTGTGAATGATTTGTACAAGCAAGATGAGCGATTGCTCTCGATGCTGAATAATTTAGGAAACGGCGACCCTCGATTGGCAACGAGAGTGACGGTGTCAGATTCTCCATTGGTGCCTGTGCAAATTAATGGTGAGCTCGGGCCAACTCAGTTGTTTGGTGAAGTCATTGCTATTCGATGTGTGGTTTGGCCGTACAAAGGCTGTGTGGATGTAGACGATCAGGGCAAGCAAACTCGAGAGGAGTATCGATTCAATTTGAATGAAGAGATCCATTTGCCAGCGGGGCATTACATTCTTGGATCAGGAAATACGATGCTTCCCGGGTGGCTCGAAGTTGTTTGTGCCCCCGATGAACTTTCGCAATGTGCCCCAGTTGTGGTGAGGTTAGAAAGAATTGAAATTCCCAAGGAGTTTACAAATGCGAGTGAAGTCATAGTCTATCGAGATATGACCTCGGTGGTTGAAATTAATAAGGCTTTGTCTCAGGGGTTTCACAATGGACGGGCTTTGATTAAACAGACCCCGATTGGATATAACAACTTTTACCTTCCCGGGGTTAACCAGCCAGATGTTGTGCAGCGACTCACCAACGATTATTGCGTACCTATCTTGCGTGGTCAGGTGAGTGATGTTGCGCCCGAGGTTCGCAATTATTGTGACTCATTGAGCGAGGTTGTTGGAATGGCTGAATATGTCGATCTACCAGTTGTGATTCATAATGAGCTCTCTGAGGGGAGTTCAGATCAAGTAAAGTCCAGTCGTACAATGAAAGTTTTTGGCTTTCCAAAAAATACCGACAAAGGAAGACTCTTTTCGCAGTGGAATCAGCGTTGGGTTGGTGCTCCTGGAACTTGGATCGACTTTAAGCACCAAAGGTATCTTGTTGCTGCGCCACTTTTTCTGCAAAACATACCAGCGGGTAAGAGGTTTGTTTCGGTACTTCCTGGGCAATACCAGGTCTTAGCCAGTGGATCACAGGGCGAAGTAATTGGTCAAAAAACAGTCAGAACTGAAAATATTGATGAAAATTATGAGCGTGTTGCGCGCAAAGTCATGCTCGGTGAGTAAGGTCAATAGGGGAAAAGATTTCAAATATTTAATATGAAATTGCCTTAAATTGGCACCTCCATAAGACTCCCTAATGCTCCGCTTCTTCTATTGAAGCCTAGACCAAGGTCAAGGCAAAGAGAATAAGAGGGGTTTATTTAGGGGGGTAATGGTTTTGGGGGATAATTCCTTAAAAAGTCTTATCTTAAATGCGATGAGTCGTTTTCCAGAGCGAATTTTACTGGAAGACGACTTTGGGGCGTGGCGTGGAAGCCAGCTCGCCACCCATCTTCAGGGGCTCGTGACCCGTATCGAAAATCACACTCTCCCTCAATCACGCGTTGGTATCTGTTTTGACAATAGTGTTTCGCAAGCGATGGCAATTTTAGCCACGGTGATTTCTGAGCGAGTGCCTGTGATGATCAATAGTGTTGATCTTTACGAAGGTAAAATCGATTGGATTCGACACGCGAAACTGAACTTTACACTAACTTCGGAAGATCTTGCACCTCGATTTTCGATTCCTCATCTCATACTCAATGACAAGGGTTATGTCATTGATGTTATCGGTAAAACGACGGTAGGGCGTGAATTAGATCAGGTCGTCTTTATGCCACCGATTGGTACGGGTGTTATTCTTTTTACCTCTGGTTCAACGGGTGAGCCTAAAGAGATTTATGTTCCTGAAAATGGCATTTTGAAAACTATTTCTGAATTGATTAATCGATTCGATCTAGATGAAACAACGGTGGCTTCGATCACCTTGCCGGTGTGCCATAGTATGGCTCTGAATACTCAGTTTTTACCGACGTTCGTGGTTGGTGGTCGAAGTCGGTTTTACAACCTGCGGCTCGCTATCAATCGAGTGTTCCGAGGCTTCTTGCGCGATGATGCCACGTTTGTGTCTCTGATCGGGGAGATTGTGCGAACATGTTGGGAAGAAAAACGCCGACGAGGATTGCCTCCCTGTGAGCACGTCAAGCATGTTCAATTGGCGGGAGGATTAATAGCCCAAAAACATCTCGAGATGACGAAAGAGATTTTTCCAAATGCAATTATCCATAAGGGCTACGGACTCACTGAGGCCATCCGTGTAACGATGATTTCAAGTAAAGAGCCGCAGTTTCAAACGATGGCGGTAGGACGGCCACTGCCTTTTCTGGAATTAAAAATAGTCAACGACTTGGGGAACGATCTCCCTCGAGGGCAATTTGGCGAAATTCAAGTGCGGGGAGATAGCGTATTAAAAGGACTTCGTTCTCTCACCTCTGCTAATATTCGTTTGATGGAGCCAGGAGAGTTTCTACCAACGGGTGACCTCGGCATGCTGGATAGTGATGGCTATCTTCATGTTAGTGGTCGTTTGGATAGTCTTTTTAAAATCAATGGTCGACGAGTGGCGGGCGCAGAAATTGAAAAAGTGGCCCTCGAGGCTTCAGAGCATTTTCGATTTGCTAAGGCCATTCTGGTTTCTGATGAAGATCGTGATCGCTCTAAAATTGTTCTCTTTATTGAATTGGATCGATCTTCTTGGAAAGATGATGAATTACTTTTGGAACCGTCCCTTCAAGAACGTTTAGCTGAACAGATGAGACGTTTGAGCGTTCCTCCAAAAGAGATTTTGTTTATAAAGCACATTCCAAGAACCTCGAATGGCAAATTAAATCTTCCCCAATTAAAAAATATCTGGAAATTACAATCGGTTCGTCCTCTAGAAAAACTGATGATCTCCAATTTAAAATTATACAGCGTGAATGAAGAGGTAGTGACGTGAAGCAATTGAGTATTTTTCTCCTTTTAATGGTTAGCTTGGTTTCCTTTGCTGGTGCCCAGGAAAAGCCATTCAAACGAGTTCTCGTGATTAGTGGCGGTGGAATCAACCCAGGAGTCGCTCTTGGAATGATTGCCGGAGTGAAAGAAATGGGTTGGAAGCCCGATCTTGTCATTGCGACATGTGGAGCGGGAATTACTTCGGCGGTTTACAATTCTGAACAATCGATTGTTGATAGTTTTGAGGTTGTTAGATCCCGAACCTTTTTTGAGGCTATTAGTGAATTTAGAATAAATAAGCCAAACGGGATCGAAATGATCCAAAAACTAGAGAAGGCAAAAAATACCAACCGGTACCCAGATATTTTTCACGGTAATCTCTTGTGGGGGCCTCAGAAATTTCCAACTCATATTTTAAAAACCACAGCTTTTAATAGAGACAGTTCTAAAACAAAATTTTTATTTATATCTTCGCGTGCTTTATTTGGTCCAGAACAAGCGGGACGTCGTCGCAATTCAAGCCCTCTCTTTAAAGTGACTTACTATACTGATCCGGACACGGCGGAGTTTTTAAAGGGCCGAGAGTTGCCCGCCAAAGATGTTTATCCCAATACGACTCTCGCAAAAGATACGCTGACTTTCAGTCATGTGGATGTGTTTACGGCGATGCGTGCGGGTATCGCAGATCCCTACTTTTTAAATCCTGGAATTGTTGATGGACACTATCAGTTTACGGGTGCGGTGGATCTTTATCCTATTGATTTGGCGGTTTCTCTAGGAGAACAAGTAATTGCTGGTTATCCAGCGGGATTGTTTTTGGATTATGAAGATCTTGTTTTTAAATCAGGATTTGGTTTCAAGCAGACCACTAAGGCCTTGGAGGCTATTCAGCACAAAGACGTCAAATGGATGGATCTGAGCGGTATGGATACAGTGGCGTTCAACCCTCAACGCTGGGCTGTTGTAATGACAAGCGGAATTCCCACTGACTTTACTGAGTATCGTCTGGGCATTGGCCGCCAATGGACTTTTGGACACGATCGTGCCAAGGAGGCTTTAACGGTGGCTCCGGGCGCAGTGACAGATGTTCGATCGCACTTGCGACGACCCATCAACCCTGAATTATTGAAAGACTTTTCCTGTAAAAACGCCAATGAGTGGAAAACAGATAAACGAGACCAGTGTCTCGATGATAAGACCCGGGGTTGCGAAAGAAAAACAGCAAAGTCCTGTACGCCAATACGATAGAATAATCGAGGGGGATTAATGCGTTGGTTACTGATTGATCAAATTTTGGATTGCGAACCTGGCAAGCGAGCGAAAGGGGTAAAAACGTTTTCTCGCTCGGAGGTTTTCTTTATGGATCATTTTCCTGGTATGCCCATTGTTCCTGGAGTTCTCCAGATTGAGATGATGGCTCAAATGGCAGGAAAGTGTTTCGCCATTGCAAATCCTGAAATTCTTCCCGTCCTTGGAACCGTCAAAGCCGCCAAGTTTTACGGTAATGTGAATCCGGGAGATCGCTGCGTGATTCATGCGGAGATTATAAAAGAAGGGCGAGGCTTTTTAGTTGCAGACGCTTTTGTTGAAGTAGAAGGCAAGAAAGTTTCAAGTGCGACCATCCTCTTTGGACAGGTTTTAAGAAATCGATTGAGCTCTCACGAATTTGATGCGGTCGTTGAAGACTGGAAGAAAAAACAACGAGGGAGTGAATTGAATGTCTAATTCGAATCCAAATTCAGCAGTCAAAGTTCTATGGCAAAAGATGTGGATTCCAAACCTTCAATCTGAAACCCAATTTTGGGAGGATAAGTATTTTCAGGAGTCCATTCCAAATGTGCGTCGTATTGAAACTGAAAATGGAGATATAGACGTTCCAGACCCAAAGGCTATGCGATCCATGAGTCGAGCATCGCTTTTTCTTTCGAGTATGGCCGAACAAATGAAAACGCATCTTCAACCGTATCTCGAAAAATCACCGTTTTCCGTGGGTATTTATTGTGCAGTTGAAAACGGACCGATTGATGGCCCATCAACAGCTGAAATATTGAACCGCAGCACAGAAAAATTTGATCACCAATTTGCAGAGGCTTATCGAAAGCTTCGTAATCCTAAAATGTATCTCAAACAACTCCCCAATTTAGCGCCAGCACAATTAGGAATTTCTTTGGGAATTCAAGGGGCTATGAATGTTTACACGCACTCCGTGTACGCTTGTCAGCAAGCCCTTGAACAGGCAGAGGCCGATTTGTTAACGGGTGCAATCGATGCGGCGCTGGTGCTTACTGCGCATGCATTCGATGATTTTTGGGTTGTCAAACGCTCGCGTTTGCAAGATGAAAGGACCCTCTGCGAAGGAGCCGCTGCTCAAATATTGGTATTGCCCGAGGGGAAAAAGGCATCACCAGTTTTAGAACAGATGAAAAATTATCCAAAGAAGGAATACTTCTTTGATGCGCAGAATTACTTTGGTATTTCAGATCCAATGATTAACTTAATGAGAAAGGGGAATTAAGGTATGTCACAGGAAACATTACTCAATTCGATTAAAGATTCAATCAGAGACGTGGTAAACAATCAAAAGCTAACTATTGAGCCGGCGAGCAAACTCATTGCTGATCTCGGACTTGAGAGCATTGATTTTCTTGATCTTAGCTCTGAAATTGAAAACACCGTTGGTTTTGAATTAGATTTCAAAGAAGTGGTTGAGTACCTTAAAACCTCTACTGGTAATGCTGCCGATTTAAAAACGGTTACGGTTCAGAATCTCATCGATTTTATCGAGACAAAAAAAGCCTAGGGCGTTTTTCTTTATGAAAAAACGAGATGTCGTTATAACGGCTTACGGTTTAGTGTCTCCATTGGGCCACACGATCGAAGATTTCGAGCGTGGGCTTTTTGCCGGCAAGAGTGGAGTAAAGTCCATTCGCGGTACAATGGTGGAAGAAGATTTTCCGGTTCCCTATGCTGCGTACGTAGAAAGAAAGGAACTTCCTCCGACGAAACACTTTGGACTGAAAGATGGTCATCCAGTCATGAAGTCATGGCTGATGACGGCCGTGGCGACAGAATCAGTTTTAAAAACTCTCAATAAAACTCATTCTATCGACGCCATCGTTTACGGCACGGCCGATGGCGTGTCGTTTGAGCAAGTAGCTGAAGTGCTGCAGCAAAAAAAACAAAATCAGTTTACCGAGTCTCAATATAATTATATGAGGACTCGCTGCGAGTCGTCTGTTGAAGTCATTCATGATATTCTTAAAAATGAGGGTTTCTCAGAGGTACCCGGCGAACGTCGTATTTGCATTAATTCAGCCTGTGCAACGGGAAACAACGTTTTGGGAATAGCCTACCAAGGAATTCAATCGGGTCGCTGGGATCGTTGTATCGTTGGCGGTGTTGACGCTCGTTGTGAACCAAGTAATTTTCTAAACTTCCATTATTTAGGCGCTCTGACCACAGCCGATGTTCCACCCGAAAAAGCCAGTCGACCTTTTTCAAAAGATCGTTCTGGATTCGTGCGAGGAGAAGGATCCGCTGTGCTTGTCGTTGAGTCAAGAGAAGCCGCTGAAGCTCGTGGAGCAAAAATTCTCTGCCAGGTTTCTGGTTATGGTTTTACTAGCGATGCCTTTCGTTTAACGGATGGTCGTGACGATGGAGCTTCTGTAACAAAAGCAATGGAGCAGGCGATTGAGTCGGCGGGTTTAACTCCTAACGATATTGATTACATCAACGCTCATGGCACATCGACCCCCTTGAATGATCGGCTCGAATCAATTTCTATTAAAAAAGTTTTTGGCGACAGGGCCTATAAAACGCCAGTAAGTTCTCTGAAATCACAGATCGGCCATTCGACGATTGCATCGAGTGCGTTGGAGGCGATCGCTTGTGTGCTCATGCTAAACAAGCAAGCCGTGGCTCCTACGCTCAACTTCAATGGGGGGGATCCAGATTGCGATCTTGATTATGTTCCAGAGGGAACACGTTCGATGTCACTGAAGCATGTTTTAAGTAACAGCTTTGGTTTTGGTGGCCAGAACTCGTGTATTGTCTTCACAAAGGAACCGTCGTGAGTCGACGAGTCGCTTTAATCACCGGTGGAACATCTGGAATTGGTTTTGGAATAGCCCAAAAGCTTTTGCCAAATTTCGATTTGGCTCTGGTTTATGGGGCTGATCACGCCAAAGCAGAAGAAGCGAAGAATCATTTAGAAAAAGCCATCCAAGAATTTGCTGGTGAGAGCGCTACAAACGCTAAAATAAAAATTTACGCTCAAAATCTTCTGCAAGTAGAAGAAATCCCTGCGCTTGTGAAGAAAATTACAGAAGACTTCGGTATCGCACCGACTGTACTCATAAACTCGGCGGGTCGGTTACGAGATGGCCTTTTTCAAAGTTCAAAAATGCAAGATCACGAAGACCTTCTTCGCGAACACCTTTTGGCGCCGATGGCACTGGCCCATGCCTGTGTGCGCGGAATGTCTGTCTCAAAATATGGTCGTATTATCAACTTAAGTTCTATTAGTGCTGATTTTGCAAAGCGTGGACAAACTAACTATGCAGCAGCAAAAGGTGGCATTGAATCCTTCACTCGCACCTTGGCTCTCGAAGTGGCTCATCGCGGAATTACTGTGAACGCGATAGCTCCCGGTTTGATTGAAACGCCAATGACTCAAGTTTTAGTAGAAAAAATCCAAGCTTCAGAGGAAGGTCTTCGTGGAAGAATTCCTGTAGGACGCTTGGGAACTCCTGGCGACATCGGAGCCTTGGCCGCCTTCTTATGCTCCGATGATGCTTCCTATATCACTGGTTCTACAATTACGATCGACGGCGGGCGATCATTAGGAGATCCTCAATCATGAGTAAGTTTAAACAAAAGTGCGCCGTTATCACAGGTGGAACACGAGGTATTGGCAGAGCTGTTTCTCTTAAGTTAGCTCGAGAAGGAGCAAAGGTTTTAGCACTCTATGGTCGTGATTCAAAAAGTGCGGCTGAGCTAGAAACACTTGCGAAGTCGGAGTCTCTTGATATTGAGTGTATAAAAGGGGATCTTTGTAACGAAGATAAATTCCAAGCCGTCGTAACCGCAATAAAAGAAAAATCAACTCACATTGATTTTCTTGTTCACTGTGCTGCCAGTGGAGTCCACAGAAATGCCATGGAACTGTCTTTAAAGCATTTGCGTTGGACTTTTGAAATTAACGTTTTTGCCATTCATAATCTTCTGCAGAGTCTTGTTGAAATGATGCCCAAAGGCTCGCGCGTGATTGGAATCACTTCTTCAGGTGGAACACGAGTGATTCCCTTTTATGCGGCAGTGGGGAGCAGCAAAGGAGCGCTCGAAGCGCTATTTCGGCATTATGCTTTTGAATTGGCTCCAAAGGGTATTTCGGTCAATCTTGTTTGCCCGGGTTTAGTTTTAACGGAAGCCATTGATGCCTTTCCAGATAGAGACGCACGCATTGAAAAAGCCGTGTCTGCAACACCATCAGGCGCACTTGTCGTGCCAGAAGATGTGGCAGAGACTGTTAGTTTTTTATGTGAACCACAAACATCGCAAATCATCGGTCAAACCATTGTGATCGATGGTGGAAAAACCTTGTTGAGTTAGGATCACGATGCACACCTCGAGCATGCTACAGAGTTTAGGTAACAAGCAAGGTCCGGTGCTTGTGTGCGTTCCGGGGCTTCTTGGAGGAGCCGAAGATTTTCGTGATATTATTGATCCATTACTTGAAAGTTTTCATGTTTTGATCTTTGATCCAAACGCTGGTCGTCGACAATTTGGATTGAGTGGCCTAACGGTCGAAGTGATGCAAGAGATTCAATTTGATTATTCTGCCGATGAAATTGCTAAGGAACTTTCACTTTATACAGACAAGCCTATTTATCTTTGTGGGATTTCCCTCGGCGGCAAAATTGTTTATGACTTTGTTCATAAATATCCCAACCTTTTCAAGGCGGCCGTGGTGACTGATGTGGGGCCCGGTTCCTTTGCCGATTCTGAATTATTTAAGTTTGTAGAAGGGCTTGTGCTGAATCTCAATCTTCAACAAGATTGGTCTAGTCTCAAAAAAGATTTGCGTGAGAGAATTCCTGAACCCAGTTTGCGATCTTTGATCCAAACCCAATTATTTTATCCGACTAAACAACCACCGGCCGCTTGGAAGGTGGGTATGAAGCATTTTCGTGCACTTTTGCAACGTCAGTCCATGGATGAGCAATTTGAGTCTCTTTCAAGAGTTGATGAATCGGTGTCCCGAGGGGGGGCAGCGATTCATATTTTGAGAGCGGGCTTATTGAGCGCCATAGATCCCGTTGCCTTTGAGAAAATGAAGTCGATGAAAATGATGAAAATTTATCCATTGGAGGGTGCAAGCCACTTTATCCATATTACTCATAAGGAGCAGGTACAGAAGTTATTGTTGCAACTCATACAGTGAGCTCGGAGGGGGGGCGAAGATGTGTGGTATTTGGACGAGGGTAACCTCAAATCGAGATATCGATCTCGAAGAATTAATTTTTCCTGTGAAAATGTTGGCCCATCGTGGGCCAGATTCCTATGGCTGGTACGCTGATGCAAGAGTAGCGATGGTGCATACCCGGCTCAGTATCATCGACCTCAAGAGTGGTGGTCAGCCCCTTGAAAGCTTCAATCAAAAATATATCGGTATTGTTAATGGAGAACTCTACGATTACCAATCGCATCGCAACGAAATGCGAGCCTTGGGTGTTGGTTTCAAGACTCAGTCTGATAGCGAAGTATTGCTGAATCTCTTTGCGGTGAAGGGGCCCTCCGCTTTAAGGGGCCTCTCTGGTGAATGGTCCTTTATTTTCTACGACACAGTTAAAAAACAAATTCATTTTGCTCGTGATCCTCATGGCGTTAAACCGCTTTTTTATCGAAAGACCGAGGATAGTTTGACTCTCTCGAGTGAAGTAAAAGCCCTTGAAGATGCGACTCCTGTGTTGAGTGAAGAGTATGTGAAGACCTTCATGGCTCGTACTCTCATGCCGCGAGGGACTTCGCTAGAGGGATGCTATCATGTGCTTCCGGGACGAGTTTATACCTTCGATATTGAGAGCCGACAGTTAAACTGGGTATTGATTGATCCCCTTCCTTTGGGGGAGCAGAGAACTCTCCGTGGTGAAGAGGCGGTTGAAGCCACCTATGAGGCCCTCAGAGAATCGGTCAGACGTCGTTTGGTGGCTGATGTTGAAGTCGGTTGTTATTTGAGTGGGGGAGTTGATAGTGCTCTTACCACGGCTTTGGCTGTTGAATGCGGAGCTAAACCAAAAGCATTTACCGTTGGGTTTGCCGATCGCGACTTTGACGAAAAAGATGTGGCCGCTAAAATTGCCAGCCATCTTGGAATCGAACATCATGTTTGCCAAATGACAGGAAAAAACTTTTTGCCGAGTTTGATTCAGTCGATTGTGGCATTTGAAAACCCTGTGACAAATCCGCATGGTGCGGCGAAAAACCTCTTGAGCCAAATGGCGAGTCAGCAGGTGAAGGTTGTTCTCTCCGGCGAGGGAGCTGATGAGTGGTTTGGAGGTTATGCTTATCTGCGGATCAGAAAGATCCAAGATTTTACCAAACGGCATCCGCAGTTGGGTGGACGTCTGCTCGAGGCTTTTATGGCCGAAGAGAAGGGCCGTAGTATGAATCACCTCGATGGTCGTTCGACCGTGAACAAGGCTCTTTTTGAGAAGTACTTTTATGGGGAGCAACCAGCCGTTCTTGGGCGTCTTTCTAAACACCGTTCCTATCGCTTTTTGACCGGAGACTCGATGTATCCTCGGCTAGACAAAATGTGCGCCGAATTATCCGAGATGATGGCCGCTGAGTGGCCAGAGTACGGACCTGGTAGTAGTTCTTGGGATTTAAATACCTGGTTCGCCAACCGTGTCGACTTACTTCATTATATTTTGTCGAATGTTGGAGACCGCCAGGAAATGAGTCATTCACTTGAGGGGCGAACCCCGTTTATGGATCCAGAGGTGACTTCTGTGGCGGGTCGTATTCATCCAAATACACTGATCAAAGGTTTAAATGAAAAATATGTTTTAAAGAAGGTGGCTGCAAAGCTTTTTCCGAAAGAAATAGCCGAAAGACCTAAACATCCATTTTTTGCACCAATAAAGTATTTTTATTTAAGAGAGAATCAAGAGCCGATTCGACATTATGTCGAAGTAGCGAAGGCCGCTACGCCATGGCTAAATTGGGTAAACATTGATCGTCTTTTGAGCCATCCACCATCGGTGACATGGGCCCTCGAAGGCTTTCGAAATTCCACGAGAATGCATTTGTTCTCTTTAGGAGTTATTGTTGAACATCTGCGCGCAGATCAACTGCTGGTAGCTCGGGGGTTTCATATCCCTCGCTCCGTTGAGGATCTCATGGCGTTCCGCTTTCAACGTGATAAATCACAGCGAAGTCAACCTTTGGTCACACCAATCGCAGAACCCAATTCTGTGATGCCCTAATAATTAAAAAGATATTCGGAGCCGGCGGGGAATTGAATGACCGGCTTCGAACGCTTTTTTCGTAATTTGTATGAATTCATTAAAAGTGTAAACTCAAGATCTCTTAATTCTTTTGGGTCAAATTAATGTTGGCCTTGAAGGGCAAACTGACAAGTTTTCATTCTACGACTACGAACTCGGTGCTCTTTTAAAAAGAGGCTACCAGCGCCAAGGGTTATAGCATAGCTTGCAAAATCAAAGGCAGCAATTGAGGTGGTGCTGCTAAGAAGTCCAACGGTGTTAGTAGTCATTGAGCCAAAGAAAGAAGCCGTTTGAGAGATAACTCGCTCATAGGCGTGTTCGAACTCTTTTTGTTCATGGGGTTTATTGGTTGCTTCTATGGCTGCATCTCGATTTTCTTTACGATAGGCGTTCCAAAAAACAAAAAACATGGGTGCCGCTGAGGTTCCAAAAGCCTTTATCATTTGCATGAGTTCGGCCTTTAATAAATTGGCCGATAAAAAATCAGATCCTTGAATAAGTAACTCGGTCGAAAGGTAAGACGTCTTTAGCGCAGCCATATACAGTACAGAGATCAGCGTGAACCGGGCAAACTGCCCATACAGGGCTTTACTTTTCATAATCCAGCGATCCATAGGAATCGAGTACGCCATAAAGGTGAGGGAGAGAGCTCCCGCCATAGCGGCGCCCGAAATAATCGATGTCGGATGAAGATAAGTGAGGTCGTAGAATCGATAAAGAACCCAGCCAGTCACCGACGAGTTAAATGCGAGCCTCATCAGACAATAACTTGTGTGTAAGGAACGAACATGGGAGGTTGCCCACTTTTTTATTTTCAGTAGGCCATTCGCGCGAGGAATTGCTTCAATGCCCTCGCTGGTCTTTTCAACATCAAAAGCTGCGATTTCGGCTTTATCATCAATTCCTAGAGTCTCAAGTTTTTCACCGATGGCTCTATCATTACTAATCACATGGTATTGAAGTTCAAATTGGGTACGATCTATTTCGGGGAACGGAGTTTGGGCACCAACCTGAATAGAGGCGAGGAGAAAACTAATTAGGGATAAGGCCGCAAAAACCCAAACTTTCATAGGTCTTCTCCACTACAAAAACAATGCCACCTCAATGGCCTATTTCTGTTAGTCCTGAATCATTTGTTGAACTCTGAAGCTAAGTTGTCGAACACGACCATCAAAGTTCTTCCCAACGTGCCCTTTTTAGTCTCTCGCTGGAGCTTCGCTCCCTACTGGCGATCCCGATCAAGCGGCAACCCCAAGGCCCAGGGTCAAGGTCGAGGGGGAGTGAAAGGACCAAGACTGGCGGGAATCATTTGAGATTGTTTTTGGAGGTCGACGCTGAGAAGATGGAAGCACAGCAAGGAAGAGGGCGTGTTTAGTTTTTTTAAAAAGAAGCCACTGTATATCATTCATCTCAGCAGCGATACGGGAGTTCCGCCGATTCCAGTGTATGACAAGCGAGTGACTATTGGCAGGGGTTTAAATCATGTTCTAACTTTGCCTGATAATAGTATCAGCCGTAATCATTTGGTGGTGACGTTTCGAAATGGCGAAATAATGGTGATGGATCTTGGCACTTCAAATGGCTCTAAACTTAGTGGCGATGTGTTGCCCGCAAATGTGGAAGTTCCTTACTCAAAGGGGCAGCTTTTGATGCTTGGAAAGTCGACGATTGAAATCAAATTTGAAATTTATGTCGACGCAAAAGCGAAATAAATTCTGATTTTAGTTCCTTCAGTATCAACCTTTTTATCTCTTCTAACTATTCGATAGGAGAATCTCAATTTCTTCCTTTTTCTTCATGGCATCTTCGTATCCTGCTTCCATCAGTTTTTCACAGAAGGTTGGATCAAAAAGCAAATAGCTGATGGTCTCCTTTGAGTCGTCGCTTGACCCAAGGCCCCTCAGTAAATAGCGAATGAACGGAGGGAGACGATGAGCGTGATCGTAGGCCAATTGGCCGATATCGATGCTTGGATGAACCCAAACAAAATCAAGTTTTCGAAAGTTTAATTGACGATGAAGCTCGGTGGGTATTTGACCCATGAATTCGTTTATTTTTTTTAGTCGATCAACATCTAACTCGATGCCATCTAGGAGAACAGCATTGAGTAGGGTATTAATAACTCGGCCGAGAGTTGGTTGTTTTAATTGGTTTTGTATTTTTGGAATTTGAAATTCGGATTGACGACGAACACCGACAACGAGAAGTTTATCAGCTCCTAAGTGAATGGCCGGACTCAGGGGGGCATGATTTCGGAGACATCCATCTCCGTAGTAGCGACCATTTACTTCAATAGGCGGGAAGAGCAGGGGAATAGCCGCAGACGCCATAATATGATCGGTATGGATGATGGCTGGTTCTGAGTAACGCTTTGATCGAACCCACGAAGGCTGGAGGCCAGCGCTCTGAATAAAAGTAGTAGCCATGGAAGTTTGGTAATCAACGGCCGTTACGGCGAGAGCCTTGAGGGTGCCGTTGGTGATGTTGCTCTGAATTTTAGGGAAGTCGAGATTGTTTTGCAGAAGTTCACGCAAGGGAGCTGTATCCAAAAGAGAAGGGCCTGGTGAAAATCCTGTTAATCCACCCAAAGGCAGATCCCTGACCCATTTAAAACCAATCTTTCCTAAAGAAAGTGCATCTGAACGAAAAACCTGATCTGCACCAAGAGTGCTCCACAGGTTGGCTAGACTTTCTGTTGCTTGAATAAAATTGTCGGCTTGCGAGGCTAAAAATGAAGCATTAATTGCTCCAGCACTATTGCCCACAAAAATGTCGAAAGGTCGCTTTTGACCAAGTCGAGAGGCAATCTCTGAAGTAGCATTGAGAACACCCGCCTGATAGGCTCCGCGAGCTCCTCCTCCTGATAATACAAGCGCTTTCATAGGTACCTCTAATATTTAAACGATCGTGACTATTCGCCCGGGATCAAAGGGATACCAATACCTAAAACTGGGATCGTTTTGACTCCGAGGAAGCCTCTCTTGATTGTACAACAAGAAAAAAAGTTATGAAGTAATTTCCTTGTTGTTTACAACAATTGTCACTTCGATTAGGTTCCGACGAACGGCCTGAATTTTTGGGTCGCTTAAGGGGGAAAAATGAAAAGGTCTCAAGGGGGCAGTCGTCTCTTATTGAATGCTGTGACAATGGTGATCAGCTTAGGTGGTATATCTGCTCGAGCTCAGAGCGCAGCAACGGCAACTAGCACAACACCGGCAGCTTCTGCATTGCCGAGCAAGGCAAATAAAATCAGTTTAACATTGGCCAATGAGACCGCGAATAGCGTGCAAGCCTTGAGAACCAGTGGTGGGGCTGAAACCGTAAACGTGATGAGTCTTGCTTATAAACACGATGATAAGCTGAAACTGGCAGCAACTCTTACCCAAAGATATGTTTTTGTGGGTAACGGTGGGGAGCAATCAACTCAAAAGCCCGAATTTTTTGATCTGAGTCTTTCTGCAGCAACCACCTATGATGGAATTTTGGGAACCGAAAAAACACCTGTTAAATACATGTTTAATCTTCCCACGAGTCAGCGCTCTATTGAATCTAAACAGGCCTTTGGCCTTGGCGCAGAAGTTGTGCTTAATTACGATCTTTCCGAAAAAGTGAGTTCAGGTGTTAAGTTAGTTCCTGTATGGAATGCTAAAAATGGCATCTCTGATGTAATAAGAAATCAAATCTATACCGAACTTCGTTACTCACACACGAACGCGCTTTCTAGCTATGGTTTTCTTGATCATAAAGTTCGTTTAGCAACAGAGGCTTACTTACCCAAGTTGGGCGAAGTTGCAGCCCTGGGGTTAGGTATGAGCTATTCTCCATTGAAAACACTTGATCTTGATGTTTCTGTGGCGAGAGAAAGACACCTTCACAACTCGGCTAAGAACAATCAGAACATAGAATTTTCGTTTCTCGATGATAAAGAAATCATGTTGACTGCTGGTGCAGCTCTCAGATTTTAGAATTATAGAATTGGTTTTTGTAAAAATAAAAAAGGGCGACTCAATGGGGTTGCCCTTTTTTTTGTCTTAGTTTTTCTTTGAAACCCATTCACTCGCGAGCGGCAAAAAGGCGATTGGATCAAGGGCTTTTCGGTCTCGGCGGAGTTCGAAGTGGAGATGATTGCCCGTGGCTCTACCAGTCCGTCCCATTCGGCCAATAATTTGGCCTTTTTTAATGGATTGACCTTGTTGAACGAGGATTCGATCAAGGTGACCGTAAAAAGTTGCCCACCGATCACCAAATTCCACAATGACAAACCGACCGTAGCCTTTAAAACCAGAACCTGCATAAATCACATGGCCACCATGCGAAGCAAAAATAGGTGTTCCTCGCGCGGCCGCTAGATCAAGTCCGAGGTGCGGCCGTGGGTTTGCGTGAGGCATAAATCCTCGCGTGAGCCGAGCCTGATCAACGGGCCAATCAAAATCAAATTTCAATTCGAGGGGCGATACAAAGCCAAGTGCACTTTCGTTGTCGCTGTAGGCCGCAAGCTCTTTGGGAAGCGGATTGAACTGAAGTTCAGACGGGCCATTAAAACCAGGAAGGTCAACGGAAGTACAGCCAATCAATGCTGAAAAGACCAGCAAAGATAGGCTTAGCAAAGAGATTTTTTTGACTTTATGAAGCAATGTCATGATCTCCATCTTACCTAAAATTCCCATAAATTGGAAAAGCTCGGCACATTTCCTGGACTTCGGCCCTGATTTTGGAAAGCAAAGTTGTGTTAGAAGGCTCATTCAAAACTTTTGCAATCCATTGAGCAATCAATACCATTTCTTTTTCGGACATTCCTCTCGTTGTTAGGGCAGGAGTGCCGATGCGCACACCACTCGTCACGAAGGGACTTCGCTTTTCATTTGGTACAGTATTTTTATTTACTGTGATGCCCGCATGATCAAGGGCTGTTTCAGCATCCTTACCGGTCACTTCTCTATTGCTTAGGTCTAGGAGTAATAGGTGGTTTTCTGTTCCACCTGTTACCAGATCAAAACCATGCTTCATTAGTTCTTCAGCCAAAGTTTTAGCATTTTTCAAAACTTGTTCTTGATACGATTTAAAGTTGGGCTGTAAAGCTTCGCCAAAAGCAACGGCCTTTGCCGCAATAACATGTTCGAGTGGGCCGCCCTGAATTCCAGGGAAGATTCGAGAATTAATTTTTTTAATTTTCTCGTTGTTGGCTAAAATCATTCCACCTCGAGGCCCACGGAGCGTCTTATGGGTCGTCGAAGTGATATAGTCTGCATAAGGTACCGGTGAAGGGTGATGACCTGAAGCCACCAATCCTGCAAAGTGGGCCATATCAACCAGAAGAGCCGCTCCAACCTCGTCGGCGATAGAGCGAAAAGCAGCAAAATCAAGTAGTCGTGGATAAGCACTATATCCAGCGATAATCATTTTTGGTTTTTTTTCTTTCGCGATTTCACGAATGGAATCATAGTTGAGTCGGCCTGTTGCAGGGTCGAGGCCGTAGCTCGCAGCCTTGTAAAGAAGGCCGCTAAAGTTCACAGGAGATCCGTGTGTGAGATGGCCACCGTGAGAAAGATCCATTCCAAGAATGGTGTCTCCCGGTTCGCAGGCAGCGAGGTAAACAGCCATATTGGCCTGGCTACCAGAGTGAGGTTGAACGTTTGCCGCTTCAACTCCAAATAGTTTTTTAGCACGCTCAATCGCCAGTGATTCTGCTTGGTCAACAAACTCACAGCCACCGTAGTAACGTTTGTTGGGATAGCCTTCTGCGTATTTGTTTGTAAGGATTGAACCTTGCGTTTCCATCACCGAAATAGAGGCGTAATTTTCTGAAGCGATCATTTCAAGGCCCGTTTGTTGGCGCTGAAGTTCTTTAGAGATGATAGACGCAATTTCAGGATCAGTAATTTTTAGAGTAGGGGTTTCTAATTGAGTCATGATGTTCTCCTTGTGATGATTAGCAAGTTGGTGTGATGAGTTTATGGAGTTTATCAATTCTGTTTTGATGGCGTCCGCCAGCGAAAGGCGTATCGATAAACAATTTCACGCAAGCAAGGGCCGTCTTAAAATCAAGAAGGCGACCCCCTAGGCACAAAATATTGGCATTATTATGTTCACGAGCGAGTCGTGTGCTCTCTTCGTTCCAAACGAGGGCCGCTCGAACTTGGTTGTACTTATTGGCTCTCATCGCCATTCCTTGACCAGATCCGCAAACGAGAATGGCCTGTGGTGCATCAAGGTCTGATTTGATTTTGGTACAAACGAGGTCGGCAAAGTCCGGGTAATCAACGGACTGAGACTCAGTTGACGGGCCATAGTCGATCCACTGAATTTCAGGAAAATGGGATTTAATTTTTTCTTTTAACTCCCATCCACCGTGGTCAGATGCGATCATTAGGCTTTTCACTGTTGGGCCTCCAAGAGTTAGCATTAATTAGGTTAAGCTGCGAAAATCACCCTAGGGTAGATCAAAATAAAAATCTATACGCGATGCCGCTCCTTGCTTATGAAGTTAGCAATTATGAGGCCTAAGGCATAAAGCATGTGGTCTCGATCTCTCTGAAATAACAGGGATTCTTTCAATTTTATGCCAACTTTTGTCGGCGAAAAAAAGTAGGTTCTTTGTGAGTAAGGTTTTATTGAGAGATGACTCTAAAGGTGGCAGTCTTAAGGGGATGTAAAGTTTCAAGGAGGACGAAATGAGTGTTCAAGAGCAAATTTCTGAGAAATTGACCACAATGAAGGCCGCATTTGAAGCTTCTGGAGGAAAAATTCAATTGCCACCTCCGGCCTTTGATACTTTAAAAACGGAATTTACTGCTTTTGATTGGGGAAAATCTCTGACGGCCAGAGTTTTTTTTGACCTAAAGTTTACGAATCCTCTTTTTGCCTTTCAGGGCGGATTCATGGCGGCGGCAATTGATAATGTGCTTGGTCCTCTCAGTTATATGGCGGCCCAGCGACCAGCTTCAACCATTGAAATGAGCACGAGCTACATTCGTCCATTTGTGGCGCGTGATGAATATATTGATATTCATGGTGAAGTGATTTCAATGACCAAAACGCTCTTAGTGCTAAGAGCGGAGGTCAAAAATAAAGAGGGCAAGTTACTGGCAACGGCTAGCCAACATGCCCTGATTATCAATCAGTAGGTGATTGCTATTTTTTTGCAGCGTTAGCCATATAGTGTTTTGTGGCTTCGGGAATTTCTCTCCACATTTTGATCGCAAAAACGAGCCCTAAAACTGTGAAGGGTAATAAAAAGAGGGGCCAATAAGTCCAACTCTGAGTGGTCAGCATTCCAAGAGCAAAAGACTGAACCGCACTTCCTAAGTAAGAAAAGGCATCAGCAATTCCAGTTGCCGTCGCCGACGCTTTTTTGCCGCCAAAGTCAGCAGTGGCGGTTCCCGACATGATTGAGTGAACTCCAATAACGGCCATAATAACAGTGACAGCAGCCACGCCAACGATCAGTGGATTAGTCGTGAGGTAAATGGCCATGGCACCGATGGATAAAAACATAATCGATTGCATGATTCCGGCAGAAGGGGCTCTGCGCGAGTGAAAAAGGTGATCACTCAACCAACCAGCAGCAAATCCTCCAGCGATACCGGTGACACAACTCCAGAAACCCCAGTTATTAGTAATGTGTTCTAAGCCAAGGCCGGTGTCTTTAGCGAAAACTTTGTACCACTGAAGAATACCATTTCTTAAAATACCCGACGTGAATTCGATAATACCAATGATCCAAATGATTTTATTTGAGAAGATTTTTTTCATGAGCTCGAGATAAGAGTATTTTCTATCTCCCTCACCATGGGAGGCGTCATGAGTGTGAAGAGTGCCAAAGCCAGCTTCATCTGGTGAATCTTTTAATAGAATAACGTCGATAAAGGCCCAGAAAACAAGAATCATCGCTGGGATGTAGAAAATGAGCCAGAGCGCAGGAACCGTTCGTCCTTCAAGAGAGAACAGTAAATTAAGGACTCCGTAGATGGCGGAGCTTGAATGGGTTGTGTGGTTCAACTGAACGGCGTTAGCAATGGCCTCTCCCCAGTCGAAAGCAAAATAAACGCCTAAGGAGATCAGGGTGCCGAAAATGGCGCCAAAAGTTCCTCGCTCGCGTACATGAAACCAATAAGACTTTACCTTAATCGTCGATACTGCTCCAAAGCTTTGGAAGAACATATTGAGGCCATAAATAAGGGAGAAAACAGGCACGATGCTAATCTGGAGGCGATTATTAAGAAAGGCATTGAGGACGATTCCCATGCAGGCGTTCATAAGAGCCGAACCCAAGCTACCAACGAGAATCCCTTTTTTGCCACCGATACGATCGACGACGGGGCCAATAAAAAAGAGGGCAATAGCATAAACACTAAATCCAACGCCCCCAATAAAACCAAAATCTTCTTTGGTCATCAAGTCGCCGAGAGCAATTTTGGCGACATTCAGATTGTATCGGCCCATGTACATGAAGGCATAGGTCATGCCGAGGGGAAACCAATTCCAAAAACGACGCCACATGAATTTCTTAGTATGCTTGATGGGGTTCGACAAAAAGTACAGGACGATGATGTAGGTCAAAGCCATTGAAACTAAGAGCAACTGCATTCCAAACCTCGTCGGTGGGGCGATTAATTAATTTTCAGGGGTTTCGATCGGGCCTCGGATATCATAAAAAGTTGCAATTTGTTAGGGCTCTTTTGGTCAAAGTTAAGTTAAACGATGCGGCTTATCGAAAAAGGGTCAGATTCGAACTAGGGCGCACCGCAGACTCAGTAAGAGGGGCTACTGTGACGAAAATCGCCGCACTTTTAGAATTTCGTTTAAACCCGAGAAACACTTTGGCTTTGGAGTAAGAATGGTGATCACGGCAAGGATTGAACTTGCGACCCCCAGTTTAGGAAACTAGTGCTCTATCCAACTGAGCTACGTGATCACTAGAAGATCTTATCTCTCATTGGTAACTCAGGAATTTCGCTTAGGCAAGGTGGAACACAGGGGAAGGGGTGAGGCAGGTGTGCGACGAACCGATTCGGTGCCTTGGCTTCAAGGCACCGATCGGGATTGATTAGAGACCACGAACCGTAGCAATGGCGCTGTTAATCTCAGCGGTACGATCAAGCGCTTCTTGGCTGATGACGAAGTAAGGATTAATTTCGCATTTTACATTTTTTGAGAGCAGTTTAGTTTTTTCTGCGTCGAAGAGGTTGATACACAGCTTTGCCTCACCGAGCTTCCATAAGTTAACGCGGATATCGGTCATTCTTTGTGAAATTCCTTTTGCTGTTTCTTCTAATTGTCTTTTTTCAGTAAGAGATCTTTTATCGTCGAGCCCGCTTATGGTAGCACGAAGGGCGTTTAGATTATTGTTTTCCTGCTCCAACTGAGCGTTGAGGTTTTCCTCGATTTTTGCGTCAATAGTTTTTATTGACCGAAGGTTTTTGATCACTGAATTTTGACAATAGTGATTAAACTTCACCGAGGAGAGTTTGTTGTTAATGGCAATGACATCTTGAATGATCGTTTTATCGCAAGTTCCGGGTGTAAGTACCCACGATCCGTCCTGCTGCAACTCGCGATGACCATCGATAAAAAGTCCATACTCGCCATTGCCCATGATTTTCATATTTTTAAAGACAGTGCCACTCAGGCTATGAGAGAAAACCCCATTTTTTCCGTTACCAATGAGATAAACATTTTCAAAAACATTGGGAAATGTTTTTCCCTTAAGTTCGGGTGCTTTAGAGGCTTCAAAACTCATATCAATAGAAATTCCAGATTCGGGATTATCCATCAAGTAAAGGTCTTTGAAATTGCTTGAGTGCGTTTCATACCCAGCAAAACCGTCTAAGGCATTCTGTCTGGCTGTAAAGTTTTTAATATGAAGGTAAGACGATAATTTTTCGACGGTTAAGCCGCCAGAGAAAGATCGATCGGCCGATACGTTTTCGAGCCAGGCAAGTTTCACTCGTCTGATTGTGATGGCGTTATTTCGAACAAAACTCGAACTGTCTTCATAGAGAGGAATTTTAATCGGGTTCTTGTTATCGTCATATTTTAAGCGTCCTGAGGAGTCTTTTTCGTAGACCAACTGACCTTTTTCGTCTTTCATGTATTCAATGTTGCCATTCTGATCGGTCTTAACCTTGGTGCAATTAAGACTCTGTTTTTTCTCAGCGTCATAGCACTCGAAATCCATGTGGCGTGAATTTTTAGGGCTTGCGAACCGATTCGCATCAACAGCCAAATTTTTTACTGTCACATCTTCAATTTCGTGGGTTGGATAAGATTGAATTCCGTGTCCGCTTTTGGCATCAAATCGAGTAACAGGAAGAACGCCAAGAACGAGAACGGGGGTGGGCTCTCCATTTCTCATAAGTAATTTTGTAAATTGAGTTTGGCCTCTATCGCCTCGGCCTTTTCCGATGAGAGCCACGTGCGAGCGTTCAATGTTGACCATTTCATCACAATCAATAATTCCTGCGGGAAGATAGATGTCTCCACCCTCAGGCCCTAAACTCTTTATGGCGGTGTTAATATCTCGACAGGTAATACCCGGTTGAAGAACAATTTTTTGGCGTTCGGCGGAATGGGCAAATACGCCGCTAAGAAAGACCAATCCTGCAAAAGTAACCTTCTTCATTGAAACTACACCTTTCGTTGGTTGAGACCGAATGTTCATATCCCAGCAGAGGGATTTAACTCCTTCATAGAGGCCTTGCTAAAAACGAACCAACCCAGAAATGGTTTGGAGGACCGCGGGACAATAGGTAGTGTCTATGATTTTGACGAATGGCCGAAAGTGGGTTTGGTGACCGATTAGCGAGGCATAGGATCGAAAGATGAGGATGCGCCTTAGAGGAGCGAATCCTTCGGGTCGGCCATTCCATGGCCTCGCCGGCGTGGCCGACCCCGTTGGGGCACGGCCAACACATCACGTTCGCCGGAGCCCTCAGACTTTCGCTCCTCTAAGGCGCATCCTCATCTATTGAATTATTTGAGCCTGGTTGAGAATAAATTAAATTTTTGAGGGAGAGCTTAATTTGATTTTACAGAGGACGGGGTACTTTTAATTTTACTGGCGAGGCGGATATATCCTGCGTGCGACCAAGCGAGCGGTGAGGCGGAGTTTGGGCCAATAAACATTGTTTGTGGGTCATCGATTTGCTCGGCTAAATGACCCGCTGGTGTTTGAGTGCTGCGAAATAATTGAAGAGCCTTTTCTGCCTCGTCGAATCGACCGGCCTGTAATTCAAATTCACCCTTTTCACCGGTGAGTAGAGGCCAAAATCCTCCTCGTCCGTTCCACCCGTAAACGTCGCCGTTGTAGCGGCGATAATAGCCATTTTTAAAGATATCGGTTTGGGTTTCGATGGCCGCAAGACTGCTGGTGATTCGTTTATCGGTTGCCGTGCGTACACCCAAGCGAACGAGTTCGAGAAATCCGAGATCCATTGTCGATTGAGCAGATTCGCTATCGGTTTTAGGGGTTCCAGTAGGACTAATACGGCAGTAATAATCTCGTCCGCGAGCAGAGTTTTTAATAAAGGTCCATGTCTCAATAGATTGTTCCCATTGATCTGCCACCGTTAAAAAAGAGGGGTCGTTTAAAAGGCGGCTAGCGATCCGCAAGGCTGCAATTTCAGAGGCTAAGACGTGGGGGCTATAACCACCCACTTCTTCCCATCGCTCTTGTGGTGTGGACGGACCCATTTTGCTGATGAAGAGAGCCGCCTTTCTGATTGCGTTTTTTTGGGGTTCGGTCAGAGAAACGCCATTGTCAACAAGGGTTCCCGCGATGAGAATTGGGGCGCTCACTTCATCCATTTGCAGAGACGGCCATGACGGAGTTCCATTGATCCAAAAATTTTGGGCCCAAGCTCCATTAGGCAGTTGTTTTGATAACAAATAGGTAAAGATTTGTTGGACCTGTGTCCAATCATTGATGGCCATAAACGCCGTTGCTACCTGATAGAGGTCCCGAGGCCAAATCAGGTGATAGCCGGCATAGTCTTCATGGGCATGAGCCAATTGGGGAATCCCTGGAATCGAAAACGCAGCAATGAAGGCCCCTCGGTTGAGTTTGTCTTCGTGCATTTTCAGAAGTGAGAGAGACTTTAAAGCCAGAGCGTCTTGAGAAAGCCAGCGATTGTTTGCTTGGTTTCTCTTGCTGTAGTTGTTCCAGCCCCGAGCATAGTCAGCCTCAGTTTTGCTCCAGGCAAAGGCGTCTTTCGTTGTTTTAAAAACAGTTCCCGGCGGAGAAAACGAGATAGTTAAAAGAGCCGTATTTTGTGTATCAGGTTTAATTTCTGCCCAAAAATTAACGTCTCCCACCGGAGTATCATTGGGAGCAGGTACCTTTGTTGCAACAAATTTTGTTTTAGATTGCAGATAAGCCTCGGCCCCCAAGCTGGGATTGGGGAGTGTTTTTGAAAAGGCCCTGACGGAATTTTTAAGCCAATGAATTTGAGTTTGGCTGGGGTGAGCTTGAATCGCTGGTTGCCATCTCACAAAAATGCGCGGACAGCTAACACCACAAAAGAGGCGCAATCGAGTGAGAAGTCGTGGCGAGTTTGGGTCGGTAACGACTTTTTGTTCCGCTCGGAAGCCTCGTTTTGAGTCGCTGAAAATCATCAATGGGATTAGGTTTGAAGTTTGATAATTGGTTTCAGTATGGAGTTGATCCGCAGAAAGCATGGAACCATCTTTGAAAAGAAAATAAAACTTGAGAAAAGCCGATTGAATGGAGTCTACCTGCGGATAATAAACTTCGGTGATTGAGCCATTCGATGTGGTAAACCAAACAGGTGAAAGCGCCCCTTTGGCTTCAAAGGCTGTTCCAATGGCATCTTTACGTGCATTGGGCCAGCGAAAGTTGGAGTCTAAAGGTTCATTTGTTGCAAAAAGGAAGAACGGCAAAAATAGGAGTGTTAAAAAATGAAAAATAAAAGTCATTTGATGCTCTCTTTGAAGCCTCAGGCCTCAGAAATTTCAACCGTTATCAAAGGTGTATGGCTTACCACTTCAAGAGGATGTGAGCAAGGGGAGAGGCTTCTATGCAGTTTTTACGTTATCCGGCGATGTTTGACATCTCGAACATAGGAATCATGATGGCAAAAACGATAATTCCAATCACAATACCCATAACGACAATAACGACAGGGGCCATGATACTCGTTAGGCCCTCAACTTTGTTTTTTACCTGAAAATCATAGGCATCAGAGACTTGAATAAGCATGTTTTCGAGCTCACCTGTTTTTTCGCCAATGCTCACCATGTGTATAACAATCGGAGGAAATTGGCCCGACCGTCTTAGAGGAGTTGCGATATTTTCCCCTTCAGTAATATTGCTGCGAGCGTCGTCGATAGCATCAGCGAGAATCGCATTGTTAACGACGTTCTTAACAATCTCTAATGCTTGGAGCATTGGGACGCCCCCAGTGAGAAGAGTCGCCAAGGTGCGGGTGAAGCGCGAGACGGCGACCATTCGGTTCATGGCGCCAATCACTGGCAGTTTCAGGGATATGGCATCCCACTGTCTTGAACCGCTGACTGAATTTTTCCAATTGAGAAAGATAAAATAGGCGCCAAAGAAAAATCCAATAATTAAGTACCAGTAATTCACCATGATGCCACTGAGATCGATTATGGCTACCGAGTACCAAGGAAGCTGCAAATCGGGAGAAGATTCAAACACCGCCACCATCTGTGGAATAACAAAGATAAAGAGTCCCATGAGGAGTATCACCGTAATGACCATCATGATGATGGGATACATTAGGGCTGATTTCACTTTGCTGTTCAGCTGATCTTGCGCTTCTGTAAACTCTGCAAGACGAATGAGAATGGTATCAAGAGTACCAGAGGCCTCTCCGGCTTCGGCCATAGACACGAAAATCTTGTCAAAAACCTTTGGATATCGTTCGAGTGTTTTGTAGAAGGGCGAGCCTTCATTAACTAAGTTTTTTGCTTCGGAAAGTGCATCCTTGAGAGTTGGGTTTTCTACCTGATCCGAAACAGCAGAGAGGGTGTCGACTAGAGGGATCTTAGCCTTTAACATGGTGGCTAATTGTCGAACCATCATGGCAAGATCACGCACAGGAACAGAGCCACTCGATACCTTTTTGAGACTTCCTGTTGAGGCGGCTGCTTTTTGTTTGTTTTTGATGTCAGTAACAAAAATGCCGTCTTTTTTTAGCTTAAGACGGGCCGCTCGAACGTTTTCAGCGTCGATCGAACCTTTCTTGCTTTTTCCTGCGCGGTCTAAACCTTTATATTCAAATAATGGCATACAGCCTCAGTGTACCATTATAAATCCATTTGGGTATTACTAAATAATTCTTCTAGAGTTGTAATACCATTAAGAACTTTTTGCACTCCATGTTCTCGAAATGTCAGCATCCCTTCCTCAATGGCTTTCTTGCGAATGGTCGCGCCATCTTTGCGTTGCATAATGAGTGAACGAATGCCTTCTGAGACCATCATGAATTCGGCAATAATCGTTCGACCCACGTAACCTTTTCCATTGCATTGATCGCAACCGCCTTTTTTACAAATATTAGCGTTGGTAGCAACAGATCGAGAGATGCCTAAACTCTGCAATTCCAGATCGGTCGGGTTGTAGGGAATACGGCAATGTGGGCAAAGAACACGCACAAGTCGTTGGGCAATAACACCTTGAAGTGAGGTTGCAATGAGGAAAGGTTCGCACCCCATGTCGATCATACGCGGAAAAGCACCTGCCGAATCGTTGGTGTGAAGGGTAGAGAGGACCAAGTGACCGGTTAAAGAGGCGTTAATTGAAATTTCTGCAGTTTCTAGGTCACGAATCTCCCCCACCATGATCACGTCAGGGTCTTGTCTGAGGATCGCGCGCAAACCGGAACCAAAGGTGAGACCGATTTTTGCGTTGACCGGAATCTGCCCAATACCATGAATTCGTTGTTCGACCGGATCTTCGATTGTAACAATATTGATATCGGGTTTATTGATGCGCGTAATGGAAGCGTAGAGTGTTGTCGACTTACCAGAACCCGTCGGACCGGTCACCAAGAGGATTCCATAAGTTCTATTCAGGATGTCGTCGAATTTGGCCAAGCTATCTTCAGAAAAACCAAGTTGCTCTAATTCTAGCACTGTGCTTGATCGGTCCGCCAAACGCATCACGACGCGCTCTCCAAAAGCGGTCGGCATCGTGTTAACCCTCACGTCGATGTCTTTTCCTCCAATTTTGAGAGGAATTCGCCCATCCTGGGGGAGTCGTTTTTCGGCGATGTTCAGATTGGCCATAACCTTCACCCTTGAGGTGATAGAGTTTTGAAGTTTTTTCGGAGGCTTTACAATATCAATGAGAACGCCATCAATTCGATAGCGCACCAACATGTCTTTTTCATAGGGTTCAATATGAATATCAGAAGCCTTCTCTTTAACAGCTCTAAACAAAAGAGAATTGACCAGCTTGATAACCGGGGCATCATCCTCGCCCGAATCAAGAAGGTCAACCACCTGATCTTCAAGGTCAACAGCATCATCGCTTTCGATCGCATCAAGGCCAGCGAGGTTTGCGGTGCTTTTTTCGTAAACTTTATTGATAGCATCAGCTAATCGGGCACTCGTCGTGACTAAGAATCGGATCTTTTTTTTAAAGATAACACGTAAGTCGTCTAAAGCTTTTGTATTGAGAGGGTTCGAGGTTAAAACCTTCATTACATCGCCTTCGTCGCGAACGGGGAGGCAGGATTGGCTCTTCGAGTAGTTGATTGGAATGTTATTTACGAGGTCCGCTGAGATATCGTTTATGGGAATATCTTTAATAAACTCAAGGCCCATTTGCTTACACAGTTCATTTACGATGTCGTCGGCCGTGCTGAACTGCTTTTCTTCCAGAGCTTGCCCAATGTTTCCATTGTGCTTCATTGCTGGTGCAAGGAGTAGATAGCGAATCTGCTCCTCTTTAAGGGTCGTCGTCTTTTGAATTACTGTTGCGATATCTAAAGCCATATCGTTTTTTCTTTATCCTTTTTTACTCAACGACAGTGCCGTCGAGCTCTTCCGGAGTCATGGTTTCTTCTCGTTCTTCAACGGCTTCAATGGCAGGAATCTCTGGTTCAGCCGATGGCGGTGCCATAATCTCAGATTCTTTGACCGGGCTCGAAGCTACGCGTCCTCTACGTGGTAGCTCGTCGACTTTTTTTCCGTATGGATCTCTACCACCATTTTGTTTAATAAAGTTCAGTCGTTCATTGAGTTTCTTGTCGACGAGCTTTTGATTTTCCGACAAGTTTCTAATGATTTTCGGTGTTAAGAATACCAGAAGATTCGTTTTTTTCTTAGCAATTTTTCTCGATTTAAAGAGCCAGCCCAAAACAGGTATATCGCCCAACAAAGGAACTTTAGTGATGGCTTCGGTCTCAGTGTCTTTAACGAGGCCCCCGAGCACCGCGGTATCGCCATCGGGAACGACGATATTTGTGGTGATTGATCGCTTTGAAAGAGTCAGGGTATTAGGAATCTGCCCTTGTGCTTCTGGTTGTGCGATTTTCTGATCAATTTTCATTCTAATCGTATCGCTAGCCGGGGAGATAAAGGGCTTAATCTTTAATTTAATGGTGGCATCTTTAAAGTTGGCCGACGTTTGAGTTCCGGTAGGGCTCTGAGTCGTTTGTAAGCTTGTCGCAACTTCTTCACCCACTTCGATTTCGGACTCTTCATTATCAAGAGCCATAATTTGTGGAGTGGAGAGAACGTTCGTGCGTCCGGTTGTTTTAAGGAAGTTTAAAAAGCCCACAAGCGAAGTCACTTTTTGAGTAACTCCAGTGGGAGTTTTAAGTTCAAAAACATCACCGCTACCAAAACTGAGGATCGCTCCGCTGCCAGCAATAGGATTCATGACGTCGGCCAGGTTGATATTTCCATTAAAGCCTACACGCCCCATTCCGCCGCTCTCTTTATCGAATTTATAGTATCCGAGGCCCCAGTTTGCAGCATCGTCGATAAGCATCTCCATGATCACAGCCTCAACGTACACTTGGTCTCTTTGGATATCGATTTTTGAGAGGAGATTAAGAACAACTTCGTAGTCTTGCTTGCTAGCGGTGATAATTAAGCTGTTGGTGTCTTTATCTGCGGTCACGCGCACATCGCCGCCAAATATACTCTGAGCTTGTTGAGAGGGAGGAACAAAGCCTCCAGCGCCGCCGCCGCCCCCTCCTGCAGGTTTGCTATCTTTGGCAATTCCTGAAAGTGTTTGAGCAATTTTTTCGGCCTCGCCATTTTTGACGTAGTAAACATAAACTCCGCCATTATCGTCGGCTTTAATTTTGAAATCGAGTTGTGAAACGAGTTTTTTAACTCTCTCGATTCCCTGTGTGTTTCCAACAATAATCAGTGAGTTCGTGCGATCGTCGGGTATAACCATAAAGTAAGCTGAGCCCGACTGACCTTGGGCCGAACGACCAGCATTGCCACCAAAGCGTGGAACACCGGCTGAAAAACTTCCGCCCCCACTACCGCCTTTAGAGCTAGAATCTTTATTGACGATTTTATTGATCAATTCGGCGATGTCTTTCGCTTTTGCGTTGCCAATTCGGAGAACAAAGAGTTTTTCTTCGAAGCCAGGAACATCAAGCTGGTTTATGATCTTCATGACTCTTTCAACGTTAGAGCCGTAATCAGAAAGAATAATAGAATTGGTAGAATTGAAGGGAGTCACTTCACCATCTTTTGAATTGAGAATGCGTAGTTCTCGGCTCACCTGGTCGGCAGAAATGTGCTTGAGGTGAATAATTCGAGTGATCATTTGATCGGAGTTCGGAAAATAGTTACCCGCATATGTTTCGATATTGTCTCTTTGGGCGTTTCTAGAAGACTTGATCTTAAAAAAACCACCGCTTGGAACAACGGTGTATCCGTTTATCGCTAGGGCTGATAGAAAAGCTTTATAGGCTTCTGCCACAGTGATTTTTGTTGGAGCGATGATCGTAATCTTACCTCGAACTCCAGGATCGATAATAAAGTTTTTTCCTGTGAGTTCAGAGATGGCCTTGATCACATCAGAAATTTCAGCATTGTTGTAATCAAAGCTGTCGATCAATTCGGGGTAGTTTTTATCGTTGATCTCATCGACGCTCGCTTGCGCGAGTTTGTCTCGTTTATCTTTTGAGATCAGGGAACCAGACTTTCCCGCAGAAGAGGATGAGCCCATTGGAGTAGGACGGCTACTGAGAGTATTTGGTTCCTCACCGAAGCCAGTGGGCGGGGGAGGTGGAGGCGGTGGAAACTCATTGTCTTCAAATTGAGCTCTTCCGTTTGCTGCCACTACAAGTAATGCGAAGATCATCCATGATTTTTTCATACACCACCTTAATTAACTAAATCTATTTAGTTATTGAGTAATCGAGCGTTTCGGTTTTTCCACCCCTGTCGATAGATATACTCACTTTATCTGAATTTTTAAGAGCATTATAGAGCTCCATGGCCTTGGCAGGGCTGTCAACGGGTTGTCCGTTAACGTTTTTGAGAATATCCATTCGCTGGAGCCCAAGTTTTTCAAATATACTTCCTGGTTGATAATCTAAGATAGTGAATCCATCGACCTCACCAGTTTCAGGGTTTCTGTGAGGAGCTGATCGCGCCTGATTGAGGAGGGCTTGCAAATTTGACGTTTGTTTTACGATCTCACTGTGTTTGATGGCGAATTGATTGGAGCCGGTGGTTTTAACTGATTCATCGCCACCGCCTCTTGAAACGGGTGCTGCCCCTGTAAACGAGATTTTACTTTTTGCTTGGATCTCAATGTATTCCAGTTGATTATTGTTGAGATTGCGAAAGATCACTTTATTTCGCTCAATCTTGAGAATCTCGGCCATGTTTTCAACTTCGCCTTTAACTCTTATAGAAATACTTTGGTTTTTACTTTTAACCTCAATACTGGCCACTGATTTTTCGGCGTTTGAATGAACAATGGTTCCAATCAAATTAAGAGGAAGTTGGGAGAGAATGGGGGCTTGTTCGAGACCAGGTTTAAGTTCTTTTGATCCTTTTGGCGTTAATGGATCCGGAATATTGCCGTCCCAATTAAAAATATTTTTTGAAGTAATACTATTGTAAGCCCCGCGTGGAGGAGATTGATCCATAAACGGCAAAACTTGTTTTGCAGGGGGCGCCTTGGTTGGCAACATTGAAGGGCGGATGTTCATAATAATCACATCGGCAACGAATAATCCCACCAAAGTCGAAGCCAGAAGGGGGTACCAACGTTCAAGAAAAAATGAATTTATTTGGTCTTTTGATGCTGCAGCTTTCACTCTTAGAAGTCTAACAGGTCACTCTCTAAGATTTAAGTAAAGACTAGCAGGACTCGACCTTACGATGGGATCCAGGGAGTCTCAATGATTTGGGATTTATGATTGAGATAACGACTTAACGTAAAAAGGTGGTCGCTAAGTCTGTTGAGGTAGGTAACCACTCGTCCGTAGTCTTCCTTAAATTCGTTGGAGGCCTCATTGAGCACATCTAAAGTCCAGCGTTCAGCCCTACGGCAGACGGTGCGAGCCACATGAGTGGTGAGGGCAGCAGGAGTTCCACTCGGTAATATAAAGTTTTGAAGAGGTGGCAGTTGTATCGTCCACTCATCGATTTCCCGCTCAAGCAAAAGAACATTATCATTTTTTAGTGCGGGGATTTTATGGAGCCAGGCTATTTCGTCGCAAGCGAGCATACCACCCGCAACAAATAGTTCGTTTTGAATTCGTAATAAAATAGATTTTATTTGGCCATCAGCGGGGAGTGTAAGTTGGGAGACTATGATCCCAAGATGAGCATTAAGTTCATCTATAGTACCGTAAGCATGAAAGCGAGGATGCGATTTTGGGAGGCGAGTGCCTCCCAAAAGTGATGTATTGCCTTGGTCGCCCGTTTTTGTGTAGATCTTTGCCATAGTGTTTGACCAAGGGGGCTCGAAATTATGCCGCCTTTGTCGATCCTCCGGGTTGTAATAAACCTCGGGCACCAAATGTTTTCAAGCAATCATTCCAAAATGTTTCTTTCATTGGAAGCTCTTTGGGTGAAAGACGAATGGGTGGAAAAGCACCTGTTTCACAAAAGTTGGTAAATTCAGATTGGTCTCCATGTCGGACCACCTTCATCATTAGGTTAAAGTGAACCTCGGTCATTGGCTTTCCATCCACGAGCATTTTTCTGAGTCCACCTTCGGGGGTTTGAGTAAGAAACTGATAGAGGTTGGGGATATCGAAATTGACAGACATAGTACGAGTCCTTTCGTTAGTGAGGCATGTTTGACTAATTAATCTGCCTCTTCCGTTTATTATGGGTGAAAATTTTTGATTTTTGAACGCCCAGACCTGGCCCTAAGGTTTAAAAGAGCTTTATTCAGGTCCTCTTTTAAGATAATTTCAAATGGAGACGGATAAAATCCAGATCAAAGGGCAGACTTGATTCAATGTTTAACTCGCCTTAGGGAGTGAATTCGATGCAAACCTCATGGATCAGCGAAACCATTCATTATGATGGAACACAATTAAAACCACTTTTTGCGTATTTAAAGTGGGGCGTACTCGGTGACTCAATTGTTGCCTGGCGCGGTTCGTGTGATGTGAGTTTTGAACACATGATTGATGGAGAAGATCTCATCGCCGAAGCCTCTATTGCTGGTGGAGATATGGTGCACTTTATTATTGAGGTTTTTCACCGCGAGTTGGCAACGGGGGTTCTCATTCAGCGGATCTTCGCAGCCATTGTGAAAGATCTCCTCCTTGAAATGTCGAACAACTTAGACGAACAAAGTCTTGTTCGTGACGGCGATGATCTCTATTGGGGTGATCGAAAGCTTTCTATTAGTATCGCCTCTAAAAGCGCTGTTTCAACCATGGTGCATTTTGCTGTGAATGTTTCTAATCAAGGAACCCCGGTGCGAACCTGCTCACTTGAAGATCTTGGGGTTGATGCCCGCGAATTTGCTGGGGCTGCCATGGACGCCTTTTCGATGGAATGGAGTTCTGTTCTCAAGGCGACGTGTAAGGTTCGCCCCCTCTAGGCATAAGAAGGAGGGGCCTGTGTTTAAAGTTTGGGCTCCTACGCAGTCGGCAAAGACTTGTTCCCTTGGGAAAAAGACTTGCCCTCTCTGGTTTTTTTTCATAGGTTTTCATAGTCCATTCTAAAACGCGTCCGTAGCTCAATGGATAGAGCATCAGACTTCGGATCTGAGGGTTTGGGGTTCGAGTCCCTACGGGCGCACCATTTTTAAATCACTCTCACGCCTCCTATGTAAATCCAAATTAGTTCCTCAACATAATATTTGCCCCACCCAAAACCTAGATCCAGAGGCTGAAAGATGCGTTTGGAGGCCTGTCAAAAAAAAGCTTTATTTTCGGAGTTGACTCCAAAAATCACGATTCATTAGCCTTAAACCCAGTCGTTTGTGATAATAATTTACCCGCATTTTCATGGGTGGAAAAAGATCGTGATCCCTGCCGGCTACTACTGCTCATAGAGAGACCAATATAGCGGTTGTTTTTCTTTATCTTCGTAATTAGGCAAAGAATCCCTACTTTAAATGCAAATGATCTAGTCTTTTTCTAGGATGTCCGGTCTAAATGGGTAGCACTACAGGAGGGATGTACCATTTTCAACGAATCGAATTATTACTCAATCATCGTGCAGGCGTTTCCAAAAAGGCGAATACTGCTCTTCATAGTTTGAAGGTCATGCAGAATCTCCGATTTCGAACTTAACTCAATGAGCGCAAAGATTTCTTCGGCCTTCTTTTTGACTGGCATTCTATCGGCAAAACCAGACATCCAAGTATCGAATAAGCGTCGATTAGAAAACACCTCTCCGATCACTCTCGTTTCGATGTGTCGTTGATCTTTGGCTATTTTCTCATAAAGCTTTCGAACCTTAGCTTCGTCGCCTTCCAAAAACTGCATAAAGTAGAAATCCCGATAGTAGAGGGCTCCGGTTATATCGGAGGCTTCGTTATTCCTATTTGAAATTGTGATGATCTTCCGTAAATCATCGATGTCGAGATGAGGCGCGGCTTTTGAAATATAAAGAAGATGAAAAACTTGCATATTTAGGCCTTCAAAGCAGTCAGAGATAATATCTTAATAATGCCGAACTATGATCCTTCTAAAAACAATAAATTGAGCGCCCCTGCGAAGTCAGTCTTTCGTCTTGCTTTTATCTTAGACTTTTTGAGACAAACTCGATAAGCAAAGACATGGCCTTAAGAATAAACAGAATTCTTCATGCGGGTTATTTTTTTGCAGATGGTGAACACCAATTATCGTTTGATCCCATCTTTGAAAGCCCATTCAGTAGAAACTGTTTTTCTTTTCCGTCCGTCGCCTTCGATTATGATCAAATTTGTAAATTAAAGCTGGATGCTGTTTTTATTTCTCATTATCACGACGATCATTGTTCGTTAGATAGTTTAAAGCACCTTGATCGCTCAACCCCGATATTTCTCTTTTGCCTGCATGAAGAACTTTTCGAGATGATCAAAACCCTGGGGTTTAAAACGGTCGAACCAATTATTCTTGGTCAGGCGATAAGGGTGGGTGAATTTACAATCACCCCTTGGCGGGCTCTTGATGCAGAAGTTGATTCGATTTTTCAAATTCAACACAAAGGGATTAATATACTCAACGTGGTCGATTCTTGGATCGATCCAGAGGTTTTTGAGGCTCTCTTAAAGCGAGGTCCTTGGGATCTCGTGCTTTGGCCGTTTCAAACCATGCGAGAACTAGAAGTCATCACACCATCGAGGAGTGAGGCGTCCACGGGGAAGCTGCCACAGGAGTGGCTTGATCAGTTACAATGTTTAAAACCGCGGATTTTGGTGCCGAGTTCGTGTCAGTTTAAAATGGAAGAGTGGTCTTGGTACAATAAAGCTTTTTTTCCCATCAGCTACCAAAGTTTTAAGAATCAAGTGTTGGAGCTATTGCCACACACGAAAGTGGTTCGCATGAACCCTTCGGTGGGCATTGAACTACAGCATGAGGCCTTCCGATGGAGTGATTCCCTCGAATGGGTGAAGCCGATTGGAAATCAAGACGTCGACTATGTTTATGATGCCTCCCTTGTTCCTCCAAAGACATCGGAGTTGGCACACCATTTCGGAGACTTGTCCGAAGAAGAGAAGAGAATTGTTTTTCACTTTCTCGAGCATGGGTTGAAAGACCGTTTTGAGCAGCTAGTGATCGATGAGGAAGGTTATTTTTTTACCGAGAAAATTTGGCAGTTAAATGTATATCAAGGCGATGGCACTGCGCTCAAATATTGTTATAGAATCCAGGGGGGGCAACTGGAGCCAATCGAGAACTTGGCTCAACCTGTTAACTGGTTCACCGAAATAATTATGGCTCGACTTTACGGGGCACTTAGCGAGGGAGAGTCGCTCTCCTCTCTGTATTTGCGAATCAATGATTGTTTGTTTGAGAAGCCTATCGAAGAGACGATCAAAGAAATCGACCCTCTCGAAGATCCCCTCTTACGGGTTTTATATACTGGGGCTTTTGCCAGTTACCAAAAAGCGCAACTGAGTCGTCTGCTGTCACGGTGACACCAAAAATGAAAGTGAGCGCCTAAGCCAATCCTTGCATTAATTAACGCAAACTCACTGTGCGACCAGCGCCATCGCCGGGGTACTTTTTTCTGTTCGCGCCAGGGTAGGCGAAGCCATTTATAAATACTCTACGTGGTCCATTGGAATGATTGGGTTCGCTTCCATGGATGGAGTAGGGGTGGAAAAAGGCAACGTCACCAGGCTGCATTAAGAGAGGAACGGCTTGAGAGAGATCAAAAAACTCTGTTGGATTCGATTTTTTTTCGAGTTCAAGATAGCCAAGTTTGACCGAATAAGGAATAAAACTAACTGGCCCATTTTCGGGAGTGACCTCGTCGATTGCCATCAGCGTTTGTACATAACTTCCGCGTCCATCCACATCAACCCAATCTTGAGTTCCTGCGCCTCGGTGCTGACAGTCCTGGTGCCAATCAAATTTAACACTATCACCAGGAAGCTTGTAGTGGCCCTGGCAAATAAGTTGATCAAAGTGATCTGTTTCGAGGATTTGGCTGCAGGGGCCGAGAATGCGAGCATCTTCGCCGAAGCGAAGAAGACTTGGTTCTGCGCCACCCATCCAAACAATTCGATCGATACGATCACCTTCAACCACAAATTGAGAACCGAGATATTCTTGTGTGCTTTTGAGGTTCAAGGCAATCGCCTGCAAGCGATCAAAAGATTTTTTGATGGATTCTATTTCATCAGGCTTGATAAGATTCCTTAAAACAAAAAAACCTTTTTCGTAGAAATCATTCACTTGGTCGTCATGAAGAAACATTTTATTTCGGTTTAATTTAAGTGCTGTATTCATAGGCTCATTATCGCCAGTGGCAGTGATCGCTGTCATTTCAATTTCGGTTTATGACAGCGATCCGCAGTAATAGCGTTAAAACTCTGGGCGTAGGTCTAGGAGTTCTTTATTTTGCGCCATCACGCAAGTCTTTACGAAGAATTTTTCCAACATTTGATTTGGGTAAGGAGTCCCTAAACTCAACACTTTTAGGAACTTTATAACCAACCAAATTTTCGCGGCTGAAGCGAATCAGTTCATCGTCGGTGAGAGAGGAATCTCGCTTCACCACGAAGACTTTTACGACCTCTCCCGACTTTTCATCGGCTACGCCAATGGCTGCAACCTCAAGAACTTTAGGGTGAGTTGCCAAAAGATCCTCAATCTCATTAGGATAAACATTGAATCCAGAAACAAGAATCATGTCTTTCTTGCGATCCATGATCTTAACAAAGCCCTTCTCATTCATAAAGCCAATATCGCCCGATTTAAAAAAAGCATCACGGGTCATGACTTTCTCGGTCTCTTCGGGTTTTTTCCAATAGCCCGCCATGACTTGCGGGCCTCGAATACAGATCTCTCCCGATTCTCCAATAGGAAGTTCGTTGCCATTATCATCTAAAATTTTCACTTCGGTGGATGAAATGGGAACTCCAATACAACCATTAAATTCTGGAATATTAAGGGGGTTGATACAGGCCGCGGGGCTTGTCTCTGTGAGTCCGTAGGCTTCAATGAGGGGTGTTCCGGTTTTTTGTTTCCATTCAACGGCCACGGCTTTTTGCACCGCCATTCCGCCACCGAGCGAAATCTTTAGTTTTGAAAAATCCAATTGCGAAAACTTCGGATCATTCATAAGCGCTCTAAAAAGGGTGTTCACGCCAGTGATGGTTGAGAATTTCCAGCGGCTTAGTTCTTTGATAAAGCCGGGTATGTCTTTGGGGTTTGTAATCATTATGTTGTGGCCCCCAACGAACGAAAACGTAAAACAGTTCGCTGTGAGTGAGAAGATATGATAGAGAGGAAGAGCCGTAATGATAACTTCTTTGCCATCTTCGATCACTGGGTCCAACCAGGCTTTAGCTTGCAAGAGATTCGAGATCATATTTCGGTGGGTGAGAATTGCTCCCTTAGAAACTCCCGTGGTTCCGCCCGTGTACTGAAGAAAAGCGATGTCGGTATTTTTTATCGTCACTGGCGTAAAATCTTGGGTGGTTCGACTCTCAAAGGCTGTCTGAATACTTATTTCGTTAGCTAAGGAATAAGCGGGCACCATCTTTTTAACATGTTTTAAAACAAAATTAATGAGTATGTTTTTTGGAAAATTAAGCAAATCTCCAATCTCAGTAGTGATAATGTTTTTTATCGGAGTGTCTTTGACGATCGTTTGGAGAGTTGCCGCAGCATTGGCAAAAATAACAATCGTCTCAGCCCCAGAATCTTTGAGTTGATATTGGAGTTCTCTGCCGGTGTAGAGCGGGTTGACATTCACAATGGTCATCCCAGCGTAAAGCGCGCCAAAAATACAAATAGGGTATTGTAAAACATTGGGCATCATTAAAGCAATACGGTCGCCGGGCTTGTGTCCTAAATCTTTTTGCAAAAAAGCGGCAAACTTTAGCGCTTGGGTGTGGATTTTTTCATAGGTAAAAGTAGTCCCAAAACTCGTAAAACTTGGGTGAGAGGCATATTTTTTAAAACTTGGAGTGAGTATCTCGGGTATTGAATTATAAAGATCTGGATTGATGTCAGAGGGTACACCTTGTTGGTATTCTTTTAGCCAGATGCGTGTCATCGTTGAATCTCCTGTCGGTTTTCTAAAAAGCGCGCTCTTAGTGGATTGACTCCGAAGGTTCTCATCGGCAAACAGGACTTCTTTTTTAATAAAAAATTTTATCTTGTTGCATGTTTCTCAAAAAAATACAGTGACGATGGCAAGATTTCGCCATTGCCTGTCTCCACCGTATCAATATCGAACAGGGATATTTCGGGGTCGAACAAGGTACAGGGTCCTTTAAGTGCAAAAGAACCCTCTTGTAGGATTTTTAAGATAATTGTTGAAGGAATAGTTTTAGTTAAATAGATTACGTTTAAATCAAGACAGCTTATCAAGGAGTTATTATGTTGAATCTCATCAAAGAGCTAGCCGTTTTTAGAACCCTAATTATAACTTTGATGATGGGATTGTTTTCTTTTGCTTCTGCCTGGGGCGAAGAGGTTTCCGAGTGGCAAGTAGGAAAATCAATATCAGCATTTGATGTGTCTGATCAAAACGATGTTAAAAATTCTATCAATGACAAGATTAAGCTCCTCATTGTTGCCCGCGATATGGCGGCCAGTAAATTAGTGGCAGCGACATTAGAATCAACTCCGCAGTCTAAACTCAATGAAAAAGGTATTGCTTACTTAGCAGATGTGAGTGGCATGCCGGGGTTGGTATTTAAGTTTGCAGCCTTGCCAAAAATGCGAAAACTTTCTTATTCGATACTTCTCGATCGAGAAGGGACGTTGACGAATGGAGTGCCCTTTAAAGAAAAACAGGTCACGTTGTTGGGCTTAGAGAAGGGCAAGATCACTTTCATCAACTATTACTCTTCGCCCCAAGAATTGCGTAAGGCCCTATCCTTTTAAGTGTGCACTCCTGGTTCGTGCTTGTGGGCGCGGGCCTCTCGAAGAAGAGTGTCTGCCTTTTTTGCCAGCCACAGAGAATTCAAGGCCCAAAGAATCGATAGGCCAATCGATAAAATCGAAAAGCTTTGCATTGTGAGGCCAAGTTTTTGCAATACCGCAAAGACACTCACTGAGAGAACATCACCCGTTCTATGCACGAGCGTATCAATCACGTTTTTGGCTCTGTATTTTTGGGTGGGTGGCAGTACATTAAACAAGGTTTCTCGTGTGGGTTTAGAAATCGAATACTCACCCGCACGTCGAAGAACGGCAAATCCCATAAGGGCCCACAGGTTTTCAGTCAATCCGAAGAGGGCGAATCCCACAACCGAGAGAAAGGGTAGCAGAACGAGGGCTACGCCTCGACTAAATTTTTTAACCAGGGTTCCAAAAACAAAAAATTGGCCCACGAGGGCAACAAGATTCACCGCAAGATCAATTTGCGCTAAAAGCTTTGTTCGTTGCAAGGGATCGGTTACAAGTTTTGGAATTAGATCAGTAGAAATTCCATATAAAAATGTTGAAAGCGTGGCGTAGGTAAACAAGAAAATACATATTCCCAACAGATAATGAGATTGAAAAATATCTATCAGCCCAGAGAAAATCGAGCCTCGAAACCCCGACTCGTGTTCGATGATATCGACTTGAGCAGCCACCCGACTTCCGCTCTGATGGCGGAGCTTTTGTAGGCAAAAAATAGCAACCGCAAGAAAAGCTCCGGAGACCAGGAGAAGATTCTTTATGCCTACAGATTCTATAAAGAGGGTGGTCACTAAGGGCCCTGTCAGGGCGCCAAGAGTTCCACCCGCACTGATCAATCCGTTGAGGCGGCTTGACTGCTCCGTAGTAAAGATGTCGGCCATGTAACTCCAAAAAACGGAGACGGCAAAAAGGTTATAAACACTAACCCAGACAAAAAAAGAACGAGCCAACCAGGTGATTTGCTGGCCCCCTTGTTCAAAAAGAAAGTAAAAGATCAGCAACACCGCAAGGCAAAAGGTGTAAATTCTTGGCAGAATAAAAGCTCGGGCATATTTTTTTGTGAGCCATCCAAAGAGTGGTACCAGGGCAAGCATTGTTATAAACACAGTAAAAAAGTTATTTTGCAGATGCGCAGAGCCCATCTGCATCGACATTTCATCCCTCAGTGGGCGTAGAACGTAGTAAGAGGCGAGAACCGAGAAAAAGTATAAAAAGGAAAAAAAGACCGCAGTTCTTTCGTCTTTTTTTATTTTCAAAAGTTTATCGATCGTTTGCTTCATCGCCCCTGGAACTCCCTGACTAAGAGGTTACTGACTTTTGAAAAAAAAGCGAAGAGTTAACTAAAAAAAGTTTCTCTTTTTTTGAGGAGTTTTTACTGCTTATTTTTGGTGACAAACCATCCGACCTCTCCAAATAATGCAGGCTGAGTTTGATTTTTGGGGGTAAAATGCGTTTGGGTTTTATTGTGGCCTTTTTTTCAGTGGTTATGTTTTCGTTCGGAGCGATGTCTCAAGGCAGAAATTTAAATCGCTCTAAAAGTTTTGTAGATATTGAAACTCGTTATGGGAACAAAGACTGGGTGAATTTGGTTGGCGATAAGGGGTTTACAATTAACGATGCCTCTTTCGGTTTAGCTAAAGATTTTGGCGATGGAAACTCAGCGCTTGTTGATCTTGCCTTTAATAGTTCTCAAACGCCAGCCTTTGATTTTTCAACCACTCGCTCTCAAGCTTACATTCAGATCACGCGATCCAACGTAGTTACCAAGGTGGGTCAGTTTGATACTATTTTTGGTGTCGAAGCGAATGATTCAAGAGATCGCCTGTTCGCCAATATGGGCGCTATCAAGGCCTATGTGCATCCATTAGTTCATGCCGGCGCCATGGTGACAATGTCTCGTCAAAAACTGGTGTTTCGTGGTTTGCTCGGAAACCCTCCCGGCAAGGGCGCGATGGATAACGATGATACGCCTGAGTTTGGAGTCCATGCCCATTACGCCAACTACGACGTGAAGGGTGGCGCAGGAATTCTGCTGAGTGATTCTGGAACTGGCAATAATCGTACGAATCTTTTGATTGATATCACCGGTGGAATGCAATTGGGCAGTGTTACTATGGAGGCCTGCTTAGATTACAAAAAAACCTCAGGTTTTGAAAAGGCGACGGTCGCGGCGGGTGTCTTTGGTACTATGCCGATGAATGATATTATGTCACTCGTAGGTCGCTTTGAGCTTCTCAAAGAGCCTGTCATTGGTGGTGCTCAACTTGAAAGTGCGCTCAATATAGGTGCTGGAGCTTCTTATCGACTTGCAACGGAGGTTCAGGTGAGAGGTGATCTTAGTGTAGCGAACATAAAACCCACCAGTGATCAGAAGAAGGGCGGCATTAACGAAGTGAATCCCTTTTCAGTTGGTGTTTCCCTTGTTGCAGGCATATAGGTGAATTCAATGAAGATGCGATTAAAGTTCGTTAATAGTCCCCCGATTCAGTGGATTTTTGTAGGTGTTCACCTGCTATGCATGTTTAGTTTATTTGGCTTATGTCTTTGGTTTCTTCAAAACTTCTTTAACGAATTGTTAAATTTTGCGATGGAAGGGGGAATTTCCAAAGACGGAGTTTATTACCAGAGGATTCTCGCGGGTTTTGAGAGAGTCCTGAACCAAATAGTTATTTCACTTTGCGTGTTTGGTATTTTGGGCGCTGCTTTTTATATATGGTATTCCCATAAAATCGTGGGACCGCTGGTTTCTTTATTGGCTTATTTAGATAAGTTTCAAGAAGCCAGAAAAAAAGGTGAGCTCATCGAGCCATTGAGGTTTAGAAAGAGCGACTTGCTCCATGAAGTAGCGGGCAAGATCAATCAATTACTGGGTGTGCCGGATATTGCAGGTATGAGAGAAAAAGATCCCACTCAAGATTAATTTAGAGAGCGGTTCGGCCGGGCAAAACAATTTCTTCTTTGCCCGCAGAGACCATTCTGCAATCGTATACGCGAGCAATTGGGGAAGCTTCTGAGAGAAACTCTTTACATTCACTGATACATGCTTTGCGATTTTTTATTGAAAATCTTTTTCCGCCACGAATTGAGTCTTGAGTCACACATTGTCCGTTGGTGCTTGACTGGGCAAGAGGCGCTCGTCCAGAGAGAACAACCTCGTCCTTATTTGAAGCTAAAAAGCGACAGTCATACACTTTAGCTAAGGCGGATGCGCTATTAAAAAAATCCTTACACTTACTGATGCATGATTCTCGCGACTGATCTGGGTATTGGCCCCCTCCGCGAATAGAATCCTGAGTAAGACACTCACCATTAATAGTGAGCGAGATCATCATTGGTATTTCATTGGTCGAAGGGGAATGAGCTAAGTTCACTGTGTAGATTCCGTTCGGAGCGGTTGTGCCCGAATATGCACCTTGGTGACTTGCCATTGTAAAATCAAGGCAAGTACCCGTTTGGCGAGTTTCCTCAGACATAAAAAAATCCAGAAGGGCCTTTGCGTAGTCGGTGTTGTAGGCGCTTATCTTGAAAGCGTTTGGGTTGTCGCGTCTTTCAATGATAGAGATATCGACACCAGAAATCTTATGGTTTTTGTAACCATGGACGATAACCCGCTTAAGGGTGGCCCCAGGATTGACCTCAACCTCAAAGTGAGCGCTTTCGTAGGAGGAGAGAAGTAAAACTCCAGTCCCATGCCCAGTGACTAAGATGCGCACGGGGTGCGCTCCTTTTTCTCTGGGCTCGTGCATAGCAATCACGTGCACTTCGGGTCGCGGGATCGCTGAGAGTTCATTTGAAAGGAGCGTTAGAGTTTTAGCGCTTTCCGAAAGAAAAGCGTGTGATGCATTAATCCCCGCCAATGGTAGATTAGTATAAAAGCTCGAACGCAAGAGATCCATTTTTGTCCGTAAACTTTCAATTTTAAGTTCGCGACTACGACCTGGGCATTTGGCTAAACTCGATAAAAGGGGAGAGTATTTGACGTCGATGGCGGAAAGCGCGTTATTAAGGAGGGGATCTAAGCCCCGCGACCAAGATTGAATATCTTGTGTGGGAGCTGAGCTGAGGCTATCGATTTTTCCCTCTTGGGTAGAGTTTTTTGTAAAATTCTGAAATGAAAATAAGAGAAGCCCAGTCGTTCCAAAAACGACTAGAAAAACAGCGACCCTTCTCCAATAATGGCGTTTCCCTTCCCTCAGTTGATTTCGCATCTTCACTCCACGCCCTATTATAGGCGGAGTCTTTTTGTTTATCTAAAAATAGGAGCTATTTGTTTCGACCTGTAACAGATCGGGCGCAGTGATTTTTTTTGAAACAAAGGACGATTCATAAAAAGACAGACTGGTGGGTCCCGGTGGCTGTTAGAGCCGCAGGAAAAACAGTTTTTTTGTTAAAGATTTTGACAAAATATCAAGAAGTCTCATTTTTGAATGATTTGAATTAAAGCAGCCAAAAGATCTAGCCGATACCTAAATAGTTATGCTGCGAAAGGTTTTAGGGTTATTCAGCATTTATGTATTGGTAGGTTGCACCGAGGCATCAACGGTCCTTGACTCGTTGAAGCTGAGCTATCCTACCTTTTCGGTTTCCCAATATGGGGAGGCCACGGAATCTATTCGTGTTAACTCAACGACTCACGAAGCCAAATACGAAGTTTCCTGTCAGCCTAATTCTCGAGATTTAATGATTAGTTTTGACGATGGGCAAAGTTGGGTGAAAACGGCCAGCCTCAACTATGCCAACGGAAACTGTTCGGTGGTTCATGCGGTTTCATCTAGTGGTACGAGTTCGTGGCCAATCGTTTCAGCCATGCTAAAGATTGTCGACAACGAAGAAAAAGAAACCGATCCAACTAAGATTGAATTTGTTGCTCCCTCCTTTGATATGAGCTCTCTTTCGGCGATTCTAGAATCTGGTGCGCAGGAAACAGCAGCTACCCAAGTGTCTCTCTCGGTCTTGGGTAGCATGGTTCTAGGTAGCAGAACGAATGTCGCTCCCGACTTTATCTATATTACGAACGTTTCTGGTTGTGCTTCTGGCGGAGTTTGGAGACCTTTTTCTGAGTTCAGAACAAGCACCTTTGCCTTGGCTGCGATAGATACAACAAATACGGCTTACGTTAAGTTAAAAGATCTTGCCGATAATGAATCATCTTGTTTCTCTGATTCCATCGTACAGGATAGCACTGCTCCTGCGGGAGGGAGCCTTGCGATAAATAACGGTGCGATTCAAACAACGTCGGCAACGGTAACCTTAAATCTGAGCGCCAATGGTTCGCCATCAGAAATGAAGATAAACAATACTGATGATTGCACGGGCCCAGGTGTTTGGGAGGCCTACCAAACTAGCAAATCGTGGGAACTCCCCGATGTTGGTCAGCGAACCATCTCAATTAATTTCAGAGATGCGGTTGGAAACGTCTCGACCTGTTCAACAGACCAAATCTTTTATGATAACAGCGTACCAAAAACTCCCACGTCTCTCACGCTCGGTAGTGGTCTTTTGCCAATCGACACTCAAAACCCCATCAGTGTGGTGGTGAACGCTTCTGTTCCAGGAGATACGGTGCATTTGTATACAGACGTATCCTGCTCGACGGAAGTTGCGCAAGGCGCGGTAGGAACTGAAGGCCACGTGGTTCTTCCGGTCACTTTAGGCTCCAATGGACACTTTGATTTTTATGCCCAAGTGACTGATACGGCTAATCTTTCATCGGGTTGTTCAACGGCCACTGTGGGTTATACCTATGACACTCAAGCGCCAACGGTAAGCAGTGTAACCAGTTCGACCATCGACGGAAGCTACACGACGGGCGCACTCATTGATGTTTCTGTTAACTTTAATGAGACGGTCAATGTAGTCGGTTCGGGAGCGACACTGGTATTAGATATGAATGGAACTCCGCAGTCAGCCACTTACGTGTCTGGTTCGGGTACAAGTACTTTACACTTTCAATACTTGTTACAGTTTAATGATTTTACGAGCGACCTAGACTATGAATCCACGAATTCCCTGCAATTAGGCTCGGCCACGATCAGAGATTTAGCGGGAAATCTCGCTCAAATCTCTTTACCTACCCCGGGGGCGATGGGGTCTCTTAGCTACAATAAGGAGATCCTGGTTAATGCATCAGTGAGCTTGTCTTTGGCAGCGGGCTTTAGTGCGATTGATAATAAAAATCCTCTCTCCGTCAAGGTGACGGGTGTGATGAAGAATTTTGTTGCTAAAATATTTTCAGATAATAGTTGTTCCAATTATTTGGGAGAAGCGACCTCCAGTGGTGGTGGTTTTGCGACGGTATCGTTCAACGTTCCCTCTGATGGCTCTTGGACCTTTTATTCAAAAATTAGGTCCATCGCTGGGGTGGAAACCAGTTGTTCGTTGGGGTCGGTGAGTTATCAACTCGATACTACGGTACCAACAGTGACTAATGTGGCGAGCTCTACTCCTAATGGGGCATACGGTAACGGATCCACCATTGATGTTTCGGTTAGTTTTTCAGAGCCAGTCAATTTGGTGGGAACCGGCGCTACTCTAGCGCTCAACCTCAATGGTTCAATCCGATCAGCTCAATATGTTTCGGGATCTGGTACCGACACGCTTCACTTTGAATACACCATCGTGAGCGGTGACTTCACCGTCGATGTCGACTATCAATCAACGGCGGCACTCTCGCTCGGCTCCGCAACGTTGAAAGATGCAGTCGGGAATGCAGCCGACACAACTCTAGCCAGTCCGGGTGGCGCTGGATCTCTGGGTGCTAATAAAGAGATTGCGGTTAATCATGTATTACTGCTGTCTTTGGGGCCCGGAACTAATTCCATCGACAATAAAAACCCGGTGGTTGTGAGAGTAACAGGGGTGATGACGGGCTACACAGCCCATGTTTACTCGGATGCAACATGTAACACCGATGTGGGATATGCGGTTTCTTCTGGTGGAGGAATTGCTGATATTTCGGTAAATTTAACCGGAGACGGACCTCGTACCTTCTATGCCAAGAGTTTTGATCTCAACTCTGGAGCGAGTCCCTGTTCTATTTCTTCGATCAATTACCGCCTTGATACCGGCTCTCCGATTGCTCTGAGTGTGACTAGCTCATCAGCGAATGATTCCTACTCTACCGGCTCAACCATCGATGTCTCTGTTGTTTTTAGTGAGCCTGTGTATGTAGCGGGGAGTGGAGTAACGGTAGCTCTCGATGTGAACGGGCCTACACGTTACGCCACCTACTTTAATGGAAGTGGCACCGACACACTCCATTTTCAATATACCGTTGACGCCAGTGATTTGAGTCCTGATTTAGATTACACATCGATCAACGCTCTTTCCAAAGGTTCGGCGACCATTCGTGATCTTGCCGGCTATGATGCCGTTATCGTTTTACCCGCTCCTGCTGGTTCGGGCTCTCTCCGAGCGAATAAGGATATTAAGGTCAATTACTTTTTTGGTTTAACCCTGGCTCCTGGCTTCAATCCTGTGGATAGTAAAGATCCCGTGGATGTCAAAGTGACCGGAGTGATGTCGGGAACAACGATCAAACTCTTCACTGATTCTGATTGCACCGCTAAAGTGGCGGAAGTGTCGGCAAGCGCTGGAGGAAGCACCGTCATTAGCATCCCTCTTGGTAGCGATGGAGCAAGAATATTTTACGCAAAAACCACAGGGAGTGATAATATTGAGTCGAGTTGTTCGACGGAATCTGTAGGATATACATTAGATACCGTAGCGCCAACTATTACGAACGTTACAAGTACAACACCCGACGGCTCCTATCTCGCCGCAAGTAGGATTAACGTGGCAGTAGAATTTAGTGAACCGGTTTTTGTGACGGGATCTGGCCTAACGTTAAGCCTCGATTTTAATGGCACCAATAAGATAGCTAGCTATGTTTCGGGAAGTGGCACCAACACTCTTCAATTCGAATATATTACAACACTCACTGATTTTACCAGTGATCTTGATTACAGTTCAAATGCTGCATTGGTTTTAGGTTCGGCTCAAATTGCCGACGAAGCTGGAAATACCGGAGTAACAACACTTCCTCTTCCGGGTGCTGTCGGCTCTTTGGCCAACAATAAAGAGATTGGCGTTAATGATTCTGTTACCTTATCGTTGGGCTCAGGTTTTAATTCGAGTGACAATAAAAATCCTCTGACAGTCAAAGTGACAGGGGTGATGACCGGCCACACGGCCAAACTATATACTGATTCTAGTTGTTCGACTTCATCGGTGGCTCAGGCGACGGCTCTATCAGGCGGGCTGGCTCTGGTCCCTGTTAATTTGTCTACCGAGGGCACTCACAATTTTTACGCTAAGATCGCTCGGCCTTCGGGTGCTGAGTCAAATTGCTTTCCTTCTACAGTGGCGTACCATTTTGACCAAACTGGTCCGGCAGTCATTGGTGTGACGAGTGCCAATCCCAACGGATCTTACTCGACGGGTTCTTTTTTAAATATTGCTGTTACCTTTAATGAGCCCGTCGTTGTTGCTGGTTCCGGACTGGTTCTGAATCTAAATATGAATGGCACTTCGAGAGCGGCAACTTATCTGTCTGGATCTGGAACTGAGACTCTTTATTTTCAGTATCTGACAGTAGCCGGAGATTTTACCAACGATCTCGATTACGTTTCAACGACGGCACTTGATTTGGGTTCATCGACTCTTAAAGATTCCATCGGCAATAATGCAAATACAACCTTGGCAGAGCCTGGGGCTGCGGGTTCTTTGGGCGCAAACAAAGCGATTACTGTTAACTATAATCTTTCCATTCATTTAAATGCCGGATTTAATACGACCGACAACAAAAACCCATTGGAGTTGACCGTTGGTGGAGTCATGGTAGGACAAACTGCCAAAGTTTACTCCGACAACTCGTGTACGCAGTTTGTTCAACAAGCGGTTGCAGCGGCAGGAGGAACAGTATCCTTTTCTGTAAATCTAAGTGGAGATGGACTTCATCAATTCTACGCGAAAGTTTTAGACACTCAAGGTAACAGCAGCAATTGTACGACGAGCGGCGTTTCATACACCTTAGATAGACAAGCACCGACGGTCGCGAATGTGACGAGTTCGAGCGCCAACGGGAATTATACCGAAGGCTCTGTATTGAATGTGAGTGTTGTGTTTAGTGAAGCGGTGACGGTGGCAGGAACTGGCCTTGTTCTTAACCTCAACATGAACGGCACAACCAAGGCTGCAAGCTATGTATCTGGTACTGGAACATCGACTTTGCAGTTCCAGTATATGATTGCGAATGGAGACTTCTCCAGTGATCTCGATTATGAATCGACGACGGCGTTAGTACTTGGTTCTGCCTCCATAAAAGATTCCGCTGGTAATGATGCGACTCTGACTTTAGCAGCGCCCGGTGCGGCGAACTCTCTGGGCGTGAATAAAGCAATTTCCGTGAATCATAATTTAGGACTTGCGCTCGCCAACGGTTTTAATGCCGTTGATACAAAGAGCCCCGTAAATGTGGTAGTTTCTAGTGTGATGAACGGGCACACAGCCAAAATCTATAGTGATAACGCCTGCACAGTCTACAAAGCAGAGGCGGTCGCGAGCGCAGGGGGATCCGTAACAGTGTCGGTGCCATTGGCCACGAATGGAGCCTACACCTTCTATGCTAAAATCTTTGATCTTCAAGGCGCTTCGTCTAGTTGTTCTACCGCCAATGTTTCTTATCAGTATGATACCCAAGTTCCCACAGTGACCTCGGTCACCAGCACCACGGCCGATGGCAATCATTCCACTGGCGCGACCATCGATGTTTCGGTCGACTTCAGTGAAGCCGTTGACGTGACAGGAACCGGTCTTACTATTGATCTAGATTTTAACGGAGTCACTAGAACGGCTCAGTATATTTCAGGCACCGGATCTAATCGATTAAAGTTTCAGTACACTCTAGTTTCGAGCGATCTGGCTCGTGACTTAGATTACGTTTCAACATCAGCGCTGTCGTTAGGTTCTGCGACAGTCAAAGACAGCGCCGGAAATATTGGCGTTTTGACCTTGCCTGCGCCAGGCACGACAGGTTCGCTTGCTTTTAATAAGGCTCTTTCAGTGAATTATGTCATCGGGCTCAGTTTAGATGCCGGTTTCAATGCCGTTGATAATAAAAACCCTGTGGGAGTGAATGTTTCAGGGGTGATGACGGGGTACACAGCACTTGTTTACACCGATTCGGCATGCACGGGTTCGGCGGTAGCTCAAGCCGTTTCATCTGGTAATGGTTCGGCGTTGGTGACGGTCAATCTGACCGGCGACGGCGATAGAACGTTTTACGCCAAAGTCAAAGATCTTAGCAATGTGGAGTCAGCTTGCTCAACAGCGTCTGTTGGTTATCGTCTTGATACTGGTGGTCCGACTGTCGCTAATGTCACTAGCACCAATGCCGACGGTAATTTTGAAACTGGTGATTTGATCGATGTGTCTGTGACCTTCACCGAACCTGTGACGGTGGTGGGCTCCGGAGTGACCCTTGGTCTTAATCTGAATGGCAATTTACGATCGGCTATTTATAGCTCGGGTTCAGGAACAGACACTTTGCATTTTAATTATTTTCCGTCGGTGGATGACTTTACGACCGAGCTTGAGTACTCGGCGACCTCGGCGATTAATCGGCGAACGGCTACCATCAAAGATGCTGCTGGTTACAACGCCATATTGACTCTTCCAACCATGGGTGCGGCTGGTTCTTTAGGGTATAATAAAAATATAAAAATTAATACAAACGTGGGTATCACTCTGGCTCCTGGAGTTAATGCCAAAGATAATGATAATCCTGTTAACGTCGTTGTGAGTGGCGTAATGACGGGAGCAACGGCAAAGGTTTACACCGAATCAACGTGTACCAATAAAGTTGGTGAAGCGGTGTCGTCAGGGAATCGCACAGCGACGGTGAGTGTGAGTTTAACTGGAGATGGCGCTCGCACTTTCTATGCGCAAGTTCGAGACATCGATAATAGCGATACGGCCTGTTCAACGGCCTCGGTGAACTACGAGCTTGATACTCAGCGGCCGATTGTAACAAACGTCACTAGTGCATTGGCTGATGGTTCTTATTCCACGGGCACCTTAATTGACGTGAGTATCACTTTTGACGAAGTGGTGAGTGTTACAGGTACAGGGCTTGCGCTCGCTCTCGACTTCAACGGGGGCGCTCGCTCGGCCTCGTACAGTTCTGGTTCTGGAACTAACACCTTGCATTTTCAATACATCACTGTGGCGGCCGATTTTACCAACGATCTCGATTATGGCTCAACCAGCGCGCTCACGCTGGGAACCTCTTCAGTCACAGACGGAGTTGGCAATTTGGCTATTTTAACATTACCGGCGCCAGGAACGCTTGGGTCACTCTCTGCGAACAAAGCGATTGCTAGTAATGATACTCTCGCATTGTCTTTGGCATCGGGATATAATTCCCTCGACGATGAAGATCCCGTTAATGTTAATGTTTATGGAGTAATGAATGGTTACATGGCAAAATTGTATACTGATACCGCTTGCTCGATAGAAGCTGGCAGCGTTGTTGCCGGTTCAGGAGGAACGGCGACGGTTCAGGTTGATCTGACAGGCGATGGCCTTCGAACCTTTAGGGCCAGAGTTTTTAATGGAAGTAATACTGAGATTAAGGGTTGCTCGGTCTCAACGGTCGATTACACCCTTGATACCGGTGGTCCATCGGTGATCAATATTACAAGCACAAAAGCCAATGGCTATTATACCACCGGAGAATTAATCGATATTTCTGTAACCTTCGGTGAGGTTGTTTATGTGACCGGCTCGGACTTGCAGCTATCGATGAATCTTAACGGAACTCATCAGGCGGCGCCCTATGTGTCGGGCAGTGGTACGGATACCTTACATTTTCAATACACCGCAAGTGTGGGCGATTTTTCGAACGATCTCGAATACTCGTCTACTACCGCTCTGAATTTGGGTTCTGGAGCTATTAGAGATCTTTTTGGTTACGATGCAACCACGACCTTGCCAGTCCCTGGAGCAGCGAATTCTTTGAGTGCTAATAAAACGATTGCAGTTAATTTTACCGTGGGATTAACACTGGCGGCTGGAGTCACAGCCACCGATACAAAAGATCCGGTGGACATCGTTGTTTCGGGTGTTATGACCGGACAGCAAGCAGAAGTCTATACTGAGGTCTCATGTACTAATCTAGTGGGTACGGGCACGTCAACGGGCCTCGGGCAAGCGACGGTTTCGGCGGACCTCCCTGGCGATGGTGCCTATACCCTTTACGCTAAAATTGTTGGTATTGATGGAGGATCTACGACTTGCTCGCAAGCTTCGGTCAATTACACACTTAATACCTCACAGCCGACGATTACCAATGTGACAAGCTCCTCCACCAACAAAAATTATTCGGCTTATGAACTTATAGATATCTCCGTGACATTCTCTGACCCTGTGACCGTGACAGGAGATAGTCTTGCCCTCAACCTTAATCTAAATGGAACGACGGTTGCGGCTCCTTATAATTCGGGCTCAGGCACGGCGACGCTTCGGTTCTCTTACTTTGTTCGCCCTGGAGACTTAAGTAACGATCTCGATTATGTCGATACCTCTGCAATGACTCTCGGCACCTCCACAGTGAAAAATGCCTTGGGCACCAATGCTAATTTGACGCTTCCAGCTCCTGGTGCTGCCAACTCGCTCGGTGATAATAAGAGTATCAGCGTGAACCATGTTCAAACTCTTGCTTTGGGTTCGGGAATAGCGGCGGTCGATTCGAAGACAGCAATCACGGTTCGCGTGAATAACGTTATGAACAATTGGACGGCAAAAGTATTTACCGATTCGAATTGCTCGACTTCGGCGGGGCAAGTGACAGCTGGCTCTTCTGGGTATGCAGATGTTAGCTTTAACCTCGCGGGTGATGGCTTAAGAACGTTTTATGCGCAGGTAGTAAGCCCGGGAGGAACGAGCAGTGCTTGCTCTGTAAACTCGGTAACATACACGCTTGATACGGCTGACCCCACGATCACTAATGTGACCTCAACGACCAGCGATGGAGAGTATAATGCCAGCGCTGTCGTGAACGTATCGGTGACTTTTAGCGAGCCGGTCACTGTCACTGGCACTGATCTTAAACTCAAATTAAAGCTCTATGACGATGTCGAGGCCTTTGCCACCTATGCATCGGGTTCTGGTACGAGTACGCTTCATTTTAACTACATGGTTGAATCGAGTCATATGAGTGCCGATCTTGATTATTTCGATGTAAATTCGCTTATCGCTACCTCTACGACGGTTCGCGATTCGCTGAACCATAATGCTTCGCTCACGTTGCCAACACCTGGAGGTGCGGGTTCTCTTGCTGCGAATAAAGATATTAAACTCAATTACACTGTGACGGCTAGTAAGATCGTACCCCCGCCAGCCGCCACTTACTATCTCAACGATGTGGTGGAGTTTGTGGTTTACTGGAATCGACCCGTGGTGGTGACTGGATCTCCTGTTCTTAGCGTGCAGTTTGCGACTCCGGCCACAGTGGTCGACTTTACTTACGATTCGGCGCGATCAACTTCTCGCGAATCTCGCTTTACGTACACGGTGGCTGCGTCTGATCTCGATCTCAATGGCGTTGAATTAACGGCAATTACCGGTGGTGCTATTAATAACGTTTTTAGTGCCGCAGCCACGACAACGCTTCCTAGTGGTTATACGCAGTTTGCAGATGTGCGGGTTAATGGGGTTGCTAAACCTCAAGTCAGTTTGTCGAACGCAGTGATTGAACTCACTGAAAATGGCGGTTCTGGTAATGTTGCTTTGAGTTTGCTAGCGTCTGCGAGCGAGGCTTTGACGGTTGGTTTAAAAGCGTTTCCATTGGCTGGAATTCTTTCTACTGAGTACAATTTCTCCTCATTGAGCAAGGCGATCAACTCCGGCGTTACGTCAGAGACTCTTGGGTTTACCGTCACTGACGATGGTGCGACCTCTGGATTAAAATTATTTTCTGTACAAGCCAGGAGCACGACCCTCGGAGGGATCAGTACGAGCTCTGCGGTGTCTTTGGTTGCCGTGCACGATGATGAGTTCGGTGCAGGGGAGACTGTCACGATGGTCGCCAGTGGAACTAGTCATATTTGTGTGCTCTTGAATTCGGGTAAGGTGATGTGCCATGGTTCAAATTCCAGCGGACAATTAGGCAATGGGACCACCACGGCAGTGACCGGGGCTCAAACAGCGATTGCCTCTGGTGCCACTAAGATCTATGCGGCCGCTGATATGACTTGTGCCGTTCTTAGTGATAATACGGCAAAGTGTTGGGGCGCTAATAACTACGGGCAACTTGGTATCGGTTCTACGACAAACACCGGAACACCGACCGCGGTGAGAACGTCAGGTGCCGATCCAACAGCTTTAGCCAATGTGCAAGAACTGTCGGTGAGTGGAACAGGTGCTTGTGCTATTTATACTTATCTCGGTGATCGTCGCTTGAAATGCTGGGGCCAAAATAACAATGGACAGGTGGGAGACGGAACGACAACCGATCAAACAAGTCCAGTGGCTGTGCTTGGCTCGGCTGATCCGATCAAAGCTGTCGCAACCAGTTTTACCCACACGTGTGCATCGACCACCGTTAATACCAAACTTTACTGCTGGGGAAGCAATACCTATGGAGCCTTGGGGCTCGGGGGGGGCGCTTGCACAGGCTCATGTGCGAGTCCGCAGCTAGTCACATCGTCAGTTGATTTTGCAATGCTAGCTGTTGATAACCATTCAACCTGTGGCCTTAAACTAACCTCCACGAATCCGGATCGTGGAGATGTGTATTGTTGGGGATCGAATGCCTATGGACAATTGGGCAATGGTACCACAACCAATGGCAACGCGATACCCGGCACTGCTGTGAGCTGGGGGAGTGGGTCGTTGGCGAAGGCTACCAAGATCTATTCGAGCCACTACGCCAACGGAAGTTTTTGTGCCGACCTTGATACTCCGAAAACAGTTTGTTGGGGCTATAACGATGGTGAATTTGCGAGCACAGGTAATAAAACAAGCCCTGTGGAAACACGTTTTTCTGCGAAGGTTTCGAAAAGTTCAACAATGACCTGCGGTGCTTCGGCGACGGGAGTGGTGTCTTGTGTTAACTCTCCTTCAGCTATGAGACGAGCTCTCTTTGCCGACGAACGTCGGTTAGTGCCCCAAGAGTCTTTAGAAGATACACCCTCTTTGGTATCGATGAGTGGAAAACTTAATTGCTTTACCGCTTCTGATAGTAAGGTGCGCTGTCTTACTACAAGCACTACCGTCACCTATGTGGGTGATGGAACTTTGGGTCAACGTAATAACCCAGTTCAGATTCCAAGCACTAATGTGGCCGATCTTGCGACCAACTCAAAAGGCGGATGTTATGTGGATACTGGTGGCGTTCTCCGATGTTGGGGAGAAAACTACATTGGTGATGGATCGTCGGCAAATACTGCGTCGGCCACCCCGACCTTTGTCTCTGCCGATGTGGCTAAAGTAAAATCGGCAACGACCACTGATGGCACTAATAGCTATAACACAGCCTGTATGCTTAAGACCGACGGAAGTTTGTGGTGTTGGGGCTATAATAATGGAATGTTTGGCTTAGGCAACACCACATCGGCCACAAAGCCCACAAAGATCTACGACAAAGACGTGGTTGATTTTGCAGTCAGCAGTGATTTTATGTGTGCCATTGTTGGAACGGTCATTAAGTGTGCTGGCGCCGGGACCCAAGGCCAATTGGGTGATGACAATGAGACTGACTCCACTGTTGCGGTGGAGGCCTTTAACCCTTTTGCGGGAACTAAGCCTGTTCAAATTTCTTCGGGCGATCAGTTCGCCTGCGCGCGGTTTGATGACAACTCGTTGCGGTGCTGGGGTAAGGGTTCTGAAGGTCAGTTGGGTAATTCGAAAGTGTTGAACAACACCTATCCTAAAAAGATCAATAACCTGGCGATCAAGAACTTTGCCGTTGGACTAGCCCACGTGTGCGCAATCACGTCAAGCAATGAACTAAAGTGTTTTGGTTTAAATTCATCGGGGCAATTAGGAACCAATAACACAACCAATGCCAATGCGCCTTCGGCGGCGATTCTTACTAGTGTAACAAAAGTATGGTTGGGCGATGATTCCACCTGTGCGGTGGCATCTGGCATCTTCAAGTGTTGGGGTGCCAACACGGGTCTCTTTAGTCACAGACCCTCAGCCTCGACTTTGATACCAGTACCTGGTCTTCAGTATTAACTTACTCATTCTGAGACATTTGTCCGTGAAGTTTTCAGTGTCTTGTTCCGATACAAGTACTGGAGGCATATCGAGTGTTCAGGAAAATGACTCGTTTTATTTTTCCTATTTTGATCACACTAAGCGGTGTTGGGGCCGTGCTTTATTATGAAAGCACCACTCGAACGTCGTTCAGCGATACGCCGTCTATTGCTTCAATAGGCTTTGTTCAAAGCGTTTCAGGGTTTCATCTCCGCCAACAAAAAGATTCAAAAATGTGGGCACCTCTTCAGCGAGGAGACCAACTTTATCCGTTTGACGAAATTAAAACAGGAGCTGAGGGAGATCTGAAATTAGCGATTCCATCGGTGGCAAAAGCGATTTCGGTAGAAAGCGACTCACACATTCTGCTCGAGGCTGATTCCGGTTTAGTCACGGTCAAAACAACGGAGGGGCTATTTACCATCGAACCTATGCCCATTGAGATTCACAGTTCAAAAACTCCCGAACGAAAAATTAGTGTCGCCGATGAGAGCGCGGCCAATTGCGCTGTTCCGGAATCGACGACGACCTTCGTTAAACAGGGAAGCGAAGCGGTGAAACCGCTAGCGTCAACAGCTGAGATTCTAACGAACTTTCATAATATTATTTGGAAGTCGCCCGCAGTCGACACCAATTTTGAACTGAACCCTGATTTCCCGCAAGCCCATCAGTTTTCGTGGGAAGGCAGCCGACCCGATTGGTTGATCGAGTTAGAATGGGGACCATCGCGGCGCTTGTTTACTGAAAAACGAGTCGCCGAAAGCCAGACTCAACTCATCGATGTAACCATTCCTATTGGTAAGCACTTTTGGCGTTGGAAGGTGATCGAAAAAACATCGGCGCAAGTGCTCTACACATCGCCCACGTATCGATTGAATGTTCAAGGTGTTTTCGCCCCGGCGGTGATTGGGCCCAGCGGAGAGTGGGCTGTGAGAGTTGATGATCCGAATGAATCTATTGATTTGAAGTGGGTCAGTGATCCGAGTTTCGTTCAGTATGACATCGAGTTTTCTCGAAGCGAGTCCTTCTCTGATAATCTCTATACGGGTGGACCAACTGGCGGCAATAGTGTTGAAGTCAAACCAGGCAAGTTTGGCCTGTATTTCTGGCGAGTCACTGGTATCCGCACCATCGATGGAAGGGTTGTTAAATCAAAAGCTCACTCATTTCGATTTCTGTCAAAAGATGTTGAAAAAATTAAAATGCAATGGATCACCTTTGAGGGCATCGAGCAGTTTTATTCGGGTAAGCAGCCTTTCTTAAAACTACAATGGGCGGCGACGCCTTCGGCCGATAAAATTTACCGTGTGAAAGTGCGACCGGCTGAAGGTGGTCCCGGTCGTATTTTGACCAAAACGGTACGTTCAACCGAGACAATTGTTGAAGTCGATAAACCTGGCGCCTATGTGGTATCAGTTTTAGCGTTTAATGAGGATTCTGATACTGTTGGCTCCCTTGATGAACTTCATTTGTCTGTGAGCCAGAAACCGCCCTTACATTCACCGAAGCTCGTAACTACAGAGCCCGAGGCAACTTCCAGTGGTAAAGTTTATTTGCGCTGGGAAAATGTTGAAGGAGCCGCGGAATACCATGTCGAAATTAGAGCGCCCGATGGAATGATTTTCAGTCATGCGAGTCGATACACCAGTATCGAACTCAAAAAACTCTTTCCTGGCACCTACAGCTTTCGAGTCAATGGCGTTGATCAAGCTGGTAATCTTGGTGACCCGTCGGATTCGGGGCGATTCGTGATTCCTGAGAAGAGTTCCTTGCGTGCTCCGAAGTTAAAGAAAATGGAGGTTGAATGATGGTAACATTATTCAACTCCTTTAAAAATTTAATCTCTTTATCGCTCCTAGTTTCGATCATTGTTTCGAGCATTCAGGGTTCGCCCTCATTGGCAGCGGGTGGGGTGCAAGAGGAAGGGCGAAAGGTGGTTCTCGATTGGGAGCCAATCAGTGGAGCCGCGAGCTACGATTTAGAAGTGGGGCTACCAGAGAGTCAAAAGTACTTAAAAAACGAACGGATGATTTCTAAGAATCGCTGGGAGGGGATTCTTTCACCCGGTCAGTATTGGATGCGAATTAGGGCCAGAGATGATCGTGGTGTTCCGGGAGACTGGAGTGAACGAATGGATATTGTCATTCGTTTAGCTAAGGTTGAAGTTCTTCGTCCGTTTCACGAAACGATCATTAATACAGTCACCGATAAACTCGAGGTGTTTTTTAGCTGGAAACCAGTGTCTGGAGCCAAATCCTACTTGTTTCACTTAGAAGATGAAGAGGGGCGTCTAATATTAAATAAAGATTTGCCGAGCACTTCATTGAGAGTGGAAGTGTCCGGAATGGCGGGATATCGATGGTCAGTGCAGGCCGTCGATGAAAAAGGAGACTCCGGAGATAAAGACTCTCAGATGCTCTTTTTTTCTATCGAGGGCCCAGGTCTCGAGCCACCAGTTATTATCAAACCCGAAACTATTTATATCCGCGAAATTGAATATATCAAAACGAAAGGAACTAAGAGCGTTGAGGTTCAGTTCGAACGCTATGACCCAAAAAAGAACGAATGGGTTTCCATGCCTGTTTGGAATGAACAGGGTGAAAAGATCAAGTTTCCAGAGACGTGGAAGGGTGGACGCTATAAGTTGAATTTGCGCTCTTTGGCAAAATATCAATCAGCGTCGACTCCAGCGGTCTTGATGTTCGACGTCTTTGATGGCAAACGCACAGCGGAGCGAGAAGATATTTCGTTAATACAGAAGGCGATTGATCGCTCTGAGGATTGGTTTAGTCGGTTTAGTTATGTGGTGACCAAGCTCCATTACGAAGGGGTTAACTACGAAACAGACGTCAAACCACGATTCGAGGCATTTACAGGAACGGCGAGCGGACAGGCTTCGAAGTATCTGGCCGATCAACCCTTTGGTTTTAATTTTGGTGCTGGCATTGGCGGAATTTTATTGGCAGGAAAGAATACGCTTCTGACGAGCGCAGAAACTTCAGTACTCTATCGTCAACCTTTCGGCGAAGTGAATCAGCTCAGATTGAGTTTGGGCTATCAGTTCAAAGAAATACCCCAAGCGGTGGCTGTTACCAGTGAATCGACGGGTGAAAAATCGTTGGCGATCTCAAAAATACGCTTTGCTGGACCGAAAATAGGACTTGAATATTGGCGTGGCATTGATCGTAAGTTAGGCCTTCAATTACATGCTGGTCTCACCGAACTAGGCCAAGGAACGACAGCTGCTGGCGTTAAGTTGACCAGCGGAAAAAGTGTCTCCGTTGGAGCCCTAGCGAGCTATCGATTCACAAAAGAAATGACATGGCTAGGTGGTTATACATTCACGAGCGATGATGTACGCTCGCCCGGCTATAATTCGGCAACTCTTAAATCGGGTTTCAATCAAACTCAGTTAACGGCCCATTATCTTCATTTCATGGTGGAATATGATTACTAAGTTAGGACTCCGATTTCCCTTTTTTGTGAAGCTACTAACGGCAACCGTCTTTATTTTACTGATCGGAGTTATTCCTCTCATTTTTCAGAATAAAAAAATGTTTGAGAGGGTTGCCAGCAAAAGAGAAATCGAAGCGAATAACCTTAGTGCGACGTCGAAGGCCGTCGAAGTGAATAGTCTTCTTCAAGGTCTCTTTGAAAAAATGAAGGCTATTGCAATCTTGGCAGCAAATGAAGAGAGCGTGGAAGCTAATAAGTCGGTCAAGGTCATTCTGGAGCAAGACAGTGATCTTTTTGCTGTGGATGTTTACGAACGAACAACGAGCGAGTTCAAGTTGAATCATACGTTTTTTCGCAAGGAACGACTCGATCTACTGGGGGTTGATGCTGGAGCCATCGATAAAGCAAGGCATGCAAGCGAGCTATCAATAGATCAAATCGCTCGTGGCCAGATAGAAATTCGAAAAGTACTTCTTTTTAAAGAGCTACCCCTTGTGGTGGTGGCCTATCCGATCGTTAAAGACGAACTTGGGTACAGTCGCTCGATTGGTGTCGCCTATGTGTTGTTGTCTAAGTTTCAGAAAATCCTACGGCATAAAGAAAAAAGGGAAATTTTTCTTCTCGACCACAACGGCGACGTCTTTTCCAACGGAAATGAAAAAGTCGTTGCGGGTTTAACAGATTTTCGCCGTCACCCGATGTTTGAAGTTGCAACCAAAAATCAGGAACTCAGTGGTCAACTCAGATATGCGGATCCCCTTTCGGGTGAAATGTTTTACGGCTCGTATGCAAAAACGAATTTTGGATTACTTATTTTTAACCAGGTCAGTGAGGCGAGAATATTTGCTCCAGAAGTGGAAGTCTTTCGACAAAATCTTATGATTATTGGCCTTGTTCTCTCAGGAAGCGTATTGCTTATTTATCTTCTTTCTCTTGGCTTTGTATCGCCCCTCGAAAAATTGACCGATTTAATCGAGAGAGTAGGGAGCGGCGATTTCTCTGTTGCGGCCGGTGTGAGGGTTAAAAATAAAGACGAAATTGGTGATCTCGCTTTGGCCTTTGATGAAATGGTAACGGGTTTGAAAGCAAGAGATAAAGAGAAAAAGCTTTTGGCAACGCTCCCGCAAACTTTTGAACAGGAAGAAGACTCTGTTTTACAGCCGGTGTTTTCGAAATCAAAAAAGAAATACACCGTACTAGTTTCGACAATCAGGGGTTTGAACGATATTAATCGATCTCTTCCAACCGATGAAATAGTAAACTCTCTTAATGAGTATTTTTCGATTTTGGTCAAAGTTGTACGGCGTCATGGCGGGGCCATCGATAAATTTATTAATAATTCCTTCATTGTCACCTGGGGCTCTGATGAAGATAGTTCTGACGACGGAGCCATGGCTATTGATGCAGCGCTTGAAATGCGGAGGGCTATTGCTGAATTAAACGAAAAACGTTTGGCAAGAGAAGAAGAACCTCTGCTGGTTGGGATGGGTCTTCATCAAGGCTTCGTGATTCAGAGTTCCCTCGAAAGTGATCATCAATTTGAGTTTACCTTGGCTGGAGACACGCTAAACCTTGCAACAAAAATTGAGGCAAGGACGGAGGAGTGTGGGACTGATCTTTTGATTAGTGCGAGTATCGCCGACTTGGCTCAAGAAAAGTTTTGGCTCGAGTATTCAATAGATATTCAAGGAAACGGTCGAAATGATCACCTTCAGCTTTTTGAAGTTAAAGGAATCTATAAAGAGGGAAAACGACTCGCTGTGCCCCTCAGTTATTCCTACGAGGAAGCTGAGGAACGTAGAAAACAGGCAGCATAAAAAAACGCACCGAGGATGGGCCTCAGTGCGTTTTCGAAGTAATTTACCAGTTGATTTTATTTTTGCGAATCCATCTCTGGAACTTCAATGCGAATCGTTTCAAGTTTAAGTGCATTGGCAGGCTCTTCTTGATAAGCATCATGAACAACAACCGCAAATTCATTAATTCCCGGTTGAAGAATGCGGCTGTTCGACCAATGGGGCTTACCGAAAAGTCTTGGAACCTCAAAAAAACCTGTGAGATAAAAAGTGGTTGTGGCGCCTGTTGAAAGATAGCGTTGGCCAACGATTTTTCCAGTCTTTAGATTCACAAGATCAACGCGGATTTCGTTTTCTGGATCGATAGTTAAAATATCTTGGTCTTCTACTTGAACTTTGATCTCGCTCTTAAAGCTTGTTCCTCGAAATGGAAAATTCTCAGCAGAGGCAGAGGCTTGACTGTAATTGCTAGTCATTTGGTAGCTCGCCTGAACGGGGTGAAGAAAGCTGGGAGCCTTTGAAAACTTTTGTGAAGTTTTAAAGCTTCGTGTTTCGGTGGTGACTTCAACTTGTACCTTTGAGGGTCTTGTTGTGTCTCGTTCAAAATCACATTGTTTTGTTGTTGCTGGCCCGACATAGGTTTTTTCGTCACAAAGAATAGTTGATCCTTCTTTGACGAAGATGCGAGCCTTCGTTTGGTAGCGGCAGCTGATGGCAACGTGGCCGCGATCACTGTTGGATTCATTGAGACGAACGGCGATGTCACAGGCTTGTGGTTGGGGTGCTGATTGAGGCATCGCGGGGTCCATGGGTGCCGATGATCTTGGGGTTGACGGGCTCTGATTTTTTGTTGGGCGGTAACCAAAATAGTCTTTCTCGTAGGAATCCACGCTACAGTCTTTTGCGTCGAGGGCCATAAGCATATTTTTCGTTATTCCCTGAGACTTGATTTTTCCACGCGCTAAGATGGAGACCAATTTACCGGAGCTCTTTGAGTAAAGTGCGCTGATTGTGATTCCATCGGTAAGAACCATTCCTTGAAACTGAGCCATCTCGATGCTGGTGTTCACGCCTTGGCAACGGTAAACGACTTCTTTCATTTGAGAGTTCATTTTGCCAGAACGCACAGTGTAGTTACTATTTTGAATCGACTCTTGGGTCTGGTTACCAAACAGAGCTTCAGGCGTGGCTTCGCGAAAGTTATCCCATTCTCCTTTTGCAAAACCAGTTTGTCCGACGATCATTGTCGAAATCGCCAATAACATTTTTCCTTTTAAAGTGATCATATCAACTTCTCCTTTTATTGTTTGTGTTCACTCGTGTTTGTTTTGTTTCGCGTCTCTAAGTGCCAGAACCATTCCAACGTTTGAGTTGAGTGTTAAGAAAATCTAAAACTCTGTGGTGGGTGATTTTGCGTTGAAGGGCGGTTTTAGAGTAAGTAGTGAGAAACTGAAGGGTTGCGTCCAAATCAAAAGTATTCATAACCGCAGTAGCTATATCGTAAATGAATAATGGAATTCATTGATCGAATAAGTTGTTAAAATGACATGGGTTTTTTAGTGACAAAATGAGGCCTAGTCGCGCAGCGATTTGGCATTTTTGAGTGGGTGCCGGCATGATACACCTAAACCAAGTCACCCGATGACAGTATAATAGTCACCGGGCGAAGGTAAATATAACTAGTAGGGCCTGTCGTCGATCCAGAAGTGAGCACGACATCCATGATCCACCCAAATTCGGTCTCTATAGAATCCCCAGCTATATCCATACTCGCAGCGTGTACGGGAATATTGTTCATAAATTCCTGCTCGTTGAATATATCCGCGAACGTAGCACTCGTTGTAACCCCGATTAATACTAAAACAGCTAAGCATCGCCGAGTAGCTTCTGGGTGGAGGATAATAAGGTGGTGGTGTTGGAGGATAGTAGGGCCGCGATGGTGGATGGTAGGGTGGCGGTCGATGGTGAGGAGGAGGCGGTGGCGGTGGTCGATGGTAAGGAGGAGGCGGTGGCGGTGGTCGATGGTAAGGAGGAGGAGGTGGTGGTGGACGATGGGAAGGAGGAGGTGGCGGTGGTCGATGGGAGGGAGGATTCGGAGGTCTCAAAGAAATGTTCGGTGGAGCAATAAAGAGGTCTTCGTCGGCTCGGGCCTGTGGTAAGTCCAAATAAAAGGCAAAGCAGGTGATACAAAAAAGTGTTTCAAAATATTTACGCATATTATCCTCCCGATAAACTAATGTTATTGATGGACTAATAGGTTCAATTGATTTTCACAAAGAGAACTAAGATTGACAGGGGCGTGCTGAGAAAAATAGCCTCAAGGACTGAGGTTCTTTGAGCGTTGTCATAGAAGCTTAATAAAATCTCTATAGCTAAATGATAATGATACGCGAGCGACGAATCATTGGAGGGGAAGTTATCCATGTCACTTTTTAAAATTTGTTTACTGAGCACTCTTTTGTTTTGCCCTTTTTCGGGGGCAATGTCGGTGGATTCAAAGAATTTACGATTTAATTGGGCCGCAAACGATGGAAGCTTTTTCTATTCTTGTTCTCATACGCTTCAAAACGCCGAGATGAACGACTGGGTAGTTAACTGTGGTGCGCGCCAATTTAACGTTCATTTTTTTCTAAGGGAGTTTAGTCGAGAAAAGGCTCCTCAAAAAACATTTGAGGTTCTCTATTTTATCACGGGTTCGTCTAACTCCAGCCAGGGCGTATGGATTGACATCGAAAAAGAGTCTCAACTCCAGGGTCTCAGCTTTCATCAATCCGTCGACAATGATTCGTCAGATTTAGTCTTGTACTATAAATCGACGAAAAAGTAGCTGTTCTCTTTTTTGATCATCACTTTTTTAAAACCTCCAATGAGTGCCTCAAAGCGAGACACTCATTTGCAAAATAGGAATGCACCTCTATACTAAGAGAATGCTCAAAATCATAAGCACCATTCTGTGTTTAATGTTCTTTTCTCTTGTGACAGGTGCAAAATCATCTGTTCCTCTGACTATTACGGGTAAAATTGAAAAGCGTCTCAAAAGCAAGGGCTTTCCAAAAGCCTACATTGAGCAGTTGATAAAATCCTACGACAGTTCTAAGGGCGAACAAGTGGTGAAGCTCAATATTTTAGGTTTTTTGCTCTCTCCCGATTATAGTGGTCACGTTACAACAGATAGTATTAAGCGATGTCGTGAGTTTCTCAAAAAGCATGACAAGGCCTTTGAAAAAGCTGAGGTTCAATTAGGTGTAAAAAAAGAGATCATTGCCGCTTTATTGTGGGTGGAGTCCCGATTTGGTGAAAATCACGGGCGGTATCATGTGGCGAGTGTCTATATGAGTCTTTTGCTGGCGGAGAGTGAAGAGTATCAACAAATGTTATTGACCGAACTAAAAACAAAACATCCAAAACCAACAGTAAAAATGAAAGCCTTGGTAAAAACAAGGGCTGCAACGAAAGGGCAATGGGCGGTCGGTGAGCTTTGGGCCCTTTATAAAATGAACAAAAAGAAACCCTCAACCGTCGCTGAACTCAAAGGCTCTTATTCTGGGGCCTTTGGGTATGCGCAGTTTCTTCCGTCGAGCTATTTGGTTTGGGCCAAAAGTTTTGATGAAAAAAAGGTAGCCGATTTATATGAGCCTGAGGATGCCATTATCAGTGTTGCTAATTACTTGCGAAAAAACGGATTTAAGTTAGGAAAGTCAAAGTCTTATAAAAAAGCACTCTTTAAATATAATCATTCAGATGATTACGGATCTGCCATTTTAGAACTAGCAGAAAAAATTGCGGCAACCTAGGTATCTTAAAACCACCGGAGCTTTTACCCCGGCGGTTTCTCTAAAAAATAATAACTATAAACTGTTCTGATTGAGCATCAGTTCATTGATTGACTGAGCAAATTTGAGTGGTTCAGGAAGCGGAGACCCCTCAAAAAGAAGTGCTTGATTGTAAAGAATTTCAGCCCACTGCTTTTGAGTGTCATCTTTGCAAACGAGCATTCTTTCGATGAGCGGGTGCTTTGGATTGACCTCGAGAATTCGTTTGGAGAGACCAAGGCCCTCTTTTCCCATTTTTGCTAATAGCTGCTCCATGTGAGCACTCATGGCATCAGAACTCGAAACCAAGCAAGCGGGAGTGTCTGTTAATCGATCGGTAAGACGAACATCTTTAACCTGTTGTTCAAGATACGTCTTGATATTTTTAACAAGTGGTTCGAAGCGGCCTTCGAGGTCTTTGAACTCCTGTTTTTCTTCTTCAGTAGAAAGATCGAGGTTTTCTTCTGTTACTGATTGGAGCTTGATCTCTTTGTATTGGCTCATTGTTTTAGTGACCCACTCATCCACTGGGTCTACGCAAAGAAGAACATTGTAGCCCTTCTTTTTAAGTTTTTCCAAGTAAGGGCTTGCCTTTAGCTGGTCGATTGATTCGCCTGCAAGAAAGTAGATCGCCTTTTGATCTTCTGGCTTTTGTTGAACATATTCATCTAAGGTGATCCATTGATCATTGGCCGTTGTACGAAATAAGAGGAGATCTTGGATCTTTTCCTTGGTGGATGGATCATTGGGGATACCCTCTTTGATCGTTGGTCCAAATTCAGCCCAAAAGGTTTCGTACTCAGCTCGGTTTTTCTGCAACCAATCTTTGAGTGTGTTTAGAACTTTAGTGGTGAGAGATTTTCTAATGGCTCCCACTTGGCGGTCTTGCTGAAGCATTTCGCGAGACACATTCAGTGATAAGTCTGAGCTATCTACGAGCCCACGAACAAAACGTAAGTAAGGCGGTAGTAAATCTTTACAGTCGTTCATAATGAAAACGCGCTTCACGTAAAGATTGAGCCCGTGCTCCCAGTCGCGTGAATAGTAGTTCCAAGGTTGCTTTGAAGGAATAAAGAGCATGGAGTGAAACTCCATGGTGCCTTCTGCCTTGTAGTGAATGGTTTTGATAGGAGCTTGCCAGTCGTGACTGATCTGTTGGTAAAACTCTTTGTACTCTTCTTCATTAATTTCTGAAGGTGATTTCAACCAGAGAGCTTTTTGTGAGTTCAAAGTTTCGAACTCACCCTTGTCGTTTTTCATTTTAATTGGGTAGCGAATGAAATCACTGTAACGCTTAATGAGGCCTTTGAGAGTCCATTCGGCAGTGAAATCTTGCGTGTCTTCTTCATTGGCATCTACAGCCTTGAGGTGAAGAGTGATTGTTGTTCCAGCTCCAAAGGGGCGAGGAATCTGATCAGTGGTGAAGGTTCCATCGCCCGTGGATTCCCAGAGAATACCATCGTTAGTTCCAACTTTTTGTGTATGAACGGTGACTCGGTCGGCAACCATAAAAGCGGAATAAAAACCCACACCAAATTGACCAATGAGTTCAGGGCGTTCTTTAGCTTCTTGAACATGCTTCAGAAGTTCTTTTGTGCCTGAATGAGCGATAGTTCCAAGATTCTTTGTTGCCTCTTCGAGAGTCATTCCCACACCGTTATCAATAATGCGGAGAAGCTTGTTCTCTTTGTCGATTTCGAGTTGAATTTCGAGTTCCGTGCCTCCGGGCAAAAGGCTCTCATCGGTCAGCGACATAAATTTACGCTTATCACAGGCATCTGATGCGTTAGAAATGAGTTCTCTGAGGAAGATCTCCTTGTGAGAATAAAGTGAATGGATCATGAGATCCAATAGCTGCTTGATTTCAGCTTGAAAAGCCTGCGTTTGCTTCATGTTAGAACTCCTTTTGCAAAACGTTGATTAACGTAAAAAGTCTGTGAACTCTTGATGATTTGTCTAGTAAACCGAATAAAAAAATTATCGATTAAGCGAGCCAAAATGATGGCGAATAAAGTCGTCTACGAGGCAGGCGGCGAGTTTCGAGGTTCGATGGTCGACGTCAAGAGGGGGAGAAACTTCATAGATGCCTAAAAGGTGAACTTTTTTATGATCTACAAGCCATCGAATGGCCTCAACCACTTCAAGGTATTGAAGGCCGGCATCCCAACTCTGACTGCATCCCGGGGCAAGAGGTTGAGAAAAAACATCGATATCGATAGAAATAAAACACGGCTGTTGGGGGGAGGTCCCCGCAAGTCGTTGTCGAAGAGCCGCCACCAATCCAATTTTTTGAACATAGTCGAGATTGAGGATGTCAGCTCCTTGTTCCTTGGCCCATTGATGATGATGAGGGCTGGAGCATTGTTTTTGGATACCGACTTCAATAAATTCAAACCCATTTGGGTGATTCTCGAGCAACCACGAGAAGGGAGTGCCACTGTTTAGGCCCTTTGATGTTGGGCGAACGTCAAGGTGAGCATCAAAATTAATAATGAGTGGTTTTTGCAGTTGTTGAGCGTTTCGATGCCATTCAAGAAAGCCCGCACCATCAACAGCGCCATAGTCATGGCCACCCCCAAGGGTGATCATTGGGTGAAGAGCCAGTTTTTTTGCGAGGATGAGGCTGATGGTTTGAATTTGTTCGCCGAGAGAACCACCTTGATGCCAATCTCCGTAGTCAGAGAGAAAATAGCGTTCAGTATTTAAAGGAGGAGTGAGGCGATAAAAAAAACGTCGTATAAATTCGGGAGCAAACTTAGCTCCAACTCTGCCGCCATTGAGTTTGATGCCCTCATCGTCAGCGTATCCCCAGAGACCAAATCGTGAAGGGCTCGATGGTGAAAGAGGGTCTCCCTCATTGACGAACTCACCCCAACGGGTATCTGATTGGTCGTTACGAGAAAAGAATAACTGGGTTGATGTGGGGGCCCATGGAAGCTTTTTCATACTTCCGTCAGAGTACACCGCGAATGAGCCTTTTGCTAGAGGTAACCTCACCCGTTTCAGAATCATAAACCTGAAGGAATATTTCGTCGTCGGCGGCCCACTCTAAAGTTCCGAGCGTTACGCCCACGCTATCAAGAATAAAGATTTTCCAAGAACAGAGACCAAGCTCTTCACCAGCAGGCGAGAGGGCATAGTGATAGGCGAAAGGACCACGATAGTGCTCCTTGGCTTTATTGAAGTTCCAGTATTGAAAGTTTTGAAAATCGTCGAAACGGAAAATCTCAGATTCATTTCTCCATGTTCCAAAAAGAGCCGTAAGTCCCACGTAATCAATGGAGTGAAGTTGAATCTGACTCTCATTGGCACTCAAAGCATTGCCTGAGATAAAATCCCCTTCTTTGAGGCAACGGATTCGGGATTGGACAAGTTCATCCGTGATGATGAGATTAAACTTTTTTGTACTGCCCTCAGGAATAAGGCGGTAATACCCTTCTTCAATAGTTACTCGACCCTTAATGATAGGATCGAATACCCCAAAGGCCACCCTTGAGGTGCCCGCGGAGACTGAAAAAAGAAGAAATAATAAAAAGTTCTTAATCATTGGGTTTGGGGTTACTCGTAATGGCCATGTTGGTCAAAATTTAAAACTACGGAGCGGGCCGCGTCAATTCGTTCAACACCCCTTTTTGTGCTGGATAAAAAAGGGGTGTGGGCGGGAAGATTAATACGTGAAGTTGATTGAGTTTTTTAAAAAGCTGAGCCAGTCGGTTAGTTTAGTAGATATCATTTTTATTACTTGGCTGAGCCTTTTGGTCCATCTTTGGCGCATAACCTATCCTGGTTCAGTGGTTTTTGACGAGGTCACCTTCGGAAAATTCCTCAATGCCTACGCCAAGGGGGAATACTACTTTGACTTGCATCCACCCCTCGGAAAGCTGCTGCTTTGGTGGGCAGCTCAATGGGGTGGTATCGATCCGACCTTTAATTACGAAAAAATTGGAACCGTTTTTACCCAATCGACCTACGTTTGGCTTCGATCATTGACGGCCTTGGCGGGAGCTCTAGTCCCAACCTCTGTGGCCCTCATCATGAGAGGTCTCGGTTTCTCCCGAAGAGTCTTAGTGCTGGCGGCTCTGTTTGTTATTTTTGAAAACGCCCTCACGGTTATTTCGCGTACCTTTGTGTTTGATATCTTTTTACTGTTTTTTGGATTTGCGTCTCTAGCGTTTGGGGTTTGGGCACAGCGAACAAAAAAACCTGCTTTCTGGTGGGCGGCCTGGTTGTTGGCGGCGGCCGCTTTTTCGATAAAGTGGACAGGGTTGAGTTTTCTTGGAGTGCTCACTCTTTGGGAGTTGCGCGAGGGATGGGTTCAGAAAAATTTTAACCTAGCCCTACGCAAACTAGTCACCGGTTGGACTGTGGCTTTTGTTTTTTATTTTATTATTTTTGCCATTCACTTTGCGGCCACCCCCAATTCGGGAATTGGCAATGACTTTATGACAGCCGAATTTCAAAGTGGCCTGATAGGGAGCCGGTTTCATGGGTCGCCAGATTTAAAAAAACCAAATTTATTGAGTCAATTTATTGAGCTCAATAAAATGATGTGGAGTTATCAAAAAGGGATGAACCAGAGTCATCCATACTCCAGTCGCTGGTATTCTTGGCCGGTGCTTGGTCGACCGATTTATTTTTGGGGTAAAACAGACTCAGTATTGAAGGAGCGTATTTATCTGGTCGGCAATCCTTTGCTTTGGTGGGTCTCATCTCTGATGGTCATTTATTTTATCTATCTTTCTTGGCGGAGCTGGAGAGATTGGTTGGTTGAGCCGATCAACGGTTCGGCATCGAGGGAGTTTTTTTTGTGTTTTCTTTATTTAGTTAATTTTTTGCCTTTTGTTTTTATTGGTCGAGTGATGTTTTTGTACCATTACTTTGTGGCTCTCGTGGTTGCGCTCATGATTTTGGCGGTGGTCATCGACAAAATCAAAAAACAATTCTTGGTTTGGCTCTTCTTGGGAGGCGTATTGGTGAGTTTTTGTTTCTTTGCTCCTCTTACTTACGCGCTGCCTTTGAGTGATCTTGAGTACCATTGGCGCGTTTGGTTCCCGAGCTGGATGTAGCCGTCTACAGGTCTTTGACGGCCTCACTGAGGTAACGAATGTAATCAAGGGGATAGAGACCGATTTTATTCACCATGAGGTGTTTACACGCCTCTGTTCTCGACATTCCTTCAAAAGCAATAAGACGATCGAGCGCATTCGCCGTGCCTACAATGACAGCTCCGGGCTCAATATCTTTTTCGCGAAATCCATTGGGAAAGCCGCTGCCATCAATGCATTCTTCGTGTTGTAAAATAATCTTTACTATCAATTGATCGATATGGCGTTTGTCCATGATGGCTTGGGCACCATTGCCCGGATGAAGTTTATAGGTTTTTAGCTCTTCTTGTGAAAACTGGCTGAGGGGCCGCTTAATTTGGATGCCATTACTGTAGTGAGCAAAATCGTGTAGAAGGCCACCCAGAGCAATCAATGGAATTTGTTTAGGGTCAAATTGAATTTTATTCATCAGCATTGTCGAGAGGGTGGCAACAGTCACGCCGTGATGGGCAATGCTGGCATCGCTGTTTTCAATTTGCATGATTGTGCGAAAGGCTCCGTTTTCGTCGAGGAGAAAATTAACATAGCGATCGATGCTGGTTTTAGCTTCTTGGTACGAAGCTGCATTGCCTGGATTTTCAAATACCTCTTCGGCGCAGTTCTGTTGTGCGCCTTGAATAATTTCGCTACGGGTTTCAATACTTTTACCCGAATTCTTATCGTAGGCCATCTCAATATTGCGCTCAATATACTGTCGGTATTGTTGCTCCTCTTCGGGCCGCAAAAACATTTGCTTTGTCTTTTTCTCTTTTAACTTTTTAATGCGATCGCCTTCGAAGGAATCACCTCGACGAACGTAAAGAATGAATTTCTCGTTAATTTTAAGGTAAGCGTCAAAATCAATTTTTTGATCGCCGCGAAGTGTGCTTACTCGAAAAGGAACATACTCAATTGCATCCGATTTTGAGGTCATGGTAAGCTTCTCCTATGGCAATAGATAATGAAATTTTAGAAGATTTTACGGCGGAGTCAAAGACTCTTCTCGATCAGCTCCTCGAGTTGCTCCAGGAAGCTGACGGAGATCCAAAGTTCATTTCCAATCTTGATAAGTACGGACAAATTGTTGATCGAATGATGGGGGGTGCAAAGAGTTTAGCTCAGGCCTTTCCTGAAGAATTTCCCTCAGGACATATGCTTCATCAGTTTGGAGACTATGCTGCGGTTTGCAAATCAGTTGGATATAAGGCGTCACAGATTCGCGATAATGAACCATTTTATAATGTGTGTGTCGCGTTCCTCCTAGATGCTACCGAAATGCTTCAAAAGATGCTCAAGATGCTCAATGCTGAACAAGCGCTCAACGTGAGTCAATTGCTGACCAAAACCTTTCTTGAAAGACTTAGCTGGATCAATGCCCAATTTAAAGGGGATGTGCGTGCAACGGTTGCCTCTAAAGCAACTGGTTCTTCGCAGCAGGCCAATCAATCAGAAATCGATGATCTCCTGAAAAAACTGGGTGTCGTCTGATAACTAAATATTATTTATTTTTAAATATTTGGAGTTGAACGGGTTGCATTGATCTTTCTTAGAATTTCTAGCGACCATTCAACGAGTTCCGTTAATTTTGAATCGCTACGGTGAATTTCAATCTCTGACATTAATTCCTTATGACGCTGATTTGTAGCTACGATGATCGCGTTTCTTTGGAGTTTCCATCCTGCGGCTCGTGCGAGCGGGGTGTTTTGAAAATGCCGCGCCAATTCCTTTCGCGATGTTGTCAGTATCCAACGAAGCTCTTCGATTTTCTCGAGTTCCGGCGTTTTAGGTTGATTTAAAAAGCCATCGAGTGGCTTTTGGTTCCAGGGGCAAACGGTCTGACAGATATCACAACCAAAGAGCCAATCTCTAAAATGGGGTCGAAGCGATTCAGGGGGCAAGCTTTTGGCTTCGATAGTCCAGTATGAAATGCAGCGATTGGGAATAAGTTCCCTCTGGCCAGTGAGGGCCTGCGTTGGACAAGCATCAATGCATTTGGTGCATTTTCCACAAAAATCAGAGCTCCAAGAAGCCTCGTTGATTAATTCGAGTGTTGTATAGATTTCGGCTAAAAAAAAGAGAGAGCCTTTTTTGGTATGAATAAGGCAGGTGTTTTTGCCAATCCATCCAAGGCCCGCGCGGTAGGCGAGATCTCGCTCTAAAATTGGTGCGGAGTCGGTAAAAACCTGAAAAGTCTCTCCCGGAAAATCGACCTTGAGTTTGTTTAAAATGGGCGTCAGTAAGTTGGGAATCTCGTGGTGATAGTCTTTTCCGCGAGCATAGAGGGCGACAGAATTTTTATATTGGTTCGCGTCTGGCCACGGATGCGGAAAATAGGGGATCGCTAAGACTATGGCCGATCGTGCAGGTTTGGCGAGCAGAGGATCCTCTTTTTTCTGTAAATGTTCTTTTAAATAGGCCATATCGACATGATGGCCTTTCTCAATCCAGTCGGTGTAAAAATGCATTGAGAGAGGGCGGGTTAGTTTTGTCCAACCGAAGTGCGTGATTCCGTTTTCGGCCATCGTTTGCCGAAGGCTTTGGTGGTACATTTGATTGGTCATGTAGTTCTTCTCAATTTGCCCTAGATCATTTTGGTGATTGTTTTCAATGATGATTCTATGACATTTTAGTGCTTTGTTTGAAGAGAATATTGAGCGGCAAGAAGAATATTCATCCTTGAATTGTCATGCAATCTACCATCAAATAGAGAGCAAGATGATTGATTTTTTCGAAGGCCCTCAGGGGAGGGCATTAAAAAAAATTGCCGAGCGCCTTTGGGCGGCGGGACACCAGGTTTTTCTTGCGGGTGGCTGTGTGCGAGATGCCCTTTTAGGGCGAAGTTACAAAGATTTGGATGTTGTGACTGATGCATCAGTCGATCAGGTGCAAAAGCTTTTTGAGAAAACAGTTCCGGTAGGTGTGCAGTTCGGCATCGTTCGGGTGTTGATAGATGGCTTTGAGTTTGAGGTGGCCCGATTCAGAAGTGATGGCGCTTACCTTGATGGTCGGCATCCCAATTTTGTTCGGTTTGCGGGCCCGGAGGAGGATGCCGCTCGCCGAGATTTCACTGTGAATGCTTTGTTTTACGATTTAAAAAATCAAAAAATCCTCGATTTTGTGGGTGGTCAGGCCGATATTCAAAAGCAAGTCTTGAGGGCCGTTGGTGATCCCTTGATTCGATTTTCTGAAGATTACTTACGCATCCTCCGATTACTCCGATTTTCGTGTCAGTTAGGCTTTACGGTTGAACCTAAGACCGCACGTGCGGCGCAAGAAAAGCTAACTTGCGTGGCTCAGGTGAGTGGGGAGCGACTGAGAGTTGAGATAACTAAAGCCATTGACGCCGATTCTGAAAAAGCGTTCAGGGGATTCATGCAATGGAACCTGTGTTCCGTCTTGTTTCCTCATTGGCCTTTACAAGAGCTCTCTGATCAAATGCCCCAGCTTTTATCTTTGGTTGGACATCACGAAGTAGGATGGTTGTTAGCTCCCTGGTTACTCAATTTTCAACCTACTCTCTGTCGAGAGGCCCTGGAGCGTGTTTCAGACACCGAATGGAAGTTTAATAAAAATTATTTAGAAAAAGTAAGTGACTTGACGGTACGTTTTTCGCTCTCTCGCAAAGACTCTCAAATGGTAAGAGACGTAGGCGCTGTTCTCGCTTGGGGCCCGCTGTGGGACCAGTTGCGATTGGGTGTTCGGGCTTATTTATCGCAATCAAAAGAGTTTGGCTTGGTTTTAGAGGCCGCTGATCAGCTGAGCGCCTGGCCGAAGGATCTTTTAGCTGAGGCCCAACGGTGGAGTCGTGAGGTGCCCTTGCAGCCATTGCTCACCGGTCGAGATGTTGAGGGGGTTGCGCCAGAACGGCGTGGATTAATTTTAAAAGAGTGTCTTTATCTCCACTATGAAGGGGTGCTGGTTGATCGAGCCGGCGCTCTTCGATGGTTAGCAGAGAACGCAAAAAAATGAGGTTCACATGAATGTCGCAGGAACATTTCGGCGCATGCTGGCTCACGCTATAGACGAAATTTTAGGGATGGTATTTTTGGTGCCATTGATCGTGAGTGCCTTTGCACAAATGGGAAAAGGGCATTCGATTGTGATCTCATGGAAGTTATTTTTTGCTTGCTGGTTATCGCGAATGGCCTATGAGGTGATTTGCATTTACATGCTCCAGGCGTTGCCTGCTCAGGCATTTTTGGGGCTCCGAATTCTGAGCACCTACCATCCAGAGATGGGAATCGGACTCTCGCAAACAGTCATTAGAGTTTTATTTGCTCAGTTCAAATATATACTAGGACCCTCAATTTTTTTAATGGCCCTGTTGCATCGCGACCGTCAGCATCTAGGAGACATCCTTGCTGAGACCCGAGTGGTGCAAATACAGGAGCGCGCGTTCACACCGAAGCCACGATGGGTTTTGGGTTCTATTTTGATATTTATGAGTTTAGTGGTGAACCTGGGTGAAGCCACTCAGGCCTTGGCCCACAGAAAGATTTCAAAAGAGGGAATTGTTGTCGGAGTTCCCCCAATTGGTCTTGAGTTCAAATACTAGATTTTAATTATTTGAAATGTCGTTTTCAGTAGCGCTGGGGACAGACCCTGGAGTTTCTGTTCGAAGACCCACATGGTTTCTCCAGTTGTATTCTGGATTCATTTTGATGCGGTTATTCCATGCATCCCAAGTTCGTTTTGTGAGTTTGTGAGAAACCTCACCCTTGTTATCGAAAATCTCGGGAGCTTTACCGAAAAGAAAATCACCAATTTTGCTGAGCATTCCCATGAATCGCCTCTTTATTTAAAAATAGTCACAGACTCTAGCTTTGGTGGAAAAGAGCGGAAAAATCAAGGTTAATGACAAAGCTTATCGAGGGTTAGTGCAAGTATTAAGCAGGGCATTAGCAGTGTCTTCGTCGACTTTCACTCGGCCCAATCCTGACCAACCTGTGTAATGGCTAAAACAAGCATCGCTGGCCTTATCATAAGCTTCTTTCCAACTCTCAGCGCTGACGGGGTGCTCCCATACTTCACCATTGAGCGAGAACCGGAAGGTATAGTCTTGGGCCATTGCAGTTTGGGAAGCAAAAGTAATTAAGCTCATGCTGGTGATCATTGTTGCGATAAAACCTTTGAGTTTTGAGTTTTGTTGTTTCATAAGCTCCTCCGCTCTTTGCTTATAATAAGTGCAAGGGAGAGGCCAGTTGCCGAGGAGTTTTTGGTCTTTTAAAGAGGGGTCTTCGGAAGAAATTACGGTTTGGGCCTGACAGGTGAATAAAACTTAGTGTCTCAAAAGAAGACATTGGACTTTAGAGTGAATATAGTGGAGATCTCCAGCTATGGAACAAGCCAAAAATAGAATTGCCACACTCATCAGTAAGTTTAACGAATTAGGACCATGGGAAGAGCGATACAAGTCTCTGATTGAGATGGGTAAAGCCTTACCCTCGATGGATGTGACTCTTCAAACAGATGATAATAAAATCAAGGGTTGTCAGAGTCAGGTTTGGCTTGCTGTGAGTTTAAATTCAGACAAAACTCTTCATTTTTCTGCGGATAGTGATGCCCTCATCGTTAAGGGTCTTGTGGCTTTGGTGTTGGCCGTTTATCAAGATCTCGCTCCAGCAGAAATTTTACAAACCCCGCCCCAATTTTTAAAAGATCTAGGGCTTGAGAGTCATCTTTCTCCGAGCAGAGCCAATGGTTTGCAGGCGATGGTAAAGCAGATTCACTATTACGCCACTGCCTATCAGTATTTATTGAATAAATAAAATCGTTCAGAACAATGAGCTCAAGCAAACACCTTTAAAACAAAAGGCGAAGTCCAATCGGAACTTCGCCTTTTTTCTTAGTCACCTTGGTGGGCAATCAATTAAATTGATTTAAACACTTCGAGGTGATGAAAAAACTTACGCGCGTTAGCGACGATTTGGTTATCAGTCGGGTGATCCATGTTTTCAACACCTTTAATTTTGTTTATGAGCGCGCCATGCACACGGTGGGCTTGTAAGTGGTGCATAAATTGATTTTTAGCAGTGCCAGGGCCAACAATCAGAATCTCGAAAGCCGGAGTGAGAGCCTCTGCGACTCGGTGATAAAAATGATCAACACCGTGATCTTCTTTTTTAATGTGTAGTTCATTTTTATTTACTGCGTCTGCAGAAAAATTAAATATTTTTGCATCGTGAGAGTCAAGCCAACATACTACGTAAGCCATTTGAAACATCCTTTCTGTTAGGTTTATTAAAAATTATTAAGTCTTCGAATACGACCCTAGCGCACCCGACCCGCAGGGGTCAAAGCGCTCAAGGAATTACTCGATGTTAATAGGGGAGAGCTGGGCTATTTTGACTCGTGAGGAATTTCGGACGAGCCGAAAATTCCTCACACAAGGCCAGTGTTAGTGCTTCATCGAAAAGAGCGTTTACCGACTGCCGGAACTGCTGCCTGGATCAGGAGTGGGTGTTGGCGTTACTGTCGGCGTTGGTGTGCCGTTGACGTCTACCACATCTCCGCAAATACCTTTGACTTCACCTTGTTGCTTTTGAACGCGAGCCAAGTGTTCTTTCGCCGTTTTAAAATCGGGGATATCTTTTAAATCGTTACCGACCGCTTTTTCAAATTTCTTCCGAAATTCATTTTGGGCTTTATTGCGTTCTTTTTGTTTTTGGTCGAGGGCTTTTTGAAAGTCATCTTTGTATTTAGCATCTGTGTTTTTTTTTAATTTTCTGAGTGATTCAATGGCTTCGTCGATTGCATTCACTTTATCTTTTTCGGGTTGAAGTTCGCTCACAATTTTAGACCAGCGTTCATTTTGATTGGTGAGACGCTTTAATTTAGCGGAGCAAACCTCACCCTCTTTTTCATTAGAATTGCCAAGCTTGGCGGCAATTTGATCTCGCTTTTCTTGTGTGCCTTTGATCACATCATCCCAGGGGCAAGGTTTACTTGCGTCAGTGCATTCTTTGGTCTTTTGCGTCTGAAAGTAAGCAATTTCGGTATCTACTTCCATGAGTTGCTTCGCGAATTTTTGTTGTTGTTTATCAAGATTTTTAATCCGCTCCTTCGCATTTTGAGGATTCTTCGCATTCTGCATTCTCTGCAAGATCACAACTTTTTCAGCGTCAGTGAGAGCAAAGGTTGGAGCTGAAAAAAGAAATACAAAAAGAACTGAAAACATATTTTTATGATATGTGCTAGCAGTGTTCATCATTATCTCCCCACATATCTAGATTACCCTATTCTTTTGAAGATGGAAAAAAAAACGATAGGGCGTTTCATTTTGAGGCATCTGGCCCTTTAGGGAAAATTAGGAGCGATAAAATAATTATGGTGGATCCACTACTCGATAGCGGAAGTAGGCGGTATTTCCGATTACATGAATATCTACGAGGCCTTCTTGGTTATTCCGGCTTATGGATAGGGTATGACCCGCAAGCGGCTTTAAAGTCGGTTTATTATCACCAGAAGTTTCGAAGGCACAGGTTCCGGTATCATTGAGGGCTTGCAGTGCTAAAAAGTAGGAGCCCCCAGATTTAAGGTTTTTAAGTTTTATTTTACCGTCGCAGTGATCATCCGTGTACTGATAATTACTCGTTGAAAAATCGATCTCTTCTGAATCGTTATCGTAGTTGTCTTTAATCCGAAAATCCCCAACAACAGTCAATGTGCTGTCGGGAGTTATTGTGCCGATCCCTAACTTGCCTTGTTGGATGTAGCTTGCTTCACCAGATCCTGGGTTTAATCTTATTGAACTGGCATTGTCTTTTTTAATATCTAAAAGAACATTGCTATTAGTTCCCCTCAGGAAGCCAGCAGAATTTTGCATATCCTCTGAAATGCCCGCCTTCAGTAGCCACTGATTGGTAGTGTCACTATCATCGAGAATGGTAACTTTGGCAGCCGTATCTGGGGTGTTAGTGCCGATGGCCACTTGGCCTGAGTTATAGTAGATGCCTGGATTGGGAGATGGAATGGTCGTCCATTGCGAAGACACATGGCCGCTGAACGTGTCGTAGTCGGACTTACTTAGGAGGCCGGCGGTGACACCTGTTCCTGAAGCCATGGGGATTTGCAAGGTATGAGTCGTTCCAGTGGAATTCCAGTCTGGAACTGTGCCGGTGTTAGTCACCTGGGTGGCAAAGGTTTGTTCCTTGCCATCGAGGCCATTGAGGCTAAACATTTTTGTATCTGTTGTGGCAAGGGTTCGTTTCGCGGATCCGTCGTAGTATTGAATGCTTTTATTGTCAGATCGATACCAGGTTTTACCGGCATCACCCGTTAAACTGGGCTCCGAGCTGTGCGAAGATAGCTTTAGGTAGCCTGAATCGCTCATCAACAAGTGGCCGACATTATTAATCGTGCCAGTGTTCGCATTAATATTGCCACTCGAAACGGTTAGGCCTCCGGCGCTGACGGTTAGGCCTCCAGAGCTTATAGTTAATGCGCCAGTTAATGCGCCACCTGCTAGTGGTAGTTTAGATGTGTCATCGATTGCTTCGCAAGTCCAAGAGTCAGTAGAGATTGGGTTAAAATTGTAGCGAAGCGATTCGTTCTGGTCGCAAGTTGGAAAAACGAAATTGTCCCATTTTGATGAGGTACCGTTCCATTTGAGAAAAGAGCCCAATCCTGGAGAACTCGGTTTGGCAATAAGATCAGCTTCTGTTTTACTTCCGAGGTAGGTGGCTTGAACTGCTCGAGGAACGCTCTTAATAGCAACAACGCCATCGAGGGTTTCGTAGGTGGTGCCGTTATCCTTTGAGATTTGTATCTTCATCGCTGCCGCGGGGACTTGTATGTTAGTAGCACCAGTTTCAGCGCAAGGGGTGCCAACAATAGCAGTGCTAAATATTTTAGTAAAGTTGGGATCGCTTGCCGATCCAAACGTGAGATTAAAATAACCATCGAGTGCGTTTGGTGTGATGGAGAGATCTTCAATGGTTTTGATGGTGCAATTCGCAGCGAGGCTATCATAGAAAGTCACTTTGACTTTGAAAGTTCCACTTAAAGGTGTGTCGTCGGTTGAGGTAAGATAACCTTCGTAGCTCAGGAGATCATTTTCTGTGGTGGCTTTCGCCTGCGGCAAAAATACCGACAACCCAATAAGCAGGGATAGTAAGAACAGAGCCCGTATGTCTATCCGATGGAGTTGACGATTCATGGTCTCTTTATCGGCAGGTGCCGCGCAGCACTTGAGACCAAAGACCGACTGTCATAAATTGAGATAGTTTAGTTCTCTTTGAAGTCAGCAACCGTCTCGCTCTGAGATGGTGCCGTATGATGGGATATGATTTTAGTGAAAAATCCTCAAAACAAATTGGCGTGCCGCAAACCTATCCTTCGGGCGGTTTATTACTTAATCAAGAATTGTAGGTCGCCATTGCAGGTTACGCTTGTTCCGGTGGCGGCCATTCCAGTGCCACTTCCATGAAGGCATCCACCACTGCCAGTTTGTTGATACCAGCTTCTTGAATCATTCCAGCCATTGATGGTTGCGCCATAGCTAAAAGCATTACCCTTGTAAGGTATGCAATTACTTCGGAAGGAATTCAGGAATTCGCCATTATACCAATTAGAGGCTACGGCGGAGCCCCAGATTCCGCCGTCTCGGCATCGAATTAACAGTCGTTTTTCTGAATCGGTTCGAAGCCAAATAGCATCGATTCTGGCATCAGTCAGTTTCTGTCCATCGGTAAGATTACCGGTCGATGCCGACATGTTAACCCATAAAATATTATTATCTCTCAGTAGGTCTGCGATAAGTGTGTAGCCACCTGTATCGAAAGTCTGTTCACAGTAAACTTGGAAGGATGGGTTATTGTCTGGTTTAATCCAATAAATGCCACTTGTAGTAATTCCATTTGATAAGAGTTGGTTGCAGCTTCCAGCAGCCAGTGCGGACGTTGTGCCATTACAGGTCGCGCTTTTCATGGGACACGAAAAACCTGATGCATTGCCGGAGAGAGTGAGGTTGGTTATTCCGGCAAAAGACTCGCAAAGATAAAAAAAATGTATAAAATACTCAGCATTTAGCATCAGGATATAAGAAAGAATTTCTTGTGGAAAGTTAAAAAACGAAAACCTGGTAGTGGGGCACTAAAAGAGTTTTCAATTGCCATGATAAAAACCGCCGGCAAAAAATCGATGTGTTAAAAAGTGTGAACAAAATTGGATTAAAAAATGGCGAGGCTTAATCGGGAATAAATAAGTTCTATGTACCAATATCTTATCTGAAGGAAAGTTTCGAGTGAGTGAGGCGCTGCGACACCGATACGAGAAAGGATCGCGTTATTTCATTGATCTAAAAATAAATTCTTGACGCCATTTTTCGGTAGAAAATCCAAAAACCAAGCGATGGCAATGCATATTCAATTGAGCTAGTCTTGACGACCATAAGGACTTCTGGTTGCACGAAAAAAATCAACAAGCGTCCGGACAGCCGATCGGAATTTTCACCCCGTAAAGCGTATCCTTGATTGAAATTTTGGTTCAAAAAACCTGTGATATATTGCCCTCGATTCAGGGATTCAGGGATTCAGGGATTCAGGGATTCAAAAACTATCTTTCTACGAGGTTCTAAAGTGCAGCACAAAAACACAGAAGCTAATCAAACTCCTGTTATCGAAAAAATCTCTTCCGAAAAAATCTCCTCCGAAAAAATCTCCTCCGAAAAAACTAAGACCCCTGATGCTGAATTGACGGCTTTTGAAAATCGTTTGCAATCGCTCAACGACACAGAACTCGTGATGCAAGTACAGGGATTGCTTCAGCGAGAAAAACGCATTGGCGATGCCATTTTATTAGGTCTTAAAGAAATCAAAGCGCGACGAGTTTTTGCCGCCCTTGGATACCCCAGTCTCTTTGAGTTTTTAGTTAAGCATTTTGGTCTTAGTGAGTCGGCCACCTATCAACGACTCCAAGCTCTGAAGCTGATCGAGGCCGTTCCCGAGGTGCAAAATGACTTATTTAACGGAACGTTGAGCCTCTCCAATGCAGCCTTGGTTCAGAGTTTTATACAAAGTGAAGAAAAGCAATCGACACTGACGGCAGAAACAAAAAAGCACCTCATTGAATCTATCAAATGCAAAACCCACAAAGAAGCGCGCGTTATCCTTGCGCGAGAGAATCCCGTATCGGCCTTACCTCCCTCAAGAGAAAAGCCTATGACGTCTACGCATTCCCAACTGCAAATCACGGTGGATCAAGAAACCATTGCGGCCCTTCAAGACGTCAAAGAGCTCCTTAGTCACACCATTCCCGACGGCGACTTGGCACAGGTTCTTAAATACATGCTCCAACTTACATCGTCGACGCTGAGAAAGCGCAAAGGCCAAGTCGAGATTACGAAAAGTGAAATGAAGCGAGGGTTCAGCGTATTAGAGAAAAATAGAACCGAATCTAACTCTAACTCTAACTCTAACTCTTCTCATTCTGTTGCCAACGTGGGTTCGATTGTTGGTGTAACAGAGCGCGGCACTGATGCTAAGAAGGGGAGTGTCAAAAGAAAGGCTATCCCAATCGACGTTAAACGAAAAGTGTTTACCAGAGCAGGCGGTTGTTGCGAGTACCAATCAACCACGGGTCATCGTTGTGCGAGTCGACATCAACTTGAAATCGATCATATCACGCCGGTGAGTCAAGGTGGATCGAGCGAGATTCATTCGCTTCAATTGCTTTGCCGCACTCACAATCAGTTTCGCTTGAAAGAAACCCACGGCTTTTGGTTTACGAAATAGATTGGTCACCTCACGGTAGCATTCTTGGGCTGTGCGATAGTTGGTTCAAGTGTTTGTGTAACAGAGCGCAGCGCTGATGCGAAGAAGAGGGGCGTCAAAACAAAGGTGTTTAGGTAAAAAATCTTTATTCATCAATATCATTTCAGAGTGATCAAGTTAGCCTCAATCCAATCCCTTTAACTTGGTTAGGATTTGGTTCTCAAACGAGCGAGGGCGCGTTCGAAATCTTGGGGGAGGGGAGCGGTAATGACGAGGGGCTTTTTTGTGATGGGGTGGTCGCACTTTAATTCAAAAGCATGAAGCATAAGGCGCGGGTAGTGGCGGTCGGCTCTAAAGTAAAGGCTGTCTCCGAGAATAGGATGAGTGAGCTCGGCAAGGTGAGTACGAATTTGGTGCATTCTTCCAGTTTGAGGGGAAGCGAGGATCAGACTCTCCTTCGTAAAGGTTTCGATAACCTTGAATACCGTGTGCGCAAAATCTCCACCCGATTGAGTAGAAACCATTTTTGTTTTGCCGGTTTTTAATTTGAGTGGCTTTAAGTAATTTTTAAATTCAAACTCAGCTTGAGCGGGAATCCCATGCGCAAGACATTGGTAATTTTTCTCGGCGTTACGCTCTTTAAAAAGGTCTGCGACACCTTTGTTGGCATCTTTATGTTTGGTGAGGAGCACGACTCCGCTCGTTGGAGCATCGAGGCGATGATGCAATCCAAGATAAGACCATTTTTTTTCCTCCAACAAGACAGTGTAAAGGCTGGGCCTTTTTTTATCCACGGTTGGTTGAGTGGGGAGGCCCGGCGGTTTATTGACAGCCAATAGCCATTGGTCTTCATAAAGGATTTCGATCTCTGGATTCATAGCCTCCGTTATAACCGACCCAGGCCCTGCTGTCGAGTTAGAGATTGCTTCGCAATATGGTGGCGTTTAACCTTAAATTGGCAGGGAGGTCGCTGATGTTGCGTCAACTTTTGGTGTTTTTCGGAATCATCCTCTGCTCAACCATAGGTTGGGCTAAAAAAGTTTACGTTGGTAATCTGCAAGGTATTTCAGTGGCCTCCGGTGACTTGGCCACGATCGACGAACTGGTGCGAACAAGCGTCGCCTCTGATGTGCACCATACGCTCGTTGAAACGAGTACCGAGGCTGATTATTCCATTGGTGGTCGTATTGTTAAGTTGGGCGAGGCCTATTCAATCACTCTTATCAAGAACCAGGGCGGTCGAGAAGTTTTTCGGGCCACCCTCAAGGCCTCGGTGATGTCGGATATGGATGTGGTTGTCGTTCGTCTGGTTCGTTCGATTGATAATGAGGTTCCTGCCGAAGAAAATATCACGGTTAAAGATGTAACGGTTTTTGAACAGCAAGATCAGCGTCGCCACCGAAAGGTTCTTAATCAAGTTAGTTTTGGGCTTGGGCCTGGCTATACCCAGAACCTTAACGTCGAAGGGGGCTCGGTTCTTTGGAATCTTGGTTATAATTACGAGCTCGATTTCGATTGGGACATGCACCTCGATTTAGATTGGCTCTCCACTCAGAGTCGCGCTGAAAATGACGCCTACTATGCCGCCGTTAATTTCGGAATGAACTATTACCCTTCAACCCAAAACTATAGTCCAGTGTTAGAAGGCCATGTGGGTTATGGTGGTGCTGTGGCCTCGGTGGGCTGTCCGCCGAACGTTCTTTTGTGTAGTTCAAACGACCGCGCCTCTGGCTGGCTCGCCGGAGCAGGAGTTGGATTTCGATTCTTTCGAACCTCCGAAACCAATTTTGCCGTTGTGGCTCGCGGCTCGTATATGTTTGGTAAAACAAACTTCACCAATGCCAACCCCGTAGTGGGCTCTATTATGATTATTGGCTACTTTCATTAATCGAGAAGGTTAATTGACCTCGGCCCATTTCATTACTTCAAGAGCGGCATCGTAGGCGATCTTAACTTCGTCCATAGATATGGGGAGGTTGCCTTCTTCATATCTTCGAATCGAGGCGTAGGGATTCAGAGCTGTCCAGTCAAACCCACCTGGGGGATATTTTGTGGAAGGAAGGAGCGCGATGAGAATTCCCAGGTCATGGACCATCGGAAAGGGAATTTGATTCTTAACTAAGACCGATTTTATCGCCTTTTCAACACTCTGTTGAATCATATAATAAATATTTTCGAGACGTCCGGGGTTTGGCGATTGGATTAATGCGGCGGCAGTGGCTAGGTCGCCTTTGGCAATAGTTAGCAATGAAGATGCGTATTCAGGTTTAAATAAAAGGGGTTTATTGTTTACCATTAGGCCAGAGTCTCTTTCCTTGGTGTTTTGCAATCATGGCTACTCCACCAATCTCGCATTCTTTTTTAAAATCTGTTTCGTTTTTGATGATCCAGTCAACGGCAATGGGAGAGAAAAAGGGAGTTGTGACAATCTTATAGTAATCTTTGGAAGATAAACCATCAGGTATTACGAGAAGAATATCAAGATCAGAGTCTGCGGTGTTTTTTTCTTCAGCCGCAGATCCGAATAAATAGGCCTCAATGATTGTGTTGGTTTGAAGGATTTTTTCAATGAGTGCCGTCGCGATTTTTAATCCATCAAAAGCGGGTTTAAAATGGGGGTTTAGCCGACCGATGCGAGACATATTGTAGACGTTACCCAAGATTGAGGGCCGAGTCAAAACCTTAGGCTATCAATCTGTAAATCCATTAAGATCTCTACTTCTCTTCGGCCACTCGTTCCCGTAGTTTAACGGGTGCGACTTGTTTGTGCCTCATGCGAATATTTAGCATTTCAACGCCCACCGAGAAAGCCATGGCAAAATAGACATACCCTTTAGGGATGTGCACGTCGAGACCTTCTACAATCAGAGTAAAACCAATCATCAAGAGAAAGCTCAAAGCCAGAACCTTCAAAGAGGGGTGAGTGTCGACAAATTCGCTGAGTGGTTTGGCCAGAAAAATCATCACGGCGGTGGAGGCAACAACCGCGGCAATCATCACTTCAATTTGGCTCACAATCCCCACGGCAGTGATCACTGAGTCGAGAGAGAATACGATATCTAAAAGGAGTATTTGGATGATGACCGCTCTAAAAGAGTGGGCGACTGAATGAGATTGGCTGCCCTCAATGCCCTCGAGTTTGTGGTGAATCTCCATTGTGCTTTTAAGTATTAAGAAAAGCCCACCAAGAATCAAAATAATATCGCGGCCCGAGATTTCGTGGCCAGCCATCGTAAACAGTGGCTCTGTAAGTCCGATGATCCAGGAGAGCGAAAGCAAAAGTAAAATTCGAGTAATGACCGCAAGGCTAAGGCCGCTCACTCGGGCCTTTTCGCGTTGCTCAGCGGGCAGCTTTCCGGCAAGAATTGAAATAAAAATAACGTTGTCGATTCCGAGAACGAGCTCGAGGGCAAAGAGTGTGGCAAAAGCAATCCAAACTTGAACATCTGTGAGCATTGTCATGGGGTTCCTCGTTAAATAGTTCGTAAGTCTCTGTCTAGTTTTTCATATGTAAAATATTGTAATTACGCAAATAATCCCTTCTTAGTAAGTTGCGTTAATTTTGCGGTGGCGAGGGTGGAGGAGATTCTCGTCTTGGATAAAAAACGACATATACATGTCGTTTTTTCATGAAAAAGTGACATGATATAGGAATTATTCACGAACTATAGAAATAAAAAGTCCGCTTAAAGAACTTAGTTTTATTCTGTTGGGCTCAAATTGGTTTTGGGCAGAGGCGGAATAGCCTGCAGCTCACATCGTGCAATAGGTGCTGACGGCAGCGCTTCCGCCGGGGCCATCGCTATCGATCATGTAATTGCCAGAGTTAACAAATCCGCCAATTGTTTTCGCCTCAGTACAGCTCGAGTAATAGTCAGACTCGCGAATCCACATCCAGCCGTTGCCGGCACCATTGCCGCCAGCGGTTCCCCAAGCCTGTGATGAGCTTGTCCAATAGGCGCCGTTGTAGTAACTTCCTCCAGAATTTTCGCCACCACCGTTCATGCTCCCAGACCAGCAAGACACATACCAAAAAGGTGTATTGGAGTAGCTCGTAGGGCAGCCACCATCCGCCGAGACTTTGAAAGTGTTGTTGTTGTGGTAACTATAAATTCCCGGTGTGGTGCCACCTACAGTTTGAGACGGATTGGTGAGTTTTATTGTGTGAGTTTCGGCGGAGGTAAATTGCTGAAGTGCAAATCGGGTTTCTTGATCGATCGAGTAGCCATAGTTGGTGCTCCAGTTGTACATAAACTCCATGTATTTTTTGTTTCGTCCAAGAGAGTTCCATGCATCTAAACCAATAAAATAGTTAAACCCTTCTTTGTTAGAGCTAATCATCGAGCAACTTCCAGAGGTGTCGCTCGTGCTACTGTTGGCCGTGGAGCAGCGAACGCCGCCTGTGGTTGCCGTGGCTCGTGAAATTCCCGTGACAGGTTTGTTGGTGCCGCCCCGCAAGTTGGACCACACCAGAGTCCAGCCGCCGCCTTGGGTGGTCATGTCGCAATAAAACTTAACGGTGCCCAGGCCACCGGTGCCATCGGGATCAATTTCATACACGCCACTGGCGAGGGTGCCGCCGCTTCCAATTTTGAGATCATTGCAGGAGCGACAAGTATCAACGACAATGTCGGCGGCGGGAGCGCCATTGATGAAAGAATTAAACTCTGCGGCCGTCTTAGTGGGGATAAAGTAAACTTTTGTGGTGCTTTTATTCATGAACACACGGCAAATGCTGTTGGCGTAGATTATCTTTCGTGTGTTGGTTGTAAGTTGATAGCCCTCATTGGTGGTGTTGATGGCTAATCCGGCAACACAAAAAAAATTAATGACAAGATAACAAAAGAGAGCGCGCATTCTTTAATTATCCTTATGTTTTTGCGAAATTGCTAGCTCGTTTCATTTTGGATAATCCTATTTCGAATAGCGTCTGTTTAAACTTTTTTGGCGTTTTGGCACTGGTTGGCAGACTCTTCGCTGGCTCGTTTTGATAAAATTTTGGTCGAGGCCCCAATGAAACCTATTTTTGCCCTTGATTTACGTAAAAAGTACGTGTACGTATAAAGTACGTAGATTAAAAGGGAGCTAACTTGGAATCACTGACTCCGAAGCAGCAAAAGTTTTATCAGTTCATTAAAGAGTTTCTAAAAGAGCAAGGCTATGCCCCAACTCTTCAAGATATGGCTGAGCATTTCGAGCTGAGCTCTCTGGGAACAGTTCAGCAGTATCTCGATGCTTTAGAATCTAAGGGTTATATTGAGCGTTCCAGCAAAGCTCGTGGTTTAAAGTTAATAGCTAAGAACACTCCAGAAAAGAAAGACGCTGTCTCTTTGCCTGTTTTAGGAAAAGTGGCTGCGGGGCGCCCAATCGATTACAAAAAAAATAACGAAAACATTTCGATTCCTTCTTGGATGGTGAAGAAAACAGGGGAGCATTTCGTTCTCGAAGTTCAAGGCGATTCCATGATCGACGAAGGCATCTTAGATGGTGATAAAGTGATCGTGCATCGCCAAGTTCAAGCCGACTCGGGTCAAATTGTGGTGGCCATGCTCGACGAAGAGGCCACTATCAAAAAATTGGTGCGTAAAAAACAAAGAACCGAACTGCATTCGGCTAATTCTAAGTATGCGCCTATCATTGTACCAGAGGGCGCTTCGTTTCGTATTGAAGGTGTGTATTGTGGTTTGTTGCGTACACAGTAAGAGAGAGTGGTTTTTAAATTTATATGGAAACAAAAGCCGAGATTTTCAAGTCCCTCAAGGAGCGTTTTCAAACTCCACAAACAAAATCGTGGAGCTTTGATTCGCAAAACCTTCTCGTCCCACAGGGGAGTATGGTGGAGGTTGTTGGAAAAGCTCGTTTTGAATTTGCAATAAAGTTTCTTTGTGAACAGTCGGACCTGATGGTTGCTTGCGTTGAATCCGAGTGGACCCTTTTTCCTCCGGCGGTGGCACAGAGAGGTGTTGATATTACTAGTTGGCTTTTAGTAGAGGCGGGAGAAAGAGCCGTTTGGGCGGTTGAGGAGCTTCTGCATAGCCATTTTTTTTCGGTGATTTTGGCGCCTGATCTTCGCTTGTCGCAGCCTCTATGGCGGCGGCTTCATTTGGAGTGTCAGCGCTCGGGTACGAGCTTAATGATTCTTTCCGAGGAGTCGCACGAGCAGGTGGGTTCTTTATTTGTAATAGAAGCCGAACTGAATCAAGGTAAACTTCAGTCGCAATGGCAGCGTTGTCGGCAGTTGTTACAAACGGGGTCTTTATGAGTTTTTCTCGTTGGTGGTTGGCCTTTTATTGGTCAACCCCCCAAGAACTTATGCCTTGGCTTGATTTTTTAAATGAATACACGCCACAGATTTATGTGCGTAATTCACAAATGATTATTTTTGAACTGGGCCGTAGTCGCTCCTTGATTGATAAAGACACTTTGATCAATAAAACGATGGCCATGGAAGGCCTGACTCTTCCCCAAATAGGAGAGGCTGCGTGCCCAGCCGAAGCTCTTGCCAAAGCACAGTTTCAAAAAAAAGACCGAGCGGGTTTACCGATTGAGGCTTTGATTTACTACGCTGATCCCTTTCGCGAAACCCCAGAAGTCATAAAGCCACTAAAAAAGATGCTTCTTGATTTAAAATCATTGGGCGTAAAAACACTATTTAGTTTTGTGAATCTTTCTGAGCGTGAGGTGGGGGTTCGCTGGAGTCATTGGGGAAAACGTCTTTGGTTGAGAGTGCATGGCGCTTTACCAATGGCTGAACCACAAATTGAAGTGAGTGAGGTCTTTAGCGAAATTTATGAGTTTCCCGAAGAAGCGCCAGGAAACAACCTAGAACCGCTCTATTTTATTTCAAAACAGCTATTGCAGCGATTGCACCAACATCTTCAGCAAAAAAATCGTGGTGCGAGAGTTTTAAAAATTATCCTGAGTGGGCGCACCTACGAAAATGACTTTTGTGGCTCTGTAGAGTTTGAATTGAGTTTGCCGGCGTTTCATCACGAAGTCTCTTTGTGGCTGAATTTGTTGCGAGAGCGTTTGCAGGTTTTGGCTCAACAAAAAAAATTGCCTGAAATGCTCGAAAGCCTAGAAATTGTTGTGAGTGAGGTTTTGGTTTGGCATGGGCTTCAGAAAGATTTGCTTGATCCTGAGCGTGAGCACCGTGAGGGAGCTTTGTTAGAATCTCTCACCAAACTAGAATCGCGTTTGGGCCGCGAAAAAATATTTTGTGCTGAGCCGCGAGAAAGCTATCGCCCAGAGAGTAGTTGGCGACGAGGTTTGGCCAAAGACTGGTACACATTAGTGTCGCAACAAAAACGCCAGGAGAACGGTTTAGAAAAAACGGGTTTTCAGGTTTATGATCTTTTGTCGCAAAAGCCTTTGCGCGTTTTACCTCAAGCTCAAAAGCTGATTCTTCGAGATCAACAATTAATGTTTAATAATCGCTGGCAGCCTTTTCGGCTCTCGTGGTCAGAGATTGTTTGTGGTCACTTTTGGCAAGATCCGTTCGAACGACGCTATGGTGTGGCTTCGCTTCCAGAGGGTGAAAAGCTCTGGGTGTATAAAGAGGGCGATGAGCTCTATCTACAGGGTTTTTTTGTTTGAAGGTCGAGCCTGGCTTTGTTGAATTACTAGCTCAGAGTAATTTTACCTTTCTAACGGGAGCGTCACACCCCGAGGAGCTTGTCGAAGAATCTCTTCGGTTAGGGCATCGTGGTTTAGCGATCGCTGACGGCAACACCGTCGCCGGCTTGGTGCGAGGCTTCGAGCGCTGGAAAGCTCTGCAGACACCGTCTTTTCGTTATTTGGTCGGGAGCCTGATTGATCTGGGCGATGAGGGGCAAGTCACACTGCTGGCCGAAAATCGCAAAGGGTACGGCAAAATCACGCAATGGATCACCCAGTGGATTCAACAACAAGAGCGTAGTCAAAGCCAAGGCCAGCTCTTTGGAATAGAAAGTTTTTTTGAATTCTGGAGCCAAGAATCCTCTGAGGGTGTGATTTGTGTTCCTCGTCGCTGGCAGGAAGATAGCTGGGCGGCTTTATCTGAGGTTTTTACAGGCCAGTTGTATTTGCCACTGGTGCGTTACCTGGACGGTAAAGATCGAGAGCGACATCAAACACAAATGACCAGGGCGAAGCGCTACCAGCTTCCGGTGGTGGCGAGTAATGATGTTTATTATCACCAGCGAGAACGCAAAAGACTGCAAGATGTTTTACTATCTATTCGCGAAAACCGCAGTCTCGATGATATGGGCTTTCGCTTGTTTCCGAATGCCGAACGCTGTTTAAAATCTCCCATCGAAATGCAGCGTCTTTTTGGCGATCTGCCCGGGGCGCTCAGTGAAACCATCGCGGTGGCCGAGCGGTGTGAGTTTCAGTTGTCTGATTTGCGTTATTATTATCCGTCGGAATGGATTCCCTCCACCTTAACGGCGCAGCAATATCTTGAACAACTGGTTTGGGAGGGCGCTCAAAAACGATACAAAGGATTGATTCCCGATGATGTGTCTCGCCAGATTCGGCATGAGCTCGGGCTGATCGAACAAGTTCGTTTCGCCGATTACTTTCTCACCATTTACGACATTGTCGAGTATGCGCGAGAGCAGAAGATTCTTTGTCAGGGCCGCGGCTCTGCGGCCAATTCAGTGGTTTGCTATGTTTTAGGAATCACGGCGATTGATCCGGTAAAAATGAACCTGCTCTTTGAGCGTTTCATTTCGGTAGAGCGGGGAGAACCGCCCGACATCGACGTTGATTTTGAGCATGAGCGCCGCGAAGAGGTGATTCAGTATATTTATAAAAAATATGGCAGGCACCGAGCGGCTATGGTTTGTACCCATGTTTGTTTTCGAAGGCGTTCGGCCCTGCGCGAAGTGGCCAAGGCTTTTGGTGTGCCTGTGGGCACCCTGTCAGCACGGCAACTCGAACGTGAGTGGACTGAGCGAGTGCCTGATCCGGCGATGCGCGAGAAAATAGAAATTGTTTGCAATGAGATTCGAGGTTTTCCGAGGCATGCATCGATTCATACGGGAGGCTTTACGCTTTCGGCAGATGCGATCACTCGCATTGTGCCTGTAGTGCCCGCTCGAATGGAGGCTCGCACCGTTATTCAATGGGATAAGAACGATCTCGAAACACTGGGTTTGCTTAAGGTCGATATTTTATCTCTAGGAATGCTCTCGGCCCTGCGAAAGACTCTCGATGCGGTGGGAATGTCTTTGTACGATCTTCCTCACGAAGACCCTAAAACCTATGCGATGATGCAAAGGGCAGATACGGTTGGAACCTTTCAAGTGGAATCACGCGCGCAAATGTCGATGTTGGGACGACTTCAGCCCAAAACCTTTTACGATATGGTGATTCAGGTTGCGATTGTGCGGCCGGGGCCGATTGTGGGGCGCATGGTGCACCCGTATTTACGACGACGAAGAGGATGGGAGAAAGCGACTTATCCTCACCCTAAGCTCGAAAAAATTCTTGGGCGCACCCTGGGGGTTCCACTTTTTCAAGAGCAAGTGATGAAACTTGCCATTGAGCTCGCCGGCTTTTCTCCCGGAGAGGCCGATCAGCTTCGGCGAGCCATTGGGGCTTGGCGATCCAGTGGGCCCCTCGAGGGTATTTCTCAACGACTCATGCAAGGGCTCGAAAAAAGTGGTTTACCCGAAGTCTGGATTCAGCAAGTGTTTGAACACATCAAGGGCTTTTCGGAGTATGGATTTCCGGAGAGTCATGCGGCGAGCTTTGGTTTGTTAGCGTATGCTTCTTGTTATTTAAAGTGCCATTACCCAGCTGAGTTTTTATGTGCCTTGATTAACTCGCAACCCATGGGGTTTTATCGCGTGGATAGCTTAATCTACGATGGGTTTAGGCACGGAATAAAAGTTTTGCCCGTGCATATTCAACATTCTCGCTGGGATTGTTTTATTGATGACACCGGCGCCATTCGTTTGGGGTTTCGTTTGATTCGTGGGTTTGGTAAAAAAGAGTACGAACGATTACAGACTGAGCGGGCGCGGGCTCCGTTTAAGAGTGCTAAAGACTTTTTATTGAGAACCCAGCTGCGTGAATCGGTGCTCAAGCGCCTCGTTATGGCGGGGCGCCTTGGTGATGCGCGCAGTGTTCTGTGGGCCTTGATGGCCTACTCTGTCGAAGACACCGCTGCGGGAAAACAACGGAGCCTTTTTGAATGGGAAGGCGAAGGGTTGGGTGATGCGGCATCACTCAATAAACCGGAGTTGCTCGAACCCCTTCATAGTCAGCGCCATGAAGATCAGCGCCAGTGGGATCCGGTAGAAAGTTTTGAGCATCTCGTGAATGAGTACGAGGCTCTCGGCTATTCAACTAAGGGGCATCCAATGCAGATTTTGCGTAAAAAAATGCGACTACCCCGTTGGACCTCGGCAAAGATTCGGCAAGAGCCTTCAAACACTCTGATTGAAGTGGCGGGTATGGTATTGATTCGACAAAAACCACCCACGGCCGGAGGCGTGGTGTTTGCCACTATGGAAGACGAGCAGGGCTTTATTGATTTGTGTTTTTCGCCAGAAATTTACACCGAGTTTCGCGAAACTATTTTGACGGCTTGTTTTTTGTGGGTGTCTGGAAAAACCCAGAGAGATCTAAACACTGTGAGTATCAAGGTGCAAAAGCTCAAAGCGGTGAGTCTCGATTTCGCGACCGAAGACAGCGCGAGTGATACTTCCTCCGGTCGATTGTTCGAACCCACCCAGTATTTTTAGAGTAAATACTTCATGTCTATAAACAAAATTTGTCAGTCTTCGAAGAAGTCTTTGGGCTTTGATTTTAGTGCGTTAGAGAGCTCGCCAATTTTATCAATGCCAACGCTTGGGCAGTTTCGTCCTTCCAGTCGTTGCAGGTAACGAACCGAAATTTCTAACCTTTCCGCAAGGGCCTCCTGCGTGAGATTATTACGCTGGCGGAGGCGTTTTAGGTTTCTGGCAAACTGTCGTCTCAATGGTGTCAAGCAACCCTCGCAGTAAAACTCGATGAAATAGATCGTCTGGAGTTGATTTTGACTGTTTTATAATTTAGAAAACACGAACTTATCTATTCGTGTATTTAAGCTTGAAAAATAATCAAGATGACCTGGTAAGAAATAAAGTGAGAAACAATGAAACGAGGCCCAACTACAATTTTAATCGTCGATGATAATCCCTCGATTCGTTGGATTTTGTCTGAGTGTTTGGGTGGTGCTGGATACACTGTTATCGAGGCAGGGAATGGAAACGCCGCGCTCGAAGTGTTGAATCGCAATCCCATCGATCTTGTTGTGTCAGATATCGATATGCCAGATGGGAATGGTTTTTATTTATTGAGTGAAATCAAAAAGAGACTGAAGAAAATGCCTCCATTTTTCTTTTTGTCAGGTAATACAGAGGTTACCCAAGATCAAATTGCAGCCCTCGGTGCTCAAGGGCTTTTGCGGAAGCCGTTTCAATCAGATGAGTTACTTCATCTTATTCATCGGTAAAATATCATTTTGCCAGACCACAAGCCCTGAATCGACAAAGTAGAGCGCAGCGACGATTTGAAGTTTTCCTTGAGTGACCGCTTCATCGATTATTTTAGATTTGAGCCTCAAATCTTTAGAAATTCCGATGGCATTAGCAAAAGACTCCTCAGCATAATCGACAGAGTGTTGGTGAGTTTTCCAATATTGAATTCGTGGTTGTATATCTTGCACCATTTTTGCCAAGTAGGGGCTTTTGATTTTTTCGACGGAAGTAGCCATAGCCGCTTTAATCCCTCCGCACTGAGTGTGGCCCATAACGACCAGAAGGGGCGAGTGCAGATGTTCAATGGCATACTCGATACTAGCAATTTCTGAGTAATCGAGAGCCTCTCCGGCCGTTCGAATGGTGAAAATCTCACCGAGCTTTTGATCGAAGACAATTTCGGGGGGGACTCGGCTATCGCTACAAGAAAGCACGATAGCATGGGGATGTTGCTCGTAATGAAGACGATCGCGATCGCCACCACTAATTCCTCCCGATTTAAGAAACCCCGATTGATATCGTTTGTTGCCAGTTCGTAAGGCATCAAGGGCATCATCGGAATTTCGGATTGGCCGTGATAAAGATTCACTCGATTGAGGGATTTGGACCTTAATAATTCCCAAAGACACCATGACACCAACTAAAAGAGAAAAAAGTACGAGGCCACCAATGAGTTTTAAAATGAGATTTGATTTTTTTGACGACAAGATCTGGATCCTTTCCTGGTGTTACAATTCAAAATACTGTAAGGGGCGGTTTTCCTTATCATCGACTTGTTGCTGAGGGCAACCGCAATTTGGATTCCCTTGGATCCGAGTTCCTAAAAAACGTATTTATATAGGTTTTTCAAAAGTTAGGCCTTTGGGTCGCCAAAGGAGCAAGAACTCTCTATTGGATTTGCTTGACTCGTTTGGCTTGTCGCCCAACAGGTAAACCAGCATTTGATTTTTTCGTGGAGAAAACTTTAGCTCCTGATTGATCATAAAATCACTTTGATAGGTTACAACAACGTGAGGTTGCTCGGTGAGCAAAAGATAAAAATGATTGATCACTTTATGATTAGACGTCACTCCGCCACCTTCGCAACCAAAGCTCACAAAGCGGAAATCGAGCTGCCAATGAGCAGCATCATCGGGCGATTGAATTTTGCTTAATTTAAAATCTTTGAAACTATTAGGGCCGCAACGATTACGATCAGAAACGCGATAGAGCTCATACCAAGGTTCCTCCGGCGATTTTGCCTGAAAAAGATAAACAAAGTCTGAAGGTTTGCTATCTGGTTTGTCTTTCCAGGCTCTGGTTCCGCGCACGAGAAAGAGAACATTCGAACTCAAGTCAATTTTCTCTACCGACGAGATGTCAAAACTCGCTTTTTCATCTTTCAATTGAAGTGCCCACCGAGTGAGGGCCTTTTCATAGGGTTGTTGATCGCCGGCCCGAGCCACTTCTGAAGCCGTAGCCCCAATTACAAAGCCAAAAATGATGAATCTCCATTTTAACGCCATACTAGAAGGATAAATAAACTGAGTTGTTTTTTCTAGTGTAAGTTTAAAAGCCCACTGTTGTGAGTATTTACAATCCCGGTTGTTTGCTAGCACCTTGTGTTTCAAATTAATACACATTGACTGTAGAGGAGGAACTGACAATCTTGGGAGATAACCTATTGTAGATGAAGGGTTAAATCTAATGCTCCCTTGAGGAGATACACTAGCTTGGCTATTTTAGTTCGAAGCTTTTTTCTAATTTTTCAATTCGGAGTCTTAATTCATCATTTGCCTCACGTTGCTCGGCCGCTGTTTTTTTCAACTGATTAATTTCTGCCTTGAGAAAAGAATTTTCATCTCTGAGAGCCGCAACTTCTCTGGTTTCGGCTTTACGGGCTAGAACTCCTTGTTGGGCCTCTTGTCGGGTGCCCAGCATTACCAAACGCTGGTGGATTTCTTTGATAGCTTCAATGATAGGTGCAACCAAGTGGTCATAGGCGACTGATTTAAGGCCGGAGTGGGAGTCAGTTTTTACCACTTCTGGAAAAACAGACTCAACGTCTTGAGCGATCACACCGATTTGGTGAGCCTCTTCGTATTTGGATTTATCTCTATAGTCATATTCAACCCCTTGTAGTTTTAAGATTTTTGTGAGCGAATTTTCCAAAGGAACTATATTTTGTTTAAGTCTCTCATCCGAAGAAGAGGTGCAACCAGAACTTGTGCAAACTGAGGTACCACCAAACCTCAGTGCTTTGGCAGAAGCAATATTGATGTCTCCATTGACATCAAGTTTGTAGGCAGGGCTAGCCGTGCCAATGCCGACGTTGCCGTTGGCAATAGACGAAATATTTCTGTTGTAGTGAACCCCAGTTGCATCAACGGTGGAATCGATAAAATTGTCAGGCACCGCACCTTCAATATAAATCTTTTGGCCCGAATAATAGTCTGTGACAATTTTGCTACCTGTCACACCTGGGGCCGCGATGATTGTTGATGCTCCAGGTTTCCAATAGTCGCCGACGATTCGAGTGTTACTCGCAACATGGTTCAGATAGCGCTCCCAAAACATTGATTGGTTATTGGCGTTAAAAGTAATGAGATTTCCCTGATTAAGAGCTAGGTAGAAGAAGCCAGTGTCGGTGATGAACATTGTGCTTGTATTGACCAAAATATTACAGCCTCTTTCCCATCCTAAAAGTCCGAAACGCATACTGACATTGTCGACGTTGATCGGATAATCCCAATCGATATAGACCGTTGATTGAGAGGATGCGCTGATCTGAATATTTTTGTTGGTTAATGTTGCTGCAGTTCCCATGACGACCCGCAAATTTTCTGATGTATTTGCAATCCTTATCTGTACTCTTGAAATAGGAATGGAGTCCGCAAGATTGAGTGCGGATCCAAGATTTTTTTTCGCCGTAGCCAGCGTAAAACCTTCGCCAGAATCATCATCCCTTGTTGGATCAACATAGATCGTGAGTGATCGAAGGCTTTTGATCACGCCATTGACTTCGAGTTTAGCGGAGGGCGAATTGGTACCAATGCCTACGTTGCCGGTATTGTTTATGCGAAATCTCTCGTTCATAACTCCAGCGGTTCCGGTTCGCACAACAAAAGCTCCAGACTCAGATCCATTCGTCACATTGGTTAAAAGGCCGCCAAAATCAGTGGTCAAAACGGACGTTCCCTCGTCGTTTTGATTGTAAATTTGTAGAAGTGCACCAATCCCACTCTGGGCAACGCTAGTACTGGTGTGCGTAAAACGAGCGATTCCGTCGTAAGTGTTATTCACCCCATTAAGATTTGTGACGTGCAATGGTGCCGATGGGCTCAATGTTCCTATGCCAACGTTTCCACCGTTCGGATTAAGGACGAGGTTATTTTTGTGGTTTAACTCATTCTTTGTGGTCGATTGCAACCAAGCCGTCGATGTTGCGCCATCGATGCCCATGTCTAAAACGCCTTGAGAAACTGTGGCACCGATTCGGAGTGTTCCCGCAGTTTGAATGGTACCGCTCGTTGCAGGAAAACCATTCGCGCCAGCCACATGGAGTGTTGATCCAGGAGCAGTAGTTCCTATTCCGACATTTCCACTAATGAGTGTCGATCCTGTTCCACTTGGGGTGATATTAATGTTTTCATCGATGCCGCCAGCAGCGAGGGTAAGTTGGCCCGCAGGAGACCTCAGGTACTGCGTTGAAGTTCCATTGAGCAATGCTAAAAGTTCGGTCCATTGGGCTGCCGGCAAAGGGGAAGCGATCGCATCTGTGAAGCGCAAAACGTTTGAGCTTGGCACTCCGCCCACATTCAACGTTTCGAAGGCCATGGGATTGGCAGTTAAATCGATTCCCGCTAATGTTTGCGATCGTTTTCCGTCGTCGAAGGTCATTACAAGCTGTAGTGTGTCGTTTTCGGTTTTGGAGAACCCATCGATACAGCCGCCTGTTCCTGGTGCAATGGTAAGATACGGCGAAAAAATGTCTTTAAAATCAAGCGAATTTGAATTGATTCTGGTGCCCTTGCCAATAAGGAGCTTGAATACGCCATCGCTCTTACTCATATCAATATTTGCGTGAGTCTCCGAGTACACCACGCAGTTCGTGTCAGCGAAGACAATGTTCAGGGTAAAGGTGACAGAATTGCCGTCGAGAGAAGTTCCATCGGGTTTTACGATGCGCCCTTGGTAGGAAATAGCGGGTGTCACGGCTCCGGCCTGGGGCCCTGCTAAAAATAACAGAAAAAGGATCAAAGTTAAAACAGTTCTGAACATTCAACTACTTATCGGCGATCTTGCGAAATAGCTGAAGGCATTGGTACGGTCTAAGAATAATTTAAACCTAATGAAAAAATAAATTCCTAACACTACCTGTGTGATGCTTAATTGAGCCAATTTGATATCTTTTCCATTTATGGGAAAAAATTTCTTTCTTAGAAGAATAGTTTTCTCAAAACGAGAGGGGTGATGGCCATATAATGTATTGCCAGTTTTTTTGCAAACTTTCTAAAAATTTTCAATTGGCTTGTGATGGGAGTTTTGGGGTTCGCTCGCCGCCCGATATCATCGCACCCAATACCAGATTTTTTGAGGGTTTGGCATGTACGATGCGTCCCAAGGAGCTGGGTTGTAACCAGTGCTGGAGGCCGCCAAAGTTCCCCACCAAGAACTCGAGCAGTAGTAGGAAGTTGTGAGGGCTGCGGCTTCTCCAGCTCCACAAACAAAAGGCATGCGCGCCTCAATTCCACTGTCGTTATAAGTCCAATTATCGTACTGGGTATTGATTGTAATCGATGTTTTACCATTGCTTGTGGAGGTAAAGGAATAACTCTGGGGCGCGGTCCAGACACCTCCCCATCGGCGAGAAGCATTGGCTTCGATTCGGTATTGAAAATTTCCGCCGCTGATGGTTTTGATGTAATCACCCTGGTTGAGAATGGAGTAATTTGAAGTCAACGAGGGGGTCGATGCATTGAGCGAAAGCACAGTGGTTGATGTCCAGCCTGCGGCTGCAGACGTGAGGAGTAATGTCCATCCACCTCCGTCGTTCGTCATATCGCAATAAGCTTGAAAAGCGGCGTTGGCTCCCGCCCCATCGGGATCAATTGTGTAGAGCCCTGTGCCATTGGCGGCACCGTTATAGGTATAAATCTCATTGCACGATTTGCAGGTTGCTGCAGTAACGTTAGCGGGTAGATTATTAACAAAACTCGTATACTCGTTTGAAGTTGCCGTCGGTATAAAAAATGTTTTGGTAGAGTTGGCATTGGTGAAGGTTCGGCAGGTTCCATGCCCCTGAACTGAAACTTTTCCGCTAGCGGGGAGCTGATAGCCCGAAGCGAGGGTATTGATTCCCCGGGATTTTATTGAGAATAAACAAACAAATAATATTGAAATATAGAATTTCATTAAATCTAGAATAGCCTGATTGATTTGTAAAAACCACCGTTTCTTTCTGTTCGAACCGGCTAAATGTTTTTTTGATACGCGCGGAGAATTAAAGGTAACTTTTGGTAACGAACGGGGAGGATAAAAAGGCTCGAGAATGGGGGTAAGCAGCTGCAAAGTAGGTCGCGGTGAGTAGCCGATCGAAAATAAGAAACATCGGAAACGTTTATTCAAGGTTCGTGATCGAAATAAAAGGCAATTTGAATTAGGCTCTCTGTTGTGAGACTTGTCTAATCGCTATGAGTTGAGCCTATGAGAGATTGTGTTTGGAGGATCCCTTTGTTGTGTGGCTCCTAAGATGACTACAACTTTGATTTTGTTATCTATTCAAATTATTTGCGCTAAGCTCGATCGTCGGTTGTTCCTGTTGGGGATGGTGTTATACATCCTTGTTACAGCGATGTTAGGATTAGAAATTTCTAGCTTGAATTAAAAAACAAATTTTTTCAAAACGAAGTTAGGAGTTTTTTTCTTACTGGGTTGTTTGTGTGCTCTATCACTGCTTGCGGAGTGATTGAGTGAGGCGCTGCGACACTGATGCGAAGAAGGGGAGTGTCAAAAGAAAGGCTATCCCAATCGACGTTAAACGAAAAGTATTTACCAGAGCAGGTGGTTGTTGCGAGTACCAATCAACCACGGGTCGTCGTTGTTCGAGTCGACATCAACTTGAAATCGATCATATCACGCCGGTGAGCCAAGGCGGATCGAGCGAGATTCATTCGCTTCAATTGCTTTGCCGCACTCACAATCAGTTCCGCTTGAAAGAAACTCATGGCTTTTGGTTTAAGAAATAGATTGGTCAGTCTCTTTGAATTTTAAAGCTCCAACGAACCTCGTTAACTAGTACTTAGAATAATCATTTCAAATGCAGAGACCATCTCTGTCTTGTTAGGGAGCGGCTATGGAGCACGTAAAACTCACTTGAAATGTGTTATAGTAGTGATAGTCCCACGTTCCACCAGAGCATGTGGATGTCTGGGTATAAGAGCGAGAACCATCATTATACACCACCGAAAAGGTGGGGTTATAGGCCACAGTTGCAGTTCCACTCATATTTACACTCACGGAAGTGGGGAGTGTTGAGAAGAGATATTTCCTTAGTTTGGGCCTCACTGATTGTTCCGCCCCAAGGTAAACTGCATGTCGCTTGAAAACCAGAGGCACTACCGCTAAGGGGCAAAGAGGTCTGGCCTGCAAATGCAAAAGAGAGATGCAAGACAAAAAGTTTAGAGAATAAGATGAAAGAAATAACATTGGATTTTTTTAATTGCATAGAGGAGCCTTCGGATCTTTGCTGCAGAGGTATTCCTTCAGTTGCTGATTCTGACGAAGTGAATCCTCGATCTTGAGTTCGGTTGTTTCTAGTTTGTGTCTCAATTCGCGATTTTCGATTCGTAGCTTGTTAATCTCAGACTGATCGACCTTTGACGCCAATTCGTGCTTGATGGTTTCTTGTTGATTCCCCAGGGCAAGTATCTTGGCGTACAATTGCTTGACGGCATTGATGAGCATATAAGAAAATTTCGAGTAATCGACGACCTTAATTTCAGTCAGGGTTTCGTCATTTGTATGCATGCGAACCATCTTCGACTTCACGAGCTCAGGATTAGTTGTTTCAAGTTCTTGCGCGATCACCCCCACGGCTGTTTCGCCTGTTTTTGGCATTTCACCCAACCCATTAAATTGATAAGTACGCACTCTAACACCAAGAAGACTGTCGAGCCCACCTTGGTAGTCAGCAATGTTGTTTTTTAAACGGGCATCGGACGTACAAGTGCCGCTGACGGTCGTGGCACCAATCCTAAAACAACTCGAAGTGTTTATGTCGCCTGCCACATCGAGCCTGTAATTGGGAGAGGTTGTCCCGATACCCACCCGAGAGAATCCATTATCAACCCGCTTGATAAAAAGGCCACCAACACTGCCGCCAGCGGTGTGGGAGTTGAGCACTAAACCATTGGCTCCATAGTCCCAGCCGATATAGCCGCTATGACCTCCTGTCGAACCGTCTCCCACCGTGACATAACCCACACCTCCAGTAGACCCTCCGGCGCTGCTGAATCGGGCAAATTGAGTGTCAGCCGAAATATTCGGATTCATGACGTGGAAGAGTGCGCTGGGAGAATTCGTGCCAACACCGATGTTTCCCGTTACCTCGGAGATGGCGAATCTTGTGCTTAGGCTTGCGTTGACGCCATCATTGGTGGCTCGTGTGTACATATAGATGCCTGAGTAGGGATCTGTGTTAGCGCTATACCCACCAAATTCGATATACCCTGATTCGGTGGCGTTGTCTTTTTTTGTGAATGAAAACCTGACATCGTCGTTTTTGTTGGTGATGTGTAAATTATTGTATGTGTTAGCCGAGTAGGTTAGGGAACTTTTTGCAATATCAAGGGCAGAAACCGGCGCTGTAGTCCCAATGCCCACATTGCCATTGGTGTCCAAAGACATGGCGCTGTTGCCGTTTACAATCATCCAAACCGGATGATTGGAATTTGAACCAATAAGAACCTTTTTCGTGGTGTTCACACCATCGACAATTAAACGGCCATCGATGGTAAAGTCGGAATCACCAGTTCCATTTCTAGCCACGACGCCGGTGAATGAATTGGCGCTGCCACCGTATTGCACGATATTGCCAGTGACTTGCAGTTTATTCGTAGGGCTCGTAGTTCCGATCCCAACGTTGCCGCTGCTGTCAATGCGCATTTTTTCGGTGATATTACCATTCACGTTTTTTGTGCTAAACGCAAGCCCCCCCGCAAGAGCATTGCCGGAACCACTGGTAATGGGAGCACCCACCATGGCTATGTTGTAAAACGCTCCTCCGGTTTCTTTGGCAGAGAAAGAGAGATTTCCAAAAGAGTTGGCAGCGGCCCCTAAAGTTTGATCGAAACGAAGGTCAAGGATATTAAAATTACCAGCGCCACCTGCAGGTGAATCAGTGATACGCGCGGGATAGATTGAATTAGTTGCATCACCCCCAACATTTCCCGCCGCGGTCGACTCCACCTGAAACTTTGCTGTGGGGCTTGTCGTGCCCACAGCTACATTCCCTGAAGTGTAATACACATTTGATCCTGATTGAGACCAATAGGTGCTCGTTGACGTGGCGACAGGGACTCCGTTGATGGTGAAGCCCGTGGCATTCACGTTGCCAGCAACCTCCAGCTTGTTGCTGGGGTTCGTGTTTCCAATGCCGATGTTGCCATTGCCAAGAAAGGTCATCATCGGAGACGCACCGAGGGTTCCAGAATTGTTAGAAGTGAACAGCTGAAGTGTTGGTCCGTTGGTGCGCAATCTAAAATCGGCATCTCCATCGTTTTGTGCATCGTGAAAATCAATAAATGATCCGCCAGTAGGAGCGTGGCCCACCAATGAAAGATAGGCATAGTCTTGGGAGGCTATGGTGGTGACTCCCACATGAACACCCGTTTGGAGAGCACTAAGGTTTGTTGAGGCGTTTGTGACCACGTGAAGCCCACCTTGCGGGCTGGTGGTGCCAATGCCCACGTTGGCGGGGAGGCGGGCCGTTGAGAGGGTTCCGCTTGTAATGTTGGTGGCATTCGTGGTGTCAGTCGTGGCCGACGTCACTAAGCCACTCACTTGTGTCGATGGGATGGCTATGCTTGCGCAAGCAAAGGCACTTGTGATCGAATTCCAATACATTGCTTGAGCCGCAGAGCAAGTGGCACCACTCACTGCGCTATTAAACGTAGAGACATCCATTTTATTATTGAAGCTGTTCCAATCGGCAGAAGCAAGATACCCGCTGGTTGTTGTGTTTGCCTGAGTGATTCCAACGGAGGGCTGACTCGCCGTGCCACCAATCACAATGGGCGCTCCCGCCGAACTGATACCGCTCAGTGTACCGCTTGCACCGCTAACCGGTGTGGCCCATGTGAGAATTCCGCTTCCATTGGTTTGTAATACCTGACCCGAAAGGCCATCGGAGCCAGGGAGAGTCCAGGTCACATTGCCTGCAGCGGAGGGAGCCTTCAGAATGATTTGACCCGACGTACTTCCATTCAACTGCAAAGCCGAAGTAGCAAATGGGGCTCCCGACGTTTTTTGGTATTGATTCGATGTTCCATCAAGAAGAGCGAGGAGCTCTTGGTATTTTGAATGCGTGAGTGGAGGAGTTGATGACCCATTTACTCTCAAGACGCTGGTCGAAGGAGTTCCGCCAACGTTCAGGCTTTCGAAAGCAAGAGGAACCGCTGTGATATCAATGCCTGCAAGGGTCTGCCCACCACTCCCATCGTCGAAAGAGACTTGCAATTGAAACGAATCGCCTGGGATCTTCGTATAACCATTTAAGCACTCGGTGGTGCCGGCGGGAATGCTAAGGCTTGGAGAAAAAATATCGGCGAAGTCGACAGGGCTACTACCCACCCTTGTTCCTTTACCGAGTTGCAGGAGGAAGGATCCGTCGATATTCGTCATAGGAACAGAGTTTTGGGTTTCTATGTAAACTGAACAATTTTTGTTTGGAACGATAATTCTCAATGCAAAATTGACCGATTCCGAAACGAGTGGAAGGCCATCGGGTTTTATAATTCGGCCTTGATAAGTCACTGCGTGAGTGACAGCATCGGCCCAAGGCTGCCCCAAAAGACTCACACAAAAAATTATAAAGCTCCAAAGTTTCAACATCTTATCTACTCATCGGCAGTGCAAAGAAGACACTAAAGCGGAGTTCCCGCGTAGCGAAAAAAACTTCATCTTCAGAGGAGCGCATGACAACTCAGGACTGATTGATCGCCTTGTTTGTGCCAAAAGGAGATTATCTCCCCATCAGGAATTAAATGGTTTGACTCAAAATGGGAAAAAACCATCTTAAATTGAAACAACTTTTCTAGCCACAAATGACTTTTTAAAATACCCTTAACTGAGAGCGCCTAATGAAACTCCATAGATGTTTCCAAAAAATGAGTTTGGAGCGCAACCGCAGGAGCGCACCGCTTGTCTGAAGTCTTACGGAAATATCTTTGGAGTTTGAAGATGGCTCACTCGGGTAAAAGACATTCTCAAAAAAGGGATTTTTTGTGGCGAATGATAAAGCACTCACCAATCGAGTGGCAGATTTTTGGCTACTTGGGGGCGCGAGTCTTCTTGTTTGGCTTGTTATGTTTGTGGGTAGTTTGTTCCGAGATCAATCATGGGCGGTATCTCACCATCTCCAAAATAGCTATGCCCTTTTTAACACCTTGGCCCTTTTGGTAAATTATCCGCACTTTTTAGCAAGCTACAAATTAGCCTATGGAGGAGGATCACGGTTTGTAAAAAGAAACTGGTTTCAATTAATGGCCGTTCCGATGGCCCTTTTTCTTTTTATGGGGTACGGGGTTTGGCATTTTTCAACTCCTTCGAAGGAACTTCGATTTACGGATACCATGAATTCTGTTTTTTCGTTTTTTGGAATTGAGACATTGATAGGTGTTAATCCCAACATAGGAACCGAGTACATTAATATTTTAATCAACATTATGTATTTAACGGTTGGTTGGCATTACACCAAGCAGATCTATGGTTGCATGATGGTTTATGCTCGTTTCGATGGCTACACACTCTCGAATCTGCAACGCCGATTGATTCGTTGGAATCTTTACGGAATCTGGTTTTTATCGTTTGTAACAAACAATATCGGATTTGAGTATCGCACTTATTTTGAAGCCGATTATTACACCCTGAACATCCCGAGCTCTTGGAAAGAACTCTCTTGGGTTTATTTGCTAATAACCCTCGGGTTAGTTTGTTATTTTGTTTTTTTGAAGAACAAAAAAGAGAAGCGTCAATGGCCGAGCGCTAACATGCTGGTGCCCTTTGTTGCTATGTATGTTTGGTGGCTTCCATTATTTCACCAAACCGAATACTATCGAAACGCCGTGCCGTTTTTTCATTGTTTACAATACCTAGTTTTTATCGAGAGAGTGGAGTGGTTCCATTCCAGCCAAATGGAACGCTCGCGACAGGTTTCATACCGAACCTTAGTCGTCTTAGGACTCATCATCGCCGGTTTTTTATTCTTTGAGTTTATTCCTTCATTGCTAGATACGAAGTTTGATACCATAAATACCTATGGATTTTGGGTCTACTTTGTTCTCTTTGGAATTTTTTTGAATATTCACCATTATTTTATCGATAATGTGCTCTGGAAATTAGATGATGCCAAGCTTAAGGCGGCTTTATTTCAATGACGATGATCCATGCCAATCGCTGGACGAGCCAGAATGCGAACAGTGAGAAAGATGAAGTCCCTTCCGAGTGCTAGAAGGGACTTACTGCCAATCAGTGGACCATTAGAGCCTGCTGACATCGATAGCTTCGTGATAGTGGCGCAGACTTTTTGGTGAATAAAGATTCTGTAAGAACCACCGGCGCTTTGTTAATAAAAAGGCTCTTTAGCTCTGTTCGCAGAAGCGATTCAAAGTCTTTGGGGTCTACATAATTTTCGCCATAAAGAACGATAAGCCCTTTGAGTCCGCCAAAAATATAGCGTGTATCAAATTTTAGTCCGCTATCGGCAATCTCGTTAATGACGTCAACCATAAGAGTTTTTAAATCCGGGGTTTTATTCCTTTTCGCCATGGCAAAGAGAGCTTCAACACGGCCTCTAAGGCGTGGTTCATCAATTTCCGATTCTGAACCAGGGCGAACCATTTGGCGGGCATAGTGAATGACGGCGTGGGCATTGAGTTCTGAAAGTGATTTAATAAACTGAGCGATGACTAGGCGAGGGTCGGCTTTGAAGGGGTTTGATGATTTTGAAAAACTCTCAAATTGCCCGAAGTCCAAAAAGTGGATTGTTTTTGTTTCTTCGTCAATAAGGAAGTTTCCGGTGTGACGATCTGGATCGAACCATCCATGACGAAAGAGTGACTTCAAGCTGGCCTTCACGATCATCGGTCCAATACTAGCTTTTACATCTGGAGTGAGTTGGTCGAAAGCCTTTGACTTTGCTAGATCATAGAATGCCAATTCATTGGTAAGAGGTTTACCCGGCAGAGGTTGTGGCACCGACATAGTCCAGCCCTTTAAATCCGAATTCATTTCTTTATTGAGTTGCCCTAGGATCTCGTTGGCACGCTTCATTTTCTCCGTTTCAGCTTTCATATCGAGCTCGCCCAAAATCTGTTCTTCGAGAGCTTCAACAAGGTTCATCATAAATTTCGAATTTTGTATGACACCCTTTTCTTTGAGCTTCGCGAGGTATTTTTTACCGAGATCGATGTTCATTGCGAGGATTTCTTTCACGTGCCGACCCTGCAAGGCGAGAACACCCACCGTGCCATCCTTAAAACGAACTCGGGTCGTTGTTTTAATGCTCGCACTACCAAGGATCTTCTCAAATTCTTGAATTAGAGGTTTCACCTCGTGGTGTCGACTAAACGCTAAAGTCATCACTTCATAGCGACTTAGTGCCTTAGCATGATTTTTCAAATGTTCGGCGTCTTTAGCAACCTTCTCTCCGAAGAGCTTCCAAATAGATGCCAGTTGTCCGAACTTGATACCCACGGTACCAAACACTTCAAAGAGTTGGGCTGTGCTGCCACCGTTTTCTTCTTTTGCGAGGCTCAGCATATAAGAGAGAGCCACAGCGTGCTCGTGTTTTGGCAACACTTCAAGAAAGGTGGTAAAGAGGGTTTCTTCCACCGATCCCGTGGGCATCTCGAGAAAGCGGCTGGTAATATTAGTAGGCCACTCTTTCATATGAAGAGGGGCACCCTGGCCAGCGGTTAGAACAACCTCGAAGATTGGTATTCGCT
>JBEGVH010000020.1:0-151241 GCA_041178425.1 Pseudomonadota bacterium | reverse complement strand
CGTAAAGTCTTTAAATTGGGCTCTGGCCTCGGGCTTTTGCCAAAACACACTATCATTTCTGTTTTTTTCTAGTTCAGTCGTTGCTTCACTACAAAAATGCAGTCCAGCTTCAATAGATGGTACGATTACTTGGGCAATGCGATCAGGCTCTGAGGTTTGTCCGTTGACGACCTTTGACATAGCACCTTCGATTGTTTCAAGTACTTTTTCAACCAACAAACCCTGATGGTCGTGTGCTACTTCCTTCAATTTTACAATGGTCTTCAGCGAATCATCCATAAACTCATGGACTAAGTCTTTCATGGTTGCATTTTGTTTCACGAGTTGAAGAACATTAATGAGTTCATTCATTTTTTCTTTCGAAAATATTTGGGCTAATTGAGTCGCTGAGGATCCATCAATCGAATTAAAAGTCATGTCACCATCTTCCGATACAGCAAGGGGTGAAGGCACAGAGGGAGACGATGAGTTCGATGTTGCAGGACTTTGACCTGAAGCTTTCGATTCACTAATGAACTCGTCTAGGGAGCGTACGAGATCTTTAAGTTCTACGTAGCCCTTGTTTAAGAGAATGGTGGCTAAAGATGTTGAACGCTTTGAGAGTTCTAGTTCCAGTTGGTCTCGCTTATCGGCTGTGAGTATTTTAGTTTTTTGAGCGGCATCCAAAAAATGAGTTTTGTTCTCCTGTTGAAATTTAAAGATTAGGATCATCTCCTCGGCACTCAGAAGTCCGATTTCAAAGGCGATTTTAGATGCGACTGGTTGAGATTCCATTTGCTCGATCGTTGCTTTAACCAGATTTTCAGCGCTAACAATTTTGTGATGTATAAGATATTCACCAAAATATTTCATAGTTGAATTTCCTCATTAGCCTTTCAGAAAATGGGTGAGTAGGTCTCTAATTCCATCGAGATCGCTGGTTTGGTCATAAGCCCCCGCATCAAAAGCCGCCCTCGGCATTCCATAAACAGTGCAGCTCTCCTTGTTTTGAAGCAGAATGCCTCCTTCGGCCCTTTTTATTGCTTTTGCACCATCTTTACCGTCTTCGCCCATTCCGGTAAGAATCACCCCTAAAAGATTTTTTTGATAAGTCTCTGCGGCGCTTTCAAAAAGGTAGTCTGCCGATGGTCGCACCGAGTTTCGTAAATCGTCTTTAGCTAGGTGAGTGAAGTAAAAGCTGTTCATTTTTTGAATTCGAAGATGATAGTCTCCTGGAGCAAAATAGATATTATTGGGCTGAATTGCTTCGCCGTGAACAGCTTCTCTTGATGGAACACCCGTCAAGTCTCCAATTCGCTTTGCAAGTATTTGGGTGAAGACGGGAGGCATATGCTGCGCAATGAGTACCGGAATTTTATATGGACCTGGAATTTTTGAAAAAATAGCCTCGAGAGCGGTCGGTCCTCCCGTTGAACTAGCAATAACAATCGCCTTAGGATTGGTGGCTCGAAGATCAAGTTTTTTCTGGTCGTTGAAAGACTCTTTAGTTTTAATGGGTTCACTGACTGTCGGCTTTTGGGATTGCGATTCTCGAGGCGTCGATGCCTCGGTCTTCTTTTCCATGAATTGAAGAACCTTAGGTACAAGAGCTGTTTTGACTGCGTCGAGAGCAGTTTCGAAGTTGAGATTATCTCCAGACGGTTTCGCAACTACGTCATCTGCGCCAGCACGAAGAGCTTCTAAAGCTTTTTCAGCACCTCTGACTGTTTGCGAAGAAAAAACAATAACCTTTATATCTTTGTTTTGGGCGCGGAGAATTTTTAGAGTCTCCATTCCATCGAGCTCTGGCATTTCCATGTCGAGGGTCATGAGCTCGACGGGCTGTTGACTGATTCTTTGTAACGCAATTCGACCGTTAGAAGCTGTTCCGACGATTTCAACACCGGGAACAGCTGCTAGAGCGTTAGTAATTTGCGTTCTAAAGACGACGGAATCGTCAACAATGAGTATTTTCATTGTTAGCTTTAAACCTTAACGCTTTTAACGAGATTTCTAAGGCGCTCAGCGAGTTGTGAGAGACTATGGGCCGCATCTAACGTTTGGCTTGCGCCCGACGCACTTTGTTTGGCGGCAGCACTGACGTTTTTCACAATCTCTGAAATTCCGTCAACCCCACGATTTGACTCTTTTACAACACGTGCTACCTCGTTGGCCGTGGCCGTTTGTTCTTCAACAGCGGCGGCAATCGCCACGGATATGCCGTTGAGTTTTTCAATCACTTGAGAAATGCCATTGATGGCGGAAACGGCTTCTTTGGTGTCGCCCTGAATTGCATTGATTCGATTGGTGATATCTTCGGTGGCTTTGGCGGTCTGTTTGGCAAGTTCTTTGACTTCATTGGCAACAACCGCGAAACCTTTTCCTGCGTCTCCGGCTCGTGCCGCTTCGATGGTTGCATTGAGGGCAAGGAGATTTGTCTGCTGCGCAATAGAGCTAATTACCTTGATGACGTTTCCGATTTCTTGCGAGCTCGAGCCGAGCTGAGTAATCGTTGAATTTGTTTCAGTTGCTCGTTTCATCGTGTCTCTAGAAATATTCGCTGCCTCGGAGGTGTTTCTTGCTATTTCTTTTATAGAAGCGACAAGTTCCTCGGTGTTTGTGGCAACCACCTGAACTCCGTTGGCAACGGTTTGAGTATTTGAAGCAGCCGAATTACTCTGATCAGAAGTGAGCGTTGCATTACTCGTTAGCTGACGAGCTGTAGCACTTAGTTCGTCGGCAGCGGCCGCTAGTTGATTGGATGTTTCTTCGAGTGCTTGCATCAGCGTGATTTTATCCGTAATGATTTCCCATGTGACCATTGGGCCCACGTAACGTTTTTCGTGGTCATACATGGCTGTCACGTTGAGTGAGAGAGTTTCTGGTCCCACTTTAATTTTGGCCGAGTGTGGAAGATTTCTGGGGTTCGAAAGAATCTTACGTTGAATGTCTGGATTTTTGTGAAAAATATCAATTGATTGCCCAATCATTTTATCAACAGTGGTCGGCAAGTATTTTTCGAGGCTTCTCAGCGTTTCTCGTGATTTAGGATTCATATAAGCCACATTAAAATCGAGGTCAGTGCACATTACATTGATGGGTGAGTTTTCCATCATCGAAACGGTGCGAGCAAGTTCGCTCTCGGTTTTTAACTTGGTCGTAACGATTTCCCAAGTGACCATGGCTCCTGAATATTCTTTCCCATTGGTACGAATAGCTACCACGTTGAGTTCAAGTTTTTCTGGCCCAAGTTGAATGACAGCGTTGTGGGGCAGGTTTCTCTCATTTGATAAAATTTGGCGAACATTGTTAGGATTACGGTGAAAAATATCGATGTTAGCTCCTACGATCCGTTCTGGGTCAATAGGAAGATGTTTGCGCAGAACCTTGAGAGTTTCAAAGCTGCGCTGATTCATATACCGTATCGTAAACGCTAAGTCACAATACATTACATTGTAGGGGAGAGCATCGATCAGAGTTATGACCTCTTCAACAGAGTTAAAAGGGACTGACGTTGGTTGTGATTTTACTGATTCTAACATAATTCCTCCGAGTTATTTATTTAAAACTTCAATAATTTTTTTTACATCAATGATACTGAGTAGGTTGCCTGAGATTTTGTAAACCCCTTGCATAAAACGTCCTACACCTGGGTTAATTGTCTCTGGAGTTGCTTCAAAAGCAGCGTCTTCTACTTCGATAACATCTCCGATTTGGTCAACAATCAGAGAGAGCAGAAGGCCCTCGCCTTTGCAGACAACATTCATAGACTCCGTATTGTTTTTAACTTCGTTTAGATCAAAAAGTTCTCGAAGACCAACCGCCGTTGCGATTTGTCCGCGAAGATTGATGAGACCATGAACAAAATTGGGTGCTAAAGGAACTTTTGTGGCAGCCATCATCTTGGTAATTTCTTGGACGTTCATAACGTCAATTCCGTAGAGGCGATCTGCTACCAAGAAGGTGCAAAATTGTCTCGAGTTCACGCAACAACTCCTTCTAGCTGATTCTTGATTGCTTCTAGCAACTGATCGGCTTTTAATTTTTCGAGGTATTGATTAAAACCCACTTCTATTCCTTTTTTGACATCCGCCTCTCGAAAGCGAGTGGATAGCGCAATCATAGGAATTGATTTCCACTTTGGTTCCATTCGTATTTTTTCTGCCAGTTCAAATCCATTCATGATTGGCATTTCGATATCGGAGAGCACCAAGTCGAATTCGCCCGCTGAGGCATTTTTTAAAACCTTGAAAGCGGCGTCGCCATCAGGTGCATGAACGAGTTCGATATTGGCCTCTGCGAGAATTTTTTGAACGTGCTGAACAAAAAAGCGCGTATCTTCGGCAAATAAAACCCGGGCTCGCTTTTTGAGTGCCTTTTGCGATTTTGAGGCGGTCGTTTTATTGGGTTCCGTAATGTCTTCGATGATACCTAAAGCATCTATCACTGTGGCGATTTGCTTCTCATTGATGACGTTTCCTAGCACTCCCTTTCGCTCTTGGAGGGGTGACTCAATGTCAGATTTGATATTGATAACATCGTAGATCTCATTGACTTCGATGCCAAAGAGGCGTCTTTTTTTCGATACCACTATCACAGATGACTTATCTCGCTGGGTCTCTTGAGACGAGTGGGGTAACTTAAAGTACTGATTGAGATTTATGATAGGAAGAATTGAATCTCGATATCTGGCGATACGCTCTCTACCGACGTCTTCTATATATTGAAATGGAAGTTCTTCTAGTCGATGAACGAGGATGAGAGGGAGACAGTATTTGCCTTGCCCGTTGAGGCTAAAAAAGAGGAGTTCCTGATTTTCAATGAAGTGGTTTTTGACATCATCGATGCCCCTTCGAGACTTATCATTTTTACTCATTTGTGTTGCCGTTTTTAAGTTCGCTTTTTGCGCAATACCACCCACATCGACGATGAGCGCCACTGAGCCGTCACCCATGATTGTCGAACCTGAAAACGTACTTAGGCGTTTTAAAAATTGGGGTAGCGGCTTTACAACAATATCCGCCGTATCAAGAATTTCATCGACAACGAGTCCAAAAGGTTCACCATCGGTGGTTAAAACTACGATATTGTAGATATCGTTATTACTTTTTGTTCGTCCGGATTGATTTGGCAAATCTAAAAGGTCATTCAGAAAGACCAGGGGGAGAAGATGGCCGCGAAGTCGAAAAATCGATTGGCCCTGTAGGTTTTCAATTTTATGATTTTCAGAATCAAGATCGATTCTTAATAGCTCTTGAACCTTAATTTGGGGGATTGCAAACACTTCTGACTCTGAGCGAACGATCATGGCCGGAACAATCGCTAAAGTGAGTGGAATTCGCAGCCGGATTTTTGTTCCTCGTCCTGGCTTCGTTGTGATATCAACAGTTCCACCGACTTTGTCTATGTTGGTTTTAACTACATCCATTCCAACACCTCGACCGGAGAGGGTGCTGATATGTTCGGCGGTGGAGAATCCAGGTGCAAAAATAAGTTGCGCTATATCTCGTTCTAAGAGAGTAGCTGCTTTTTCAGGGCTAACGACGCCCATTTCTATGGCTTTTGCCAAGATTTTTGGAAGATTCAGGCCTCGTCCGTCATCAGAAATTTCGATGATGACTTGTCCACCTTCTTGAAAGGCCAATACTTCAACATGACCAGACTCACTCTTTGAATTACGGCGGCGTTCTTCAGGAGTTTCGATGCCATGATCACAAGAATTTCTAATAATGTGAGTCAGAGGATCTTTAATCGCTTCTAAAAGACTTTTGTCTAACTCTGTCTCTGCACCTTTGACAGTAAATTCAATTTTTTTATTGAGGTCGCGAGAAATTTCACGCACTACGCGTGTGAATTTTGATAGCACGTTTCCGATGGGTTGCATGCGGGTTTTCATGACATCCTCTTGAAGTTCAGAAGTGACCAGATCGAGTCGCTGTCTGATATTCAAAAATTCAAAGTTGTCATTTTTTTGTGAGTACTGCAAAACCTGGTTACGAAGCAAAACCATTTCGCCGGCTAAATTCATGAGTCGATCTAAGACGCTGATTTGAACCCGAATGGTCGATGCCTCGCTGGCTGGACTCTCTTGAACCTCAAGTTCACTTTTTACTCTCAAAAGAGTAGCCTCAAGATCGTCTCTTTTGCTTAAGTCAGAACTCGATTTTTGATTATCTTGAGATTTTGTGGTCTTTTGCGTAGGGCTCGAAATTGGATTCGAATCGTCTTTCTTCGGAAGTAAAGCGAGCAATGTTTGTTTAGTCACTTCAGTATCATCTGGTGGGAAATAATTCTCGCGAGTGAGTTTAAAGTTGCCATCTTGACTGTCGACGGCAACTTCTATCAGATTCGCGATAACGCTCTCTGTTTCTTTTTTGGTGGCATTATCTTTTGTAAGTTCTTTTTCAGGTGATTTCAAAATGTGGTCCACATGATCTAAACAGGAGAAAATCACGTTTATTAATTTTGGTGTTAAGCCAACTCGTTTGCTGCGAACAGGCTCTAAACAAGCTTCGAGGGCGTGGCCAATGAGACCAATATTTATAAAGCCAAAAAGTTGTGAAGTTCCTTTGAGGGTGTGGATGTCTCGATAAATCGAATCAATTTTTTCTTGAGTAAACGGACCCGATTCCAAATGAGATAAATTAGAGTTTAGCCTGCCGATAATTTCTTCGGATTCAGCAATAAATTCGGAAATAGCCTGATCAGGAGCGTTTGACGACATAGACCTTAACCCTTTCAGATAGATTCTAAAGAATCCGATCCTGAATGATAAACAAAAAGTGGTTATGCCTAAGGAATAGGACCTCTTTCGAGGAACGCAACAAGGACAAAAACGCTCAGGTAGACCTGATTTTTAGACAGGTGATACAAGTGCCGCTTCGCTCCAGCGTCTGGTTGAGAGATCAAACTGTACCTTGTATACACAACAATTAGGAATTGGATATTCTCGATTTTTGTCTTGAGCAATATGGTGACAAAATCGTTTTAGAGTGCCCCCGTGACCTATAACACCTAAAGTTTGGTTAGGTAGACTAAACAAAATATTTTCTAAAAAGGTTTTCACCCTGATGACGCTATCAATTTTTTTTTCGCCACCTGGAAAATAAAAGTCAGAGCATTCTGCTTTAAAGGTGATCCAGTCGAGGACCGCTTGTTTTCCCCATAGGGCCTCAACTTCGACAATGGTCTTGCCTTCTGCTTGTCCCAAGTTAATTTCTCGAAGTCTTGGATCAATGAGGTGAGGCGCCTGGAGTCTTGCGTTAGCTAACCGTGCAGTTTGTTTAGCTCGTTTTAGATCGCTGCTAATGAGAATTTCTGGTCGCCATTCCTCGAGGAGAGGTCGGAGTTTTTTTGCCTGCTCAACGCCGGTATTATTGAGAGGAATATCGCTGTGGCCTTGAAAACGACCTTGATGATTCCAATCTGTTTCTCCGTGTCTGAAGTAGTAAATAGTTTTTGTCGTAGTCATATCAAAATTCTCTCCACTCATTGGTTTAAACCCAAGATAATTCGGTGGCAATGGTGATTTCGCGCGGGATGCCAATTTTATTCAAGGATCTGGTGATGGCCGAAATTGTCTTTCCGTCAAAGCATTAAACAGTGGCGTTGGCTCCTTTGTGAATACATGGAGTTTTAAAATGGTCCACAAATGGTCCCCATTTTGCTCTTATGAAGCACTTGAGGTGGCTATGTTCATAAAAGTGTTGAGACTTCTAGGTATTACCCTGGTGATAACGGCGGTCTCGCCAACCTTCGGAAGCGGTAAAAGTCAAACTCAAATGGGGCCGAACTCCAGCAGTAAAGATACAAGCTATTCGGTTCAATTGACTGATAAAAGAAACAAAGAAACCGAGAACTTAAACGTCACAGTGCCCACCACTTCGAAAGATAGGCTTCAAGCTTATTCACCAAAAAATATTCCCGATTTTCTTCAGGGACAAAGCGCCGGAGCGAGCGATATGTTGGCCCACTTTGAACGGTCTGCCACATTAAAGCAAACGGCTTATGATTTTCCTAAGGAATCGGCTGTTTTTTTTGCCGGGGTTGGAGGAGTGCTTCTCCTCGAGATGATGACCCACTACGAAAATAATCCTATGGCTTTTGCTCAACAGGTAGAAAGCCTCACCAATCCGGTTGGCCATTTCTCGTTCTTTATGTTCATGTACGCCAATCGCATATCTATGACTATGTGGCCTAAGATTATCCGAAGTCCTGCGCTCTGGCCCTATTTAGGTATGACGGTCGGTATGATGGCTTCTGATTTGAGTAGCCAGGTCTTAGAACCCCTTAGATCGTGTGCGAAAGATTTGCTTAAAAACCATCGTGAAAAAAATCGAGCGGTTCCACAGAGTTGTACCAATGCCTATCAGCATCTGGTTCTCAAAAATAGTATTCTTGAGATGGCCCCCAGTTTGACATCTATGCTGATGTCCTCTTGGATTGCAGGAACAGTGCAAAAGGCACTCATGGAGGGGTTCCGCTCAAAAGCTTTTGCTCAGGTTGCAAAATCCCCTCTGGTATGGCGTTCGGTGAATGTGTTGAGCTATTTTTTGCCAGGTAAAGTTCCTGCTAAGGTTGGAGCCACAGCGCTCAATTTTTTTCAAATATCACTTTTTGTTGGTGTGGATCATCAGTTGAGCCCCCTCGTTCGAAAGGGCTGGGCCGATATGACACAAGGGTACAGCTTGGCTAAGCTGACTGATTCGCTGACTGATGAATTTCTTCAGCTTAAGGGCAATCAGTGGGTTTCGCCTGTGGCCAATTCTGGTGCGAAAAAATGCATAGAACAAGACGAGGGCAAAACCTGTTACGATGGGTTTAATGCTCAGATTCTCGAATTTCAGGAGAAGATGGCTCATTGGCGCCAGGCCAATTTGGAGCCGATAAGTATTGCTCACGGTTCATGGAGTCAAAAGTTATCCCACTTGAGTGCCTCCCTTGATGGAAGCTTCAGTGTGTATAATCACATCCTCAATTCGATCATTGAATCGAAGCAAGGTAAAGAATCTCCCATCGACAGGAATGATTCTCTTAACGGTATTAAACCTTTACTACCCCAAGCGGATCAGGAATTTCCAAAGAGTGGTTATCTTGATGGCTACTGGCAGTTGCAAAACTTTAGAAAGGCTCGATTAAAATTGGGCGCTAAAAAGCTTCGCGAAATGCTTGCCGAGGCTTCAGGGGCGGGCCAGTTGCCGCCCACTCTTCAAGCGTTAGAGAAAGTGGCAACTTTATGGGAGGCGAGAGAAGAAGGACAAATGCTGAACCTTCTCAGGGCCTTTAGAAACGGTGATGTTGAGGTTGTTTCTGCCACTGAGAGCCAGCTTCGTAGAGCTCTCGAACCTCTTAAGGGAGATGGAGTCGAAGCTCTTTTGATTGCCGATGCCTCTGATCGAAGTGACTTGCAAGATAAGCAAATTCTATTTAGTGCTCAGGTTTGGTTTGATCGAGAAACAGAAAAAATGTCAGAAGGAGTCGCAATTTTGGCAAACGCGGTAAAACCAACATTAGGTTTTGCCAAGACCTTCCAGGCACCTGTTAAAAAAATTTATGATGCCATTCTAGAAGAAGTGGGTCGACCAGAGCCAACCTCAGAAAAGGGTAAGCCTTACATTCAAGGTTTTGCCCTTCACCCCAACTTCGGTCAGTTTTTCGAATTAATGGAATACCCGAATTCGCCTGGTAGATTCTATTTGAGGAATGCCGCCGAGTATATGGTTTATCAAATGCTCTGTGGCCCAGAGGCCGAAGCTAAGCAATCTGTTATAAAAACCAAATGGGCTGACTATGATGAATTTTTTCCTCCAATGATTCGCCAGAAGGAAGCTGCCCCGGTGAATTTTTGTAATAAGGACTGGTTTGGGCCCAAACACTCAATGTACAGCGAGACTATTTCTGTATTAAAAGAGGATGGTTCTTATCAGTCATTTGACGGTGTCTTTGGTTATCTCAAGGCTAACGTCAGACCCTCGGTTGTCGATGCGGCTTCATCGAAAAATAATTTGAAAACCTGGTGGGATAATCATGTTGGTATTCAAGTGGATGGCGCGCTAGCTTCTTACTCAAAAGATTATGACAAAATTATTAAACAGTTTCGACAACTCACGACCAATCGTAACCTAAGTACAACAAATATGGGGCCCATCTTCAACAGCCCTCTATGGGCGCTACAACAAGAGATGCGCTTTTATGAATTAGTCTTGGTTGAAATGATTCGAGATTTGGGAGATCAGCGTGTCCTCGGAGCGACAGATCTAACGACATCTCCCTTGAAAATAAGTAGGGATGAGGTTCTTAAAGAAGGGCTACAGATGCCTTTATTTACTCTTCTACGTGACAATGCCCCAACAGATTTTGGGGTGTTTTCTAAGTCCTTTTTTAATAAGAACAACCAGGTAAAATTCGCAAAGCCGTCCGGTGACTTTGAAGTTATTAAACGAGTTGATGTTGAGGTGAACAATCTCATTCACTTCATAACACAAATTCAAAACTCCAAAGAAGTCACAAGGCAAGCCAACGATGCCTATCGCGATGCGAGCCTTAGTCTTGAACAGGCGATGAACGAACTTGACACTCTTGTAAATTCGGAGGGAATGAGCGCGTTGACTGCAGAACAAAGGGCGACCATTGAAATATGCCAAGACGGGATTAAGAAAAATATTAAAGAGCTCAACAACTTCCGCCTTATTATTACACTCTTATCGAGAGACGGAGAAAGTAAGCGTGACGACAATAATTGTCGCCCTAATCAGAACCGAGTCGGCAAAATAAGCGTCGACTGTATGGAATAGAGATTCGAATTGATTTGGCGTAACTGTCTGAATTTACCAGGGAATAAATGCTTTTTAAATATAAATAGGTATTATTTATGTTTACGGCTTATCAGGATGATACAGCGATAGGTTAAATTAACTGATAATCGTCTCGTCTTGAGGCATGGAATGGTATTTGAAGTAGTGAACAGTATCAATAAGTTAACTGCAGGCCTGGGCTTGCCAAATTTGAAAAAACAAAGGTCGGTCTAATTTAGGCTTAACCAAACGAGGAGGATCTAATGAATACAAAACTTCTTTTAAACCTAGCGACGGCTATGACATTGATTGCTGGTCAAGGGGCGTTCGCTGCCGTTGGAAAAGTATTGGTTGAGCCCTTCAAAGACATCGAGAGCAAGCATTCAGCTATTGAGAAAGTTATTCAGCAAAAGGCTAGTTTTGAGACTCTCAAAGCTAAGCAGGGAACCGAGGCCTTTGAATTAGCAAGATCAATCGAAGAGGTTGCACGCCTACACGAGTTGGGAAGTGTAAACGATGTTCAGGCCTTTGCACTTCGCGGATCAAAAGAAGCTAAGATTATTCGCGCTTTGGCCCGCGCAGAAGAAGTTCTTGAGGCAAAAGACCGAGAAGGAAAAGTCTCTGAAAATGATAAAAACGAAATGGTTCAGATTCGCGCGGCGGTAAAGTCGTCTTCTGGATTTGTGTCAGCACTAGGCAAAAACCCGGTACTTGGTGTAACGGGTGAGAAGTCGAACGAAGCCCTGAATAAGCTCATCTCTGTTCTGCCTAAGATGATTTCTGAATATAGCAAAGAAGAACGCCAAGGTTATATTAAATTACTCAATGAAATGACCTCCGAGCTCAATCGTAGGGATAATACAGAACTCCCAGCTGAAATTCTTAGAAAGAAGCTTGGTGAGGAACGAATGAATCAGCTTCTCGGCTGTAAGGCATAAAACTTAGCACATCTTAGATAGTTTTAATTCGCAATCAAATTGAAGTTTTGAGGAGGGCAGAATGGCAAAGAGAGTGGTTAAACTAAGAGAGATTAAATGGAATTCAGAAAGTGAAAAAGAAGCACGCTATACTACAGCCCCCATTGCTTCTGATTACTTTGCACGGTTTCGATTCAATCTAGAAGAACTGCTTGTCTATCTCAAACAAGCCTCAGGTAAGCCCTTCTCACAAGTTCCTTTTGTCTATCAGTGCCTCGATGATCTGGGGCACTGGAGCTTTGTTCGCCACTCCGAAATATTTCATTTTTCTGAACATCTCGAAACTGTACTGACTCAGCAATTTGCTTTTCTTCAGAAATCTTTTGATTACGCCCCTGGCGATATATTGATTTGGGGTGATCTTCAAAAATCCCACTCTGAACGATTCCCTATTCAAGTTAAAGAGTTAGTCGCTCAAGGTGACCAAGAGCTCTTTCGGGTTGAAGTCTTAGGTACAATGGCCACAATGCTGGTGAGCCGCTATGAGTTAGACTATTGGAATGCTTCGGGAAGCACATTGCCTGTTGATGCCATCGAAGAAGAGGTGGATTGGTCAAAAGATTTTTTCTGGACCAAAAAGCTGTCTGATTTTAAGGCTAAACTTGCCAATGATGGTTTTCGTTTTAATTTCGAAGCAGATGAAAACGAGAAGCGGCAGCAACAAGAATTTCTTTTAAAGGAAATTCGTGAATTTTTCACTCTTGAAGAGGGTTCACTCATTCAGAGAGATCGTGGCATTGGGTTTTTATCTTGTGGTCAGGGTGGTCAAGCAGAGAACCTCGCCGTTTTGACTTTAGCTCTGCAAGCATTGGCTCAACCCTTTGGAATACGGGCTAGGCTGTGGGGAATTCGAGAATTCTTAAAAGAGCTTCCGCAGTTTATCATGCTCTCTTATAATAAACGCTCTGCGACTTGGGGGCGTGGCCAGGAAAGTATTTTTCAGGAGCCAACACTTCGTCCTTTGCAAAAACCTTTGAGCGAAGTGCTCCGTCGGCTCATTGCGAAAGGTCCATTTGGTAAGCCAGAATCCCTCGCCTCAATTCGCGGTAGTCTCGAGAAAGCGCAAGGCAAAAGTGAGCGAGAATCTGGCGCTCAGGCTTCTAATGAGAACTCAAGTTCGCAGATCTAGACGTCAGCCGTTATTAAATTATCGTCGTCAATCCCTCTAATTTTTGCTATCGTAGGGTCAAACTGACCTAATGCAAGGATGGGGGATGTCTTGAATTCTACGTTTTTTGTTTGGCTGAATCAGATAGATGCCGATTTGCTGATGAGCCTACAGAACAACTTCAGTCATCCTGTTCTGGATTCTTTTTTTTCGACAGTTACCGACCTTCATAAATATTCGGGTTTTATTTTATTAGTGATCGTTCCACTGCTTGTCTGGTGGGTTTGGAAGGAACGCCGATTAGGTTTATTTAAATTGGGTGGACTTGTTTTTACTTTACTCATCATCGATACGGTTTGTGGTCAGGTTTTAAAAAAAGGTATTGCGCGTGAACGCCCATTTGTTCTTTTTCAAGACATCGTTCAGAAAAGTCCAGCGAGTGGCTACAGTTTTGTTTCGAATCATGCGGCCAATATGGCAGGATTGGCTTTTTTTCTAAGTCATTTTTATCCCCGTTGGGCTGCCTTGTGGTGGGGGATCGCACTAATTATCGGTTTATCTCGGGTCTACAATGGTGTTCATTTTTTCTCCGATGTTATGGCCGGAGCTTTGGTTGGCACCTTTATTAGTTGGTTGGTGACCCGTTGGCTTGATAAGCGATTAAAAGGGAACAAGACATGAAAGTTTTGATTACTGGCGCCAATGGTTTTCTGGGTTCATGGTTAGTGGATCGCCTGGTGGCTCAGGGTGATGACGTCACTGTCTTACTGAGAAATATCGATCGGTCTGATAATTATAAGAAGAGAAACATTAACGTTGTTCAGGGTGATATTACCGATCTGGAATCACTAAAAACGGCAACACATGGGCAAGATCAAGTGTATCACCTTGCTGGTCTTGTTGCCTACAATCGGCGTGAACGCGAAATCATGCAAAAAATTAACGTCGATGGCACCGCCAATATTTTAGAGGCTTCTGTTTTTGCAAAAGTGAAGAGAATCCTTTTAGTAAGCTCGGTTGTTTCTGTAGGGGCCACTTTTACTCCAGAAGTTCTCAACGAAGAGTCTTCTTTTGAATTAACAAAGTACCATCTCGGGTACCATGAAACCAAGAGACAGGCTGAGGCGCTCCTTCGTCGTTATGTGGCCGACGGAAAAGTGGATGGGGTCATTGTTAATCCGAGCACTATCTACGGTGCTGGTGATGCTTCAAAATCAAGTCGGTCAACTCAACTGAAGGTCGCACGGGGAGAAATGTTTTCCTATCCATCGGGCGGAGTCTCCATTGTAGCAGTAGAAGATGTTATCGAGGGTATGTTGAGTGCCATGCAGAAGGGGCGCTCGGGCGAGAGATATATTTTATCGGGAGAAAATCTTACTTTAAAAGAGGTCTTCGATCGGATAGCCGATATTGCGGGAGTTGCTAGGCCCTGGCTTCCTGTTCCTGCGCTTGTGCTGAAAGGGCTAGCAAAAATTGATGATCTGATGGCTTGCGTTGGAAAGAGTGGCCCCTTGCCTTCAGAACGAGCGCTCGTGGCCTTGATGTATCATTGGTATGATGCAAGCAAAGCTAGACAAGAGTTGGGATTTACTACACGCCCCGCTCAACAAGCTCTAGAGAATAGTGTAAATTGGATGTCACAGCAGGGTTTACTGAGGAATTAAATGAAGAAATGGCTGAGACGTTTTTGGTTTGCGGTGCTCGTATTTTCCTTTTTGGGAATTATCCTGGGGGTGAGTCTTTGGTTGAGTCTTCCAGCCGCTGAAGACCTCAAGGGTTGTATGACGACCACTATGTACGAAGTAAAGTTATGTCCTGGGTCTTCTAGCTATGTAAGGCTGGGAGCTATTTCGGGGCATCTCAAACGAGCCGTCATAGCTGCTGAAGATGCCCATTTTTATCAGCATAATGGGTTCGATTGGCAGGCAATTCAGTATAGTTTTGAGAAGAATCTTGCGGAGGGTCGCTATGTGCGAGGTGGATCTACGATCACGCAGCAATTAGCGAAGAATATGTTTCTATCAAAAAATAAAACGATTTGGCGCAAGTTTCGCGAGGCGCTTATTACACAAGAGATCGAAAAGAACCTTACAAAAAATGAGATTCTAGAGAGATATTTTAACGTCGTTCAATTTGGAAAAAATATTTTTGGAGTCAAGAGAGCGGCACAGTTTTATTTTAAGAAACACCCCAGCGAATTAACACTCAATGAAAGTGTTTTTTTAGTTTTCTTATTGCCGTCTCCAGAAAAGTACTCGCACTCTTTTTTTAGAAAAGAGTTAACAAGCTTTGCCCGACGTCGAATGAAGACTCTTCTTAATAGTCTTTATAAAACGGGCAAGGTGGGCGAAGGTGATTATCGAGACGCCATTGATCAGTTGGCTTACTTTCCGGGAACTCCGCCTGAACCTGAACCAGTAGTTGAAGAGACCGGAGAAGAAGCTCCTGTTGCGGATGAGGAATTAACTGTGGAAGATCTTGAATCGGCTCCCGTTGAGGAGAATTAAATAGGTCTCTTCAGGGTTTAATGTTGTTGGCCCCGCGGTGGGTCACCTTGGGTTTGCAGGGAGGTCCATTGCTCTTCGGTGAAAACCTCTGACCGAGTTAAAAAACGAATTCCCTCAGGCGACTCAACTGAAAAACCACTCCCTCTTCCAGGAACAACGTCAATGATAAGTTGAGTGTGTCTCCAGTACTCAAACTGACTTTCACTCATGTAAAATGGAGTTCCTGCAATTTCTCCTAAGTAAACATCATTGGATCCAAGCTTAAATTCTCCTCTTAAATAACACATGGGAGCGCTGCCGTCGCAACAGCCTCCCGATTGATGAAACATGAGGGGACCATGTTTGAGCTCAAGTTTTTTTAGCCACTCCTCCGTCAGAGGAGTAGCCAAAACACGCTTCACTCTATTTTTCATGATCAGAAAAAGCCCATCGGTTTAGGATCATAACTGACTAAGAGATTTTTTGTTTGTTGGTAGTGATCGAGCATCATTCGATGGGTTTCGCGTCCGATACCTGACTGTTTATATCCACCAAAAGCGGCGTGAGCAGGGTAGAGGTGATAACAGTTGGTCCATACGCGACCTGCCTGAATCGCTCTTCCCATTTTGAATGCCAATGAACCGTTGCGAGTCCATACTCCTGCACCAAGACCGTACAAAGTATCGTTTGCAATTGAAAGAGCCTCTGCCTGATCTTTAAATTGGGTCACAGCTACGACGGGTCCAAAAATTTCTTCTTGAAAAACTCTCATTTTATTATGGCCTTCAATCACCGTGGGTTGAATATAGTATCCACCCTTAAGATCAGAAGGAACATCCGCCGCGTTTCCGCCACAAAGAATTTTGGCACCTTCTTTCTTTGCTATATCAATATAAGAAAGAATTTTTTCTTTCTGGTCGTTGGAGGCCTGAGCACCAATCATGGTTGCCGTATCCAGAGGATTTCCTTGTTTCACCTCTTTTACTCGATTAATAGCATCAGCCATAAAGGAACCGTAGATATTACTTTGAACCAAGGCCCTCGAAGGGCAGGTGCAAACTTCCCCTTGGTTGAGGGCAAACATTGTGAACCCTTCAAGCGATTTTTGATAAAAGTCATCTTTGTGTGCCATTACATCATCAAAGAAAATATTTGGTGATTTACCGCCTAATTCGAGTGTGACCGGAATAAGGTTTTCGGAAGCATATTGCATAATAAGCCTTCCGGTTGTGGTTTCTCCGGTAAAAGCGATTTTTGCAATTCGCTTATTGCAGGCAAGTGGTTTGCCGGCTTCGAGGCCAAACCCATTAACGACATTGAGCACTCCTGCTGGAAGTATATCTTGAATGAGTTCCATCACTATAAGAATACTTGTGGGAGTTTGTTCGGCTGGTTTCAACACAACACAATTACCCGCCGCTAGAGCGGGAGCGATTTTCCATGCCGCCATTAATATAGGAAAGTTCCACGGAATAATTTGTCCAACAACACCGAGTGGTTCGTGAAAATGATAAGCCACGGTGTTTTCATCAAGCTCAGCGACCGTCCCTTCTTGGGCTCTTATGCAGCCAGCAAAATACCGAAAATGGTCGATGGCGAGAGGAATATCGGCAGCAAGTGTTTCGCGCACGGGCTTACCGTTATCCCAGGTCTCTGCAACCGCAAGCATCTCAAGATTTTGTTCCATTCGATCAGCAATTTTATTAAGAATCGCAGCCCTTTGGGCTGGAGCTGTTTTTCCCCACGAAATTTTAGCTTCATGAGCCGCATCGAGCGCCAACTCGATATCTTCTGAAGTAGACCGTGGTACTTCACAAAACTTCTGTCCGTTCACTGGAGAAATATTCTCGAAGTATTGGCCCTTTTTCGGTGGTACCCATCGTCCACCAATAAAGTTTTCGTAACGGGATTTAAAATTAATTTTGGCGCCCGCCTGATTGGGGTTGTTGAAAATCATCTGAAACTCCTTTTTCTTTTTTCTGTGTAAATTAGTTCTAGTTAAGCACTCCTCTTAACGCCTCGGTAGTATATTTGTTTTGTTTGAAGATAACAATAAATCCAATTTGGATGTTCCTTTTTGAAATGGAAGCGACTTTAAAATCGGGGCATTGATTGCTATTGAGACGAGTTCGTGATTAGCTTACAAAAAAGGTGAGTTGATAATGAAAACCTATCGGTTCGGTTGGGACGGTGTCGTTTACCAGTTTTCAAATTTAAAGGAGTTAATGGCTAAGGCCTCTCCGCGTCGCTCTGCCGATGAGTTGGCTGGCATAGCCGCTGATTCGGAAGCCGAAAGAGCGGCAGCGCAGTCTGCATTGGCCGAGGTTCCATTGGTGGACTTTCTAGAAGACGTTTTCATTCCATCCGCTAATGACGAAGTAACCAGGCTTATTTTAGAATCTCATCGATCGAAATCTTTTGATACAATCAAGAGTTTTACTGTTGGCGAATTTCGGGATTGGTTATTACTCGAAACAACGACAGGGCTAGAAATAGAACACGTGCGCGATGGAATTACCCCTGAGATGGCGGCCGCCGTTTCTAAGCTGATGCGATTACAAGATTTAATTGCTGTGGCTCAAAAAATGACTATCGTCACGCGGTTTAGAAACACTATTGGTTTGAAGGGTCACTTATCCACTCGTCTTCAACCTAATCATCCAACGGACGATCCTCAGGGAATTCTCGTGAGTCTCATTGATGGACTCCTTCTTGGAAGTGGAGATGCTGTTATTGGAATCAATCCCGCCACAGATAATCCACAGAATATGCGAACGCTGTTAGAGATGATTGATCAAGTTCGCTTAAAATACGAGATTCCGGTTCAATCTTGTGTTTTGGCTCATGTTACAACGGCTCTACGTTGCATTGAAATGGGAGCACCCGTTGATCTTGTTTTTCAATCCATTGCAGGCTCTGAAAAAGCCAATCGGTCTTTTGGAATCGATTTGTCACTTCTTCGAGAAGCAAGAGAGGCTGCTCTTGAGTTAAAACGTGGAACATGTGGCCAGCAGGTCATGTATTTTGAAACCGGCCAAGGGTCTGCTTTATCGGCAGACGCGCATTTTGGTGTTGATGCACAGACCATCGAGGCCAGAGCTTATGCGGTGGCAAAAGCTTTTGATCCTCTTCTTGTGAATACAGTGGTGGGGTTTATTGGTCCTGAGTATCTCTATAATGGCAAACAAATTATTCGTGCGGGTCTTGAGGACCATTTTTGCGGAAAACTTCTTGGTTTACCAATGGGGTGCGATGTTTGTTATACGAATCATGCCGAAGCCGATCAAGACGACATGGATAATTTGTTAACTCTGCTCGGTACTGCCGGCTGCAACTATATCATGGGCATTCCTGGTGCCGACGACATTATGTTGAATTATCAGAGTACTTCATTTCATGATGCACTCTATTTGCGAAAAGTGCTTCAGCTGCGACCTGCTCCTGAGTTTGAGGCTTGGTTAGTAAAGATGAATCTTTGGAATCCAGAAACTCTGCAAATTCAAAAAACGGCCGACACCTTTTTGTTGGAGGAGGTGGTTCGTGGATAAGTGGAGTAAACTTAAGGAGTTTACCTCTGCTCGAGTGGGACTTGGACGGGTAGGGTTTTCTTTGCCAACGCAAAAGGTTTTAGAGTTTCAACGGGCTCATTCGGCCGCCAGAAATGCCGTTTGGTGTGTTTGGGACTATCAGACCTTAATTAATGATCTTATCGAGCAGGGGGAAACGCCCATTCAACTTTCCACCGAAGTTCATGATCGAGAAACGTATTTGCGTTTTCCTAATAAGGGCCGCTTGCTAAGCTCCGATAGTTGCGAGGCGCTTCGAGAGAGCTCAACAGACATTGCTTTTATTGTGTCTGATGGGCTTTCGGCCTTGGCGGTAACAAAGCATTTTTTGCCTCTGTGGAATCTTTTGAAGGTTAGTTTGTCTTCGGTTTTTCCAGAACTTACCTATCGATTGTTTTTAGTGCCCTATTCAAGAGTGGCTATTGCCGATCCTATTGGTGAGCAAGTTAAGGCCAAGTTGAGTGTGATTTTTATAGGTGAGCGACCCGGATTAAATTCGGCTGACTCTTTAGGGATCTATATGACTTATTCCCCTATGAGCGGCAATAGTGATGCGCAAAGAAATTGTATCTCAAATGTTAGAGAACCGTTGGGTATGAGCTATCGGCATGCCTCGGCCAAGTTAGAGTATTTAATGAGAGAGAGTCTTCGACTCCAATTATCTGGGGTCAATTTGAAAGATGAAATGGATTTGAAATTAATTAAGTAACTGAAGCTTTGTTCTACTCGTGAATTAGACGTCGCGATTGATCGCAAAAAAAAAGCCCTTCGTTTCCGAAGGGCTTTTGTGTTTTAGGCTTTGTCTTTTTTCTTACGTTTGTTCGGATCCAATTGACGACAACGAATTCGAACCGACTTAGGAGTGGCCTCGATGAGTTCATCATCAGTAATCCATTCCATCGCTTTTTCGAGTGTCATAGGGCGAACTGGAACAAGACGAATCGCTTCATCAGACCCAGAGGCACGAACGTTCGTGAGTTTTTTCTCAGTACATACGTTGACGACAAGGTCATTATCTTTGGCGTGTTCACCAACGACCATCCCTTCGTAAACATCTGTTGTTGGAGTCACGAACATGATTCCACGCTCTTGTAGGTTCCAAAGAGAGTAAGCAGTTGCAACACCCTTTTCTTTTGAAATCATCGCTCCGTTAAGACGGGCGTTAATATCGCCACGATACTCATCGTAACCGTCGTATTGAGTGTTCAAAAGACCGGTTCCGCGTGTGTCGGTAAGGAACTCAGAACGATAACCAATCAAACCACGAGCAGGAATGCGGAACTCAAGGCGGGTACGACCAGTCCCTTTTGAAGACATATTGGTCATCACACCTTTTCTGAGACCCATTTTCTCGGTAACAACCCCAACGAATGTATCTTCAACGTCGATGGTTGCAACTTCGAATGGCTCCTGGCGTACGCCATCTTTCTCTTTAAAGATAACTTGTGGCTTAGACACACAAAGTTCGAATCCTTCACGACGCATTTGCTCAATAAGTACGGCCAACTGAAGTTCACCACGGCCAATAACTTTAAAGGAATCCGTTTGGTCAGTTTTTTCTAGGCGAAGAGCCACGTTGTATAAAAGCTCTCGCTCTAAACGCTCAAGAATTTTTCGTGACGTTACGTTTTTACCTTCGAGACCTGCGAATGGACCATCGTTCACGGAGAAGATCATTCCTACGGTTGGCTCATCAATACGAATACGTGGAAGTGGTTTAGGATCAACAGCCGATGTAATAGTATCACCGATAGTGAAGTCTTCCAGGCCCGCGATGATCGCAATGTCTCCCGCCCAAATTTCTTGAGCTGGAACTGGCGCCGCTACTTTGTATTGGAAAAGAGCAGTGACTTTCACTTTCTTTTGTTTGTCGGCCTGAACAACTAGAACTTCATCGCCAACTTTGATTTTACCTGAGCGAACTCGGCCAATTGCTAGACGACCAACATAGTCGTTGTAGCTAATGTTTGCCACCATGACTTGTAATGGTGCTTCAACATCGGCTTTTGGTGGCGGTACTAGCTCAAGGATTTTGTCGTAGAGGCAGACAAGGTTTTCGGTTTTAACATTTGGATCCATCGTCGCCATTCCCTCGCGGGCAATAGCGTAAACAGTCGTAAAATCTGCTTGTTCTTCTGTGGCATCGAGATCAATGAAAAGATCGAAAACTTCGTTTAGGACCTCTTGAATACGTGCATCAGGACGGTCGATCTTGTTAATACAAACCATAACCTTGATGTTTTGTTCTAGTGCCTTTTTTAAAACGAAACGAGTTTGAGGAAGTGGGCCTTCAGAGGCATCAACCAGGAGAATAGCTCCATCCACCATGTTAAGGATACGTTCCACCTCACCGCCGAAGTCACTGTGGCCGGGGGTATCAACGATATTGATTTTGATATCGTTATAAATGAACGAGGCGTTTTTCGCAGCAATAGTGATTCCACGCTCTTTTTCGAGATCCATGGAGTCCATCAAACGTTCTTCAACGTGTTCATTTTCGCGGAAAGTTCCCGCTTGTTTAATGAGGTGATCGACGAGGGTTGTTTTGCCGTGGTCGACGTGCGCGATAATCGCGATATTTCGTATCTTTTGTGCTTCAAGCATTAGCCGTGTCCTCCCATGAGAAATGGTTCCTGAGTTGTGTCTTCTGGAATGTCTAAAGTCAATCCCTTGAAGTATCCCTCGGCGAGATCCAAAACCTCATTTAGTTCTTTTGTTTGAAAAATTGATTTTCGAAATTGAGAAGCGCCAGAATACCCTGAGGAGTACCAAGCGGCAAACTTCTTTAATTGTATTGTTAAAATCAGATCATCACACTGCGTTGCTAGGTGGGAGTGGAGACGTTCGTAAACAGCCCAATGATCCCGTGAAATAGGTGCCGATGAATCTTCACCTCTGATTCGATTGAGGCTGTCCATAAACAGAAACGGGTTTTTTAAACAACCTCTCCCGATCATCACGCCATCACAGCCGCTCTCTTGGAGGCGAGATTGAACGATCTCAGGAGTATTGAGGTCACCATTACCGATAATAGGAAGTGGACTTTGGGCTTTTACTTCACGAATGTAGTCCCAATCTGCTTGCCCAGCATAGCCCTGAGCTCTGGTGCGTCCGTGAATCGCAACCCAAGTCACACCTTCGTTGTAGGCGATCTTTGTAACTTCGTGAGCATTGCGAGAATTCTGATCCCAACCTGTCCGGATTTTGATGGTGAGCGGAATTTGAATGGCTGATTTCACCGTGCGAACCATTGTTTCTAGAGCTTTCAGATCACGGAGAATGGCGGAGCCTCCGCCCTTTTTTACTACCTTCGGAACAGGACATCCGAAATTGAGATCAATAAAATCACACCCTCGTGCCTCTGCCACTTGCGCTGCATGGGCCATAACTTCAGGATCCTCACCAAAAAGCTGGATACCAACCGGGTGTTGATCAGGAGTAAAATCCATGAGGCGAAGAGTTCTTTCGCTTTGATATTGGGTGCCCGTTGCCGAAATGAGTTCGGTCACAACAATGCCAGCACCCATTTCGCGCATAAAGGAGCGAAAAGCGGAATCAGTGATGCCAGCCATTGGAGCTAGCACCAGTGGGTTTGCCTTTAAGGTTTCAAGGATTTTGGACATAATTAGGCGGATTTATACATTAATTTTACTAAAAGGGCCAGTTTTACTCTGAAAACTGAAAACAATGCACTCAAAGTGCAGAAGTGGCCAATCGAAGTTCAGTGAAGTTCTATTGGCGGTATTCATTTTAAGTTTTTATTTAGATAAGAATGGTGGCTTGGGACGGAATTGAACCGCCGACACAAGGATTTTCAGTCCTCTGCTCTACCGACTGAGCTACCAAGCCAAATACAAAGCTCCGCGAGATCGGAGACAACTGAATAAAGGGGAGCGTGGTCTATTGTCAAGAAGCTTTTCCCCAAATCTTTTTTTAAACAGTTGTCTCCTTTAAAGAACTAAACTTTCTCTAGGGCGGCTTTCAGATCATTTAAAAGATCTTCGCTGTCTTCAATGCCCACGCTTAATCGCACAAGGCTATCGTCGATACCGAGTTGTTTTCTAACATCGGCTGGAACGCTAGCGTGCGTCATGATTGCAGGATGTTCGATCAAAGATTCTACGCCGCCCAAGCTTTCTGCAAGTGCAAAAATTTTCACATTTTCTAAAAGTGTTCGGGATTGCTCGATGCCACCTTTGAGGGCGAAAGTGATCATGCCACCAAAGCCAGACATTTGTTTTTTTGCAAGAGCGTGCTGGGGGTGAGAAGGGAGTCCGGGGTATCGAACCCACTGAATTTTTGGATGGGATTCCAAAAACTTTGCCACTTCAATGGCATTTTTTTCGTGGGCTTTCATGCGAATGGGAAGAGTTTTGAGGCTTCGTAGGCTAAGGAAGGCATCGAACGGCCCTTGGATAGAACCCATAGAATTACTTAAAAAGGCAATGCGTTCAGCAATTTCTTTTTTATTGGTAACAACCGCGCCACCAACCATATCGCTATGACCACCAACGTATTTTGTTGTTGAATGAACAACAATGTCGGCGCCAAGAGTTAATGGTCTCTGAAAGTAAGGACTCATAAAGGTATTGTCGACCGCTACCATAATATTTTTGGCGTGTGCGATTTCGCAAATTCTTTGTATGTCGACAAGCTTAAGGGTTGGGTTGGTTGGGGTTTCAATCCAAACCATTTTAGTCTCCGGACGAATGGCTTCTTTTAAGTTTTCAGCATTCGTGAGATCGAGGTAGGTAAAGCCGAGGCCATTGTGGCGTAAAACTTTATCAAAGAGTCTGAATGTTCCGCCGTACATGTCGTCGCCGGCAATAACGTGATCGCCTTGTTTAAGAAGATGAAGAACCGTCGTTGTTGCGGCACAACCAGAGGCAAAGGCAAATCCATGAGTGCCCTCTTCGAGACTGGCTAAGCAGTCTTCATAGGCCTTTCTAGTTGGGTTTCCTGTGCGACTATATTCATATCCTTTATGGACTCCTGGAGAAGCCTGAACATAGGTAGATGTTAGATAAACGGGAGTCATGATGGCGCCGGTGCTTGGGTCAGGTGTTTGGCCCGCATGAATCGCTCTGGTAGCAAACCCTAAATTTTTTGAGATTTTTGAAATATCTGACATTTTTTAGTCCTTATTAAATGAGATTATTCTGTTTCAACCATGTTTCATTGAAAGCTTTGCTGAGGTAGCCTCTACCATTGTCAGGAAAAAGAACTAAAATTCGAGAAGGCTTCGTCACTTTTTCTGCCCATTTGAAAGCGCCAACCAAGGCAAGAGCTGATGAGGGACCTAAAAAGAGTGCCTCTTTAGCAACTATCTGGCGGGTCATTTGAAACGCTTCGGGATCGGTCACTTTTTCGAATGCATCGATCGTTTTGAGATGAACGTTTTCGGGTAGCATATCTTCTCCAACTCCCTCTACTAGATAGCCGTGAGCAGGTGTGATAACTTTACCGTGATAAAAAAGATCCGCAAGAATACTGCCCACAGGATCAGAACAGACAACATTAAGGTTTGGATTTTTTGTTTTAAGGTATTCACCAACCCCAGAAATTGTTCCACCAGTACCTGCTCCAGCCACGAATGCGTCAAGTTGGCCACCCATCTGCTCCCAAATTTCGGGACCAGTGGAGAGTGTATGTGCCTTGGGGTTAGCAGGATTATGGTATTGATTTCCAAGAATCGCATTAGGAGTTTCTTTTGCTAGTTTTTGAGACACAGAAATATAGCTGCGAGGATCTTCGGGTTCAACGGCCGTAGGGGTGATAATTACCTCTGCACCATAAGCACGGAGAATCGCTCTCTTCTCTTCTGAAATTTTATCGGGCATTACGAAAATGCATTTGTAGCCCTTGAGTAGAGCCGCCTGAGCCAAACCCACACCCGTGTTTCCCGAGGTCGCCTCAACGATTGTACCACCGGGTTTTAGTCGCCCTGATTTCTCGGCGTCTTCGATAATAGCCATACCAATACGATCTTTTACGCTATTTCCCGGATTGAAATACTCCAGTTTACCAAAAAATTGGTGATGCTTTAAGTGATCCGGAACGATCTTGTTTAGTCGAAGAATGGGAGTATTGCCAATAAGGTCTAATACGGAATTTGCAATGGGTCTCATGGATGTCCTCTCTCTATATATATTAGATGTGTCTAGATTCAGGGCTCTTGCTCGAGTTCTTTGGAAATAGCAAAGCTATTGAGAAAAAATAAGATTTCGTCGAGTTGCTCTGAAATGTTGGTTTTGTAAGGAATGCCATACTTTGTGGTTAGGCTTTTAATAATTTTTGTGTCGGGTTCTTTTCTTTCCAGTTCCACAATTAAAAACTGAATGTCTGCCAGTCCATCTTTGGTCGTGAGCGTGCGATTGGCCAAAATTCCCCCTATTGGAAAGTTAATTGTGAGTCCTTGCGACTTTTTCGATAAATTAAATTGGTTCGCCTCAAAATAGCAAGTTAAAGCCTTGAGCGGCATTTGTAGTAGTCCCTGTTTCTTTAACCCCAATGCTTTATGATTTCTAACATGAAAGGCCCGATTAGGATTATCAGGTAGGCTGGAAACATGAAAAAAAGAACGGGAAACAGAAGACGAATAGGTAGTTTCTGAATTCGCTCCTCCATTTCAAGTTCGCATGAGCTTATGATTTCTCGCTCCAGCTCCGCAAGGGCCGCCAGTATGGGCAGACCTCGCATTCCTTTTTCGAGCATTAGAAGGAGGGTGCGCCGACAGGGATGAAGCAGTTTCAGTAAATAGATGGTATCTTGATTTTGATCGAATGCTAAAATCCAAGCAGAGACGGTCTCATTGAAATCGGTTCTTTGAAGTTTTAAAAAATTGAGTACGCCAGTTCTAACTGATGTTCCATTTTCCAACGCTGTGCGCACATCAAACAGAAGTTGAAGTCCAGGACTTAAGTTTTCCATTTTGGATTTCTCCCAATAATAAAAAGTAGCGAGAGGCCAATTAGGAAGAGCAAAATGGAAAGTGTGTGAAGAGGAACCGACCAAGTTTCTTGAACAATAATGGTGTAGATTAAGAGCAAGAGGTATAGACAACTGAGAATTGAAGCTTGCGCTCTAATTTGAATGGTCGCTTGCCGTGATTTTTTTCTGAAACTTTGTTTCCACTTGAGCTGCCGTCTAAAATTTTGAATCCGATCAAGAGCCTTATGGGGGCTCTTCTCTACGCTCTGGACTAATTCGGCTATTTCGAGCAGTTCGTTCCTAAGAGAGTCGGGATGTGACTTCAAATCGATAGGGCAGTGAAGGATTTCTCGCATCTTAATCTGAAAAAAATCGCGCGAATTCGAGGTTAGTAACAAAAAAGAATCTCTAAAGGACTTCCCTGTCATCATCTGAAGGACCAATTCATCGAAAAATTGAATAACTTTTTCGCGAAATAGTCGTTTCAAAATGAGATTCAGGATCCATTCGAGACGAAGAGCGGCTAAATTTGGGACAAAAAGTAAAATTCCTAGGACCGGGACTGTCATCCAGGGCGAAAGGATGGTCATCAGCCAAAAATATAAAATCAGCGAAGTTGTAATGTTCTTGGAAGTGCCTTCAGATAAGGATTTCATCGATGTTTGGTTTTTTATTGTCCGAAGTGCGAACGCGAATCCGAAAGTCAGAAATAGAAAACGAATGAGCATATCAACTCTCCTTTTTTAGTTTAGTGAACGCAAAATTCGTGCAAATTTATTTTTTTGAAATTTTTTTATTGACGAGAGATGTCACCTTGATCAGAATTTGAAATAGAAAGCAACTAGTAACCAACAACAAAAATATCCTAGGAGGATAAAATGGCTAAGAAGAAAGCTACAAAGAAAGCTACAAAGAAAAAAGCTGCTACAAAGAAAAAAGCTACAAAGAAAAAAACTGCTAAGAAGTAGTTTTAGCTTAACAAAGCTTTAAAAAAACCCTCGGGGCTAAACCTCGAGGGTTTTTTGTTTTTGTCTTAGGAGATGCTTTCAAAGGTTGAAGAGATATAAGACGTACCGTTGGCACTCTTCGCTCGGGAACTGCGATCAAAGTCTGGTTTTGAACTTAGAACATTTTGGCTTTGATGCCTTCTTCTTGCAAAAACTTTCGAATCGCTGGGGCATCCAGATTTTCAAGCCGCATAATGAGTCTGTTTAGAACTTCGAAAGACTTTTCTGATTTTTCGGACCGGAGTTGGTGTGTTAGGTAAGCCAGGTCATCTGATATCTTAATAAAGTTGCGCATCAGTCTTTCTACATCCTGGTTTTTAGATGTTTTATCGAGAAGAGCGAGTGTTTTATTGAAGTTCGTCACTAAGTTATCAAGCTGGGAAATCATTCCTGTCACGGAACCCTCATTCTTACTCACGATTTCTAAGATCTTTCCCGCCAATCCGTAACCTTGTGAGATGAGTTGATCGACTCGGGGAGGGTCTTCTCCACGAACACTTTGACCTACTTTGAAGCCCGGTTTATCCAGACTTCCGGGGGAGATCTCTAAAAACTTTTCGCCGATCACCCCAGCCATATTAATATAAAAATGAGAGTCCTCACGAATAGTCTCCCAAGCCTTTTTAGAGATACCCACAGTAACCCTTAGTTTTACTTCTTCCCCATCGGAAGAGCGTCCTTGTGGGTCGAATTCAATCGATTTTACCTTGCCTACTTCGATACCCATGACCCTGACGGGTGAGCCCTTTTCGAGCCCGCCCGCGTAATTATAGAGAATGACAAGATCGTTATAGTTTGAAAAAGGATTAACGACGCCAAGAGTGTATGCGAAGCCAATGATCAAGCTAATTGTTAGTAAAAAGAGTAATCCAACTTTGGTTTCAACTTTCATAGCGTCAGCCTCAATAAAAATGGGAAAAAATAAAAGTTAAGATAAAATCAAAAACAATGATTGCTACGGAGCTTGCGACAACACTTTGGGTCGTGGCGAGACCTACACCTTGTGCGCCAGCTTTGCATCGAAACCCGAAATGGCAACTAACTAGGGGTATTATACTTCCGAAGACGGCACCCTTTATGGTGGCAAAAACGATATCTTGAAAGCCAATAAAACGAGTCATTGCTGTTTTGAAAAGTCCCATGGTGAATCCAAGGTAAGCCTCCGAAACGAGGGCTGCACAGTAGAGGCAAATCATATTGGCAATAATAGTTAAAATAGCGGTTCCGATGGTGCAGGCAATGAGTCTTGGAATAACGATGTAGCGAATGGGGTCGATACCAAGCATCCGAAGGGCGTCAACTTGTTCTGTGACCGTCATCGAACCCACTTCAGCGGCAAAGCCGGCGCCCACCCGCGAGGTGAGCAGAAGCGATGAAACAACGGCTCCTAATTCACGAAGGATAAGCATGGCTGCAAAGCCCGGAACCATGGAGTCATTTTGAATAACCATTTTCATATGAAACGAAGATTCAAGAATAGTGACGACGGCAGCGAATGCCACACAAAAACCTACGATGACGAGGCTGCCATTGGCAACGAAGTGAAGTTGTTGAATTGTTTCCTTCCAGCGCAATGGAGGCGTAACAAGGGCCCAAAAAGTATCTTTCAAAAGAGCTAAAAAACCCCTCAGGTCTTGTGAGTAAAGCAGAATGTGGTGTCCGATTGCTGTGATCACTCTTTAATCACAACATTGCGAGATTCTTCGGTCAATTGAGCAAAGAAAAAGCCCCTCGAGAGAGGGGCTTTAGGCGAGTCTATAAATAGATTCAATTTAATGGAAGATAGCGGGGTAGATTATTTGCCAAGATGTTTGTCTATGATGGCCTTGAATTCGCTGAATGGATAAGCTCCACGAAGAGAAACACCATTGATAATGAAGCCAGGGGTGCCGCTGATTTCAAAGCTCTTAGCTTCGTCGATGTCGGCCTGGATTTTTGCCATAACCTCATCAGATGCGACGTCTTTCTCGAGTTTTTTCATGTTGATGCCAAGATCCTTGGCGATCTTTTTCATGTAGTCTTCACCTTCCTTACGAAGTTTGTCTTGGTTTTGGAAAATCTGATCATGAAATTGAATTGCTTTAGCATGATCTTGTAATGCAATGGCTTCGTAATATTTAGCTGCAGGAAGTGCTTTTGGATGGAAGTCTAAGGGAAGGTGTTTGAAAAGAACCCTAACTTCAGTCGGGTAATCTTTTAAAACTTCTTTGATTGTGCTGTAGCCACGTGAACAATAAGGGCATTCGAAATCAGAAAATTCAACGATGGTGATTTTAGCAGTTTTTGATCCCATTAATGGGCGGCTTTCATCGATCGATGGCTTCAGAGGATTTTTAAATTCTTGATCGCGTTTACCTTGTTCATCGGCCATTTCTTTTTGTTGTTGCTTTGTTTGAGCTTCACGAGCGGCCTTATTTACCACTTCAATAAACTGATCGGGCGCTTTTTCAATGGCAACGAAAACGATACTAGGGTCTTTTTCAATTGCCTCTTTAAGATCTTTAGCATTTGGTTTGCAGCCGATGAGGGCTAAACTGAGCGCAAGAGTTCCAGTGATAAATACTTTAGTTTTCAAAAAAAGCCTCCGTAGTGATTGACGTTTGTCCAGTTTGTTTTCAGAGGTAGTTTGACATAAAGTCGCCACTGATGAAAAGGGCAGATTAAAGTTTAGGCTTCAGCGCGTTATTGAAGCGTCAAAATTTATTTAGCTTCATCGATTAAAATGTAAATCACTGGTCTTCAAGGGTGTCAAAAATCTGCCGATGACTTTTTCATGATGAGAGTCCTTAGGCGTTTTTTTTCTCCACGTATCACAAGTCTGGCCACGCTGGTTGCCTTACTGGCTGTGCTTCTCTACTTTGACCTTGTAACCAAGCCAGAGACTGATTCTTATTCCGTTCGTAGAGTTAGTAACACGGTTTCTTCAACTCGGGCTCCAGCCAGTATCGCCGAATTGCCGCAATCGACATCATCCTTTGTTGAACCTGATCGAATAACTACCATCGAATGGAATTGCGAAGACGCAAGCTCAATTCAATCTCTCAAAAATATTACTCAAGTTCGGTTGAGTGGAAGCTGTCTAAAAGACGTAAAAACTATCACAAACAAAAATAATGGATACACGGCTAATATTTTTCGGCGCGAAAGTGAATTTACAACAGACTACGTCACCCTTGAATCGGGGACTAATAAACTCGAAATGAAGGTTGCTGATGGCGCGACTGGCAACCTTCTGCAGAAGCTAGAAATAATTGTGGAAAAACAATAAGTTAGCTTGTGCGCCTAACGCGCTCAATTCTTTTTTTCTTGTTAAGATCTGCTTTGTCTCTTGCTGGTTCTCCATACCCTATAATAGGTTACTCTCGACGAATTGAGAGGGAGAAAGCGAATGGTAGCGAGGGCATTCAAAAGAAGATCAGATTTGCATCTGGCCCGCAAGACCTGGCATATGTTGGGTGTTTTATTGATGGTGCTTGTCCATCAGCGCGTCTCTCGGGAGAATGCCATCATTCTTCTCTTGGGTGCCATGATGATCTTTGTTGTTCCCGATTTGATCCGTCAATACTCGTCTCGTTTAAACGAAATTTTTGTTAATTTGTTTCAATTGGTGATCCGAGAGAATGAGGTTAATCGCTTATCGGGAAACTCTTACTTGCTCTCAGGTGTTCTTTTAATTGTTTTGGTTTTTTCGCCTAAAATTGTGGGGCTATCGTTATTATTTTTGGCTTTCGCCGATCCGATTGCGAGCTGCGTTGGTATTCTCTATGGAAAAGACAAAATATTAGGGCAAAAAAGTTTACAGGGATTTCTCGCTGCCTTTGTTGTTTGCACTCTTGCTACGATGGGATATCTTTATGTGAATGGAATTCTACTGGATAAGCTTCTAATCGTGGGAGTACTAGCGGGTTTTATCGGTGCATTATCTGAGCTCTTGCCGATAGGAAAGCTCGATGACAACCTTACGCTTCCACTGATGAGTGCAACAGGACTAACGCTTTTATTTCGGCTCTTTGGGGCTAATCTCTAATGGGATTGTTTATTTGGAGCCGCTTCTAATGAATACACTTACTAAAAAGGAAATAATACAACCCATGGAAGACACTAAGCCGCGTCGTTTGGCGATGCATATCTATGTTTTACCTAATATCGTAACCACCGGAAATTTGTTCTGCGGTTTCTATGCGATCATCCACGCCATCAAGGGTGATTTTCTCCAAGCTGCCTATTTTATAGTTGCCGCTTCTTTTTTTGATTTAATGGACGGTCGATTAGCTCGACTTACGCATTCTACAAGTAAGTTTGGTGCAGAATACGACTCTCTTTGTGATCTCTGTAGTTTCGGAATGGCGCCAGCCCTGCTATTGCACCAGTGGGCGTTAAACCCCTTTGGCCGAATTGGTTGGATTGCTAGCTTTCTCTTTGTGACTTGCGGAGCTCTGCGATTGGCTCGATTCAATGTTCAGGCTAACATTATAGAGAAAAGTTATTTTCAAGGGCTACCGATTCCGATGGCGGCGGGTATTGTGGCCAGCTCGGTCTTGGCCTTTAATGATCTTGGGCTAAATCCCACAGGTAATATGGGTCTTCTAATCATGACATTTTTGCTTGCCTTCGTGATGGTGAGTACCTTTCGTTATCGTAGTTTTAAAGATCTAGATTTGAAGGGTCGACTTCCTTTTCGATACCTGGTTTTGGGAGTGTCTATATTTACAGCCATTTTGATTCGCCCAGAAGTGAATTTGTTTATCTTGTTTCTTACCTACGCAGTGCTTGGTGCGATTTTTGGTATTTTTAGATGGGGAAAAAGCGCTCGTAAAATTCGGGCCAGTGGCGTGTATTTGCCAACACCAATGCCTGGAACTTCAACTCAAGATCTTCTCGAAGACGAAGACGGAGAAGAAGTTTATGAAGGAGCCGACTAAGGCTCGGTCAAACTTTGGCAATCGAATCTCGACTACGGTCTAGTTCAGATCGCGGATTCTTGCGGCTTAGGGCCTGATCATTGACAGACCTAAGTCGCCCTGTTGAGCTTTAAATAATGATAGCATTCACCAAGAATATTTTATTTCTATTTTGTCTCTTATCTCTGAGTAAAGCTTGGTCTAAGATTCCCCTCACATCTATAAAGATTTACAATGCCTCCAACGTGATCATGCCCGATACGACGAGTAGCACCTCGACGGGTGGTTCAACAACGACAACTCAGGGCATTCGCGTTTATGGGGGAATTGCTGGTTCGGTGTTGAATGGTGAATGTGCAAGCGGCGTGGATCCCGCAGCAACATGCAACAATTGCACGAACTTAAACCAGCCTTGCAATGCGAATCGAATTCGTCCCGACACGCTTTTAAGAATTGAGTTTCAAACGGATAATTCATCGGTCATCACGAACACTACCACCTTGTTTTTGGTGACAGGAGCTTCTAGAAAAATAATTCCCACCGATGCCAGCACTACTTTATCCACGAGTACGACCCTTTATATCACGGTGAAATGGTCTGATCTCTGTTCGGCTATTGAGGCGGGTGCTGATTGTTCTGTTAATAAAAGCGATTCCATTCAATTCGGTTTGAGTACCCAAGCAGATAATACCCTCGATGAATTCGAAACCTTTCAGGTTTCAGTGGCCGGCCAAAACGCAAGTTCTAACCAATACTTTACAGCTTGTCCGCCGGGTCCGAACACTCAGGGCACTGGGGGCTTTTGTTACATGGAAGTAGAGAGAGGCGACGAAAAGGCCTATATCACCAACACCGGCATCGTCGATGGCTTTGTATCAACTATTGGGCCAGATAATGTTCCCCTCAAATACCTTCGCGTCTATTATAGTGTAGGCCCTCTCTCCTGTGCGGACGCGAATTTTGCCACCGCGGTCACATCGGCCTCCGATTATAAGGATCTGACCTTCACCTCAGACAGTAAAAATGATGTTTATCTCGACGATTCTACTATTGATGGCTTAATCAATGGCGAGCGCTATTACTTTCGGTTTGCAAACGTCGATGCTGCTGGAAACGTTTCTTATTTTTCTGCCGATCAAACGGTTGGAGGCGCTTCTGCCTACCTCAATTGTCTTAATCATACGGCCGTTCCTGGAGAGGTGTCGGGCCTACTCGATGGTAAAGAGTGTTTTATTGCCACGGCCGCCTACGGTTCGTCGACGGCTCCTCAGCTTTATATATTGAGAGAATTTCGAGATCGCTTTCTAAAAACCAACGTGATCGGTCGTTGGTTCGTAAAGCAATATTATAATAACAGCCCCAAGTGGGCCAAAAAAATCAAAAAAAGAGAAGCGGCACGAGCGGCCGTTCGTGCCACACTTAGTCCTGTAATTATGATGGCACAGTGGGTGATCACCTATGGTTTACAGGCTTTTATTCTTCTTTCTTCTTTTGCCTTCGTGCTGGGATTTTTTGTAATGCGGAGAGTGATGCGTGATTAAGTTTAGCTTTCCTTCTTTGGCCATCGTGTCACTTATTGTAATGATGGGTCATCTTCCCCAGCGTGCGACGGCCAGAGAGACAGAGCCTCAAGTGCAGGATGAGGGGCTTCCTCGCTGGAATCCGCAGGATCCACGAAAAGGATTTTTAAGGGTTGATGAAGAAGACGGGTATTACTACGAAGAAGACAAAGCTAGCTCTGAGCGGTTTTATGATGATGATGTGAAGGTAGTTGCAAAACCAGAAAACTATGAGCGCGGCTTATTGAATGTGACAAGCGATGGCAGTTATGTTTATGCCGGTGATGAATCAAGCTTGGATGGTTCGGCCAGTATTCGTGCTGGACAGATGCCTCCAATCCCTCTGCAAAATACCAGCGGTTTTTTTTACGAAGATATTTATGGATCGAGCAACTTACCTTTGGTTTTAGTTGATTACGATTGGCTCGCACTCAGAAAATACGGTCAGTGGATCATAAATGTTGGTGCAGGATTAGGTTCTACGAGTGGCCAAGGTCGGTTTGTTGATACGGGCGAGGAAGCCCGTGAACAATATACGCTGTATGTTTTACTTCCCCACGTGAGTTTTATTTATCGAATGCAGTACTCGAGTCACCCTTGGATGGTTCCTTACTTTTCGGGGGGTGGGGTGCCAGCAGTTTTGGTTGAGCGACGAGACGACAGTAAAAAGAGCAAATATGAATTTGTTCCTGCAGCTCAAGCCAGTGGGGGAGTTAGACTCAATCTAGGAAAATTAGACGCGGCCAGTGTTGCCAATTTAGATGCTGAGTACGGCATCAATAATTTATGGCTTGATGTAGAATTTCGTCGCATTCAAAGTTTTAACGACAAAATAGATATTTCAAGCAATCTCTTAAATTTAGGTCTGGGTTTTGACTTTTAATTAGGGCGACGTTAGACCTCCCACAATGAATAACCCCGAAAAATACCGTGTTAAGCTCGTTCTCTCTTATGATGGAACAGACTTCTGTGGTTGGCAGAAGCAGAACCAATCTTTAAAGCCCAGTATTCAGGAGTCTCTTGAGGGAGCCTTGGCTCGAGTTTTTAACCAATCTATCAAATGTGTTGCTTCGGGTAGGACCGATGCGGGGGTTCATGCCATGGCCCAAGTCGTCCATTTTGATGCACCGAGAAACCCAGAGGCCATTAACTTGGTTAAAGCGATGAGGGCGATGTTGCCAACGACCATGGTTGTTCAGTCGGCAAAGTTGGTTGATTCTGAGTTTCATTCATTATTTTCAGCCAAGGCCAAAACCTACCGTTACGTTATTTCAACTAAGGCGACGGGGCCGACCTTTTTAGGGCGGTTCTGCCATTGGTATCCTCATCGTTTTGATTTAGAGCATTTACAGTCTCTTGCTCAAGTGCTCGAAGGGACTCATGATTTTAAAAGTTTTCAATCAGTTGGCACTGATATTTCGAACACAGTAAGAAATATCTACAAGGCCCGCTGGGTACAAAAAAGGCCGCACCTCTATTATTTTGAAGTCACCGGAAATGGTTTTTTAAAGCAAATGGTTCGTAATCTCGTGGGGACGCAGCTCTATTATATGCAGAAGAAGCGCACCCCAGAAGATCTTAAAAAGCTTCTATTGGCTAAGGATCGAACCCAGGCGGGATATGCGGCTCCGCCTCAAGGTTTGTTTTTAGTCAAAGTTTATTATCCGAGGACTCTTGACATTAGGTAGCTAGGAATCTAAAAGATTCACTTCCGATTGTCAGAATTAGCGGGTTCCTATGTTTGGAACCTTTGTTTGGAGCGAATTTATGAAAACGTGGATTGCAAAAACGGATGAAGTTAACAGAGCTTGGTGGGTTATTGATGCCACTGATTTAACATTAGGTCGTCTTTCGACTGAAGTTGCAAACATTTTGCGTGGTAAAAACAAGCCTACTTTCACTCCAAATGTTGATTGCGGTGATTTCGTCGTTATCGTTAACTGTGAAAAAATCAATATGACTGGAAACAAATGGTTGAGCAAAAAGTACTACAGCCACACTCGTTTCTTCGGTTCTTTGAAAGAATTGACTGCTGAGCAGATGTTAGAAAAAGACCCTTCCTTTATTATTAAGGAAGCTGTGCGCGGTATGTTGCCAACTAACCGTCTTTCTAGAGACATTCTTACTAAATTGAAAGTTTTTGCTGGCCCTAATCATACTCATGAGGCTCAAAAACCACAAACATTGACCATCAAACACTAAGTAAAGGATAAGGATCGATGGCTGCTGAAAAGTATTACTACGGTACAGGAAGAAGAAAAACCAGCGCGGCTCGTGTATTTCTTAAACCAGGAAAAGGTAAAGTGACGGTCAACGGAGCTGAACCTGAAAAGGCTCTTAAGAATGCTATTTCTCGCATGATCATGCTTCAGCCTTTTGATATTATTAACCAAGTTGGCAAATTCGATATCAACGCGACTGTTGCTGGTGGCGGTGAGTCTGGACAAGCTGGTGCTCTAAGACTTGGAATTTCTCGCGCATTAACTGCTTACAATCCTGAATTAAGAGCTGCTCTTAAAAAAGCTGGCTTCTTGACTCGTGATCCACGTATGGTTGAACGTAAAAAATACGGTAAACACGGCGCTCGTAGAAGCTGTCAGTTCTCAAAACGTTAATATCTACGTTTTACAAACTTTATGTTTTCAAAACCCCTGGCCAAACCAGGGGTTTTTTTTTGGTATTAAGATTGCTCAATAGTCTGGCGGAAACTTCAACTGGGTGTGAAGTGAAGCAGGTTGACTCTGGCGATTGCGGGTCTGGCCAATCTTCGCGTTCGGGATGTAATAAATCACAGGAGTACGTCTCATGCTTCGTCGATTACTATCTCTGACTATTTCGCTGCTTTTTATTAGTAGCCAATTAATGGCTAATCCATTTGGACCTGGCTTACCACCCGTTGTTCCGCTCCCTTTGCCGACAACACCGGCGATAAGTGGGCCGACCGTTGGAATCGGAATTCCGGGGCTTCCAGCAAACCCTTTGGATCCAAGTGTTCCTATCGGGCGAGGAAATACAGCTCCCGCGTGGCCTGGAGGCACACCGACGCCATTACCGACTGTTCCATCACCATCAGTTCCTACGAATCCTTCTGTGCCTACAAACCCTGGTGCGCCAACAGTTCCCTCATATCCCACTTACCCTACAAACCCTGGGTATCCGACATATCCAAGTAATCCAGGTTACCCAAGCTACCCGGGTGGAACTATTACACTCAATTATGCTTGTCCTCTTATTGATCAAGAAGGAAACGCCGATTTACTGGCCGCTTTAGATACTCTAGAAAGGGCTATTCAAACAGTACCTGAATGTCGAAATGAATCAAACTTGGGTAACTCCCTTAAAGTTCAAGAGCAAATGAGAACATCCGCTGGCGAATTGCGACGAATTTGGAACGACCCCGAGCATCTCAATGAAAACCTGGCAACTTTTGATGGGCAACTTCAGACAATGCTTATGGGTATTAACTACCTTACCGAGACTCTTAATAATAATTCTCTTATCAACTCTCGATGCGGTCGAGAAATGATGACAGCAGGGACGGCTCTCGTAGCGCTGAGTGACTTGGTGACGGGCGTAGCTCCCTATGCTTTGTTTGCTGCGGCAGCGGCATCGAGCATGACAGTGGCCGTTCCTTATGTACTTGGTGTTGTTGGTTTGGCTGGTGTGGTTAAAGTTGTTGGTCAACTGTCTTCGAACAAAATTCTTGATATGAACCGCTATGAGCACCGACAAACAGTTTTAAAAGCCACTTGTGAATACAACCGAGTAGCAACAAAAGTTCGTTATTTGAAGTTAGCTCAGAGCGGACAAATTGAAATGTTAACTCGAGAAATCAACCAATTGAATCAGGTCATGTTTTATAATCAGCAGAATCTGGGGAGTTCGCTGAACGAAATTCTTCAAAATCGCCAGGATTTTTATAAACACATCGATGATATTCGCAGTCAGATGTACGCAGACATGCGGTCACTTCAGGAACTGAAAAAGTATTTAGCTCGCGTAACAGATGATGCTATGGCCTGCTCCTTGGGAATGGAAATTATCGAAAATCATAAGGCAGGTTTGTTTCCAGTAAGCATAAACACAAATTTTAAAAAAATATTAGAGATTGGTATTCCTCATAATCGCATTTCTCTCAAAGCAACATCCAGACAGTATGAAGTTGCGATTTCGGAACTCGAAAACAATGTGGTGTCGGTGAGTGGCTATCGAATGGGCTATTGCGGTCAATCGACAAGTCGCTTTGTCAGTACCTTAGATAGAATCCTTCAAACACTTGAAGAAGAGCTCAATGCCCAAGAGCAACTCTCGGAGAAAAAATGGAGTGAAAATCCTATTTATAAAGACTGGTACTCTAGAACTTCAGCCTTAGAAAAAGATCGCGAAACCTTGAAGCGTGTGGTTAAAACCATGGAAAAAGCGTCGCAAGATAGTAGTGTCATGTCGAAAACGGAGCTCCATCAACGGATGGAGAGCCTTCGAAATACTCTTTTTGGTTCTAAGGGCGCTTGGACTTTAACTAAGTCTCCTATAGAGAGTTGGTTGCAACATACTTACAATATGCACTCGCGGGCGATCAGTCTTTTCAATCAATCAGTTTCGGATTTGATGAACGAAGTTCGCCAGATGAGAGTTAGTAGCCGTAAAAAGATGACTTACATTGATGAAACGTTTTCGGTGCTCCCTGAAACGGTATTTCGAGAACTCTTGTTGGTAGATGTTAAAGAGGAAACCTTTGATTTTATTTCTCCAAGGCGCTTTCCTCTTGGAAGTGCTCAACATGAAGTGATGTGTCAGCGACTGGAGGAGAGTTGGTTGAACTGGTCAGCCGCTCTTGATCACATGATGGCCATTAAGCATTTTTGTTCTAATATCTCTACTTTCATCGACAGTAAAACAGGATCTGGTGTTGTTGATGTTTGTGGAAGACGAAGAATTGATGGAAAAGAAGATAGGAATTCGCTCATTTTAAAGACGGAGTATAACTTGGTGAACCGCGGTTTTCAGAACCTTGCAATGAGAGTTTCGAAAAAACTGAGTGAACTGAAGTGTGTTGGTCGTTAGATCTACTCGTCTAAAATATAGTTGCTTGGATCAATTGGAATATTATTCAGGCGAACTTCATAGTGACAGTGCGGGCCCGTCGACCGGCCCGTATTACCAATGGCACCAATAACATCCCAACGCTTTACCCTTTGGCCAACTTGCACATAGAGTTGGGAGTTATGTCCAAATCGTGTCATGATTCCGTAGCCGTGGTCGATGGCGATGAGTTTCCCATAAGTCTCATCAAAGGCAGCAAAGGTTACAATTCCATCGGCGGGAGCAAAAATAGGAGTTCCCGGTGCTGCGGCGATATCAATACCATTATGCATGGCCGCTTTACCTGTGAAAGGCGAAATTCGGTAACCGAATTTCGAAACGAGCCATCCACGGGCAGGTCTAATGCTTGGAGTTGAGTTTAACAGACTTTGACTATTAGAAAGCCGATCCCAAAGTTCGATCACACTTTGTTCGCGAAGCTGACTCTGTTTAACGGCGCGGTCGATTCTAATGGCCAGAGAACTATACTCGTTTGTTTTTTCTACGGCCAACTCACCCTGGGCTTCATTGAGTGGAGTTTCTTCAGACACCTCTCCCTCTTCTGCCACCATTTGCTGAAGAGCGGGTCGTTGTTCTGGAATGGCCTGACTGGCGGCATCATCTACATTTTGCCCGGGCTTTGGTTCAACTCCAACGGCAAGTTTTAAACCACGATTTTGATCTTCGACATTAGTAATTAGTTTTAGTTTACTCGAAAAAGTTTTTACTCTTTCGAGAGCGCTCTCGAGAGCTGTTACCTTAGTTTCGACTAACTGAAACTGTTTTTTTAACTGGAGGTTTTCTATTTTCAGCTTTTTCATTTCGTGAAGCTCAAAGAGAATTCCTAAGTAGTCAAAAATAAAAGCCAGTATAACAATACTAACGAGAACCCCTGAAACAACGCTTGCGCGCAACCATTTAGTTGGTACTACAAGTTTTTTAGTCTCTTTGTTTTCATCGCTGACGATAAAAAAGGTTACCTTTTTAGCTTCCACGGTACCTCTCTTAATCGATAATTTTTACGAGGAGGGTGGTTACGTTATCGTCGCCGCCGTTCTTTTTAGCTTCATCAACCAATATTTGGGGAGCCAGTTCGATAGGGTTTTTATAAACGATCTCATTAATTCTCTTATCGCTCACCAACCCATGAAGTCCGTCTGAGCAAAAAAGGTAGGTTTCGCCCAGGCTCACAGGTCTTTCGATGATATCGCAGTTAACGTCTCGTTCGAAACCAACACTACGGGTGATTACATTCTTTGCTACCATTTTCGAGGCCTGTTCAGGAGTGAGAATCCCAGCTCGAATTTGTTCGTTCATGAGTGAATGATCTTCGGTGATTTGCCACATTAGGCTATTGCGAATCAGATAACATCGTGAATCGCCTACATTAGCGATGTAGAGCGTACTTTTTGTAAAGTAACCCATGACAAGCGTGGTGCCCATCCCGGAGAGATCTGGATTTTCTCTCGCATGATCAAAGATCTGAGAGCTTGCTTCAGAATAAGCAAAGCGGATCAATTCTCGAGGATTCAAATGCTGATTATTTGGATTGGCAAAAACGTCTCTTATGGAGGAACAGGCTAGAGAAGAGGCGACCTCTCCGCCTTTGTGGCCGCCCATTCCGTCGGCGACAATGAAAATACCAAGATTCTTTTCAACGAGAAATGAATCTTGGTTGTTTTCACGTTTGAGTCCGGGGTCTGTTTTTACCCATCCCTTAGCTTGCATAGGTTATATTCTAGACATCGTTTTGCCGCAATCCAACTAACAAATGTATGACCTCGCAGAAAGGCTAGGTGGTGGTAAAAAGTTGCGCGTAAATAATAAATAAAATCCACTTAAAACCTGCAGCGGCCGCTCAAGTTAAGGTGTTTTGAAACCGATAAAGTCAGGGGAAGGTTTCATGCCAGCAATCAATTTGCAAAAATACCTTTTGTACTCTGTTTTTGTGCACGCGCTGGTAGTGTTTTTGCTTCATTTTTGGGGCCGACAAAGTCCCCCGAGAGTACCGTCTCGCCAAGCCATAAGTATTGAAATTTTTGAACCAGAAACGTTAAAAGCGAAGACCGACGAACCAAAAGAAGAAAAAAAACAAATTGTCGAGCAAGAAAAAATCAATAACGAGATTGATCCATTAGCCAATTATTTGAGTTCTCATAATCAAAAAGTTCTTAAAGAAACAGTGGCTAAAAATCATGGTGATTTTCAAAACCGAAAGCTTCAAGCGACACCCTCCCAAGGCGCCAACCAAGAAGCTGTCCAGCAACGAAAAGCGACACCCTTACCAAAGGATTTATTTGGATCCTATAAAGACTCTTTGGCTAAGTCTTTCGACCAGCAAAGGCGAGAGACAGGGCGAGCAGGATCGAAGGGGGCCGAAACCTCCCAGACCCGGGATTATTTGCCCGACAAAGAGGCTGGTGTGGAGACGCTTTTAAGTACTAGGGAGTTTGTGTATTTTACCTACTACAACCGTATCAGAAACCAATTGACCCAATACTGGGAGCCTAAAATTAAGCAGAAAATTCTGGCCCTCTTCAAAAAAGGACGCCGCATTGCCTCGAATGGGGATCGAATCACTAAGGTTCAGATCGTCTTGGATGCTGGGGGCAGTCTGATGAAAGTCCAGGTCCTGGGTGCATCAGGGGTTCAAGACCTCGACGAAGCCGCTGTAGAGGCCTTTAAAGCGGCCGCGCCTTTTCCCAACCCTCCCAAGGGGATTGTTGATTCTGATGGCACAGTGAAAATCGAATGGGAGTTCGTCGTGGAAGCCTAATAAATCTCCGCTCTCGGCAAAGACTATTCTTTGCCATTGAGGAGGATTAAATGATAAGAGATTAACTTTATTTAAGCTAAAACCATAGTTCAATTTAAGGTGAGAGAATGGCAAACAGTAAAAGCGTAGCTTCTCGTGAAGTTTTAGAAAAAATCGCACTCCGTGCGCACTATCTTGCAACCCAAATGATTTCTCAGGCAAATCACAGAGCCGATAAAGAAAAAGGCGATCCAAAGGTTGGAGGTCATGCTTCCGCTTGTGCGAGTTCCCTTCACATACTTGGAGCTCTTCATCTGGTTGCCAAAACGGGTTTTGATTTCATTGCGAACAAGCCACACGCATCACCCACGGATCACTCTTACAACTATCTCATGGATCTTTTCTTAAAACAGGATCTTTCAAAAATGAGTTTGGAAGATGCGAATACCGCAATGATGGGGCTTCGCGCTTATTCACAAAATGGCGAACCTGTGTTTCAAAGTTATCATTCGGCTCTAGATCCCGATGGGCATAACTTTTTTCCATCAGGAACGGTTGGAATACCTCCAGTGCAAGCAGGTTATCTCGCGCTCGCCTATCGTTTTGCAAAAGAGCACAAGTACGAAGTTCCAGAAGCTCATTTTTGGTCGATTTGTGGTGACTCAGAATTTCGTGAAGGTTCGATGTACGAAGCCATCCCCGATTTTGCCGAACGAGAGATCGGAAACTTAACTTGGATTGTTGATTACAATCGCCAGAGTCTTGATGGACACCGTATTACCAACAAGTCCATCATGAAGGGGACGGATGCCGTTCGTATTGAACGAACCATGGTTGCTAACGGTTGGGAAGTAATTCAAGTCCGTCACGGAAAATTCAGACAAGAAATATTTAAACGTCCGGGCGGTGATCTATTCCAAAAGTTCCTCGAAGAGGAACTAGAAGATTATGAGTTGCAGGCGCTTCTTCTTGTTAAAGACATGAACGCCCTTAAGGCGGGTATCATTAAAGAAAGACCGCATTTAAAAAAGATCATGGAAACTCTCACTGAAGAAGATCTTCAAAAGGTCCTTCATGATATGGGCGGTCACGACATGATTGCTCTCGCTGAAGCTATGGCCCAATCAAAAAAGAGTAAGCGTCAACCCACGATGATTATTGCTCATACGGTAAAGGGATGGAACTTGAAGTGTGCGGCTCAGGCCGGAAACCATTCTGCGCTTCCTTCAGAAGAAGAGGTTGAATCTCTTCGGCAAAAACAGGGCATTACGGGCTCAACTCTCTTTGCTCGCTTTGATGAAAAGAGCTCTGAGGGGCAATTTCTTAAGCAAAGAGGAGAGGCTCTTTATAAAGACATCCTCGCTCAAAATGCTCTTAAGGAAAAAAATCAGGCGTTCTTCAAAACAGAAATAGAGAAATTTGGCGAAATTCCTGAGAGTCTAGAGATCAACACCAAAATGGCCAATTATCCGCACACTCAGTGGATGCTTGGACAGTTAACGGCTAAATTAACTCGTATCGCCAACACTTCTTTTGATGCGAATAAATTAGCAACTAACCAAAAAGCACTTAGCGATGTCGAAAAAGCTTGGAAGCTTCCTGGGGAGTTGATGGTGTCGATGGCACCAGATGTGGGAACGAGCACGAATTTAAATCCAGCGATGGATGGAAAAATTTTCGGGGCCAATGTTGTTCAAGATTACGAACAAGAACTTCATGTGAAGGATGAAAAAACTCCTGATCTGGTTCCGGGGCAAGAAGTATCGGATCGTTATTTGCGTTTTGAAATTGCTGAAGGAAACGTAATGTCGTGTGTTGGTTCCTTTGGACGTATCCGCGATACCCTTGGGATTCCCTTATTACCGCTCATGACAGTGTATGACTTCTTTATTAAGAGAGCTCTCGATCAGTATTTTTATAACCTTTACTGGAAATCGAGTTTTATTTGTGTCGGAACCCCTTCGGGAGTGACATTGTCTCCAGAGGGCGCGCAACACGGATGGAAATCTGATTTTCAAATTCCGAATCAAATCACTTGGGAACCATTTTTTGGTATCGAGCTCGATTGGATTCTTTGTGATGCTATCAAACGCCACCTTACGTATGATAACGTAGGTCGTTCAGGGGTACTTATCCGCGGTGTGACCCGTGGTGTAGAGCAAAAAGACCTCATGAAGTACTTAAAAAAGCAGGCCCGATTCAAAGTTGGTCTTACTGAGGGGCAACAACTCAGCCGTGAAGAGTTCGTGATGGAGGGCTCTGTTGTTGAAAGCACTATCGAAACGCAATCAGAATCGCAAATGATGGCGTTACTTCGTAACGATGTTCTCAGTGGCGCGTACTACTTGATTGATTACCGAGGTTATGCTGGATACGTTCCAGGAGATAACGTGGTTAATATCTTTGCGATGGGGGCCTTGGGCACTGAGGCCATCATTGCCTCTGAGGCTCTCTTAAAAAAGGGAATCTACGCAAACGTCATCATGGTGACCAGCTCAGATCTTCTTGTGGGTATTCAGGCTCATGAAAATAATTATCAGTATCTCCGTGAGGGCTTAGGAATCAGCGGTGATCTTCATGTTATTGCCGAAGGCGATTTGAATTCGGAGCTTGTAGCTATCGCAGGTCGTCGTGTTCCGGTCGTGAGCGTTCACGATGGAGAAGCTGGGCTTCTCGACAATATCGGCTCTATCGTCGGCGTTAAGCAGATAAGCTGTGCCGTGAGAAAGCACTCCAAGTGTGGACGCCCAAAAGACATTTATCATCTTCACGGAATTGATGCCGAGGCCGTTGTTGAAGCTGTAGGGCAAGGTTTGTCTGAAACAGCTCTTGAGAACGTTCAGGTGGCAGGTACACAACTAAGTGCGATGGTGTCCCAAAGATCAGCTAAAACTCAATGGCAAGATCTATGGGGAAAAAATAGCCATTAAGAAAATGACAAAGGGGAGTTATTCCCACGTCTCAATGATTTTCAGAAGCCTCATCAATCGATGGGGCTTTTTTTTACTTTTTAATGGCGATACTTAGACCTTCATCGGTCGGTATTAAAATTGAATCAAAAATGGCTCGATTGGAAAGTTTGGTGTTAAACAAGCGAAGGTTCTGGGTGATTTTATTTGGAGAAGCTTTGTCATCAGTGGGCACAACGCCTTTCAAAAGGGTATTGTCTGCTATGATGAGTCCGCCTGTTTTAATAGCTTTGAGGCTCCAATCAAGATAGGCGGGGTAAGCCGCCTTATTAGCGTCTATAAATACGCCATCAAAGGGTGCATGGGTGAGAAGATCCTCGAGGAAGTTTTCGGCCTTGCCGACGAGAAGGGTGTAGCGACCTGAGAATCCCGCTTGGTCAAAAAGAGTCGATGCAATACGAGCGTGTTCTTCGTTAAGCTCGAGCGTCCATAGGTGTCCATCATTAGGAAGTGATTGTAAAATCTTGAGCCCCGAGTATCCAGTGAGCGTTCCCAGTTCAACAAATTTTTTGCAGCTCTGTTGGCGAATGAAAAAACCAAGCATATTCCCTTCAAAGGGACTGATTGATATGCCTTCTTTGTTGATTCGGAGAGCTTCAGCCTTTGCCAGTTTACAAAAAGCATCATCTTCGGGAACGAGTGAATTGAGGTATTGGATTCTGGCGGACGGCATATGTCTCATCGTTTAACCTTTAGTGTTGGATATAAGAACTATCAACGAGATTTTATCTCCTAGGCCAAAAGTTGACAATCTATGAAAAGCGCCCTTGAATAGGGCCCAATGGAGGCTTCATGCGTCAGTTGTTCGTTATTGGCTTAATTCTTTTTCTTTCGAGTATTCTCTGGGCAAGAACAAGCTCCTACTTCGCACTCACGGGTGATCGAGTGATGATTAATATTCAATCGGGCAACCCTTATTCACCCTCAACAGATGACGATGCCATACGTCTTTATCAGGCTATGAAAGTGAGTCCAGAAAACTCGATCATGGGAAAAGGCAAGAAAATTGAAGTGTCGGGTGCATTGACTCTTATCGTAGCCGAGCGCGGACAAGGGCAATACGACGGCTCAATAATGATTCAAAATGGCCCTGGAGTGACAATAGACACTTCAAAGAAAAGAGTTGCGATCAACCTCCAAGGAGCTCAAGCAGAAGATCTGGCAAAGCAGTTCAATTTAACCAATGGAATTTATGATTTTGTCTCCGAAGATAGTAAGCTTCAGCTCTTCGTCAATGATGAGCTGTTTTCAATTTCGTATAGTGAGCAAAGAGGCAACGAGTAGCATCTATCATTTATTATCGTTGCTACTCTCGTCGCTAAAATTTGAAATAGATGGAACATCAAAAGTGGTAATGAGGGCCTGATTCTTTAGATACAGAGAAAACGTTTCACTCAGTTGATCAAGTTTTTCGGGTAAAAAAGCTGTTTCTGTAGAATCATTCGAGGCTTTCTCGACGGTGCTCATCTTCGACGCTGATTTAAAAAAGCCCACTGATCGAGAGAGAGCCCAGTTTGTCGCTTCTTTTAAGCAGGAATAATTAACCAATTTTTTCGTAGATGGTTGTCTTCGACATTTTTTACAGTCGGCCAGAAACTCATCTCTGTTTTTCTGTGGTTTTTTCTCTTTGGTGGGAGCAAAAGGAAGCTTTGGTTTTACCTCAAACTCTCCCGATTCACAGGATTCATAAAGATTGAACATTTGACTTCCGAAAGCGAGCTTACCAGAGGCCTTCAAGCCGGCTCCGGCCGATTTGATTGAGTGCTGGTATAAACGGGAGTTGACAATTTTATCTCCCATCACTTTGGCGGTGAGGTTCCGGGATGCGAATACACCCGCTATTGGTCGGCTAACAATAGGAACTACGGCCAAAGCCACCGACATGTTATTCATTTGGTTATCAAAATATTGAGCTCCCTTGCCGTATTTGAGTTGAAGGGCACAAGCGAAGGCCATTTCCTCTTTGGAGGGTTTGTTGAATTTTTTATTATGGCTAGAGTTCCATTGCGAGGGATCATAGGCAGTATTGGTAATGAACTCTTCAATGAGTTTTCTCTTTTGCTCAAAAATGGGACGAAAAAAACAATTTGGATCTTTTGAAGTGCAGTGTCGTTCCCAATATGATCGCTCCTCATTGATAGCTTTTTTTTGGCTCTCACTCGATTGCTTAATATAATCGGCGATCGCTCTAATTTGATTTTGTTGATTCATTTTTCCAAACTCATTGAGCGCATTCTCATCCTCAGCAAGACTCGCAAACGCTTCCTGAAAAACAAAACTCTGATCATTAGACGGATCCATGTAATTGACGAGCAAGGCCATCGCGGTGACGGGTTGCCATTCTTTAAAAAAACGCTCCGGACTGTTTGTAGAGTCTGGAAAGTATTTAGACAAAATTCGAGACTCTTCTTTGGTGAAAAATACCTCTTTTTTTGCACTGGAATTGAAGGCTTTGTATTTGTCCCTATAAACACGGAACGCATTCAGACGATCCACGAAATCAGCCGCAATTGAATTTGCTTGGTCTCCTTTATTGAGACACTCGATCGCGGCCTCTCGACACGTCAAATGGTCAAGCTTGGTGCGAATAAGACTATCAAAAAAAACTTCTTCAGCATTAGATTGGATTGATGAAAAATCAATACCTATTCCGCTCGGGAGTTGGTCTGCAGAGTAACATCTGTTTGTGATTCTCTCAGCCTTCTTTTTTATAATATGGAGTCCCTCATAACTAAGTTCAGGAAAGTCCTGTCCGCAAATCTCTTTTTCAAATTGATTTGTGTATGATCTGACCCATTCAGTTTGTTTTTTGTCGATCTTGTTAACGATTTTTTTGCCAAAAGAGATTTCTCCCTCAATTTGCGCGAAAAGAGGCGAGTGGGGGAAGAATACTAAAAACAGGAGGCACGTGCTGTTAAATTTATGTTTGCGGAAAAAAAATATTTTATTGCGCAACTTAAGCACCCTACCTTGGTCACTAAAAAAGTGAAAACTAATTACCCTTATTCTTCCATAGTTTCCTATTCGTAGTAAAGAGTCCCAATACGGTAGGGCTAGGCTCGTTCGTGAGGCCTCCGACGCTAAAGTCATTATCGTTTACGACAGCGATCCCTAGCCCCTGGACATAGGTGAGGCCCTCAATTTTCTGAAATTGATCGAATCCCTCTTTAACAAGATCTAGTACTAGTTCCTTTTTTAGAAAAACCTCTTCGTTCGGGTGACCTTGCTCGGTATCAAGATTTTGGTTAATAGCTACGCGATATATATTATGAATCGAATTTTTTCCCATTTCAGTGGTCTGCTCTAAGACCAAAAGTGAGTTATCGTTTTCAAAAGTAATATCACCAATTTTAAGATCCATGCCGTTATCTGTGGGATACCAAAGCGTGGATAATAATTGCTTCTTTTCGAGGTCTATTTTGAAAATAGGTATATAGGATGATTCAGCGTTGTTCTTAATATTTGGAAGTGGACTTTGTAGCATCGCAAACAGAATTTTGTTCTTTATCGCAATTGCCTCAAATCCGCGATTCACTTTTCTCTTGGAGACGATGTTGGGTAAAATGGGAATGACCATTTTACCACGATTCTTGCGAGACGTTGATCGCGAAGAAATGACACTTTGTAGTTTTCCATCGGGAGTGAACTCGAAAATAGATGGGCCGTATTCCTCACCAATCCAAAAATGCCCCCGGTCGTCAATGGCTATACTTTCTGAGTCAATGCCGTACTTCTGACAATTTAGGTGTAGTCCTTTTGAATCAATGGGTATTTCTTCGGAGTAACACTGAGATGCAGGGGGGAGCCCAAGAATCGGGTGGTTGAATTCATCTTTGAGCACAATTGTTTTTAGTAGCTTAGATCCGCCATCTTTTTTTGAGATCGAAAAATAATATATCCGAGGGCTAAATTTAGGCTCTAAAAAAGGCCGGAGAGGAACGCGTGCTGAAGGGAGTGGATCAAGATTTGGGCCTCGATCAGTGAGACTCCAGAAATAGTATTCATCCTCGGATTCTTTATCAAAAGCGAGTCCAGACAATCCTTGCAGCGGAGTGAGGTGATTGGTGGTATGACTCAAAGGAAATAGCTGAAAAGTTTTGATCGCAGGTTGGTTTGATTCGGTATTTGTTATTGTTTTTGTGGACCGGCAAGCTAAAAATAAAAAAAATATCCCTGAAAGAGTAATTTGTATCCAAAACATTTTTGCTGTTTTTCTAACTTGCATTCGGCTCACCTTATGAAAAATTTCTTCGGTAAAAGTAAATATGAAAAAGCGGTGATAAATTGTTAGTATGGATAAAGTTAGAATACAATAGATTTGCTGAGGGCTTTTCGTGGCCGCTTTGTCTAAAAAATAACAGAAAATTGATATTACTTCAGTTGATTTTGAGTTGCCAATTAATAAACTAGGCTGAGGGGTTTTTCATTAACGTGAGGGGTAGTAAAATTAGAAAATTAGCACTTGTCCTTTTACTAATTAGTCTATCGCGAGTCTCAGCTCTGGCTTTTGAGGTTGAGTTACAATGGTCAATTTGTGAGGCAAATGAGTTGGCGGCATTGAACAAACTTGGTTATGACGAGGCCGAAGTTCCTGACATTCGGGGCCTCAGTTTTCGTGATTCCAATAGCTTACAGTACTTCAAAAAAGGGGTCATATTCAGAATTCTTGAGGATAGTAAAAAAAATAAAATGACCATCAAGCTTAAGTTTGGCGATCCATCCGAGGTTAATTGGTCTGCCGTTAAAAAAGTTGATCACGTGTGCGAGTGGGATCGTTATCTTTCGAGTCGAAAGTTTACCTGCAATCTTTTTCACAAGAGCATTGAATCAAAGAAATTCACCAAAGGACAAGTCGCCGCACTGAACGACATCATGGGCCTGGACGCCTCTTTTCAATCGATAAATTCACTTCCGCTGTGGGGTCCGATCGAGGTCAAGCGTTGGGAGTTGGAGGGAGAAAATCCCTATTCGTTTACTCTAGAATCAATACCGATCGATGATGGGAACTTTCAGATGGAACTCTCTACTCGTGTTGACGAAGAAGATGAAGATGCTGAGATGGGTAGAATTACCGCCTTTCTTTTAAGAAAGGGCCTTAAATTATGTGAGGCACAGGGAGGAAGAACGGGAGAGCTTCTAAATAGACTTGCAAATTCGTCGCCCCGCAGGCCATTGAATTAGCTTCATTGATTCAATAAGGGAATCAATTTGCCCTCGTCATCCAACTTTATCATGTCTGTGTAACCACCAATAAAAGTCTCGCCGAAAAAAATTTGGGGAACTGTCTTCCAGTGAGTTTTATCTTTTAGGGTTTTCAAAGCCTCTGGGTCGTTGGTGAGATCGATGAGTTCAAAATCAATATTCTTTGCCTGAAGAAATTGTTTTGCTCGAACGCAGAAAGGGCAATTGCTGGTTACATAGATTTTTACACTTGTTTTTTTCATAGGGTGTGAGGTCTTTCTAGGTGTGAGATTTCGGTATTTGGAGATTTACAATAAAAGTGTCCACTTGCTGGTCTATAGATAATTTTATATTCAAAAAGTTGGCAACGGTGTAGGCAATGTAGAGCCCCAGGCCTTGGCCGGTTTCGGGTCCATTTCCTCGAATGTATTTTTCCTTAAGTTGTAATATTGATGACCCTGCCATTTGTAAATTGGTTTTATTTTTGATTTGTAGTACGAAGGCTGTATCGGCGTTCGCAATATCAATCTCAAGAGGGGACTGATTAGCATATTTGATGGCATTTTCAATGAGGTTGGTCAGAATTATTGATAGCAATTGCGGATCGATTTGAGTGACCCATGCCGCGGGACTCAAATCCTGGTCTTGTAATACGACTTGAAATTTTAAATCTTTTTTTCGAGCAAGGTAATCGAGCCTATCCACTTCCGCTAGTAGATGATCGAGGAAATTGACCTCGGTAGGCCTAATTCCTTGAAAGCCTGATTCAATTTGCACAAGGGTTAGGAGATTATTTATGGTTCCCGACATAATGTCGATTTCATCATGAACAACTTTAATATCATTTAGGTGTTTGAGAGGTAAAGATTTCTCAATGTGTTCGAGATGTCCCTTAGCAATTGTTAAAGGTGTTTTTAGTTGATGGGCAGCCTTTGCCACAAATTCTTGATGTGCAAGTAAACTCTTTTGAATTTGGCCAATTAATCGATTGAGAAGCTCTGCAAAGAGAGTAATTTCGGGGGGGCCACTCGGTACCTCGAAAGAAAAGTTTGAGGTATTAATTGGCATGCTGTGAATATTAGTAGTCATTCTTGCGAGGGAGGCAAGAAGACTCTTTGCAAGCACATTAATCATGAGTGCAGAGAGTGCGAGAATAATAATTTGGCCGGCAATAAATATAGATCTAAATTTAGTTTCTTGATGGGTGAGGGTCTCTCTTGGGACGGCGACAAAAAAGTAGATTTCTTTTTTGGGATCTTTGTTAAATTGCATCAGTATCGCTCGCCAAGGGTGACCGCCCTCAGATTTTAAGTCGAAAAAGCGACGCTCCTTTTTTTCTTTAAGGAAAGCTGTTAGCATTTCTAAGTTTTTTGGAGCATCGTGGTCTGTCGTAAACGAAAATAGTTCGGTCGAGGGAAGATGATAGATTTTTACTAGGCTATCTCCATGTGGAAACGGAAAGATCTTATCTGCTCCAAAAATGACTTCCATAGGAAGGTCTGCCACCTCTCCTCCATTGAGGTGTGCATTTTGCGATAGATCGCTGGCGTAATTATAAAGGGAGCGATCAAAGTCGTTTTGAAGCTCACCCTGAAATTCAAGAAAAAGAGACCAATAGCCGATCGCCAATATGACCGCAAAAACTCCGCTAAGGCAGATGGTCAGTCTTTGTTGAAAGCCAAGGAGATCCCATGCGCGATTAATCTTTGCGTAATTCATAGCCGATGCCAGTGACCGTGTGAATGAGTCTAGGTAGATTTGGACTTTCAAGTTTCTTTCGTAGGTGATTCACGTAAACGTCAATTACATTTGTTCCTGTTTCAAAGTCAATATTCCAAACATGCTCTGAGATTTGTGGCCTCGATAGAGGGCGTTCTGGATTGCGCATAAAATATTCCAGTAGAGCGAATTCTTTTTGGGAGAGGTTAATAAGACTGCCACTACGACTTACCTTTCTTGTGACAAGGTCGATTTCTAGATCGGCAAAAATCAATCGGCTACCCTTGGCCGACTTTCCGATCCTTCGAAGGTGGGCCCTTACTCTCGCCAACAATTCGTCGATCGAAAAAGGCTTTGTCATGTAATCGTCGGCGCCGACATCAAGGCCTCTGACTTTATCGTCGGTCGTTGAAAAAGCAGTCAATATGAGGATGATACCTTCATATTTTTCTTGTCGTGCTTGCCTAATAAAATCCCAACCCGATTTTTCAGGGAGGTTGATATCTACGATGAGAAGGTCATATTCATTCGCAGCAAGGGCTTCTTCGGCAGATGACGGGTGGAGAAAGCAATCTACCGCATACCCTGCAGATTTCAGACCCTTTTCAACGAAATCAATAGTTTTCTTTTGGTCCTCTAGAACTAAAATTCGCAAACCAGGCACTCCTAAAATTTAAAATTCAGAACGAATCCGTTCCTTCAAATTGAAGTCTAACCGTAAAGGAGAACTAACTTAAGTTTATTTAAAGTGTTGAAAAACTCAACGAAAACAAGGTCATCATGGCTTTCACATGTATTATTGTCTAAAAAGGTCTGGTCTAGGCCTTCCTATGCCATCGGGCGAGCGGATTTTTGGCGAAGGGTGGCGGATCATTAAAAATTTTTAATCTGTTTTTCATGTTGTTTTAAGACAAATTTATTAAGTTATTTTAAAGCGCTTTCGGTGCTTTTTTAAACAAACACAATTTAACCGAACAAAAAATGGGTTCTTACCTAGGTCGCCATCGTCAATTGTGAATCTGGATTCAATGGGTTTTACGATGATGGATTGAGATAAGTTTTTTTGTTCATTGAGGGATCAAAAGTGAACTTTTTCAGAAGTTTGAAGGTAGATATTCCTGCTTCCTTGGTGGTATTTTTGATAGCTCTTCCATTGTCACTTGGTATCGCTTTAGCGTCAGGGGCACCAATCAAGGCGGGTCTGATTGCGGCCGTCGTTGGCGGTATTGTGGTTGGTGTGTTTGGAGGTGCCCCACTACAGGTGAGCGGGCCCGCGGCGGGGCTAACGGTGATGGTCTTTGGGTTTATTCAAAAATTTGGATTTCAGGCGACTTGCACAATCACCATACTTGCTGGTTTGATGCAGGTAATACTAGGTTTTCTTGGGGTCGGGCAATTAACCTTGGCGATTTCTCCGAGTGTCATAGAGGCAATGCTTGCGGGGATAGGTGTTTTAATCGTGCTAGGGCAAACATATGTGCTCTTGGGGGCTGCCCCCAAAGGGTCTGCCCTTCTTAATTTGGCCGGCTTACCACATGCTTTCATGGATCGCAATAACCAGGCACTCGTACTGGGATTGCTTACCTTGGGTATTCTGTGGTCTTGGAATAGATTTGTTGGAAAGAAGATTAAATTCGTTCCGGGTTCTTTAGTCGCAGTCATTGTCGGTACTACGGTTGCCTATGTCTTTTCAATGGATGTTCCTAAAGTTAATATTAGTGCGAACCTTTTCGATTCAATTAACCTTCCCCATCTATCAATGGGTGAACTATCGGGTATTGTTCTTTCAGCTATCGCCTTAACCATTGTTGCCAGCGCAGAGTCACTTCTTTGCGCCGTTGCAACTGACAAGTTACACGCTGGTACACGAGCCAATCTCAATCGGGAACTTTTTGGTCAAGGGGTTGCGAATGCCCTTTCGGGGCTTCTCGGGGGCCTCCCTGTAACGGGGGTCATTGTGCGAAGTTCAGCCAATATAAATGCTGGTGCAGTTTCTAAGGGTTCGGCAATCCTCCATGGAATTTGGCTTTTGTTGTTTGCTACATTCATGGCAAACTATTTGTCTTACATTCCTTTGGCGGTACTAGCAGGGCTTTTAATCTTCACGGGAATTAATCTCGTTAAACTGCAAGAGATCAAACACCTAATGAAGTTCAATGAGGCATTAGTTTACTTTGTTACCCTCGCTGGGGTTGTGTTCATTAACCTTCTTTGGGGTATCGGTATCGGGTTTGGCTTAACGGTTCTCATGTTGATTATTAAAATGAGCCAATTTGATATGAACGTTGAAGATCATGAGACTTCAATTCAAGTGACTGTGACTGGATCCCTGACATTTTTAGGGGTCCCCAGCCTTATTCGGCAACTAGATGCACTTCCGAAAAACAGGATCCTCGATCTTGTTCTTGATATTGATCACCTCGACCACGCCTCATTAGAAGCACTTCGTTCATGGAAAGAGGGCTATGAGAAGTCGGGTGGGCAAGTGAAGAAAGAGCAGCTCGAAAAATTATGGAAGAATTTAGACTCATTAAAAGGCAATTTAAAGGAACATAAGTCAGGAGATAAATTAAATTTGAGATCACCACTCAAAGACGGCCAAGACCTTCAAGTAAGTGAAGCAAACAAGTAATTGAAGGGAGCTTGATCGGTATGCAGTCGATAGATCTTACGGAACAGGCCGAGCGAAAATCTGATCTCCAGACCATCGAAGATGTTATCAATTCTTTTCGGCCCCTTCTTCCTATTCAGAACCCGATGCCATTCTTTGTGCATAATAATCCACTTATGTATTGGGAGCGTTACTCTTTTCGCGAGGGATTAGAAAAAGCGGTTTTGACGTATGAAAATGCCATTGAAGTAAAGACTCGGGTTATTTGGAGAGATCTAGAAGACTTTGTTATTCCATTAGTGATTTCTTACTTTGACCAAGGTTTGAATCGTTGGATTGTGCCCAGCAAGAAAAAAGGGCTGTGGGATTGGTATTGTGAGTACATAAAAACAAGCTGGTCATTGAAGTCGAAAGCTTTGCCGCCATTAAAGAAAGATCTTGAACGGCTAACAACTCAATCGCCTGTTGAGGTTATAGCGATGTGCTTATCTCGAATGGCTATCAGAAAAGAGGATTGGGCGAATCATTTACAAGCTTTAATTTTTCACTTCAAGGGTTGGAGTGGGATGATTCAGGTTCTCGAGTGTAATCCAAAAGTTTTTCCGATTCAAAAGTACGATATTCTTCTAATGGATTGGGTTGCCATGCTAATAACCGCCGAAGAAGCACTGAGGCAGAAAAAACAGTTAAGTGGGCAGCGAATCTGGGATTTCAATCGGCTTCCGAGAAGAAAAGAAACAATTAATAAGCGAATTGAAAAAATACGCAGAAGCGAAATCGAATTTTATAGAAAGACAATCTCTCAGGTTCATTCTCACATAGTTGCTCAAGAACAGCGTCGCATGACTGAGCGGAACAATTCGAAATTCGCGCCTGCCGTGCAAATTCTATTTTGTATCGATGATCGAGAGGAATCTCTGCGGCGCGCCCTGGAGAAGGTTGAACCAAGTTATGAAACCTTTGGAACCGTTGGTTTTTTTGGAGTCGATTTTCTGTTAAAGAGACCAGGGCACGTGATTTTTCAGCCTCAATGCCCACCTGTGGTAACCCCTAGAAAGAGGGCGGAGGAAATTGTACCTGAGGGTGATAATGCGTTTTTAAATAAAGTGAGAAAATTTATTCCTCATCTCAATGAAAGTCGCTTTACTCCCATAGAGCCGTTCTTGTCGTTTCTTTTTTGGCCCTTTTATATGGTGGCCCTTTGGTTGCGGTCTTTCATGCCTACCACCTATAGCCAAATCAGAGATTGGCTCCGTTACGATAACCCTATGAAAGGGCATAACTTAATTCGCTTTATCGAAGGCTACACTCTTTCTGAGAAAGCCGACTTGGTAAGGGATATTTTGGGTGGGGCTGGCATGAATATCGTCCAGTCAAACCTAGTTATGGTGCTTGGCCATGCGGCGACGACAACTAATAATCCGTTTCAAAAATCTTATGGTTGTGGCGCTTGCAGCGGGCAATCGGGCTTTGCTAATGCCAAAGTTTTCGCCGAATTTGCCAACGATCCTCAAGTGCGATCAGAGCTAAAATCGCGAGGAATTTTGATTAGTGATTCCACCCTATTTTTGGCATGTTGTCATGACACCTGTTCTGATAAAGTTTTTTATGCGCCTAGTTCAGATCAGCGACTTTCAGATTATCAAGAGATCTTTATTAAGTTTGGTAACGATATGAAAAAGGCCCTTGAAATTAATGCATCGGAGCGCTGGAGGCAATTTCGAATAAAGTCGTCAGCTGATTCCACTTCTCGGTCCCTTGATTGGTCTCAGCCTCGACCAGAATTCGGTCATACCGGAGTGGCATTGAGTGTGTTTGGACCCCGGTGGTTGACGCAAGATTTAGACTTGAAGAGAAGAGCCTTCTTAATTTCTTACGAACCTGAAAATGATCCAGGTGGTGAAAATCTTGCCTATGATATTTTGAGTGCGCTTCCTGTTTGTGCGAACATTAATCTAGATTATTTTACTTCGAGTGCTTTTCCGAAGGTCTTTGGCGCTGGCAGTAAGTTACCGCTCAACATTGCATCGGGAATCGGATTAATGCACGGATCAAAAGGAGATCTTCAGATTGGGTTAGCCACTCAAATGGTAGACCAGCACGAACCCTTACGACTTCTTGCTTTTGTTTTTTGTGAGGCCAATAACCTTCAAAAAGTAATTCAAAAATCTGCTCGTTTGCAAAACCTCATAAATAACAATTGGATTCACTTGGTTCGTATCGACCCTAAGACACTAGATTTTGACGTAATCACTGAGGAGTTAAAAAATGCAATGGCACTTACTCAGTAAATACAGTTTAGCTCTTCATGGTGCTGGCCCTATTTTTTTAGCGCTGAGTGTATTTACTCTGGCCGTAGTTGGTAAATTTTCTAAAAACTATCTTGATCACGAGCGCGGAGTTTTACGTTATTGGATGCTTTTTACTCTTTTTTCTTTGGGTATTATTCTTTGTGCGGTCGCCGGAAACTTAGAGACATTTTTTATTGGCTGGGAAATGGTAGGATTGGCGTCATTTTTTCTGATCGGTTTTTATCAGACGAATGTGAGAAGTTTAGAAAATTCTCTTATTGCACTCGCCAATTACAAAATGTGCGATATCTTTTTTGTATTAGCGATCTTCTTTGAAGAGGCCAAACAGCATGAGTTAGCGGGGCTCAGTTTGATTATTGCAACCCTCGGAAAAAGTGCTCAATTTCCATTTTCTTCTTGGCTTTATCGTGCCTTGGAGGGGCCAACTCCTTCGAGCACCGTATTCTACGGCGGCCTATCTTTGCATCTGGGAGCCTTTTTATTGATCCAACATGCGTCCCTTTGGGACTCCGTCCCCTCTTTGAGGATTTTTTTGGGCTTAATTGGTTTTACGAGTGCGATTTATGGCCTATTGGTCGGATCGAGCCGGAGTGATGTAAAAACCTCCTTTGCGTTTGCCTCGATCTCACAAGTGGGACTGATATTTATGGAAATTGCTTTAGGTTGGCATAGCTTTGCCTTGTGGCATATTGTTGGCCACAATGTATTGAGAACTTGGAACTATCTGCGCTCTGCGAGCTTCTTTGAAGACTTTTTTCGCGAAGAGCATCATGGCCGTAGTGATTTATTAGGGTCTTTATTCAAAAGATTGCCAACGAGCATTTATTTTCATGCGTTCAATGGATTTTACCTCGATCGATTATTTATTCTCATTCGTAATGCAAGCTTGGTTTTTTTTGGAGGCACGTCTGTTTTCTTTGTTATCAAACATCTCTGGCATGGAACCTTTCACTGGGAATATTTAATCCTCTTTTTGAGTACGCTCCTCGCAATTTACGAATTTGCCGTGCCGAGGGTAAAAATGAAACAACAGATTGTTTTTTTGATTCTTTCTCAGGTTCTAGTTCTTAGTTCGATTCATTTATTTTATATCGATCTAATAGAAGAGACTTATTTAATTTCCTCGTTCATTTTTTTGGGTGGTGTTATATATGCGCTATGGCCTGCACTCAAAATTTGGATAGGAGAGGGGGCTCATGCTGGAGATATCTATTTAGGGCAGGCGGCGATACGCCCTCGGAGACATTTACTGTATCTAGCTTGCTGCATCTCTTTAACGGCATCTCCTGGCAGCTTGCAGTTTTTTCTTCAGGAGACTCTTTTTGATGATCTTTGGAATCGTTCGCACACCTTTATGATTTTGGCCCTGGTATGCCTGACGCTCAATTCCTATCATTTCTTTAGGCTTGGCCAACAAGCTTTTCTGGGAGGTTTCGTTACCGATGGAAAAATGAAAAGAGCCACCTGAGTGCGCTTTTACAACTTATGGGGTCTTGGTGGTCTCTTAATTATCCGTAGTTATAGTCCACGAGCTTTTGAAAGTAATGAGGCACAGGGGCCTCAAAACACACCCGTTCTTTTGTGAAGGGGTGATTGATTTCCAACGAATACGAATGCAGCATCAAGTCTTTACATTTATCGCCGGATTTTCCGTACTTGGGGTCGCCCACGATCGGATTTCCAAGCTCAGACAAATGCACTCGGATTTGATTTTTCTTTCCGGTGATTAAGTTCACTTTCACGAGGCTGTAGCGTCCATTTTCTTTGACGACCTCATATTCAGTTCTCGCGAATTTACCAGTCTTGCTGTTCGAACTTGAATGCATCAAATAATCATCATCTTCCGAAAGATAACTTTCAATGAATCCTTTTTTTTGCTCCAGCTTGCCGTGTACAATTGCGTAATAAATTTTTTCTGTTTCAGACCAGTTATCTTTTAGGAAAAATTGCACTTTTTCGGATTTAGCAAAAACAAGAACTCCAGAGGTGGCCTGATCGAGGCGATGCACGACGTAGACGCGTTTTTTTGATCGGGAATTCCCTTTTTGAACATAAATATTTAAAGCGTTATGAACGGTTTTTTCGCGTTCCCAAAGAGCAGCAACAGTGAGTACGCCGGGTGATTTATTTCCCACGATGATATCGAGGTCTTCATGAATAATTTGAAAACCATAGGGTTGATACTTTTTAGGGATTTTAGGAGTTTGGATTTTCATACTGACGTTGTATAACATAAATTAGGCTTGTGGGTGATTGTAAAATTAAAATCTGTGGAATTAATGTTGCCTTAGTCTAATCTTTACCCGGTGTTGCTGTTTTTGAGTGAGGCCCTATCGAGAGATGAACACGTTGGAATTTTACCAAAGACAAATAAACACCTCCATTGGAGAACTCTACTTAGTGGCTTCGAATGAAGGGATTAGAAATTGCTTTTGGGAGCCATGTGCCTCAGTCACCCAGAGTAATGATTACCCTGTTAGAATAGATTATCTCTTCAATGTTGCTGAGTCACAGATTAATGAATTTTTAAAGGGTGACCGAAGGCAATTTACGCTTCCACTCGATATTAGAGGAACAGACTTTCAGGTGACGGTTTGGGAAGTCTTACTTAAAATACCATTTGGTGAAGTTTGCACCTACTCCGAAGTGGCTAGGCGAATGGGCTCACCTAGATCCAACAGGGCTGTTGGTTCGGCGATTGGTAAAAACCCTCTTTGTTTGTTTATTCCCTGTCATAGGGTGATCCGTGCTGATGGCAGCCTGGGAGGTTTTTCAGGCGGGAATTCAATAAAAGAGCAGCTCTTGTTGCTGGAAAAAGGATTTGGTGCTCGCCAGGAGGTTCCATTCCGCGACTAAAGTCGTGAACATTCTCTACTCTTGAAGCTTCCAAAAGTTTTGAGACAATGAGAAATATGGAAGTGGATCACAAAAATAAAACGATTCTTTTTTATGATGGAGAATGTGCCCTCTGCAATTTTTGGGTTCAGTTTTGTATGGAGCGTGACCGTAAACAAGTTTTGTTTTTTGCACCATTGCAGGGTGATACGGCAGCGAATCTGCTCCCTATCGAAACACGAACCAATTTAGATAGTGTGGTCCTTTGGACTGAAGAAGCGCCTCAAGTGAAGTCTAAGGCCGTATTAACGGCTCTTCGTAAAATAGGTTATTCTCCTGATGTTTTGCTGCTTGCGCGACTTTTTCCGACTTCTTTTTGGGATCGACTTTATGATCTAGTTGCTAAAAATCGCTATCGTTGGTTCGGGAAAAATACAATTTGCCCAATGCCCTCAGACCAACAGCGACAACAGCTCTTACATTAATGAATTTAATTATTAAAAGAGAAGAAGAGAATTGGTTACTAGAGTGGGTGTTTGAAATCTCACTCTAGTAACGAATATTTTAGATCTTGTAACGATGAAGGATCAGTCCATGCGTAGGATCGTAGGGAGACATGCCAATACTAACACGATCTCCAACGACTACTTTAATGCTGAACTTTTTCATTTTTCCACAAAGTCTGGCGGAAACTTCATGTCCGTTATCTAAGATAACAGAATAAACACCGCCGCCAGAAAGATTTGTGATTTTACCGTCTAATTTGACGAGATCGTCCTTAGCCATAGAATTCTCCTTTCAGAGAAAGGAAGAAATTCTTAGTAGCGTGAACGTCCTCCTCCAAAACCACCACGACCGCCGCCACCGCCGCGATTGTTTTCACGAGGAGCCATTGGTTTAGCTTCGCTAACGTTCATAGCGCGGCCAGAAAATTCTGAACCATTAAGTTTTTCGATTGCAGTAGATGCTTCAGCATCAGTTGACATTTCAACAAATGCAAAACCTTTGCTGCGACCAGATTCGCGATCAGTTACTACGCGAACTGAATCAACTTGACCAAATTGAGCGAAAAGATCACCCAAAGATTGATCATCAACATTGTATGAAAGGTTACCGACGTATATTTTTTTACCCATAATTGCCTCCTGAGAAAGCTGTTGGGGGCCATTCGCAGAACACAATAGGACATCTAAAGGAATCATTCGAACGACTTTGAGCGCCCTTTAAACCACTAAAATAGGGGTTTTGGGTAGTTTTTTTTTCGTTAAGTAAATGTTTTCTTGGTTAGTGGTTCTGAGTTTGGACTGCTTTTTTGTTGCTGGTGTCTTATCTAAATATATAAAAATACTAAATTATTACCTTCTTTTGAGGGGAGAGTTTAGGAACTTCTCACAGATTTCTAGAATATTGATTTAGGCCTCCTAGTGGGGAACATGCTCACAGTTCGAAGATGCAGATAAGACCCAAGTTTTGGCCGATGTAGTTAGAATGTAAAAAAAGATTCATCAAAGGGAAGTGTCTTAGATTGAGATAGCATTGTGTAGTTGAGTTTTTAGTGTTTTGAGGCAAATCCATCTCAAATTGGTTCATCGATCATTTAAAATAGTCTTAAATTTTCTGATCAAAAGTGCCGATAAGAAAGTAGATGAAATATCTAGTTATTCAAAGATATTTAGCATTGTTGATTTTAGTTAGCCTTTACTTTTTGGGAACGGCTCCGGCGGCTTTTGCTACCCCTGATCGATCGTCAATGGGACTGAATTATCAGGGTCGTATCGTTGATAGAAACGGGCAGCCTGTCGCTGGAACCAATGTGCAATTTATGGTTTCTATCACCGCTCCTAACAAAACTTGTATTCTTTATTCTGAGAGATTCGTAAAAGACATGAGCTTATCGCCAGGGTACTTTTCGTTATTTTTGGGTGAGGGTCAGCGAACGGATACGAACCCACTGAGTTTTGGAAAAATCTTTAATCCAGATCTTAAAGTTTTAAATTCAACCCAGTGTGCTGGAGGCTTTGAACGAGTGCCGGGCGACAAGCTTTATTTAGTGATGTCGTTCGATCCTGGTGGTGGTTTTGAGAATGTCGACCCCGTAGAAATAATGGCAAGCCCTCATTCCTTGGATACTTTTAACGTTGCTGGAATTCCAAGTAGTGGCGTTTTGAGAGTAGAAGGCGCTACAGCACCACCTCTGACAAACCAAAACTACGTCGACCTTTTGGCATTGATTGCTGGTACATCGAACAAATACGCCCAGCCTGGCAGTGGTGGCAGTAGTGGAGGTAGCAGCGGTGGAACGGGTAGTACGAGTGGAATAACCTCACTGAGTGGTGATGTTACGACTACTGGTACTGGTAGTGCCGTTGCAACTTTAGCGTCGGTGGGCACGGCGGGCACGTATTCCAAAGTTACGACGGATGAGAAAGGTCGTGTGACCTCTGGTAGTAGTTTAGTGGCTGCAGATATACCCTCACTCGATTGGAGCATAATAACTTCAGGCAGACCCTCAACCTTGAATGGTTACGGAATAACCGATGGTATTTCGGTATTAAGCGGCGATGTGACGAGCTCAGGTGCAGGTAATGCCGTTGCGACTTTAGCGTCGGTGGGCACGGCGGGCACGTATTCCAAAGTGACAACAGATGCGAAAGGTCGCGTAACCTCTGGTAGCAGTTTAGTGGCCGCGGATATACCCTCGCTCGATTGGAATAAGATCACCACGGGTAAGCCCACCACCATCGATGGATACGGGATCACTGATGCAGCTAAAACAGCAAGCCCTACGTTTTCGGGAGATGTTAATCTGCCTGGCCTCAGCATTTGGAAATCAACGGGGATTGTAGGGGTCGGAACCACAGTGCCTGCCTACAAGCTAGATGTAGCTGGTATTATCAACGCTTCCACAAAAATTTTATCTTCCCAAGGTGCGGGTACAGCCGGTGGTTTTGCTTTCACTCAAGATGCTAGTCAGGATACTGGGTTTTTCTCACCGAGTGATGGCGTGGTTGATATATATAACAATGGTGGCAATTCTCTGCGAATCGATGCGAGTGGTAACGTTGGTGTCGGTACGAGTTCTCCGGCTTACAAGCTCGATGTTAATGGTACGGCTCGGGTGACTAACTTGGTGTTGGGAACCGTGACGAGTGGTTCTAATTGTTCCCCCACCGGAAGTCTAGGCGTTGATTCCAACGGGGATCTCTTTGTCTGTAAATAAGTCTGGCTCCTTTCAATAAATAAAAACTATTTTTGTTTTGGTTTTGATGATTCTTCGAACTCGTTGACGTGAGATGCTCTTCGGCTCAAAAATAGGAAGAGGTCGGCTCAACTTGAAGCGTGCTTGATCGCGGGATTCTCATCGATTTTTTTATTGTTTAGGAGTGACAATGAAACGACGTAACTTTTTTAGATTTGCATTTATTACCGGTTTTTTTGGTTTGATCTCTCAAATGATTTTGGGTTTTATTCGCCCAGCCCGTGCAGCCACATGGCAAAAAGTGGGATCGGCCCCTGTGACGAGTGTGGCTGGAAAGACCGGAGCGGTGACACTCGTGGCCTCTGATTGTGGGGCTCCCTCTACGAATGGCACTGGTGCTTCGGGAACATGGTCAATCAATGTCTCAGGTAATGCCGGAACCGCCAGTTCGGCTTCAGCCTTGGTAACTGCAAATACCTATCAGGTGTCTTCGATTGGAGTGGGAACAACGGCTGGCAGTGCTGGTGAAATTCGCGCCACCAATAACATCACCGCCTATTTTTCGGATTATCGTTTAAAAGAAAATATTCGCCCCATCGAGAGCGCGCTTGCAAAAATAGATCAAATCTCAGGTTGCTATTTTAATATGAACTCGCGTGCTCAGGCTCACGGTTTTAAAGATGGTTCTCAGCAGGTGGGAGTGATTGCGCAAGAAATTCAAAAAGTTCTCCCAGAGGCGATTCAGCTGGCGCCCTTCGATAGTCGACTCAATGAGAACAACCAATATCAATCGATTTCGGGTGAAAACTACCTAACAGTGCAATATGAAAAGATCATTCCCTTGCTTATTGAGGGCATTAAAGAATTACAGGCCCGTGTTGGAGAATTAGAATCACAGCGTCGGGATTATTGATCTATCTTTTTGAAAATTTAAAGGGGGCTCTTGGGCCCCCCTTTTTTTTTGGTATTTAGGCGTTGTTTGGAGTCGCCACTAGATTATCGGGAGTCGTATTTTGATCTCGCAGCTCTTGCATTTTCTTTTTGCGATTTTCATTCCAGATTGCGGCGTTATGAATCATCTGAGTTGTTTTTTCATCGAGTTCAAGCATTCGTTTTCTGTAGGCTTCTTCACTCTCGTTTTCTTTTTGTTTGAGGAGTTCCTCTCGCGTGTCTTCTTCGAGTTTGCGCCATTCGTGTAAGGGGTCATGCTGTGGTCCGTAGAGGTCTTCAACGACTTCGCCGTCGATATCTCTCAAAGCAAAAATGCAAAACCACACAGTATTGTCTTCGAGGGCGGTGAACTTGTGTTCAACCTCTTTGCGAATAACAATAAAAGTGGGAGCCGTGAATTCTTTTGGCGAGTGCCCTTCGACTTCAACAAGGGCTTTGCCGCTTATTAACAAAGACACGTGGTCAAAGTGGTGAGTATGCCCTTGGTAAGAATCGCCGGCTTTCTCTATCAGATTTTGTCGTACCCAAATGTTGCCAAAATACCCTAAACTGGCGGTTTTTCTCATGGGAACCTCTCTACTTTTACTTGTTGCGCTTTAGCGAGAATCTCTGTTTGTTCGTGTTTGAGAATCGCCTTGATCTCATTAAGAGTTCTTTTTTTGGTGATCTCTTGGTCGCTCTCATTCAACCAAGTCTCTGTTCCGTCTTCGTTGTAATGAATAGTCGTATAAGCGGTGTTGTGGTAATGTTCTTTGGCTGTTGCGATAACTCTTTCCCAAAAAGCCTCAAGGGCTTCTTCTTTGGTTTTAAACAAATCGTATTCACCTTTTTGAGGATTATAAACTCCATACTTTGTCGTCATTCTGCCTCCTACGAAATAGCGCCGTCTCTGGTTCCGGTGGCGGCCCAAGTGACCGTAAAGCCATTAAGGGCTACGCACTTTCCGGCGGCCCCTCCGGCACCAGGGGTGCCTTTGCTTGTTAATGTTTTATTGGCGGGTAGAGCGGGTGCTGTACCTGCTACCCCGGTTGTTCCCCAGGCTCCTCCGCCCCCACCATTAGTGACTCCCGCGCCGGGATTTGTTGAGGTTCCTGCGTTTCCGCCGGTACTGTTCGTGAGTCCGGTTTTTCCGCCCCCACCCATGCCTCCGCCACTGAATTCGGCCACTATAAAATCATCATCCATAATAAATGTACCCCACATTGGTAGGTATTGCGTGATGGCGCCACCGCCTCCGCCCCCTCCGCCTCCGGCGATGGTTCCGTTATTGGCGATCGTGCAATTAACGCCAAGAGAAATAGCGTTCCCTCCGTTGGTACCAGCTGAGCCATTGAATGCGGCCGGCGCTGTTGTGTAATAGGGATACGTTGAACCTGTGCCCCCTGCCCCACCAGCGCCCCCCATACCGAGCACAAAGCCATTATTTACGAAGGTCACGCCATTAGGCCAAGAGCCATCAATGGTGAGTGCGTTCGATGCTGTATTGCCTGAGTAAATATAGCAATTGGCATTGAGTGTGATGATGGCTGGAACCGTGCCATTCCAACCAGCGCTGGTGGCCCAAGTTCTAAGGTTCACTACCGTTTGATTTGAGGTAATGGCTCCTGTCCAGGGGTTGATTTTTCCCCAGCCATCAGCAAAGGAGATGGCTCCCGTTGCTTTACCGAACAGTGCTCGCACGGCAGCATCATTAAGTGAGATGGTGGCCGTAGAGGATTTTCCCAGCTCTGTATTGACCTGCGAAAGCGATATCGATTGATTAGTTCCGGGTAGTGCCATGACTCTTCTTCTTGTTAAAGTCTTCGATGAAGCTCAAGATGAGTTTACTTATAAAAGTCACATCATGATCTTGAAGAGTGATTTTGGCGCCATCAAATTGAGCGGGGAGTACGTCTTTCCACATTCGTAAAATTCGGTAAGAAAACGTAAATTGATAATCATCGGCGTTTGCAAATTTTCCCACTCCTGATTTCATTACGTCGAAGACAAGCCCTTCATAGGTGCCATTTAAAACTTGAATTTGAGGCTCGGCCCAGTAACCGTAGGGAAAACTATATTTATAATCTTTTTCTGCTATCAGAGGAAGGTTTTCGATAGTCGTCATGTTAAAACTCCAGCCATCCGTTGATCACGAACTTTTCATTCGAAAGGGGCGGGTTACCCCTATGGGTGTGAGTGTATCCCGCAGGGTAGATAATAATTTTTCCCATTTCTGGCTTGATTCGTCGCGAGTAATAGAGAAACTCTGTTTCTCCACCGTCTTCGACTGTGTTGAGGTACAGCATAAAGTTTATCAGCCGCCTTTGGTTGATAACACTATTCTCTTGATGCCAAATATGATAGCCGCCTCCGATTTTTGTATTCTGCATTTTTAAACAGTAATAGCGATGAGGATCCATATCCTCGAGAATAGAATATTTCGAGGCATAAGCAGGATAAACTTCGCTCCAGAAAATGCGACCAAACTCGCTGCTGAGTTGGGCTGTATGCAATAATTCAAAGCTAGTTTCGGCGGAGATGAACAAAGAGTTTGTATCTTTAGCCGTTTTTTTGGCGTTGCCGTGCTCCTGCCGGTTGACAGTGAAGCCGTACTGTTCAGCCATTTTGAATGTGTTGATGGCCTGCTCGCAAAATTCACTGGAGTAGGCATTGCTAAAAACACCGATAAAGTCTGTAATCGCATTGGTCATGGGCAAAACAGTAGTCAATAGGTCTATGGGGTCAAGGGGATTTATTTGTATGGCTCTAAATGCTGTTGTTCTGCGTTAGTACTAGGGGGGGCAAGAATGGAAACAAATATAAATGGCTTCTGTTTAATAGTGGGACTGGTGTTTTTGTTGGAATTATAGCAGAGTTCAACATGATTGGTGCAAAAAGGCGGTGGCGATGGGTTTAAAATTTCCGATTTACTTAGATCACCATTCGACCACAATGGTTGATCCCGAAGTTTTTAAATTAATGGTGCCGTATTTTACGGAGCATTTTGGCAACCCCTCGAACCGTAATCACTCGTTTGGGCGCGAAGCCGAGCGCGCAATTGGATGTGCTCGAAAGACGATTGCGACTTTGCTTGGAGCTTCAGAAAAAGAGATATTATTTACTTCTGGTGCTACTGAAAGTAATAACTTAGCAATTTTGGGTTTGGCCTCTAAGGCTAAAAGCAGAGGCAATCATATCATAACAACATCGGTAGAGCATAAGTCGGTGCTTGAGGCCTGTCTTCATCTTGAGCGCCAAGGGTACTCAGTCACTTATTTGCCTGTGAATCAACATGGGCAAGTCTCTGCGGAGCAGGTACAAAAAGCGCTTCGCCCCACGACGATATTGGTTTCAATAATGATGGCTAATAACGAGATTGGCTCCATTAATCCTATTCAAGACATTGGACACCTCTGTCGCAAAGAGGGCGTGTTTTTACACACCGACGCCGTTCAGGCGGCAGGCCTCTGCTCGATAAATGTTGATGCTTTGGGTGTTGATCTGCTTTCGCTCTCGGCTCATAAAATCTATGGTCCTAAAGGGGTGGGGGCGCTCTACGCTTCAAAGAGGTACTCTGAATCACTTATTGCCGAGCAAATACATGGTGGTGGACAAGAGCAAGGTCTACGTTCTGGGACCCATAATGTTCCTGGTATTATTGGTTTTGGCAAAGCTGCCGAATTAGCATTGAAAGAAAGGGGCTCTGAATGTGCACGTATTATTCGTTTGCGTGATCGCCTTTGGCGTGCCTTAAATTCCCAATTAGATCAGGTTTATTTAAACGGACATCCCACTCAGCGGCTCGCGAATAATTTGAATGTGAGTTTTGCAGGAATTGTTGGTGAGGCCATCATGAAACAAATGCCAGAAGTGGCTGTTTCAAGCGGATCGTCTTGTTCCTCTGCAAGTCATGAGCCTTCGTATGTGTTGAGGCAGATTGGTTTGAGTCGGGGGATTGCTCATTCTACTTTACGTTTTGGATTGGGTAGATACACCACGGAAGAAGAAGTGGATTACGTTGCGGCTAAGGTAGTTTCGATAGTCAAAACGCTAAGGGAGCGATCGATACCAGTTTATGAATTTATTTAATCTTATTTGTTTTGCGGAAGAACCAATCTCTCGTTTGATATTAGAGATAATTGGAGCGGGTGATGGGGCTCGAACCCACGACCTCAACCTTGGCAAGGTTGCGCTCTAGCCAACTGAGCTACACCCGCAAAATCGTTACGAAGACCCATGGTTTAATAAGCTCGTTAATTTATGTCAATGATTTGATTTACAGAATAAGGCTTGGGGCGTCAGCCTCACTAATCTTTGTAAAACTTGATGAGTTTTGGGGACGGAGCTCGTCTTTTTTGGGGACAGACCCCACGTTCTTTTATTGCTATCAGGTCGAGTGTTAATTATCGCAAATAATTGTTTTTACTTATTTTTAATGGCTTCTTGGTAGCCTTGATAATACTCCCAACCGCTGGTTAAACTGAGAACCGTACTCAGCCAGAGGGCACCATAACCCACTTGATGGAGAGGGAAAAAAGTCCACACCTTCGGGCCCAAAATTAGGAAAGGGATCGCAAGCATTTGCATGGCTGTTTTCCATTTGCCTGCAGGTTTAGCAGCAATAACGATTTGATCGGCGGCAGCCACCGAACGAAGCCCTCCAATGAGCGTGTCGCGAGTGATAATGAGAACCACCATGTAGGGATCTATCAAGTTTTGAACCACCAACATCACTAAAATAGCAGAGACCAGAATTTTATCTGCCACGGGATCCATGAACTTTCCCATATTGGTCGAAGCGTCGTATTTTCGTGCAAAATAGCCATCGTAATAGTCGGTGACACTGGCTAGTCCAAACAGGACGCAGGCCGCCCAACGAGCAGCAATGCTATCAATGGTCATCAACGCAAGAATGGGAATGGCGAGTAACATCCGGCTGTAGGTAAACCACATTGGTAGTTTTTTTCGCCAATCATTCGTGGACATGCCATCTCCTTTTTTGCAAAACTATGCCCACACTATCGGATTTGTTTAGGGATTGAAACAAGGAAAAATATTTGTTGTTGATGCGATGGGGTTTTTTACTCACTTATTTTTGGTTATTACAGCCGGTCTTTGCCCTCGTGGGCGTTGACGGAGCAGGGCCGTCTCCTTTTTGGAGGGTCAAGCCTGATCTGTATCAAAGAGTGGTTCAAAATCGAGAAATTTTTGTTTCAGTCAAAAGACTCTCTGATAACCATCAATGGCGCTTCAGTGGTGGTGGGCACGTGAAGGCCGATTTGCAAACAAGTTGGAACGTTGCTCGTCAATATGAACAATTGGCGCGTCTCGATTGGTTTTTTAGGACAGTCAGCTTTGATAAGCCTTCGAGTAGACTCGCTCTCGATATTCGATTTCTTGGATTTTCCCGCAACCTTTTGGTTGTTATCAAGGAACAGCAAGAGTTGCCATCCATCAGATCGCTATCGTTTCGCGTTGAACAGGGATTTTTTAAAGGTTTACGGGGGCATTTGAATTTTTCTTCTTACTCAAAGGAGACCACCGAGATTGGTTTTGAGGGGGATTATTCGGGGGAGGTGAATTTAGCTTCGTTTTTGTTTATTCCCGGTTGTGAGGCTGTGATGAGCTATGTTGCTAAAGAGATGAGGCGAATCATCGAAGAAAAAAGAGCGGCGCTGGTGCATTGAGCTTTAAGCAAACACTTGCTTTCGCTTACGAATTCTCCAATCATAGTAAATAGAACCTGTTGTCGTAAGAGGTGAGCTGGTGAGTATCGAATTAATAGATCGTCGAAAATTTCCTAGATTATTGCTAGCCCATCCTGATGGACATTTTGATCTCATGGGTGGACTCCAGTTTCTTTGGCCCAAAGGGGGCAAGTCTCCAGTGCTCGATCTGAGTTATTCAGGTTTAGCCATTAACGGTCACGGGTTCATGGATAACATCAAGCTAGGCGATTATGTTGAGGGTAATATTCTTTTGCCAGGGGAGGATCAGCAACAGGTGCAGGTTGCTCTTCGAGTGGTAAGAAAGACTGCGACCGTCATCGGATTTAAAATTGATTCGACCAGTCCTGAGGGGCGAATCAAGATCGATCAAACAATCAAAGATTATATTGTGGCAGAAAATATTCGTGAAATGCAGCCTGAGCTTTTGAAGGGGCATCTAGATTGCGATACTTGGTATCATGGTCCCTTCGATACAAACTTCTTTATTTGGAAAGATGGATTTAGTGTCGCCAAGGCTTATATCGAATACGACAATACGGTTTTAGTTTACGAAAATGGCTACTTTCGTGTGGCCAGAACGGCGAGCACAGCGGATGAGGCAGCTGGATACGGCGCGCCCTTTCTGATAAAGAACTTTTCGGAGCAAAAGCTCTCCCTTGGCCACGGTTGGATTGACCGATTACAAAGACTCTTGATTCGGATTCCAAAAGGAAACGATGATACTCAAGCAATCTTCGATCTTTTACAAAGAAAGAAGATGGGTCTGTAAGGAGACTTCAAATGTCCTTCAAATACTCTCGCCCCGTTCATCTTTATGAGACGGACTTGATGGGCGTTGTGCATCATTCAAACTATATTCGTTACATGGAAGAAGCTCGATTTGCATGGCTGAGAGCTGAAAACTTAATTCACCTTCATGGGGTCGAACAAGATTGCGTTTTTGCAGTGATTGATATCAATATCAGCTACAAAGCTCCTCTGCGTTGGGGAGACGAGTTTGAAGTCGAACTGCAGGTTGTGCAGAGACGAAGTCGCTTCCAATTTGAGGCAATAATTCGATCTCTAAAACATGATCACCCAGTGGTTTCGCAGGGAGTTGTGGTTCTTGCTTGCGTTAATAACAAAATGCAGCCAATTAAACCTCCAGGGGAACTAAAAAAATTTTTTGCTCGAGAGGCAGAAAAAATAGGGGAGACCAATCATGGATCGTAACTTAGCTTTGGAGTTTGTTCGAATCACCGAGGCAGCAGCGCTTGCTTGCGCCAATTTAATCGGTCGTGGTGATGAAAATGCAGCCGATAAAGCAGCTGTGGATGCCATGCGCAGAGCCTTCGATACGTTAAGAATCGATGGAACAGTCGTGATCGGAGAGGGCGAGCGCGATGAAGCTCCAATGCTCTATATTGGTGAAAAGGTTGGTCGCAAATCCGATGAAGCTCCTAAAATTGATATTGCTCTTGATCCGCTCGAAGGAACTACGATTTGTGCCAAGGGTGGAGTTGGTGCCATTTCGGTGATCGCAGTGGCAGAAAAAGGCGGTTTCCTACATGCTCCAGACACCTATATGGACAAGATTGCCTGCGGACCGGGAGCAAAGGGTGTTATTAATCTTGATCTAAGCCCAACCGAAAATGTTCATCGCGTGGCGGAAGCACTTAGAAAACCCGTCGGTGACATGATGGTTGTAATTCTTGATCGACCTCGTCACCACGATCTCATTCAGGAAGTTAGAAAAACGGGTGCTCGAATTCAATTGATTGGCGATGGTGATGTTTCGGCGGCGGTAGCAGCTGCTTGGCCTGAATCAGGGATCGACATGCTCATCGGTATCGGTGGAGCTCCAGAGGGAGTTATCTCTGCGGCGGCAATGCGCTGCATGGGAGGCGATTTTCAAGGTCGATTAAAGTTTCGCAATGATGAAGAAAAAGTCCGAGCTACGAAAATGGGAGTTGCTGATCTCAATAAGACTTATAAGTTAGATGAGCTTGCCTTTGGCTCGGTTATGTTTTGTGCGACTGGTGTTACGGATGGGCCTCTTTTAAAAGGTATTAAACTTTTGCCTGGGCGTCAGGCGACAACACATTCGGTAGTTATGCGTTCTAAAACAGGAACCGTCAGAACCATTCAAGCTCACCACAACTTGACGATTAAGCCCGGGGTTTAGAAGTGGCGGGTGCTTGCTTTTCTTGTGGTAAAAGCCTCAATCTCGGCGCTGAAGTGGGTCGTCGAGAAGAGTGCCCTTCATGCCGAGCAGATGTTCATGTTTGTAAGAATTGTACCTGGTACGACCGATCGGCCTACAATGAATGTCGAGAGCCGCAAGCCGATGTGGTTAGAGAAAAAGATCGTTCTAATTTTTGCGATTACTTTAAAATAGGTGATAAGTCAGCGGTGGCGGGACCATCAAAAGAGGACCTCAGGGCGCAGGCAGAGGCCCTCTTTAAAAATTTCGGTAAGAAGAGTTAATAGACGTCTTCCTATAATTGGGATGTCTTACAAAACTTGGACAAAGACAAAAATAAGATCTATGTTGTCAAAGTCATCAAGATGGCATGAAATGACGTATAAGCTTTCTAAAAAGTAGGAGGTCTCAGTGGCCAGTGCTCAAACAACCGAAGTTTTTAACTGTAGTGTAGAACAGTTTTTTAAAATTATTTCTGATTACGAAAAATATCCAGAATTTCTTAAAGAGGTATCAAAAACGAAAGTACTTCAAGCCAATGGCGTTAAAAAACTCGTTGAGTTTGAAGTTTCTGTGATTAAGTCGTTCAAATACAATCTATGGCTTAGCGAAATTGCTCCGAGCGAGATTAGTTGGCAGCTTGAGTCGGGCGACATGTTCAAAACTTCAGTGGGCTCTTGGAAGCTTCAAGACGAAGCCGGGAAATGCCGCGCGAGTTATCAGTTAGACGCTACTTTTAATATGTTTGTCCCTGGTCCTATTGCCAAAGCTCTTGTCAATGTCAATCTGCCTGCGATGATGAGCTCCTATCATAAACGAGTCCAAGAACTTTACGGTAAGTAGAGGAGGAGTCTATGACGGGCAAAAAGAGTCATCATTCTCACGAAGACGATGAAGATATTGATGGCTCCGATGAAACTCGGAGTCTTTTTGGTGAAGCACTAAAAAAAGTTTTTGCGGCGGGTGTAGGTGCGGCTTTCATGACGGAAGAGAACATTCGCACCTATTTGGCTGAACTTAAGCTCCCTAAAGAGTTTCTGAATGTACTTTTGCAACAAGCCGGTCGTTCTAAAGAAGAGCTCATTCAGCGAGTGGGTAAAGAAATTATTCAAATTATTCAAAAGGTGGATTTTGCGAAGGAGTTTGCCAAAATCGCCGAAACCCATCGTTTTCGAATCACAGCCGATATTGAAATTATTAAAAAAGACTCAACTCAATCGAAGTCATGAGTATTACGGAAAACCCCAGTCGGCATTGGACAACGATAAATCCAAACACGGGAGAACCACTTTCCCAGTATTTTTATTCAACCCCAGAAGAAATCGATGCGGGGATTTCTGAACTAGAAAAAGAATTTTTCAATTTTCGTCGTTTTCCAGTTTATGACCGAACTGAAGGAATTCTTCGCCTCGGCCATCTTTTGCGTAAGAACAAAGAGCTTCTTGCGCAGCTCATGGCTCAGGAGATGGGAAAACCTATCAAACAGGGGCGAGCTGAAATAGAAAAGTGTGCCTTCACTTGTGACTACTATGCAGAAATGGGCGAAAGGTTTGTGGCCAGTGAAGAGGTGTCGGCTCATTATGGCCATACTTGGGTTGTTAAAAAGCCGCTAGGAATCGTGCTTGCCGTGATGCCGTGGAATTTTCCCTTTTGGCAGGTGATTCGCTTTGCAGTTCCAGCGTGGCTCACGGGAAATGTGGTTCTATTAAAGCATGCGCCATCGGTGCAGGGGTGCGCTCGCAGGATCCAAGATCTCGTGCGAGAAGCTTTTTCCTCCTCAGTGTTAACTCAATTGCCAATGACGAATGAACACGTTGAGCAAGTTATTGGAGATTCAAGAGTTCGTGCGGTGAGCTTTACTGGCAGTACGCGCGTGGGGAGACTTCTCGCCTCTACAGCCGGTCGTTATTTAAAAAAATGCGTTCTTGAATTGGGGGGGAGTGACCCTTATTTAATTTTGGCTGATGCGGATATCGAATTGGCAGCTCAGTTGTGCGTTAAATCTCGTTTTATCAATGCGGGTCAAAGCTGTGTCGCGGCCAAGAGATTTATTATTCACCAAGATGTTTATCAAGACTTCAAAAGAGAGGTTTTAAGCCAAGTTAGCAAACTCCAAATGGGAGACCCTGCCTTAGAAACTACAGATATTGGTCCGATGGCCGAAGAGCGATTGCGTGCTGGGTTATTACAGCAATTAGATAACAGTGTTCGATTGGGAGCCCAAGTTATAGCCGGTGTAAGCTCTTCTGAACCGCCATCTAACGGTAAAGGTTTTTTTGTAGAGCCCACAGTGGTTGATCTCATTAATCCAGGTATGCCTATTTTTAATGAGGAATGTTTCGGACCGGTGATGCCTTTATTATCGGTGGCATCAAATGAGGAGGCTATTCACTGGGCCAATCAAACCACCTACGGATTAGGTGCGGCGATTTTTTCTCGAAATGCGGAGCTTGCATGGCAAATAGCGGCCGATGAAATTGAAGCAGGTGTTGTTGCCATTAATGATACGGTTCAGAGTGATCCCCGGGTTCCTTTTGGTGGAATCAAAGATTCGGGTTGGGGACGAGAGTTAGGTGCTCATGGGGTCTTGGAATTCGTAAATTTAAAAACTATAGGCGTTGCCAAAAATCATATTTAGCCGCATGAAGAGCTTGTGAAAAAGACGGTTTGGTCAGATTTAGATCATAAAATTTGGAAGAGCAAACGTGAGTGGCCCCCGTTTAAACGGCTATTGGTGGCGTTTAGCGGAGGCGTGGATTCTGTTGTTTTGCTCAATGTGATCCATCGATTGTCATCGGCAGGCCAATTCGAGTTTATTGCCGCTCATGTTCACCATGGCCAAGCTGAGAATCAGGCTTGGCGTGATGAAGCCTTGGAGTGGTGTCGCGACTACTGTGTTACAAAATTAGGTGTTTCCTTTGTTCAGGGTGGACCTAGCCCTCAACCACTTTTCTCCGAGGAATCCTTGCGTGAGTATCGTTATCACGAGCTTCATCGACTAAAGCTCGAGCATGAATGCGATTTAATTCTCACGGCCCATCATTTTGACGATTTATTAGAAACTCGAATCTTGCGACTGTTGCGAGGGACTGGCCCTGCGGGGTTGAGCTCAATGACGTCGTTGGAGGGAGATCTTTGGCGCCCCCTCCTCGAGGTGTCTCGCTCCGAGATCATGGAGTACGCTAAAAAAAATAACTTAACTAACCTCGAAGACCCATCGAATTCGTCTCTCGACCCTCAGAGGAACTGGGTTCGACATCAACTTCTTCCTTTTATTGAGAACCGTCAGAGGGGTTTGACGGCCAACTTGGGTCGCTCGCTTCAGCTCTTGGTCGAGGCCATGGAGATTCCGGTGCCTCTTGAACTGACAATTGAGGGGCAGAGTCGACTCTCATTTGCTCGGCAGGGATATTTGGGGCTTTCTAAGAGCGACCAAAGGCGCTTATTAGCCACAGTTTTATTAAAGCTTGGCCTTCGAGATTATTCGCAGGGGCAAATTGAAGAAATCCACAAGCGACTAGACAACTCACAAATCGTACACACATTCACTTTTAGATCTGTCTTATGGGCGATTGACGCGAGGCAGGTAAGAGCGGAGATCATCTCACATTTTCTCTGACTCACCCTTTCGGCGAGTTTTTTTATTTGAGGCGACCTTTCATTGTATCTATAAGGTTATCTACAGATAAACTAACACTGTTGAAGTGAGTGGTTTTTTTGAAAGGAATATTCATGCGTAACAGTCAAAAGACCTTGGCTTTGTGGTTCTTCTTGTTTTTGATGGGGATTTTCTTGTGGCATTCCTACGAAAATCGTCATCCCACAATGATTCAAGAGTTCAACTACTCCCGTTTCGTAGAGGCTTTGAAAAATAACGAAGTTGCTTCGGTTACATTTAAACAAGACACGAGCGAAATTTACGGTGAAGTGAAGCCTGAGTTTGAAACCAAGTACAGTGGTAAGTACTTCAATATTATTGGTAATACTACTGACGAGGGTTACAAAGAGGTCAAGGCCATGGGAATTGTTCCCAATTACGAACGTGGCGAAAATGCGAACGTGTTTCAGTCGTTTCTCATAAACTGGTTGCCACTGGTTTTGATTGTTCTCATGTTCTTGTTCATCATGCGCCAAGTTCAGGTGGGCGGTGGTAAGGCCATGTCTTTTGGTAAGAGCCGTGCTCGACTTTTGACTGAGCATAAAAATAAAGTCACCTTCAAAGACGTCGCGGGGGTTGATGAGGCCAAAGAAGAGTTGAGTGAGATTGTTCATTTCTTAAAAGACCCAAAAAAATACACTCGTTTGGGTGGTCGTATTCCAAAAGGCGTATTGCTCGTTGGCCCTCCGGGAACAGGTAAAACTTTGTTGGCTCGTGCGATTGCGGGCGAAGCTGGCGTTCCGTTCTTTACCATTTCTGGTTCTGACTTTGTTGAAATGTTTGTGGGTGTTGGTGCGAGCCGTGTTCGTGATCTTTTCGAGCAAGGGAAACGCCAAGCTCCCTGTTTGATTTTTATCGATGAAATCGATGCTGTCGGTCGTCATCGTGGAGCTGGTATGGGCGGAGGACACGACGAACGTGAGCAAACGCTGAACCAACTTCTCGTAGAAATGGATGGTTTCGAGAGTAATGATGGAGTTATTTTGATTGCGGCCACCAACCGTCCCGATGTTCTTGATCCCGCCTTGTTGCGACCTGGACGTTTTGATCGACGAGTTGTCGTTAATAAGCCTGATTTAAACGGCCGCCTTTTCGTTCTTCAAGTTCACACTCGTAAGACCCCATTGGGGCCCGATGTTGACCTTAGTAAAATTGCGCGCGGGACTCCGGGATTTTCTGGTGCTGATCTTGAAAACTTGGTCAACGAAGCAGCTCTTGTTGCCGCTCGTGGAGAAAAAAAGTTTTTGACCATGGTCGATTTCGAAATGGCTAAAGACAAAGTATTGATGGGTTCTGAGCGTCGTTCGATGGTCATCTCCGACGAAGACAAAAAGATCACAGCCTATCACGAGGCTGGTCATACACTTGTTGGTAAGAAACTTTCTGGTTTGGATCCAATTCATAAAGTCACTATCATTCCCCGCGGAATGGCACTTGGTATTACTCAAACACTTCCAGAAAAAGACTCTTTGAATCTGTCAAAATCAAAAGCTGAAAACATGATTGCCTTTTTGTTTGGTGGTCGAGCAGCAGAAGAGTTGATCTACAAAGATGTAACGACGGGTGCGGGTAACGACATCGAAAGAGCCACTGAAATTGCACGACGCATGGTTTGTGAGTGGGGCATGAGCGATAAGCTTGGTCCTCTCTCATACGAAAAACGCGAAGGCCCAGTGTTCTTAGGAATGCAGTATGGTTCAACATCGAGAGATTATTCTGATTCTAAAGCTCAAGAGATTGATGCGGAAGTGTTCAGAATTATCGACGAAGGATACAAAAAAGCTAAAACGATTCTTGAAGAAGGTCGTGAAGCTCTCGAAAAACTCACTCAAGCCCTTCTCGAATATGAAACTATTGATAGTCAAGAAGTTGAATTTTTAGTGAATGGCGGACTCGTTCAAGAAATTCAAAAAATGCGAGAGAACGCTAACCGACACAGTGGTGGTGGTGGGCAAGGCGGAGATAAAGTTGAAATCTCGGCTGAGGCCATTGAAAAAGCCAAAGGTGATAGCGGCAATGATCCTGTGGGTGGGCGAGGTCCTGTTACGGTTTAATATTTTTCACCGATCAGGGAGGATGGGTGGATAGTTTGTTTCGACAGTTCATTGAAAACTGGCAATTTATTTGGGGTCAATTTCGTTGGCAAGACGCAATTGACCTTTTGCTCGTTTGGTTTTTAGTTTACCGACTCCTGTTGCTTATTAGAAAAACGGGGGCGGTTCAAATTCTATCAGGTTTGGGCCTATTAGCGATATTTTACATTCTTAGTCTTCATTTTGGCTTATATACATTTAACTGGTTACTCGATAAGTTTTTTGCTCATCTCTTTTTGATTGTGGTGATTCTGTTTCAAAGTGAAATTCGTCGTGTTCTTGCCCAGCTAGGAAGTCAGTCTTTTCTTAATGGTGTTTCGACTGTTCAAGAAACCCATGTAATCGAAGAGATCGTCAAGGGAATCATGGGGACCGCTCAAAAAGGATTCGGCGCTCTTGTTGTGATTGAAAGAGATATTTCTGTAGATTATCACATCGAATCGGGCACCGAAATGGATAGTCGTGTGTCTTCCGAAATTATTGAATCCGTTTTTCACCCCACCAGTCCGGTGCATGATGGGGCCATGGTCATTCGGAATAGTCGTATTCTCTCCGTAGGGTGTTTTTTACCGCTGAGTAAAAATCCTATTCTTGATCGCAACCTGGGAACTCGCCATAGGGCAGCTCTGGGTCTCACCGAAGAAACGGATGCTCTTGTTTTAGTAGTGAGTGAAGAGTCTCGATCCGTTGGAATTGTACAGGCGGGTCATTTAATACCTAATGTTGATGCCGTGGAGCTTCGCCGAACTATTTATGAATTCCTTGGATTAAAATACAAGGGAGTGGTTGCATGATAACCAAGCGTTTTTCGATAGAACATTTTGGCTACAAAGTGATCGCCTTTTTGATCACATTAATTTTGTGGGTTACCGTGGTCAGTCAACGTGAGATGGTTGCCAATCAAAATGTGATGGTGCAGTTCGTAGTTCCTAACGATTATGAAATTGTTGGGCCAAGAGAGTTCGAGGTGAATGTTCGGGTGGAGGGCCCCCGTCCTATCTTGAAAAGATTTCTAGAGAAGTCGTGGCCAGCTACGCTGATCGTGCCGATTCGAACACCAAGTCTCGGGCCGAATTCGGCTGAAATTCCCATAACAGATCTTCAGTTGCCATCGGCGATAAAAGTGCTTTCTATCAAGCCACGAGAAGTGGTATTGCAAATTAATAAATTAAAGGTAGAGCCCGTAAAATAAAGGTTTACTTTAATGGATGCGTATAAAGGTGAGAGACGTGGATAAACAAGTTAATAAGAAAAACGAAAAATCAAAAGCGCCAGCAAAACTTTTTGGAACCGATGGTATTCGCGGCCAGGCTAATCAGTTTCCCATGCTTCCAAACGTGGTTGTTAAAGTAGGTCAAGCTATTGGCGTGTTACTACAAAAAAAACGGGTAGAGGGTAAATCACCAACGCCCAAGGTAGTTATCGGTAAAGATACGCGCCTTTCGGGTTATATGTTAGAAATGGCATTGGCGTCGGGTTTGAACTCCATGGGTGTCGATGTTCAATTAGTAGGCCCGCTACCAACACCAGGAATCGGTTTTATTACACGCAATATGAGAGCCGATGCCGGGATTGTTATTTCTGCTAGTCACAATCCTTATTCAGATAACGGCATTAAAATCTTTGCCGCAGATGGGTTTAAAATTCCAGATGAGATGGAACGTGAGATAGAGCGCCTTATTCACGAAGATCATTTCGACGAGTATCTGGCAAAGTCAAATCAGCTTGGGAGATCTCGCCGCATTGACGATGCTCAGGGGCGCTATATTGTTCACGCAAAAAACACTTTTCCGATGGATTTTACCCTCGATGGTTTGCGCATTGTTCTCGATACGGCCAATGGCGCTTCTTACAAAGTAGCTAAGGCTGTATTTGAAGAACTCGGTGCCGAAGTGATTCAAATTGGTGATGAGCCTAATGGTCTTAATATTAATGATAAATCTGGAGCACTCTATCCTACGGCCGTTGCCAATGCAGTTCTTTTTTATCGTGCCGATGTGGGCGTGAGCCTCGACGGCGATGCCGATCGCGTGATGATGGTTGATGAAAAAGGTCAGGTTTTAAATGGCGACCATATTCTCGGAATCTGCGCTATCCACATGAAAAAGAACGGCACTCTGAAAAACAACCGGCTAGTTGTTACTCACATGAGTAACTTTGGCCTAGAAAAAGTGATGAAAAAACACGGCATCCAGGTTTCAAAAGTGAATGTCGGCGATAAGTATGTGGTGGAAGAACTTCGTCGCTCATCGGGTAATCTCGGTGGAGAACAGTCGGGCCATATTATTTTTCTCGACCACTCAACAACCGGTGATGGTTGTGTGGCAGCGCTTAACGTATTGGCTGTTATGCGCGAGAGTAAAAAGCGACTCAGCGAACTCCAGGGTTGGATTGAAGAAGTTCCGCAAATTTTGATCAACGTGCGGGTCAAACGTCGAGCCTCCCTTGATGACATTAAAGGGTATAACGAACTGATTGGTAAAATCTCCACAGAGCTAGGAGAGGAGGGGCGTTTATTTATTCGTTTCTCTGGAACTGAACCTGTGATTAGAATATTGGTAGAAGGACCCGATCGAAACAGAATTCATGAGCATGCCCAAGACATTGCGGCTCTCTTAGAGAAAGAGTTAATGTAATGAAGAAACGCAAGATTAGTTTAGGTGTTAATATCGATCATATCGCTACACTACGACAAGTTCGTGGCGGAACAACATCTTATCCTGATCTTGTTGATATGGCTAAGTTAGCGATGAAAGCGGGAGCTGATCAAATCACCATTCATCTTCGGGAAGATCGCCGCCATATCCAACTAGAAGATCTTGATGCTCTTTCGAATACCAAGGGTATTCCGTTAAATCTAGAAATGGCACTCACTCCCGAAATGGAGAAGCTTGCTATCAAGTACAAGCCGGAATGGGTTTGCTTGGTGCCTGAAAAACGTAAAGAATTAACAACCGAGGGTGGCCTAGATGTTGTAAAAGCCTCAAAGGCGCTTTCTCAGTTGATTCCAAAGCTTCAAAAACAAGGCATTAAAGTTTCTTTGTTTATTGGTCCATCGATCAATCAAGTTAACGAAGCAGCAGAGCTTGGTGCTGACGCGGTTGAATTCCATACCGGGCATTGGGTCAACGCCAAGGGGCAGGTCCGACGGCAGGAATGGCACGCCCTCAATGTGGCAGCTGAATTTGCCAATAAAAACGGCCTTCGCGTTCATGCTGGGCATGGCCTTGATTTTGAAACAGCCAAAGAAATCACGGCCCTTCCGCATCTGCGCGAAGTTAATATTGGGCATTCAATCGTTTGTTACTCTGTCGAGATGGGTTTGACTGCGGCTATTAAAAAAACAATCAAACAACTAAAATAAATCTAATTAGGTGTGGTGGAGATGAGAAAACTGGTGACCGCCGAACAAGCGCAGCAGCTCGATCATCTCACTCAAACAATCCAAAATGTTTCTGCTGAATCACTGATGGAGAGGGCTGGTTCGAAGGCTGCCTCCCAGTTGTTAAAAGATTTTCCCCAATTTAAAAAAATAGTCGTTTTGGTCGGACCCGGTAACAATGGCGGCGATGGTTTGGTGATTGCGCGCGAACTTCTGAGGCGCCAATCAAAGGCTATTCAGTTAACCTTGGTTTGCCCCGAAGAGGGGGCGTCACCATTGTGGTTAAAAAAGAAGGACGAGCTCCTGTCAGAGTTTCCTTTTGTGATTTGGGTGGGCGATAAGGGCTTGGATTTTCTCACAAGCCGCCCAACCCCATTGATCTGGGATATCATGGTGGATGCGGCCTTTGGTGTCGGTTTGTCGCGCCCTCTCAGTTCAAATTGGCAAAGCTCAATACGGTTTTTACAACAACGGTCTTCTGTAACCATTGCTATTGATATTCCGTCGGGACTTCATGGCACCACGGGGCTCGCTTGCGAGGGAGTGGTAATTGCGAATCAAACTTATACTATGGGTTTTGCCAAACTTGGAATGCTCATCGGTGATGGTCCTTCTGTGTGTGGTCGGATTAAAGTTCTGAACATTGGTTTTTCAGATGAGGCGGTAGGGCAACTAAGTCCCAAAATAAAATTTGTAGGTGTTCGAGAAGTTCTCAATGATTTCCCCGAAAGAGCATCTTGGAATAACCATAAGTCAAACCGAGGTCACCTGTTGGTGATTGCTGGTTCTGAGGGAATGGAAGGGGCTGGAGCCCTCGCCGCTCTTGCAGGTGCTCGTATGGGGGCAGGATATGTGACTTGGGCGCGGTGGCAACAGTCCTCTGGGTATAAAGTTTCGGTTCCACCCCACATTATGTCAGCGATCCTTGATTCAGAGTTATATTTTTTAAATAAGATTAAAGCTCCAACAGCCGTTGTGATTGGACCTGGCCTTGGTGTCTCTGAGCAGAGTGAACGTTTGATTAAAAATGTGTTAAAAAAGTTTTCTCATCTCCCGGTCGTTATTGATGCCGATGCCCTTCAATTACTAAAGATTAAAAATCTTTATCCGGTTCCCAAGTCATGGGTTCTCACCCCTCATGCGGGAGAGTTGGCGCGACTTCTCGACGTTAAAGTTGATACAATCAATGAGAATAGATTCCAAATGCTCATGAGAGCTAAAGAACAATTGGGTGGAAGTCCTATCTTGAAGGGCTTTCGCACGATGATTTGCGAATCTCAACGAGAGGTCTCCGTGATTGGTGCCGGGGGGCCTGTTCTCGCCAAAGCAGGAACCGGTGACGTATTAGCAGGAATGATCGGAGGCGCCCTTGCGAGGGGGCAATCCTTCGAACAGGCACTTCGCTTTGCGGTTTATCTCCATGGGCGAGCAGGTGATCTTTATGTTAAAAAATGGAAGAATGATTTCACACTTGTGGCTTCGGACTTGCCAGATCTTTTGCCCCGTGTTTTGAAAGGCCTGTATGGCAAACGCTCGTCTTAAAATGCTATTTACCAAAGATCTCAAATCTCTCGAAGACACTCAGTCTCTGGCAAAAGAGATTTTAACTCTCATCAAGAGCAGTCGTAATTTGATTGGCCTACAGGGAGACATGGGTAGCGGTAAAACCCATTTTGTAAAAGCCTTGGCGCAAGAGTTGGGAATGTCATCGCAAGACGCGAACTCACCGTCGTATGCGATTCATCAGCAATACGAAAGTACTCATTGGGTTCTTCATCATTTAGATTTGTTTCGATTGCAAACCGAAGAAGAGATTGAGAGCAGCGGTTTTTGGGACCTGTTCTACGAAGACCAAGTGATCATGGCCGTTGAGTGGATTGATCGCATCGATGACTCTCAGATTCCACAAAACTTTTTTTATTTACGCCTTGATTGGCAAGTCCTTCCGGATGGCACCCGACGGGTGCAGGTTCTTGGGTCTTTATAAAAAGGGGATATCCCAGCCCAAGACATCGCTGGCGATAGACCATCGCGGAGGCTTAGACTTTTCTGGGTCCTGGCCACGAACCCATCGCGATTGTAGCTTTTCAATGGTTCGATCTTGTTTTTTGATTTCGATCCATTCATTGATCAAACCGGTCAAATCGGAGTCTCGGCCTGCAATAGCAAAACCATAGGTGACGTGTTCCTGAATTTTTTCCGGGTACTGAATCGCAAATCCAGGCAAAACCTTCATCCATGAGAGCGCAATTATATCAGTGGTGATGAGGCCCTCAAGGCCTAATCGTGCATCGGTAAAAAAGGGAATGATAGTTTCCATCGGAATGATTGTTGCTTGCGGAAACACCTTAGCGAGGCGCTTTGCCCAGATGTCGTTTTGATCGACGCTCCAACGTTGCTCGGGACGAGTGGCGTTTCCGTCGAGGTTTTCAATGTTTTCTCGCTGATAGTCCTTTGTAATCACGGCGACTCGCGCGCTAAGATAGGGTTCAGACATTCTATGGCTCGAATACACTTGAATGGAGTCTTGAATTCCAGCGATGGCCACATCAAAGTGATCTTTTTTGAAGTGTTCGGCGAGTTGGTCTAATTCGAAGGGTATAACCTCAATCGAAACATTCAGCTCGGCGGCTAAACGATGAATTAAGTCGATATCAATGCCGATGAGTTGTGCTGTTGAATCTCTATAACTGAAAGGGCGCTGGTTCTCTCGAAAACCGACACGTAATATGCCACGTCTGAGAATTCTCTGTAGTCTCGATTCTCCCATCAAAAGCGGAGTCGGATTCTCTCTGGCTTCAACTTCTTGAAGGGGTGCGGTGATCTCGAGCGTGGGCGTGGGCAGGAGATTTATGTTTTGTGCTTGAGTAGCCTTTTCGTCGATTCGATTTATTTGCCAGTTCAAAACACTAATGCCAATAACAATTGGAATCAAAACACTCACAAGCACCGGAATCGCTAGTCTCCAGCGTACTTCAAAATAACCTCGAAGGTACGATGCCGTAATCAGAACAAAAGCATAATAGTGCATGGGGCCTAAGAAATCACCCATTCGGGCCGCCAGGACACCCGCACCCAGAAACACCTGAAAGAGATTTTCTGGCAGGTGAAAATAATTAAGCAAAAAGGGAATGGTTAAATAAACCTTTCCAAAGAGGAGAAAAAAACCCGAGCCCACCATAGTAAAGGCATCAAAGAGCGAAAGTGTCTTTCCAATAAACCAAGCGGCAAAGGGTATAAAAAGCAGATCAACAACATTATTACTGCTCGGAAACGGGTAGGCTAATGGCAAGAGAACATCGTTGATATTGGTGGGATTATTATTGTTGTCTGACTTGGGTGGAATTTTTTCGAGAAGGGTTCGTGTTCCCTCCGAAAGAAGAGGCATTACGGGAAACACACTTCCAGTAACAAAGGCAGTTAACATTGCATTTCGAGATGAAGCGATGACTTCGCGATAGGTAAAGGGGGTTGATAAGGCGACGAGAGCCGGAAGCACCACAAAGCTCAACAGTAAAACCGCAAACCCGAATGTTAAATAATAAGCCTGCAGCCGGTGAAGCTCTTCGAGAGTCATAGTGCCAGCCAGGTTTGCCGCCATTCCAAAAATTCCCAGGGGGGTGAGAAGAAGAACCATGGCATTCACTTGTTTAAGGCCATCAACAATCACTTGCAAAGGTTTGAGAAGGTCGTCTTTATTGGGAAGGTTAATAACAGCAAAACCAAATAGAAGTGAGAAGAGCACAACCGCCGGCACCGCATTTTCGGCGAGAGCTCTGAAGGGGTTTGAAGGAATAAATAAATTCAGAAGATCGCCAGGGCCGTTGTTAACCAAGGGGGGCAGTTCTAAGGTGTGGCTTGTGATGGTGGGTGGAAAGCTTGTAGAAATAATGACCACCACCGTAGCGGCTACAAGATAAAATCCCACAAAAAATACGGCGCTGGTCAGAATGATTTTTTTCATTTGCTGAAAATTTAAACGTCCGATGGCCAAAATAAGTGAAAAAATGATGTAGGGTAGTACGGCCATTTGCATAAGGCCAATGTAGATGGTTCCTAAAATCTGAAAGGTCGCTGCTTTTTCACCCAGAAACACGCCCATGAATAGTCCCAAGCCAAGCGCCACCAAAATGCGATGGGTGAGAGATTTGTTTGAGAGGTTCAGAGGGCGAGAAAAGCTTTTCATATTGTCGAGATTCCCTAACACATATGAGCTAGGGAAGCACGAAGAAGTCACCCTGAATTTTTTTTAATTAGTTTGGTAGTCTATTGTTCCACCTCTACTTCGAAGCAAGGGATGCCAATATACTTACCACTCTGATTTTTTCCGGTGATGTAGTACCAGCCCTTGTAGTTCCCCAAATTATTTTTGGGGGGGCACTCTGTTGGGTCATTTTTGTTAACTTTTTCACAGTAGGAAATTCGTTTCTTAATGAGGTCTTCAGTTGCTTGAGCACTGCTTAACTTTCCGTTGTTTGCAGTTCCATTAATCCACCAACAAGCCTTTTTTTCCATCTTGGCCGCTTCGCCTTCGTCTTGGTCTGCATTGGTGCATTCTTTATAAATATTTCTTTCGATGTCTACCAGGCAGCGGGCAGCTCCGGTGAGTATTGTGGGCTCATCTGGGAGTGCGTTGGGATTCAATGGATTAGTGCCATTATCGTTCCAATCATAAACTTTAAGGCCTGATGGAGCTTTAGTTACTTCTACACCCTCATCGCAAGCTCTTAGCTTTTTGTAGGTGCCACCGGTTTGTTTGACAAATTGCCATTCTCCATTGACGAAGACGCACTTCTTTTTTCCAGGAGTATCAGCGGAATCACGAGCGGGACAAATTTTTTCACTAATTTTTACCCCATCTTTAAAAAAACAGGTTATGGGACGCTCATTCAACTCATTTTGATTGCCATGGCAGGGGATCCCATCAGGAAGCTCCTTTGGGCCTAGCGGATAATTATTGCTGAAGATACACTTCCCAGAAGAGCCACCCGTATCGAGTTTGGTTTTTGGACAAGACACATTCGTAATGCCCAATACACTTCCCCCACTACCACCATTATTCGAGCTGGCGAGCCAGCGGCCCCCCAATTTAAGACATTGACCTTGCGGATCATCACCCGAATCAAGAAAGCAATCGGCCACTTTAAAGTCATTGCCATCTTCGGCTAATTTAAAAATAACGGGCTGGCGTGTTCTGAGCTCTGGTGAGCCAATAGAGGCATCCGCAGCAGCCTTGTTCATTTGAATCATGAGACTCGTGATATAGGTGGTTTTATTCTCTCCGGTGCCTCCAAGGGGTTTTTTGAACTCGATTTGAAGGTCGTGGAGATAAAGGCGTGGATTAATTTTAGTTCCTCTAGCACCAACGGTGTCGTCGCCAGAGGCCACACGACCACCAGAGAAAGAGCTGGTATCATATTCTTCGCGGCCCATGATTTCGAGTTTTTTTAAACGAATCCCAACAGCCTTTTCGCATTTGTCATCGCCGGCCGGACATTTTAACGTGTCGCCATCGTAATGAGGAATCGCTGTTTTTGGAAACTTTACAATATCATCGTCGAGATGCAGGGCTTTTTTACAAGTCTCAGAGCTCTTGAGAGTCAGAGCCGTCATGTTTTTAAAATCAACGGATTCACCTTTGAGCTCTATATGACTTTGAAACTTTTTAGAATCCCAGAGGATTTGAGAAAAACCGGCGGCAACGATTCCCATAATCGCAACGACTAAGAGCATTTCAATAAGGCTAAATCCCATTTGTTTATTGCGATTGAATAGCGTCATGATGCCCCCACTCTGACAGTTTAACGAAGACACCAAAATGAAGAAATGCCAAATTTTAAAAAAAAGTGAACAGCCTCTAAAACGTATTTAGAATTATCAGTATGAGACGGGCACTGTAAAAGAACTATTCAATTGCAGACAAAGTGCATACTTTTCAAGCATCTGAAGACCCACTTGCAATGATCATTTCGTCGACAACTAAAATTTATTTAATGCTCTCGCCGGGGCTGGCCACGTCGGCGGAGGCCAAGGATTGGCCGTCCCGAATTTCTTGGTGCCTTGGTCTTGCCCCGGCGAGAGGCTCGTCTCCTCAGGTGTTGGAGGAAGAGCTGATCTCGGCGCTAAAAAGCACGAGCAATTTTGGATGCGGATTGATGATGTTTTCGATCACCCGTTGGGCCCACTCGCGATACTCTTGTTTGCGATCGGGAGTCCAGCGGAGTGGGGGAGAGTGTCGTACATCGCGTAGGTTGGCGATTTTGTCGGCGAGTTTGACGAGGGCCGCTTCTTTTGAAAGGTGAGCCGCATGTTCGACTTGTAGGGCTCGGCGTTCCATCTTTGGGAGGGTCATATCGTCAGTGACCTCTTCAACGATCGATCGAATATGAGCCCCAAAGTGCACTTCGATTTCTTCAGGGGAGGTGTCGGTGTCTTCGATGGTATCGTGGAGAATGGCCGCCGCAATAACAACCTCATCATCGATATTAGCTTCATTCACAAGAATTTGGGCCAAAGCAATCGGATGATTAATATAGGGTGACGAATGATGATCTTTGCGCCGCTGATCACGGTGTTTTCTTGCCGCAAAATCGAGAGCCTTCATCGTTAAACTCAAAGCATTCATACCAAAAGCATTGATCAAACGCGCTTACCACACAACTAAAAAACTCTTTTTTAATTTTTAAAAATTCCTGCTTAAAACAAAAAAGGCGCCGAAGGGGTTGGCCCGAAGGGATTCGGAAAAGTGAGTTCGGAGCGGAGCTTTTTGGCTTTGCCTAAAAGCGAGCACCGCTTGTCTGAACGTTTACGAATCCCTTCGGGCCAATCCCTTCGGCGCCCTTCCGATCGAGCACCCAGGTTTGCTTTATCGCGCCTACGATCCCAATTCCATTTTAGCAATGGTTTGCATTTGCATATTAGTGGTACCTTCGTAGATCTGACCAATCTTTGCATCTCTCCAGAACTTCTCGACTGGGTATTCACGAGTGAAACCATTACCACCAAACAAGTCGATGGCCATTGATGTGATTTTCTCTGCGGCTTTTGAAGAGAATAGTTTTGCCATCGCTGCTGATTCGATAAAATCTTGGCCAGCGTCTTTGAGGCGTGCGGCGTTGTAAACCATCAAGCGAGCGGCTTCAAGTTGCGTACGCATTTCGGCTAACTGAAATTGGATTCCTTGGAAGTGGGCGATGGGTTTGCCAAACTGTTCGCGAGATTTTACGTAACCAAGAGCGGCTTCGTAAGCGCCTTGAGCGATTCCCACCATTTGCGCGCCAATACCAATACGGCCTTCGTTAAGAGTTTCGATGGCAATTTTGTAGCCTTTGCCTACTTCGCCAAGAACATTAGCAACTGGCACTTCGCAGTTTTCAAAAAGTAATTCGCAAGTTGAGCTTGCGCGGATACCGAGTTTGTCTTCTTTTTTACCGACTTTGAAACCAGGGAATGATTTCTCTACGAGAAACGCTGTGATTCCTTTGTAGCCTTTGCCAAAATCAACATTAGCAAAAACGATAAAAATATTGGCTTCTTTACCATTGGTGATCCAAAGCTTGTTGCCATTTAAAACGTATTTGTCGCCTTTCAGTTCGGCCTTTAGTTTAAGGGCAAAAGCATCAGAACCGCTCGAGCTTTCAGAAAGAGCATAGGCGCCAACCCATTCCGTTGCCATTTTTGGTAAATACTTTTTCTTTTGATCTTCGTTACCCCATTTTAAAAAGGCGTTGGTAACCAAGGTGTTTTGCACATCAAGAAGAACGCTCACAGAACCATCGATACGGCCAATCTCTTCAACGGCCAAACAGGCCATTGTGAAGGTACTTCCTGCACCGCCGTAAGCTTCGGGAGTTTCGATTCCCATAAGGCCCATTTCAAAAAGCTTTTTTACAACATCAGGGCTCATCGCAGCTTCTTCGTCCATTTTAGAAACCAAAGGTTTGATTTCGGCTTCGGCAAAAGAACGAACTGCTTCTTTAAAAGCCACTTCATCTTCACTCAACATTGTTAAAGCGGGGCGGTGCTCCATAGTTTCTCCTTATTATAAGGTTGTTATTAAGTTTTTAAGGCCTCTTTCGTGCTTTTCGATTAAATTTAGGTCGAAAAAGGTTTAAACACACATTTTTTCTAAAATAAGGTTTGCACTGATTCAACAAAATACCGTTTGAAGAAGTGACTGCGAGACGAAGAGGGGACTGTTCATGCAGGGTATGGATCTTCAGTTTATGATTACGAAAGTGGCAGCTTTCTTTCCAATCTTTCTTTTCTCGATCTGTTTTCATGAATTGGCGCATGGATTAATGGCCAAATGGAAAGGTGATCGGACGGCCGAATTGGCAGGTCGAATTACTCTCAATCCCTTTGCTCATGGGGATTTGCTTGGCACGGTGATCTTTCCAATCATCGGAGTTATCACGGGCTTCTTTTTTGGTTGGGCTAATCCCGTTCCTATTAACGAGCGCAACCTGAAGAATCCTAAAAAAGATCTTTTTTGGATTGCTTTGGCAGGGCCTGCGTCAAATATTTTGCTCGCATTTGTAATGGCCATTCTCTTGGGGTTTGTTGCCAAGTACTTCGGTGGTTCCCCTATGAGAAAAACACTCTCCGATTTGGGTCAAATTTTTATTTTTACTAACCTTAGCTTGGCCGTTTTCAATGCACTCCCTTTGCACCCTCTCGATGGGGGTAAAATAATAGCCCGTTTTATTCCGGACGCCTGGGATCGTTGGCTAGAAGAGAATCAATTCATGTTGTTTATCATGTTGATGATCATGTTGCAGACGCGAATGGCTTTTATTTTTCAAGCTCCAATTCAATTTCTCTTTAACTTACTCTTAGATTTATCGGGAGCCCTATGGATGCTTTAGATCAAAATTCCAAATCCGCCCCAGAGGCTCCGAAGCCCCCACGCCGCGTGATGAGCGGGATGCGTGTAACGGGGACTCTTCATATTGGCCATTATTTTGGTGCGTTAAAAAATTGGCTTAAACTTCAAGAAGAGCATCCTTGTTATTTTGGAATGATGGATTGGCACGGAATGACGTCGGCCTACAAAACGACAAAAGAGGTTGATCCTTGGATGCGCGATATGCTGGCTGATTGGATAGCTTGGGGATTGAATCCAGAAAAATCAGTCATTTTTATTCAGAGTCGGGTGCCTGAGCACTTAGAGCTTTTTATGATTTTTGCCAATCTCACTCCGATGGGGTGGTTGGAGAGGGTTCCCACCTGGAAAGACGCGATTGAAGAGGCCAAACAAACCGATACGCACAATCTCGGTCGTTTTGCTTATCCTGTTTTGCAGGCGGCCGACGTGGCAATGTATCGTGCGTCGCTGGTGCCAGTGGGGGCGGATCAAGTTTCGCACCTAGAATTGACGCGCGAAATTATTCGCCGTTTCAATCATCTCTATAAAGCTCGTTTGCCCGAGCCGCAGCCGCTTCTCACAGAAACGCCTCTAGTTCCCGGCCTTGATGGTCGAAAGATGTCGAAGTCGTATAATAACTCAGTGTTACTTTCGGAAGAGGAAAAAGACCTCAAGAAAAAAGTGAACGCAATGATTACTGACACTCAGCGAATTCGCCGAGAAGACCCAGGTGAACCTGATCGCTGCAACCTCTTTAACTATCATAAATTATTTTCCACCGAAGAAGATCGAGCCTGGGTTACGGTGGGTTGTCGATCGGCCGGAATCGGCTGCGGGGACTGCAAAGCAAAGCTTTTTGAGAATATCAATCACTTGATCGCTCCTGCCCGAGAAAGAAGAAAAGAGTTGTTGAATAATCCAAAACAGCTTGATTCAATCATAAACGCGGGATGCGCCCAGGCGCGAAGCGAAGCTCAGAAAACTCTCAAAGAGGTTCGTGACCGCATGAAGTTTCATTCACTTGGGGGACTTTGGTTTTGAATCAGTTAACGGTGACATTGCCTAAATTTGAAGGTCCGTTGGATCTCCTCTTGTACCTTATTCGTAAAGAGGAAATGGATATTTTTGATATCAAGATCCACGAAATCACCCATCAGTACCTTGAGTATATCAAGAGAATGCGTGAACTCGATTTAGAGGTGGCGGGAGAGTTTATTTCTATGGCCTCTACGCTCATTCATATTAAGAGCCGTATGCTGTTACCTCAATACAATGACCAAGGTGAGGTTATCGAGAACGTAGATCCTCGTAAAGAGCTCGTTCAACGCCTGCTTGAGTATCAAAAATTCCAAGAGGCTGCCAAAAATCTTAACGAACGTCCAATGGTGGGTCGTGATATTTGGTTGCGTGGTTCTAAAGAGACCATCAAGCCTCAAGACGACGAAATTCTCCTCGAAGAAAACGCCCTCTTTTCATTGATTGCCAGTTATCGTCGGGCACTTAGGTCTTTTCAAAAGAAGATCCATCGTGTCGCCCATAAAGCTCAGTCTATTGCTCAGCGGATTCTTGAAATCAAAGACCGTTTGATTCCAGGGCAACGAATCACTTTGAGAGAGTTGCTATCAATTACAGACGATAAAACCCGTCAGGTTTTGATTACCTTTTTATCTCTGCTTGAATTAGGAAAAATGGGTTTTGTGACACTCTATCAAGCAGAAACATACGGTGATGTTTATGTTGATACTAAAAAAGACATCGCGAGCGACGTGATCTCTCGAGTAGAGGAATTTGACGGTCTCAAATCGGAAGAGGCGGCAGAGCGTATGTTTCAACAAGCCGAGGCCGATGCTCAATTGGAGCTGCCTTTGGCCGAAGAAACAGAACTGGCTAATCTCGGAGGCGATGATTTGTCGCTGGGGGCAGAAGAAATGGCTTCTGACGAAGAGATTCTTGCGGCCGAATCAGAATTGGCAGCGTTTGAAAACGAAATACTAAAGGAAACTCCTGTGATCGTTGAATCCCTTGATCAGGGCGAAGAGGGGCAAGTTTAATTATGGCAAAAAAGAAAACTCCAAAAATAGCTGAAGACGCGGCGGTGAATGCAGATTTATCAAACCTCATCGATGCGGCAAAATCGAGTTTGTTTGAATTCGACTCTGAAACTGACGAATCCCCTGTGGGCGCGGAAAAAGCCAAAGTTTTTGAAAGCGATGAAGTAGAAGAGATTCAAACTTCAATGGCCCTTTTGACTGAAGAAGATCTTCAGGAGATCGAAAACATAGTCGTTGGTGAAGATATTTCGTTTGACGAGGAAAATCTTTTTGCGTCTCTCGACGGAGAAACCATTGATTCTCTCGAAACCAAAGATGTGAGCTCTGAATTAGAGGGCACCGAGCTTGAGGGCTTTGATTCAGCGTCGATCGAGGAATTGGAATTTGTTGAAGAGAGTCAGTTGGAATCAATTATCGAAAGTGTTCTTTTTGCGACCGATCGTCCGGTATCGCTAGCAACGCTCAAACAGATTTTTAAAGGAACTAATGTTTCCAATGCTCGCCTTAAAAGAGCGATCGAATCGCTTCAAGTTGAATATGCTGGTGGAAGACGAGGTGTTACGCTTGAAGAGGTTGGTAGTGGTTATCAACTTCGCACGAAGATCGATAATATGGAATTTATGCGCCGATCGTTTAAGGCTAAAGCCTTTAAGGTATCGGGTCCGGCTCTCGAAGTTTTAGCTATCGTTGCTTATAAGCAACCTGTCGTTAAGGCTGAAATCGACGAAATTCGCGGTGTGGAGTCTGGGCATTTACTCCGTGCTCTGATGGAAAAAAACTTGGTTCTTTTTGCTGGTAAGAGCGATCTACCCGGTAAACCCATGCAATATGCGACAACGAGAAAGTTCTTGGAGATTTTTGGTCTTCGTAATTTGAAAGAGTTGCCGACTTTATCGCAAATTGATGAGCTCTTGCCTGAGGGTATTGGTGATGAAGAGCAAAAGCCAAAGTTAGCCGATATCACAGATGGTCTTTCTGAAAAAATCGGTTCAAGTTACTCTGAGGGAGAAGAAGAACTCACTCGGATTACTGATCAGCTTGAAAAGATTGAGACCTCTTCAGAGTTTTTTGAAAAAGAAAAAATCCGTCAAAAGCTAGCGCGCGACGAAGAAAAAGCTCGTAATCTGCGAGAAGCACTCGCGGTGGGTGAAACTGTTTCGACTCGCGATGTGAACTGGCTAAAAAAATATGATGAGCAGCTAGCACAAGTGGTTGCCGCTCCAGAGGGAGACGTAGACGTACCGGCAACCGAAGTTGCCGCGGCCCCAACTGGAGCCCTTGATGAATCAGCAGAACTCGAAGCGGCACTGCAAGCTTGGGATGCTGAATCTGCTCAAGACGACTTAGACTTTGCTCAACGTCTCGAAGATAATGATATCGCTGATATCGACGAGGAGATTGTTTAGAGGTTCGAGTAAGTGATCCCTTCTAAATGAAGTTCTGACTTATAGAAGGGACATTTGATAGTGACGTAAAAGCTCTGACCGGATGTTAGAGCCTTCGACAAGGATGGATTCTATGAAAAAATGGGCGATCAACCTTTTTACTCTCTTTTTGCTGTACCACCTTGCTGTTATTGTTTTGATGCCCAATTCGGGTTCTATTCTGGGTCGCCGTTGGGGAGATTTGATTGCTCCCTACGCGAATACCTTGGGGATGAATGCCACTTGGGAGTTTTTTTCACCCGATCCACCTCAAGCCTTTTACTTTGATTATTCCGTGTATTTTGAAACCGAAGATGGGGAGGAGAAGCGGGCTCCGGTTGAAGGTTTTTTTCCGGAATGGCGCACAGAAAGAACACTTCACCCAAATAAAATTCGATTAAAGAATGCGGTTCGTTTTTTTGCGCTCACTCGAACCAGCGTCGAGCAAGCCTTTATTGGTTACCTTTGTCGACAATACCCAGAGGCCAATCGAGTGAGAGTTCGACAGGTAACAGAGTTGGTCCCGCCACTTGAAAAGGCTCGAATGATTGACTGGTCGCTCGAACACAATCGAATGGAAGCCTATCCCGTTGAGGCCAACTGCAGTGAGGTGAACACATGATCAAGAGAATTACTGCTGTTTGGGATTCGGTGCAAAACTTCTTCTTCGCACCTCGATCGCTTTATCATTTAGGCCTGATGAGATTAATCGTGGCTTCAGCCCTGTTTGGCTTGTACTGTTGGCGACAACTAGAGGTCAGTTTTTATTACACTAACTCTCAGGGTATGGTTTTAAAACAGCAGGCGCTCAACTTGATGCCAGAATTTTATCGCCCCCTCTTTAGCGTTTTCGTTTGGCCCGACTCATGGGTTCCTTATATTCACGCGATTCTTGTAGTATTACTTTTTGGATTAGTTCTCGGAATCGGAGGCCGGCTATGGACGTTGATCACGTGGCTTCTCTGTTTGGGGTTTGTTCAAAGAAATTATTTTGTCGCTTACGGCGCTGATCTGATTGGGGCCATGTGGTTGTTTTATCTCTCGTGGACTCGCCATAACGCTTATTTTAGCGTGCTGAACTATTTTGATCGTGAGCGAATGAGCAATATCAAATGTGATTTTCTTAGTAGTGCTGGTGCCCGCATGGTGCAATTACATTTGTGTGTGATCTATGGATACACAGGCCTTCAAAAGCTCAAGGGAACGAGTTGGTGGGATGGAACTTCTCTCTGGACTGTTTGGGGTAATCGACAATTCACTGTAGTCGATATGGCCTGGACGTCGCAATGGCCTCTCATGATTGCAGTTTTTGTGTTTATGACATTATTCTTTGAAGTGTACTTTCCGGTCCTTGTTTGGAAACCTAAAGTTCGACCGTGGCTTTTATTTTTTGGGTTTTTCTTTCACTTAGGAATCGCCGTGACCATGGGTATATGGTCTTTTGCCGGCGTTATGGTGAGTGCTTATGTTTTGTTTTTTGATCAAGACACCACCCTGGAAACACTCATGGCAAACTTTCAAAGAGGCAGTAGATAAAGAGCAATGCACAGGTATTGGCAGGTTGACCCACCAAGAACAAACAAGTGCCAAATGCCATGAAAGTGTTTGATCTTATCATCAAATAAGAAAAAGAAAATTCCACCGGTATAGAGCAATCCACCAATAGTTAACCAAGCCATTCCAGCCAGTGAGAGAGCCAAGGCTAGCGGTTTTAGTGCAAGTACAATCATCCATCCCATGACCACATAAATAATCATCGATGGTATTCGGGTGTGCTTTGCTAAAGTCAGCTCGTAGGTAATTCCTAAAAGAGCGAGTCCCCAGTTGGTGATTAGCAGTCCCCAGCCTAAGGCTCCTTTTAGCGCAATCAAACAAAAAGGGGTGTAGGTGCCGGCGATCAGCAAATAGATGGCAATGTGATCTAACTTTTTAAAAATCTTTTTTGCTCGCCCTTGCAGGGAATGATAGAGGGTCGACACTGTATACAACAGAACCATTGCGATGCCATAAACACAACTACCAACGATCTTCCAAATATCACCCAGCAGACTGGCCTTTGTTATAAGAACGGCGGCACCGGCAATCGCTGCGGCGGCGCCTACAAGATGAGTAATGCTATTGAGACGTTCTCCATGATAAATAAAAGCCTCCTCAGCGACTACAGCTTAAGAGGATATCATCAAGAAGTGATCAAATCGAGTCCAATGTATAAATAATTATAATTTGGTCTCACCGATTTGGGTTCTAATGGCCCGCAACTATAAAGATATGCAGATACTCCCCCAAAAAGAGAGCCTACCCCTGGGTGCGATGTTAACGCTCGACCTTGTTGAGACGATGTCTGGTTTGAGATTTAGTCCGGTGTAGAGAAAGGAGCACCTGGTTTCAAAAGCTCGGACAGACCGTAATAAAAATAAACTATTTTAAATTAGGAGTATAAAATGAAAACTCAATTATTAATCTGTGTTGCAACCCTTGGTTTATGTCAAATGAATGCTATGGCTTCTGAGCAGGCTCCGTCAGATTCACGTATTTTACAATTTGAAGAGCTTCGTGAAGCCTGCGCCAATCCGGCGCGATTTCAAAACCAAGTGGCCCCGTCGAACATCCAGGTTTCTTGTACCGAATTGAAGACAAAGTGGGTTGCCGATCCTCAGAGTAGCGTGGCTTTGCCAACACGACGGGTGGTTGTGACGTCGGTATCTTCAAATAAATACAAGGTGAATCCAGTTACAGCGGAATTGGCTTCGGAGCCTCAGGCTGCGGGATGTGATCAATACAAACAAGTTATTGAAACGCTAGAGACTGTGCAGTCGACGACGTGTGAGCAAATTATGGCTCATCAAGGCACTGCCGATGAGTTTTGTGCTGGTCATATCGAGTCACTGAAAGTTGCAAATCCTCAGTCGGTGAGACAAGAGGAGACCGGAAAAAAAGCCGGTTTCTGTAATGTGAAAATGCAGGATTAGTAAAGAGTTAAAGACCTGTCCACGGGACTGACGTTCCGTTAGTCCCGTGGATGTTGCTTAGTTTTGAGGGGGATTTGTGACTTTCAGACTTTATTGGCCGATTGAAGTAAAGAGAGCTCTAGCTAGCCTAATGGTTAGTGTCTTCTTGGTCTCCTGTGGGCAAGGCGAGAAGTCAGTCTCTCGACCCTTTTATAATCCAATCGACCCTTCTGATACGAGGCCTCCCGAAAAGGATCAGTATAAAGATTTAGGTGATTATCTTCGCGGAAGAGAGAGGGGAATTATCGAAGAGTTGAATGATCCTTCTCTTACTGCGGTCACTCGGGAATTTGGATTAACGACCATCAAACAAAGGGAATTTCCTCACCGGTCACCAATGGCTCAATCAGTGGTTATACCTTGGTCTTCTTGGTGGTTTCCAAAGAGAGAGGCAACGTTTTTTGATAATTCAAGAGCAGCCAATCGATATGATTATAAAAACCTATCGATCTTAGCTAAGTTAGATCTTTATCAGCGGGCCAAAGAAGTGAATTCACCCTCTGCTGCCGCAGAAGAGAGAAAAAAATTTAGTGATGAATCGCTCACTTGGGAAGGCTTATGTGATGCCTGGGCAATTGCAGCCATAACCTTTCCAGAGCCTCTTCACCCAGTGACCGTCTCTCTGGGTAGCTCCCACCATGATACCGTTTCGTTTACGGTGGGTGAGTTAAAAGGACTACTTCTAAAAACAATTGAAGCAGCCGATGAAAATGGATTTAAATATTATGGCCAAAAGTTTACTGGGCAGGAGAATGCATGGATTTATCCGGATGTGTTTCCGGAGCAGTTTCATCGGTTGATCGAAGTGCAGCTCTTTGAGCGCAAGCAGCCTTTTATTGTCGATATCGATCCAGGCGTGGAAGTCTGGAATTTTCCTGTTTATAAAGCCAATTATCAAATGGAGGCCATCCCAGATAAGCCAAATGCTGTTTTTGTTAGAATGTGGATATACCTAGCGGACTCTTTGAAAAGTTTTGATAAAAAGTTTATTGGCACTAAAGAAATCGTTCGAGAATACGATTATGTCCTGGAGGGAGATAGAGATGCAAATGGTGATCTGGTCGTGACTTACGGTTATTGGGTGAAATCTAAAAATGGTGTGGACTCGCGCCATGACCATCCGGACTTTTTGGTTATTCCGCCACCGCGAGATCTTTTGTATCGAAAAAGTTGGAACAGCAGTATCAGCATTGAAAGAGTGGATGAGCTCCTTGAGCGTGCCTACAAATGATTAGTGAGCTTTAATTTTGAGTCTCATTTTGATCTTCAGAAAATGGAGAATCTGTAGGGAGATTAAATTTTAATGCCCAGCGGTTTTTCTTAAAGTCTATCGATATGTTTTTTCTTTCGAGTTTTTTTCTAAGGTGAAAAAGGTGCACATCGAGGGTCTTGTGGTGAACACTGACTCCCTGCCAGCAATGCTCTACTAAATCAGCTCTCGTAAGGCCATTAGCGCCTTGCCTGAGTAAAGCATCAAGAAGAGTTGACTCAATTTTAGTAAGCGTGATGTTTTTTAAGAAAAAATTTTTCAAAAGGCTAATCTGTACGTCAGGGGAGAAGAACCAATAAATTTTATTCCGAACGTCCTCAAAAAGAGATTGGGAATGAAAAATAGCAAAAGCCCCTTGTTCTAATAATTGCAGAGCTATGTTGGAGTTGAGTTTGTCGAAGATAAAAAGACAGCGTGCCAGATTGTGTTGTTCACGATTAAAATTTAATTCTTTAAAAGCTTCGATCGAATCAAATTTAAAAACACAAAGCTTGCGGTAGTAGGGGCTTTTGAGCGGGTAAATAGCAAAGCTATGCGAGCTTGCTGGCAATTCTGTCAATTCATGGGCTGGTGAATCAGTTACAACACCCTCAATTTGAGACAGTAAATCAAAAAGATTCGAGTTAGAGTGTTCTTCAAAGTCTTCGGAACTCATTGCTTTTTTCCCCACTTATAGAAAAGCAAATTTCTGCTAGTGTTAATTTTTCATAACGAAATGAGGCTGGGAAGTTAAATAAACTTAACCTTATTCTCCATTTAAGTTGAATTTTGGAATGACTCATTATGAGACAGTTCTGATGTTGTAGGGTCGACTAAAGTGTTTGGGTTTTTGTGCCGATAAATACTAGAGACGAGGTTTTTATGAGAAGTCAGACATTCAGAACATTGATGATTGCTAGTGCTTTTTCATACCTTATTTCTGGGTGTAGCATGGATGTGAGTGTTTCCCAGGAGCAGGAGTCTAAGGTTTCAACAAAAAAGCCAGCCGGAGCCGAGATGACGGCGGGATCTAATCGTCAAACCACATCGGGTGGCTATATTGTTGACTCGCAGATTGGGCATCCCTTCGGACAGGTGGTTTCGCGTACGGCCCAAAACTACACCGTTTACCACTCGTTAAAGATGAGTTCGGTCGCCGATTAAACGAATTTTTATCTAAAGTCATCAAGTTTAGTACTTTTTTAAGCCCTTAGGACATCCTTCGGGCTTTTTGTTTTCTTAGGCAGTGCATTTTGCGCGTTAGAGATTGAATCTGATTTTACACTGATAATAGACTAATTCTGTTTGGTATAAACATCAATTAAAGGAGAAAAAATGCGTATTCTTGTTATTGCTTCCCTGCTGTTGGGTACAAAATTATTTGCGGCCCCCTACAAATTAGATGCCTCACATACTGGTGTTACTTTTAAAGTGAAACACTTAGTTATTGCGACTGTGAATGGGCGTTTTGATAAATTTGAAGGAGATATTGATTTTGATGAAAAAGCCAATTCTCTTTCAAAGGTTGATGTAAAAATTGATCTTGATTCCGTAAACACAAACGATCCTAAGCGTGACGAGCACCTTAAGAATCCTGATTTTTTTGGTGTTCGCGATGCTAAGGGCGAACTTGTCGAAGCTAAGCGTTACATGACGTTTGTCATGAAAGAAGTAAAAATGAAAAAGAAGGCGATCGATAAGCTAGTAGGCGATCTTACGCTCAATGGTATCACAAAGCCGGTGGTTCTCAATGTAGACTACAAGGGAGCAGCCGTAGATCCTTGGGGCAACGAAAAAGTTATTTTTTCTGCAACTACGAAGATCAATCGTAAAGACTTTAACATCACCTGGAATAAGCCAATGGCAAAAGCGGCTGGTGTTGTTGTTGGCGAAGAGGTTGATGTAACGATCGAAGGCGAGGCTAACAAGGTAAAATAATTGAGCGGAGGATGGCGCTATGAAAAAAAGAACTCTTTTGATTGTCGATGATGAGCCTGATTTGTGCGAAATTATGGTTGATTTGCTTTCAGACGAGGGATTTGAATGTTTCGCCGCTCACTCAGCGGCTGAGGCGCTAGCGACAGTTTCAAGCCAAAAAGATCTGGGGCAGGTGATTGATCTTATCATTTCAGATCTGAATATGCCCGGTGGGTCTGGAATTAGTTTGCTAAAAGATTTAAGAAGTCGGGGGTTTAAAACCCCTTTCTTCTTTCTTACCGGTGATCTTGTTGAAAATGAGTTGCGCCACTATTATAGCGATGGCGTTTTGGGGTACCAACTAAAACCCTTCCAAGCAGAAGAGTTTATCAAAAAAATTCAGAGCCTGCCTATGGAGTATAATTAGCTCTTAGTAAAAGCTCGAGCGCCTCGCGACAGACTCGTGTTCTTCTTCAATCGCGAGTTCGATATTTTCAAGTAGCTCAGGTGTACCTAAAAGTCTCTCTCCACCTTTTGCAATTGTTGTGAGTGGATCGGGAGTTCGCTTCACTTTAATTTTAACTTCTTCTTGAATTCTTTGATCAATACCTTTTAAAAGACTGCCACCACCGGTAATGACAATTCCATTTTCGATGATATCAGAGAGAAGCTCTGGAGGGGTATTCTCAAGGGCGCGCTTTATGCCAAATATCAGGTCGCTGAGACAATCTTTAATGGCTGCATGAATATCTTTTGTGGTAATCTCGAGATCCATGGATAAACCTGAAGTACCATCGCGGGCTTGGATCTTTTTTGATAAGATACTTTCCTTTAATGTGGCAGAACCGATTTCGATTTTGAGCTCTTCTGCAGCGGTTTCAGAAATGATAGCGTTCTTATTCTTTTTAACCCATAGAACAATTGCATCATTGAGTTGTTGGCCGCCAACACGAAGAGTTTGGCAGTAAACAATCGCAGATAGAGCAATGATGGCAACCTCAGAGGTGCCTCCGCCGATATCAATTAACATTTGCCCTTTTGGTTCTTGAATAGGAAGATTGGCGCCAATAGCCGCCACCATAGGCTCTTCAACCAGAACCACATCGCGCGCTCCAGCAGCGCGACCCGCATGCACGACGGCTTCTTTTTCAATTTTTTTAATGCCATGAGGAATCGAAACGATGATTCTTGGTCGCGACAGCCATCGGCTTATACCGGGGCGAGAAATAAAATAGCGTAGCATTGACTCTGTCGTTTCTACGTCGGCAATAACGCCTTCTTTGAGTGGGCGGCCAAGAAATAAATTCCCTGGGGTTTTGTTAACCTGAGCAATCGCATCGTTGCCTACGGCAACAATGTTTTTTTTGCCGTGTCGACCGGTGGTATAAGCGATGACTGACGGTTCATTAATAATTAGACCTCGATCGCGTACGACAAGCTTGGTGTTGACCGTTCCGAGGTCGACGTAGATGTCTGATTTGCTGTTGCCCATGAAAAGTGATAAGACCATCGTTGGTTACTCCATTAATCCGTCAATGATTACGTGTTTCAGTTACATTCTCTGGTGGTTCAAAATAAAAACTAATAAAGACCGATCCGTAGGAAAAGCTGTCTTTGATGTTAGCGCCAATTTCGCAGCCTAACTGCATATCTGGAGCTGACTCCAGGGTGACTTCGGTGCCAATCACAGCATGGATCGGTGTTGTAGATGTGCTTTTCACGGTGCTTACACTGAGTGGTAAGCTAAGGTAGGGTGTCCAGCGATTTTGATTAATCTCGTACGATTTGCTAATCAAGGGCATAAAGCGCACGGTAAAGATGTTCGTTCCTCGATCGCTGGCAAAAATGGTTCCCACCTTGTAGCCAATAGCAGGCTGATTGCCATAATCCGGAACGGGAATATTTTTATAAAAGAAGTCTAGGTGAGTGCCGTCTTCACCGGACCCCAGGGAAACTCTCATTTGCGAAGAATCTGAAATACCAGTATCAAAGTGCGCGGTTAGGTTGAAGTGAGAGACTTGGGGTTCGATGACAAGTCGGTATTGATCAATAGGAACCAGTTCTCCTGAATCAGCATTGGTAAGGTAGGCGCTAGCCATTGCGGGCACCAATAGGAGAGCTGAATAAACAAAAAGAGATTTAAAATACGGCATTGAGTTCCTGTTCCTAAAGCAACGATCAGCTTTCATTTTGCAAAGTTCTACGACCCTTGACAAGCAAAGCGAAGAGAAGATTTTTTGTGACACGCGTGGTTCTAAAGGGGAGGCTCTGAATTTCAGCAAAGACAGTTCCCCTAGCGTGCTTGATAAAAAGGGTTGATGGGTGGGGGTTTTGTTATTAAATCTCAAAGTATGGAAAAACTCCCAGTCTCCTTGTGCGTAATTACTTTGAATGAAGCGACCAATATTCAACGCTGTCTTCAGTCGGTTCCTTTTGCTTCAGATATTGTTGTTTTAGATAGCGGAAGCAGCGACGAAACCCGAACCTTGGCCGAAGGTCTAGGGGCAAGAGTTTTTGATGAAGAGTGGAGGGGTTTTGGTTCTCAAAAGCGCCGCTCGGTTGAACTAGCCCAATATGATTGGGTTCTTTGTTTGGATGCCGACGAGGCCTTAGGGGCAGAGCTGCAGAAAGAGATAGTTCAATTACTTAAAAATGGGTTTCCTGCGCGTGCCGGTTATAAAATTCCGCGGAAAAGTTGGCATTTAGGTCGATGGCTTCTGCACGGAGGGTGGTATCCCGATTATCAAACTCGCTTATTTAATCGCCGCCAATTACAGTGGTCAGCGGATGATTTGCATGAATCGGTTCGCGGTGAAAATATAGAGGTTCTTAAGAATGACCTGCTTCATTTCCCATTTGATAATTTGGCCGATCAAATAGCGACTAATAATCGTTATTCCACTTTGGGAGCCGAGGCTCTACGAAAGTCGGGTAAACAAGCTGGATTATGGCAACTTCTCAGTAAGCCACCCGTTAAATTTATCGAGCTCTATATTTTTAAACGAGGGTTTCTCGATGGAAGAGCGGGATTCATCATTGCGGTGGGAGCGGCGTATTCCATATTTTTGAAATACGCCAAGTTCTGGGAGCAAAATCATTCGCAGCCTAAAAAAGTTTAGCCGCTATTTTTTCAGCAATGTCACAAAAAGCTTTTGCCTCAGCGCCATCGGGGCTCGCTTCCACAATCGGAATTCCTGCCTCGCAGGCTAGGCTCACCGATGGATTCATAGGAATTTCACCGAGTTTTTCAATTTTTTTGCTCTTAAGATAGCCGTCGATTTCTCCTTTAGGAAAAATCTGCATGCGCTCGCCGTTGGCTGGGTTGATCATATAGGCCATGTTTTCGATGAGACCGAGATTGGGAACCTGAACTCGTTCAAACATGTCGATAGATTTTTTTGCGTCGATGAAGGCAATGTTTTGCGGTGTTGAAACAACAACGACACCATTCAATGGAACCTTTTGAGCCAGACTCAGTTGAATGTCACCAGTTCCGGGTGGCAGGTCGATCACGAGAATATCAAGGGGACTCCATTGAACATCACGCAGAAATTGGTCGATGGCTTTAAAGAGCATGGGGCCTCGCCAGACGACAGCCGCCGATTCTTCGACAAGATAACCAATGCTCATGAGCTTGATTCCATGCCTAATGATGGGCTCAATTTTTCCCTCGGCACTGATGGTCGGTTTTTGATTTAGGGTTCCCATCATTCGTGGAAGACTCGGGCCATAGATATCGGCGTCGAGAAGGCCGACTTTAAATTTTTGGCCGAGGGCGAGGGCGAGATTGGTGGCTACAGTGCTCTTGCCAACCCCTCCTTTGCCCGAGCTAACGGCGATAATTTTCTGAACTCCAGGGATCGCTTTTTGTTGGTCAAAGGGGTTACTCATAAATACTAAACCTTCCTCTCAAAAACGTTTGGGTTCGCTGAACCACCACGTTAGATACAATGCCTCAATCTCTACAATAGATTGGGGTTCATGGCCAAGTTGAAACTGCATTAATTACGGCGCAAATAAAGGAAGGCCCAAAATAAAGGAAACCCCAAAGGTTAGTCTCAGATTTAGGCAATAGGAGGTGGAGGCCTTGTTTCGAACCTAGATTTTATGTTTTTTGAGCCTCAAGATGAGATGCATTCCTAATGAAATTACCGACTTTTAGCAAGGTCGGTTAATATTTCATAAAGGATTCGGCTAATCGACCGAAGAGTAGGGTAGAACAAAAGGGAGCCATTTTTGTCGGGGAATAGCAACGTACCGTCGTCAACCTATGATATTGCGAAAGCATTGATGCAATCCTTGCGAGTTGTTGACCCGTTGACGTTTTACCATTGCTGTCGAGTGGGCGAGTACTCCCGCCTGCTGGCGCGAGACGCAGGTCTTGATCCTTACCTGCAAAAGGTGGCTGAGTTTTCGGGTCTCTTTCATGATGTTGGTAAAATTGGTGTTCCACAGAGCGTGATTCATAAGCCCGCTAAACTGGATCTCGAAGAAATTGCGATGATGAAAAAACACCCCGAAATGAGCGAGCAAATTGTTCATGCGGTTGCAGATAATCCTTTTTTTAAAGACCTGCTAGATCCTATTCGTGGGCACCATGAGCGGCTCGATGGACGAGGGTATCCAGATGGTTTGTCTGGAGATCAAATTCCTCTTGTTTCGCGAGTTATCTTGATTGTCGACACCTACGATGCCATGACTCAAAATCGAAGCTATCGCCAAGGGCTTCCTGTGGAAGCTGTCTATGCAGAGCTTCAGAAATTTGCTGGTACTCAGTTTGATGAGCAACTAGTAAAAATCTTTCTGCAGGCCCAGCCTTTATGGGGGCGCCCTGAGGCTGACCCAGAAACTAATGATAAGATCTTCAAGCAGATCGCCTAAATTGTCTCCCAAAAACATTGCTTTGCGGTGTACAGTATCGATAAATTTTGATAGTTTGCAAAAGTGATTTCAACATCAGTCAAACGACCAAATTTCAGAAACTTCCACTTCGTCGATTTGATCGTCGTCGGTCTTCTTACATTTTTAATTTATGGTTCGGTTGTAACCGCTCAGAGGTGGTCGGGTGAGTTGCAGCCTGAATTTACCATCGATCTTAGTTTTTCAGCCTTACCTCTTTATGGAATCTACTCGCTTTTTCGTGCGAGCTTGGCGTATTTGCTTTCATTACTCTTCAGTCTTGTTTTTGGCTATTTGGCCGCTCGACACAAAAGGGCAGAACAAATCATCTTACCGTTTATTGATATCGGTCAGTCAATTCCAGTTATTGGTTTTTTGCCAGGATTAGTTCTTGGTTTAATGAGTCTCTTCACGGAACACAATTTGGGCCTGGAACTGGCGTGCATCCTAATGATCTTTACGGGTCAGGTTTGGAATTTAACGTTTAGTTTTTACTCTTCTATGAAGGGCGTTCCTAAAAGCTTTCACGAAATGAGTGATAACGTGAGTCTCTCTTGGTGGCAAAAGTTTATCCTCGTCGAGCTTCCCTTCTCGGCCAGTGGGCTCGCCTGGAACAGCTTGATGTCGATGGCAGGGGGATGGTTTTTTCTTACCATCTGTGAGGCCTTTACCCTTGGGGGTAAACAGTATCGCCTGCCCGGGTTAGGTTCTTATATGGCCGTTGCTATCGAGCAAGGAAATATTCAGGCAATGTTTGGTGGTTTTGTTGCAGTTATAGTTTTGATTTTGGGAATGGACTTTGTGGTTTGGCGTCCGATCATCGCTTGGACCCGACGATTTCGTTTAGATGAAGCACCCGAAGACTACCAAGAGATTCCGTTTATGCAGCTCTTGTTGCAAGAATCCAATATTGTTCGCTGGGTTGAACAACTCTTTCGAATTATTTGGGCTCCCACCTTTCATGGGCCGCGAAAAAAGAGAAAGCAAAGCCTTACCTTTCGGATGTATCAACCCATTCGAGAAAAAGTGCAGAGTATCGAGTGGCTTGATCATTTTCAGGTTTTTGGACGACTTTTTAGCTTAACGGCCTTAGTTCTGGTTTTGTGGGGTTCGAGCAAAATTTTTAATTTTCTCGAAGGTATTTCGGCGTCTGAAGCCATTCTGATTACTAAATCAACCTTATTGACCTTACTAAGGGTTATTGCCTGTTTGATTGTTTCTACGCTTTGGACTGTTCCTTTTGGTTTATGGGTGGGTTTATCACCGGCGCGAACTCGGTTTTTTCAGCCAATCATTCAGTTGGGGGCGTCGTTCCCGGCTCCGATGCTTTATCCGCTCGTTTTAATGGCCTTGCACTTTTTAGGGATTGGCCTCGGTGTTGGCAGCGGTGTTTTAATGTTGTTGGGAGTTCAGTGGTACGTTTTGTTTAACGTGCTCGCGGGTGCCACAATGATCTCTAGAGAATTGCGAGAAACTTTTTTACTAGTAGGGCTCTCAAAAACAGACACCTGGAAGAATCTTTATATTCCCTCGATTTTACCAAACCTAGTAACCGGGCTAGTAACGGCGGCGGGTGGCGCTTGGAACGCGAGTATTGTTGCCGAGTATCTTCACTACAAAAATGAAGTTCAGAGCACTATGGGGCTTGGCGCCCTAATCAGTGAAGCCACCGCTCGGGGAAATTATTCTCTTCTTGCGGGTTCATTGCTGGCAATGGTGATCGTAGTTGTGGGAGTCAATCGTTTGGTTTGGCATCGTGTTTACGACTGGGTTGATCGTCGTTTTAGATTTGAAAGGTAAGGGTAATGCTTATGTCGAATCCTTTAGTACCCATGATTGAGTTAAGAAACGTCTACCAAAGTTTTCGTTTGGAGTCTGGTCGTAATTTGAAGGTTCTCGATAACGTTAACTTGTCGCTCTTCGAAAATGAGGTTTTGGTACTTCTTGGTCCCTCGGGTTCTGGTAAATCAACCTGCCTGCGTTTAATGGCTGGCCTTCTTAATCCGACACACGGAAAAGTTTATTCTCATAACGAACCCATTGAAGAAGTGAACGACGATGTTTCATTAGTTTTTCAAAGCTTTGCTCTTTTGCCTTGGTTGAATGTGGCCGATAACGTCGCGCTGGGATTAAAACCTTTGGGTCTTGCTCAAGACGAAGTTGAGCAAAGGGTAAAAAAAGCTATCGACCTTGTTGGTCTTGAGGGCTTTGAAGAAGCCTATCCTAAAGAGCTTTCGGGTGGAATGAAGCAGAGAGTAGGATTTGCTCGGGCGTTGGTTATGGAGCGACCGATTTTATGTCTCGATGAGCCCTTCAGTGCGCTCGATGTTTTAACGGCCGAAACTCTTCGCAAGGAAATTCTCAATTTATGGCTCACTCGTAAAACAGCGATTAAATCGATTGTGCTCATCACCCATAATATTGCCGAGGCGGTTTCTATGGGTAGCCGAATTTTAGTTATGGGTTCTAACCCGGGGCAGATTCGTTACACGATTCGTAACGAACTCCCTTATCCTCGCGATGAAAAAACCGCATCGGTGAAGTCTTTGGTTGAAATCATTCGCGACGTACTCACTGAGTCAATCATTCCCGATGCACCAGAATGGGTTCCACCAGCTCTGCAGGGAACCGGTTTTGAAGCTCCGCCGAATGTAAACATGACCGAAGTGGTGGGATTTCTTGAAGTGGTTATGGAAGACGGCGGTCGTGCTGATGCCTTCACTCTGGCTCACAAGTTAACCAAAGACTCATTGAACATTCTTTTAATGGCAAAAGCTGCCGAATTACTCGACTTCGTTGATACTCCCAAAAACCAAATCGTTCTAACCGATTTGGGAAGGGCCTTTGTTAAAGCCGACGTGAATCAACGTAAACGTATGATTCACGAGGGGCTTATGCAGTTAAAGCTCACTCAGCAGTTCTACCAGCGACTCTCAAATAGTGAGGGGGGAGCGATGGGTCGCGAAGAGGCCATTCAAACGATTCACGAATGGTTGCCCAATGAGAACCCAGAGGATGTCTTTGATACCCTGATACAATGGGGTCGTTATGGGGAGCTTTTCGGTTATAATGACGATAATAAAGAAGTTTATATCGACCGCGGCGAAGGTTAGGCTTTCAGCTCGTTTTGGGGCGTTAATACAGCCTGAGGTAGATTTTTTGTAGATTCAGCTACAAATTTTTGTAGATACAGCTACAATTTTACGAAGGCCTATCTACAATTTTCCCCTTCCTTTAACGGTTTCGTCCCATCAAATCTTTATTGACCCTCGATGAGCACTTTGTTGGAGTAGGGGGAACCTTTGGGAGTTCTATTGCCGATGCCAACAGTGATTGATTGTCGAAAGCTCGAAAGAAACTTTATTACCTACAAAAAAGAAGATGGCCTTATTAACTCTTTTAGAGGCCTCTTTAAACGCCAATATATTGAAAAACAGGCGCTGCGACCTCTCGATTTAACGGTCGACGAAGGGATTATTGTTGGATTAGTCGGTTCGAATGGAGCCGGTAAGACAACCCTGTTGAAACTTCTTTCGGGGTTAATTCACCCAACGGCTGGTTCCGTAAAAGTTTTGGGATACAACCCGAGTGAGCGCGCGCCAGAGTTTTTGCGGCAAATAAGTATACTTCTCGGTCAGAAAAATCAGCTGTGGTGGGATATTCCGCCTTTAGATAGTTTTAGTTTATTGGCTTCGATTTATGGTTTGGATCCTCAAGCGGCCGTTAAACGAGTCTATGCCTTGGCAGAGATGCTCGATTGTGTGGGGCAGCTTTCGATTCAGTTGCGTCGGCTTTCGCTTGGTGAGCGCATGAAAATGGAAATCATCGGTGCCCTTTTGCATCAGCCTAAAGTGTTATTTTTGGATGAGCCAACCATTGGGCTCGATGTGGTGGCTCAGAATACGATTCGTCACTTTCTCGACAATTATGTAAAAGAAGAAAAGCCAACGATTATTCTCACGAGTCACTACATGGATGATATTGCCAAGTTGGCCAATCGCTTGCTTCTTATGAAGCAAGGAGAAATCAAATACGACGGTACGGTGAATGAGTTTATGAGCGCGAGTTCACAAATTCAGAAAGTGACTTGCACCTTTAGTCAACCGCTTCGCGCGGGTCGACAGCTGAACTCTGGGGTGACGGTGAGTGCCGGGCAAGAGGTCGTACAAACAGAACTCATGCCTAGTAAAATGTCGGAATTTTTAAGCGAGCTAATGCAAGTAGGAACTATCGATCAAATTAGAGTAGAGGAAACTGATTTTGAAGAAGTCATTCGTCGATTTTTGGAAAAGGATGCGAGCCTACGCTGATTTGGCGCTGCGAACTCAATTAGAGTATCGCTTTAATGCCTTTGCAGATTGGTGTTTGAACCCCCTGATCTCAACGGTGGTCGAACTTGCTATGTGGTGGACGATGTTTCAGGCCATGGGGGTTGCCACTCTAGGGGGCTATACGCGCGAGTATTACCTCTCCTATGCTACTTGGGCCTTATTTTTCTCGCGGATCTCCGCCAATTGGATGTACGAGTTTCGTATGATGCAAGAGGTGGAGTCGGGGAGTATCAATGCCATCCTTGCTCGGCCCGTGAGTTTCTATGAATTTTATTTAGGTCAGTTTTTAGGTTACAAGTTTTTCACGGCGGTTTTTTCGCTTTGGTTACCGGCCGTCATTTCTATGGTTATGGGCGGAACTACGGATCTCGCGCGATTGCCTGTGTCTGTGCTGTTAGTTTTTGTTTATCTCGTTTTTACCTACAATCTTACCTTTTGTGTGGTGAGTTTTGCCTTTCGACTCACAAAGGTGAGCTCTTTTACTGTGACCAAGAACTTTTTTATTTGGCTGGCGTCGGGGGAATTGTTCCCTCTCGATTTATTGCCGACCAGTCTTAAGACTCTTTCGATGTATCTGCCTTTTGCCTCGGCTTGTTACCTGCCGGTAGGTTTTTTGACTCATCGTTTAGGTTGGGAAGAAATGGCGCGAGGCTTTACTGTGACCCTTCTTTGGAGCTGTATTGTGGGGGGGCTGGCGATGATTCTATGGCGTAGAGGTCTTCGCGAATACACCGGAACGGGGGCCTAAGTGCAAGCGAACAACAGGCCTCAATACTGGCGCATTTTAAAAACCCTCATTAAGACGAGCTTTATTGCCGAGCTGGAGTTTCGGGCTAATATTGCGATGAAAATTTTTAATGATTTTATTTGGTACTTTGTTCAGGTATCCGTTTTTGAAGTGCTGTATCTGCATACCTCGCAGATCTCGGGCTGGGGGCTCGGTAAAATTCGAGTCTTTTTGGGCTGTTTGTTTCTCGCCGATACAATTAATATGATGTTCTACCATGAAAATCTCGAGCAACTCTCCGAGCGCATTCGCAAAGGAGAGCTCGATCTCGTACTGGCCAAGCCGGTGAACTCACAATTTATGATGAGTTTCTTTCGTCTGCATCCTTCTTATTTGCTCAATTTTATTTTTTGTTTTGCGTGGCTTCTGCATAGTCTTCACCTCGAGATGGGGGCGGTGAGTATTGGGGTTATTTTTAAAATACTCATCATGATTCTTTGTTCGAACGTGGTGATGTACTCATTGCGCTTTATGGTAGCAACTTCAGCAATTGTGCTCGGACGAGCAGAGAATCTTGCACAGATTTGGTACTCACTTTTTAGAATGTCATTGCGACCTGATTTTGTTTATCCGCCGTGGCTTCGCTATGTGTTGTTGTTCTTGTTGCCACTCGGTTTTATTGCCAGCGTGCCAGCCCATGTGGTGTTGGGGATTCGCCCAGATTACTGGGTGTTGATCGCACTCTCGATCTCTGTGCTGTTTTTCACCATGGCTTCGATCTTTTGGCACACTTTGCTCCGCAAGTACACGTCTGTGAGTAGCTGAGCGCTTTGTGACTTCGATTTTTTTTGCCCATCGAAAAGGCTCGACCTTGGTTATGCTTAGACCTTTTCCGGCCGCGACCAAGGAGAAATCTTAACCTATATTTATTACCCCCATAAATCTTTTTGATACACAATTAAGGGGATCTAAGAGTTTTTATAATTTGTACTGAAAAGGGATGCAGAAAAATTCGCAATGGAAGCTGGTGCCTCTTTTTAGTTCGATAAGACTCGAAGACCACGGATGGTTTTGACTTAAGTGTTTGAAAAGGGACGTTTTGCAACGGTGCAAAAAAGTTTTATTCAGACACTCAAGTTTTGGAGAGAAAAATCCGAACTATACCTTGGTTTTAAAAACCGACTAAAAGTTAAACAAAAAATAATTAGTTTAAGGAAAAACTAAATTCACTCAAGGAGGATTAACGATGAAAATTTATTTAAAGGTTCTTGTCGCGACGATTGCCGCCGTTTCGCTGGTGGTGGGTTGCTCGAAGAATAGTTCTAGTTCTGGCGGTGCTTCGTCAGATATGACAATCTCGGGGACGTTAAGCGTTGCCCAGTCGACAATGGGTGTTCCACTAAAAATTGGTAATCTGGGAGACGTGGATTCATTTGCAGCTACTAGCGCGAATGATTTGGAAATATATGCCATTGCCTTTACTGTTCCCCCAGCAATTGCTTCTGCTAATCTAAATCCGGATGGTAGCTTCAGTGTCACACTGCCTGGCGCCAAAGGTTCAACGGTAACTGCGATTTTTAGAGATAAAACTGATCAGAGCCAAGTTGGAACTGTCGTATTTGTAGACTCAGATAAAAAAGATCTAAATGGAAACTCGAGTGAGTCGTCTTCAATCGTTTTGAATGACAGCGTTCAGTTAGGGAGCATTAGTTTAGGAACTGACGGGAAAGTAAAGATTCCTGTTTCCCAAGTTCAAACTGTCGTAGGCTCTAATGAATCGGTCGCTGTTGGCACTGCGTTTGATCCTACAGGTGTTTGGTACATGAAAGCATTTGATGCTACAGTTCCAACTGGTTACATGACACCTGGTGCTTGTGGCCAAGGTCACGATGGCCCTTGCGTAGGTATGCCCCTTACTTTAATGCGCTTTGCTGGCAAGGATTTTACACCAAGTGGTAGTTGCACAAGTGAGACTGCCTGTGCTGCGAATGCGGGAACCGATGGGAATGATCGCTATGCATTGTCGATATGGGGAGGAGATGCTGCTCAAGGTGTTGGTGCGTGTGGTTATAAATCTGGATTTACAGGTGATGAAGCCCGTTACCATGCTCGCATAAATATATCAGCGGGGCCAACTGTTGATGGTCATGCAATTACTTTAGCTCACTATGGTTACTCTATGCCAACAGGTTTTTGTGGTGATGGAGGTGCGGCTTGCACTTCGCCTTTCAATAAAGACTGGATGTATAGAAATGCTACTTCCAGCAGAGAAATACAAGATTGCCGGCCTATGAAAGTAAATTCTCAGTATGATGCATGGGCATGTAAGGCCGTTGTAAAAGATAATAATGGAATTGTTAGCGGCGCAAGCGCCTGGAATATCGGAATTCAAGGGGGCGGTTGCTTTAACACAGCAACTGGTAAGCCAGTTAACGTTACAAATTGGAATGCCTTGGGTCAGGGTACATGTTCTGGGCAAGACGCTTCAGCAAGATATGGTGCAGGTTTTTGGTCTAACAGTTGTGCTTTTGCGAATGTTAATCACGACGGTGACAACACTACAGCAGATATAAGTGTTACTTGTAAGAATATCGGCGGCCAATTTGTTAGTGATGGTAGCGGTGAGCCCAACTTAGCCACTCCCTATACTCACAACAACGGACAGTGGGTAGCGGAACCGGCGGCGATACTTGCGAACGGTCGTAAATGCGACTTCTCCCAGGACGGTGGAGCGGGTTCGAATAATGCAAAAATTTTAGCTGGTTACCGTTGTTTTGCTGAAGCCTATTGGCAAAATGTTAGCCAGGCCCAAGCGACTGGTTGTATGCGGGAATACAATTTCGATTGGTCAGCAACAACTCCGGATAAATTTGCACGAGATGATCAGCGTGGAAAGCCTAAGAACGCCTTCCTGACTAACATCCTTAAGTATACTCCGGATGGCCAGATGGCCACTCTTGAAGACGAAGAGATGCAAAAGTTTACAGTTAATACTGGAGCTAGCAGCAGCACTTTTTGTGAAGTATCAAGACGTACAATCTTAACCTTCAAAAAAATCTCTGATAGTCGCCTTCTTGTAGATTTAAAACAATCTGGTCAGATGAATAGCACCGATGCTGCATGCCTTAGCGTAGCCAAAGAGGCCAAAGACGGTAAAGATGTTCAGGGTGCTGGAAATCTAAGGGATCAGCTAAGTCCAATGAATTTAATTTTTTACGCGGATAAAAACCCTTAATTTTCTTCACTTATAAATTAGCTAAGTTAAAATAAAGAGGGCCAGTTTACTGGCCCTCTTTATTTATGAAAGGTTTAATGTTTATGAAAAAAAACAAAACGAGTCTACTTATGTTATTCGTAATTCATTTTACGCTAATGGGAGTATCGAAAAATAAAGATCTAACCAAAAATGCAGAATGTGTAGCCATGGAAAAACGAATTAATATTGAATCAAATGATGGTTTAGCACTTGAGGGTCGAATCAAAGAGCTTACAAAGCAACTTGAAGGTAACCAAAAGTATTTAGCTGAAATAACAACCGCTTGCCAGAAAAAAAATAACTGCCAGCAAATGGCTGTGCAGATTGGAATGGTTCAGAATCAAACAACTCTTCTTCAAGGTGAAAAGTTGGGTTTAGCTGAAAAGCAGATGGCGAATTTTAAGACTATCGAGGTTCTAAGGGCCCAAATGAAATCAAAATGTCATGATTCTGAAATTTCAAAATTATCTAAATAACGTTTTGAGGTCTAGAAGTTAGCTTTAGCCTTTTCATGGAATTAATTCGATCAAATAATTAAGTAAAGCCTCGGGGTCACCCTTGATCGTACGATCAATAGAACTAAAACCATTCAGGTCGCTCGGGCTTCTGGAACGGTTACTCGAAGCGTGACCGATGATGTTCTTGTATCTGGGTCGAGAACGGTCACTTTTGCCGCACCAACCACCGTGAGTTCGAACAAATCGATTGTGAAAACAATCGTAAGCTCGGTGACTCGACAAAAAACATTTACTCGAAGCAATGGCAATACAGCCACAACCACCTCAACGGTTGTTGTGGAGAGTGGGAGCCCCCTCAATGTAACGGTTCTTCGAAATGCCTCGAGTGGCGCTTTGGTCTCTAAAACAATCAACTCAGGTGTTGTTAAGGTAACCGAGGACGATGGCACCTTGAATGCATGCAGTTTTGCTAATGTGGTTTTTGATTTTGGGGTTTCGAATACATCGAAGTGCCTACCCATATCGGGCACCATCACTTGCGAACGTCATGACTCTGCGAGCGACTCAACGATTCAATCGACGGTAGTTCTAAAATTTGGTCAATCAACCGCGTCGAGTGTTAGCATCACCGTTGATGACGGCACCGCCGAAGACTATTCTGATTACAATACCCGCGGCTGCGACCTAGAATCAGCGACTTATGTTCATAACCCCCGCGGGCAATTTGGCTGAAGAACTAAAACCTACAGCAATGGCATCGATGCCGAAAGAGTAATGGGTGTGACCACTTTCACTGGATTGCGCACCAAGCGATAGCCAGCACCATGCACCGACTCGATCTTCCACTCACTATTGCCAATCTTTTTGCGAATATGGCTTATGTGCGTGTCGATGGTGCGATCGTACACATTGATATCGCCGCCCCACACAGAATCCAGCAATTGAGAGCGCGATAGCACTTGCTCACGGCGACGGGCAAAGAAGAGCAAGATGCGGAACTCCAGGGTGGTGAGCGATACCGTTTCTGAGCCATCTTTTTTGTCGATAATCACTCTTTGTTTAGCTACATCAAAGGTTAAATCACCAACTTTAAAGATTTCACTCTCTCTTTTTTTATGCTGAACCTCTCGTAGCCTGGCCTCTATGCGATGTTTAAGCTCTTGCGGGTGAAAAGGCTTCACCACATAGTCATCAGCACCGGCGGTAAAACCTAGCACTTTGTCTTCGATTTGATGCTTTCCGGTGAGCATGATCAGCGGCACTTTTTTCGTTTCGGGATCATTCTTGAGTGAAGCACAGAGTGTGAGTCCGTCACCATCCGGCAGCCCAAGATCCAGAATAATTAGGTCAAATGGCTTCTTCGCGAGAGCGTCTTTGGCCTCATGGATACTTCGAGCTTTCGTTACATTGAACTGAAAACCCAAAGAATGCTCAATGGCGAGTAATACTTCTTCTGAATCGTCAATAGCTAGGATTTGATTCATGTTGAGAGGACTCCTTTCTTATTTGTAATACATCGTTGAGGATCAGAGCGTAGTCGTCGAACTGCAACTGAAGATCTCTTTTTATTTGATGAAACAAAGTGGCGTCGCGTTTTATTGCGAGAGCCTCGAGTTGAACCAAAAGGTCTTGCAGTGATTGCAGACCTAGGAAACCACAATTCGATTTTAGGTGATGGCACACTTGCTCGATCAACAAAAAATCCAAATCATCGATCGCTTTGTTCAGTTGTTCTAATTTGGGAGGCGTGCGTGAGAGAAATAAAGTAACCAATTCTCTCATGGCTTTTTCTGATGTCTGCTGCGCGAACACATTAAGCACGGTTAATACGTTCACGCGCTTTTTTTCCAGATTCATGAGTTCCCCCCGGTGCCCATGCGCTGCTTATTTATTCGAAGAACGAAAATCGGAACTTAATTTGTAAAATCGAGATCAATTACCTCAGACTCTTGAGCGTACACCATAAAATCTATGGAGTCGTTGATCGGAACCGAGGTTTGCAAGATCGGTGCAGCCCTCAGCTTAAGATAAACTAATAGAAACAGTGAAAGAAAAAGCGCTAACGTGAGCCGCTGTCGTACTATTGGTGAAAACCATTTTGTGTCGTCCATGATGAACCCCTCCCTCATTAAGACCAGCTCACCCTAGAGCAGATATGTGAAGGGAGATTCAAGAAAGTATGGAGAGATTTTAACACAAACGGTTAGATTGCCTAGATATCCGTGCCGATGATCTTTTGCAGGCGTTGGTTCGAAAGTAAGAAGAACACACCCACGATCATACCGAGCACAGCAAACAACAAGAAGAACGATTCGTTCGACATTTGTGAATACAAACTTCCTAAGCGTCCGGCTAAGTAGTTTCCAATAAAGGAAGACAAAAACCACATGCCCATCATCATCGAAAGTAATCGAGGAGGTGAGACTTTAGTTACCAGGGATAAACCAATGGGTGAAAGGTAGAGTTCACCCATTGTAAAGATCCAAGTGGTGAGAACAAGCCAGAGTAAGTTAACGATGGATTTATCGGTGGTGATCACCTTCGTTGCCAACGACAACACCAAAAAAGCACCGCCCGCTAAGAAACAGCCAATAGCCATTTTTTTGATCGAACCCATTTTTTGTTTGCCTTTGCGCGCTTGAGATTCCCACCAACCACTAAGAAGGGGGGCAAAAATAAAGATCATTAAGGGGTTCAAAGATTGATAGTTGGTTGAGCGCAATCCAAGAGTTGCCCAATCGGCTTTTTCATCGGCCCACAACTGGAGCGTGTTTCCTTGTTGTTCGAAGATAGCCCAAAAAGCAATCGTCCCAATACACAGCACGATTAATGCTGCCACCCTTGAACGCTCAATGGGGTCTTGCAACTTTCGGATACTATAAACGATGCCAGCCGCAATCAGTGCAATCATGACGATCTTAAGGCCGTTCGGCAACATCAATAAACCAAAGAATCCACCCATCGCACCCAAAAAACCAAGAGTTGTTAGAACTAGGTTCTTGGTGCGTTCTTCGACTGGAGCTAAGTTTATATCGTTTTCGGGTGCTAGGTGGTGGCGGCCGAAGTGATAGAAAAGCATGCCCAGTAACATCCCCACGCCCGCAAAACTAAATCCCATATGCCAAACGGCGCCAGGATCTGTCATACCAAGCTTACCGCAAATCCATTGGGCGAGGTTATCGCAGAGAAACGGTGAGAAAAAGGCGCCAAGGTTAATACCCATATAAAAAATAGTGAAGGCGCCATCGCGACGGGGGTCATCGTCAGCGTAGAGATTTCCGACTTGCGAAGAGATATTTGGTTTGAACGCACCATTGCCTAAAATCAAAAAGAACAGGGCCCATAAAAACTGACTCTCGAAAGCCATCAAAAAGTGACCGATCGCCATCAAAGCTCCGCCGATATAAACGGATCGGCGTTTTCCCCAAACGCGGTCAGCGAGAATACCTCCAAAAAAAGGCGAGAGGTAAACAAAGCCTGAGTAGAGGCCATAGAGTTCTGAAGACAAGGGTTGAATATCGAGAGGGCCAAAGCCTGTTTCGAGAAGTCCTTTGAGGGAATTAAAACCAGTCACTCGCGCCGCACGTTCTGGATCCACAAGAAGATACTTTGCCATGTAGAGCACCAAGAGGGCTCGCATTCCATAGTATGACATTCGCTCCCACATTTCAGTGAAGAACAAAATGAATAAGCCTTTAGGGTGTCCAAAGAGCTCACCCTTTGAGTTAATTGGTTGTGCGGTTGTGACTGCCATCCGTTGCCCCTTTTGGTGTGTCTAATTAAAAATAGAAACAAAAAAACCGACTATCATCGATAGTCGGTTTCTTAAAAGATTGCAAAATGATTTAGTGCCCGAAAAGACGCTTCCTGAGGGCCTCGTGACCCCAGTTATTGTCGAATTTGCCCAATCCGTTTGGCGCGACCATTTTTAATATTCTGCATGTTAACGCGTGTGTACTTAATGCTTACCGTTCGATCCTCAGCTTTGCTGCTCTTAGGAACAAAGCTAATGCTGATCACGTTGGTGCTAGGGTCATAAGACCACGTTTGCGGTCCTGGTTTAAGAATTTGCCCGCCCACCGTCACCGTCAGGGTGCCGATTTCAGGTACGCCTTGCAGCAAAAAGTCTTGATGTTGAACCTTATTTTGAATCTGCTTTCCGATCGATGTCAGCATATTCGCAAAGTTTTCTTTGCAAAGGGATAGGGCTTCGCCACGGCTAGCATCTAGAAAATCGATAACCTTTTGCGCATTATCAATCATTCCATAATCGACTTTTTCACAATCTGTTCGACTCGCCAAAACGCCAAAAGTAGAAATCTTTTCGCCGCGTGGATCTTGCTTTAAATTTTTCAAAAAGTAATCCAGATCGCTCCCCGAAATTCCAGGGCTTGCATCGTCGGCATCGGTAATCATGATGATCGCCAATCGGGCTTCAGGCCGATAGAATCCTTTGTTATTGATTGAGGAGAGGGCTGGTTCGTTGAAGGCAGCGTAAATGGGAGAAAGAATCTCCTCAAACTCAGGGCCTTGATAATTTCCAGCTTTATCTTTCAGTGGCAAAACACCTATGCGTATACTATTAGCCAAGAGCTTTAAATTATTATGCTCACGGGTGTAATAGAATTTGGGTAGTTTTCCAGTCTCGCCATTCAACGGTAATAGATAACCATTAGGATTGTACGTCTTGATGATTGAGCCATATCTAACAGAATCAAAAATGGGAACGATCCCAATGTGATAGTCAATACTCTTGTTAGAATCAAAAGACTTCACAAAATGGTCGATATTCGCCGAAAGATTAGCCTGGTGAACAGCCATGGTTTCGGAGTTATCAACGACAAACAAAATATCCACCGCATTAGAATTTTTTAAAACGGCGATTTCATTCTTAATCTCTACGGGAGAATAAGTCTCAGGTGGAGTCATTCTGCGATTATTGGCTCGATCGCAGCTAATAGAAAATATCATTAGTGCTAAAAAGCCTAAAGTTTTTAGAGGGGCAAGATTCATAATGTTGCTCCTTTCAGAGGGTCAACAGGACAATCAGACGTCGCTGCCTCGAAACTGTCGATTTCATCAAGCCAAATATCATTTTGGCCCCTGTATGGAAAAACTAAACTATTTTTATCTTCATTACTAAATTGAGCCTCGCTCTTTTTCTGCATTTCCTTGTTATAGGCAAAAACCTGCTGAACCACTTGAGATTCGAGAAGATGCATTTTTTGAAGGACCGCTTCAATCTCCTTACTTTCTCTTTCTGCGAGTTGAGCTAAGCGCATTGAAATTCGTCGATCACTTTGGGTTTCAACGGCGGCTTTAATCGTAGAGTCTCGATAAAAAAAGCGCGGAAGAAACTGGATATTTTGACCGAAATCATCAGCCTTGAGGTCATTGAGTTGAGCTCTCTTTGCTTTGAGAGTTTCAATGGCTTTGGCCGAGGCTATATTTTCTGTCGTGTCTTTTAATTTTTCAAGTTGCTCGCTTCGATTTTTAAATCGTTTGCGGAACATTTCAAAATCCTGAAAAATTCCTTTGATGTTGCACAAACGATAATCGATGAGGCCTTTCAAAAAATAAGGCTCCGGTCCAATTTGAGGTGCCAGAAAATCACTTGTTAGAGTGGTGATTTGTGACAAAGCCTTATTATTTTCGCCTTTTTGAAGGTAAGCCCAGGCTTTCTCCTCAATTGCTAATGTCCAGTAATCAGACGTTTGTGGAATCTGATTGTAGAGTGAAATAGCTTTCTCATATTTTGCACTGGAGTAAGCCTGACGAGCCTCATCCATTATTTTCTTTTCTGACGAGATCACTGCGAACGATGCTTCGCTCGAAAGTACGATGGCTCCAACCCAGAGACCTATTTTTTTTAAAAGAGTTTTTTTCATAAAAGGAATCCCAAACTAAGGTGCATCGCCATGTTATTCACTTGGGGTGCGCTAGTATAAAGAGAATCTTTGTAACCTTGGTAGCGCATTTCCATGCGAGCCATAAAGTGTTGAGTAAACCACAAGCCGGCGCCCCCGCCGTAAGAAGTTAGGGCAGAACGTTCACCAGAATCCAAAAAGATCGAACCCGCACCCGCGACTAAATACAGGTCGAATTGGGTGATTGCTTTATCAAATAAGTTCAATTTACCATAGATGGGGTACCAACTGATGGTGGCTAAGTGTGAACTCAATGGAAAATTGATTTCTGGCAAACTGGCTTGATTGCCATTGGCAATCGCATTCGCCGTTTGCTTATAGATAGCCTCTCCTTCGGTGGTGAGAGCATTAAAGTAGTTGTCGTAGCGATACCCGACCGACCAGCGGGGATTAATATGAAACTCTACCTGGGCTCCGCCGGTTTGAGTCTTAACATAAGAGTCTCCTCCGTTTAGAAGGCCATAATGACCACTGAGTTCAAAACGCAGATCGCGGTCGACCGCTCGCTTTTGTACGACTCGAACTTTGTTGTCGGGATCGAGAGCCTTTGCTTTGTTCAGGAGGGCTTTACTAGACCCTAATGAATCCCAATCGGCAGCAAACAGAACTTGCGTGAATAAACAACCAATCAGACAGGCAATGACGAGAAAAAAAGAACGCGTTTTCATTGAACACCTCCGTTACTCGATCTAACCCTTTGTTTTTTAGGTTTTTTAATAGCCTTTGGTTTTTTCTTAAGGGGTTGGTTAAAAAGGGACTGATCAGAAGCGCCTTTGTTCTCGGGAGTTGTAACTTCAGACGCAGGGGCGGGTAGAACTTCTGGATTGCTATTGATTTTTGGTTTCGTAGAGGCACATTTTTTGCCCTCCACGATGGATACTTTTTTTACAAGTTCCCCAGAGGTGTTTTGGCCTTGGTATTCGGCAGCCGCAACGACCTTGAGTGCTTGATCGCCAGGTTGCAATGAACAAGGAATTTTCCACTCAATCTTACAGCTCTGGTGTTGATTCGATTTGCTCAGTTTACGGCACAGTAGTTTGGGATTGCCTGGGAGCCTTACGGTTTCTTCTGAAAGATAGGTGACCAAAGTGCCGATCGGCGATGGTAAGTAACTCTCAAATTCGTAAACGTAGCTTGAGCCTTGGGCAATCAACTGAACCTCAGGGTTCGCTTTGAAACTAGGCTTAAGGAGCTCACGACGATAGGTGATATCAAAGCTCAAAGTTTTAACTGGAGAAACAGTGCGATTAGGACTTAGCACTTGAATCGCCAAATCCGCCAATAGCGATGGCGCTAAAGAGGGCTGCCCTTCAACATTGAACTCAGGAACCGAGTTATTTTTGGTATCGAAGAAGGCCTTAAATTGCCACAGCCCTGCTTTAACCATGATTGGCTCGGTTTCTAAAAAGAGAAAACCGTGACCACTCACTTTACTCTGTTCTTGAGAGATTCGATTGGGGAGGGCTATTGTTACTAATCGCGGCTTTTGTGAAGGAGTTGCCGTAGTATCTTTAACGGTGATGGTTAAGTTAAGTACGTCTCCTTCTGTCAATTTAGTGACTTGGGGGTAATTGGCAATTCCAGCAATCTCTACGATTTCCGGTATAGCGCCCGATCGCATAAGCGTAAAGTCAATGGTGCGCTTGGTGGCCAAGGTTGGTACGAGGGCTTCCGACTGAGAGTTAGTCACTTCGTAGATATCGAGATTCACATGAAAGCCACCTCGAATGGGTTCATTGGCGTTCTGCGGGAGGAGCTCTTGGCTCGGCGTCCATGCGAATTCCCAAATACCGTTTCCGAGGTCTTTTAATGGCTCTGCGCCACGGGGAAGATCTCCTGAGACAAGACGATATCTTGTTCCCGGAAGATTTAATGCTGTCATAAAACGCACGACATTTCTTTGGCCTACAACAAAATTTGTTGAAGTAGTGCGGTCGATCTCAAGCATATAAAGATTCGAAGGAACATATGTTTGAACAGGGCTTGGAGTGTTATGCACCGGGCCCATCTTGTTTTTAATTTTAGTGTAGTCACCCAACGACTTGGATGATTGGTTGCCACAGGCAGCAAGGAGTGTCACCAAGAGGCCTGCGAGACCTGTTTTCAAAAAAGGATTTGGTTTTGATAGATTCACGATCAACCTCTCTTTTTAGTTTTGTGAAACTCGCTGTAAAGCGAAGGGGTAGTTTACATCAACGTTGACGCCGCCAACGGGTTGAGGAAACTTCCAAGTTTTAATTTTGCTAATCATACAATTTTCGACCTTATCAGATCGAAGGCTGCTATTTGCCACCGAGCAATGACTCACGCGACCGCTGCCATTAATGGTGAAATCAACGGCGACTCGGCCCCTAAGATTTGATTGCTGTTGCAGACCTAGCTCATAACAATAAATAATCTGACCAAGGTTTTTCATAATTACGAGATCCACAGCCTCACGATCGAGTCCGCCTTCAACCACGGCATCTTCGCGAACCGGATAGCTAAAGCGCGGCGATCCCGATCCTGCTAATTTCGAGGTTCCGTAGCCAGAATGTCCGCCACCTTTACCTTTGGTACCGTAACCTCCAGATCCTCGCGAGCCTTCTCCCCATCCACTACCAAAACCACCGCCACCAGCTCCGACCTGTCCGGCAATCAATCCACGTCCGTAGAGGGCTTGCTCATAGCCGCCACCAGAATCACGACCACGTCCCATGGTTCCGTTGCCGCGACCAGCTCCAGCGCCACGCCCAATGCCACCGGTTCCACCGTTTGAGCCACGGAGTCCTGAGCCCATTCCTTGACGAGAACCCTGTATTGCACTTGATAGGGCGCTGAGAGTTCCAAGTCTCTGAAACTGTTTGGGTGCTTTAGTTGCCACCATCTTGCGTGTGACTGGTTTTACTGTTTGTTTAACCAAAAGAGGTTTGTTTTTGTTTTTTCGAGGAACAACATGAGCCACCTTTTTGGATTTCACGGGGATGGTTTTTTGAACAGCAGGAGGCTTTGGAGGAGTCATCTCCTTAGCCACTGGACGAGGTTCTGATTTTTCGAGTTCAATTGTAACCAGTGCTTCTTGCTTTTCTTTTTTTATTACTTTTTTAACCGGAATTAAAAGAGCAAGAATCATCAAAAAGCTGATAACACCGCCATGAACGCCAGAACTCCACTGCATGACGAGCGGGAAGTCTGCCTCATCGGCTTTAATTCTTCGCGGATCGAGAGTCACTAAAGAGTCATCTGTTGCCAGAGTCAGAGTTCCGATATTTTTTAGTTCTTGCGAATGTTTTTTTCCATCCCAGTCAATTGTTTGGAGCAAAGAATGGGTTTCTGAAAAGTCTGAATCAGATTCCAACAGCTCAATTCTCTTGGTTACTTTGTTTTGAACCAAAGCCAAAGAAGTTTTCGTTGATTGAATACGACGGATGGGGACACCATCGAGATTTTTTAAAATATATAGTTTGGCTGAGTTGTTTGTTCTCATTATATACCTCAGTCTCTCTGTTTTTCTTCGTTGCGACGGTCATTAAAATCAGTACGGATTGAAATTAAATTAAAAATAGATTTTTCATTTTCCACCGTCACCGAACCATCGCCCGGAACCTGGTGTTTTCCGCGAACAACACGATTATTGAAGTGGATGCTCTTTTGAAGCTTAGTTTTTTCGCCGTCACGAGTTTTAAAATGACGTGCCGCTGCTGACTTGGATATTCCACTTTTCAAGGAATTATCTCGCTTGGAGCCCACCTCTTTTGTCGTCACATTCTGAGGGTGGGGTTTAGCCCATGAAAAACTCGTGAGAGCTAATTGAACGGTTAAACTCAAAAGTAAAAACCATTTCATAATTCACCTGCCTTAATACTATTACTGCGAGCTCGTAAAAAAACGACCATGCTTTGATTCCCTAATTTTCGCTCCATCGTTAGTAAACGATTTTGAAGCTCAAGATCGAAAGGATCCTGCCTTAGATTAGCCTTCGTTTTTGATACTTCCCTTTGAGTAGGGCGGCTCTTAAATTCAGACAGAGTTAATTGAATTTTATCGACAGCCGATCTGGGTGCAAAGGCAGCTAAACTACGAAGTTCATTCATGAGCACAGAATGAATTCGATCATTAGCGTCGATTCGTCGGAGAAGTAAATCAACATAGCTTGAATCTTTCCACGATTCCTCGAGGAAGCCTTCAAGCTCTTTTGCCGCTTGTTTAAAAGGCTTAGCTTGGACGACGAGTTCCTGTTGGTAAGCCTGTTTTTCCCTCGGGTTTAGCTTTTTTGGCAGAGGGAGTGCTTCAATCTCAGCACCTAGACGTAGGTTTTCATTTTTTAATAGCGAAGCGGCCACTACTTGCAGCGTCCAGTCTTGTTGTTTTTGGGCACTACGGAAAAAACGTTTCATCTCTGAGAGAGCCTTCATCCGGTTTTTCAAAGACGACGTCAAAAGAGCATCTGTGCGTGAATTAAGCTTCATTCGTTTTGTTAACTGAGCTTTTTCTTGAAGTTCAGCAAGCGTGAGAATTCTCTGAAGAGTCATTGCTGAATCGGTGTTTCGAATGCCAGGTTGAGAAAGAACCCACTGAGCTTCCGAAAGATCATTGTCGCGGTCAAAGCATTCAAGCGCTAAATCGGCAAAGATGTTTTTTGAGCTCGCAAGGTGTTTGGCTTCCTTGTGGAGTCTTTTCCAAGGATTCTTAGAAAGTCTCACCAATTGCGCTCTTGCAAGGGCGACTTGTTGCTTCGATGACTTTTTTGATTCAACGACCTTTTCTAACCAAGGCACTGAATTTTCTGCTGATAGTTCTGCTAAAAGAGCTCCTTTTAAGAGATCTTGAGGACTTGGAGAGCGAAAGTAATTAAGCTGAACAACGGTAGAGTAGGCCGACTTAAAATCAAGAAGTAGTTCTGAGAGAGAGAGTTGTTTTGTGAGTGCCCAACGTCGATCAGCCTCCATGAGACCCTTAAGACCGAGATACTGATTGATGGCTCGGTGGGCGATATCCCACTTTTGCGCCTTTAAGGCGAGGTCGATTTTCATACGGTAGTGAGATTGTAAACCTTTGCTATCGACACCATTGAGAGTTACCGATTCGAGTTTCTTTAGTGCTTTTTCTGCAGCGGCAGACGAATCTTCTTTTTTCGCGATCGTCGTCACGAGTTCAGTTCCCGCATTACGGGCAATTTTATGAAACTGGGCCGCTTGCCGAGGGAAGAGGTTAGCGTACTCTAAGCTCTTGGCTTCAAGGGTTTCTACATCTTTTAAGAGCACCAACGAGTCGAGCGCAAGATTCGCTGCTTTAATTTTTAATTCCTGATTGGTAAATGCTGTGTCATGAACCATCTCATCAAATTCGATGAGTGCTGCCGAGAATTCATTTTTATCGTAGAGCAACTTCGCTCTTTGGTACCGGACCTGGTTTTTGTGAGGCCCGCTGGGTCTGAGACTTAAATAATGATTGTAGGCTGCCATTTTTTCGTTCTGACCATCGTGGGTTTCAGCAATTTTTATCTCTTCTAGTAGTGCCGAATCGATGATTTTCGCTTTACTGCCGTCTTTGTCTTTTGTTTCGGCGAGAAGATCTGCCGCCCGAGCATAGGCCTTAAGTGCGGGGCCTAATTGGTTCAGTTTTTGAGATAGTTGTGCAAGCCAGAGTTGAGTCTCGTAGTCTTTTGGTTGAAATTGATGGTAAATTTCATAGACTTCTAACAGTGCTAACTGGGATGTGCGGACCTGATGGGGACTAGATAGCTTAATTGCGCGCTTCTCCCATTGCACGAGAAATTGTTTCAGAGTCTTTATTTGTTCTTCACAGCGATTATCGCATTTTTCACGATTGAAGAATCCGCCTTTTGTTTTTTTAGCAAAATCGACGGCCTGTCCGTATAGCTCTTTAGTTTTAGCAAAGTTAAACTGATCTCTATGGTAACGAGCAATGCTGAGTAAAGCTGGTAGCTTTTTGTGGTCGGGAAAGTCATCCATTGAGAGGGCTCTTTCCCAGGCAAGAGGAGCACCTTTGGTTTGTCCAACCCTCTCCGCTTCGTCGCCTAAAAAAAGAAGGTTGTTAACTATATCTTGCTTTGGGCTAACAGCAATCAGTTCATCAATAGAGTTTTCGGTGATGTTATCTTTAGCCATAAAGAGTGCCAGGTCGTGAGCCACTTCACTATGAAAACTTTCGCTGTACTGAAAACCATCATCAGTTGCCTGTTGCAGGTATTCTTCATTTTTAAGTACCAAGAAAAGTTTCGCGATGGCTCGATCAACTTCACCTTTGTTGTAGAAGGCCCAAGCGAGTTTATGGTGAATAGGTCCTTGGCCATCGTCTGGGGTATTTTTGAGAACCTTGTTGAAATCGGCAATGGCCTCATCAAAGGAGCCCTCGCGAAATTGTGTTGAGGCTCTTTTTGAAAAAGCTATCGCAACTGTTTTGGTGTTCGTTTTTTGGTTTTGGATCAAGCTATTGTATATTGTGAGAGCTTGTTTGTTTTTTTCAGTGGTTTCGTAGAGGTGGGCCAGTTGAAGGGCAATATGATCATGATCGCCACCAACGAGTTGGGGCAGCACCAGCTCATAAAGGCCGATGGCTTTTTTACGGAATTGCTTCGATTCTAAACAACCGTCGCAACCCTTTCGCCCCTCTTCAACAAGCAGAAGCCGAGCCTTGTCGGCATACAGATTGGCGAGTTGAAGTTGTAAACCAAGACCATCCACAGCCTGGTCTTTCCGTTTTAATAATTGAAGGCTGCTTTCGAGTTTGGAGATGACGAGATCATGAGCTTCGAGGCTCATTTTTTCTGCATAGGAGGAGAGCCCAAACGTTGATACCGTTAGAAGTAGGAAGAGTTGGCTCTTTAAATTATTAAATACTCTTCTTTTCATAAATTATTCCCCTTGGTGTTCTACAGCAAGGCGAAGCTGGCTGAGCCCCGCTTCTGAAGCGGCGATAAGGACCGGGTTAATTTTTTCGATATCGTTTTTCTGATCTGCAATAATAACTAAAGCTTTTTTGTCTGAAAATTTACGGCTGACCTGCTTTAATTTTGCTACTAATTTTTGTGGAGCTACTTCTTCGTTTTGAAGGTAATAGCGATTATTTTTAATCACCAAGCTTGTTTCTTGGTCGGCAAGACTACTCTGGTAGGCCACAGGTAGTTGTAACTTCAACTCAGGGTTTACTGCCTCACCAGTTATTGCGGGGCCAAAGAGTAGGTAAATCACCAAAATTGAAAACGCATCCACAAGAGAGGTAATCATCAATGTGGCGGCTTTCTTTTTTATGTTGGATCGCTGAGGCCGCAAATGCGATTGACCAAGAAGCATGGGTGATCGATTTGATTTATTAAAGGGAGATTGAAAACTCATTTTAAGTCTCCTTTTATCGCAGGAGCTAAACCTATTTGGAGTGAAAGCCCTTTAAGTACATCCAGAGCTCGAATGGTTTCACCATAGTTCACACCGATTTCGGGCATTACGATGACCGTTGAAGTTTTTGATTTGGCAACAAGTTTTGCGATTTCTGATTTTGCTTTCGACCAATTAAACTGGTGGCCAGCAGCGGGTTGTACAGTGGATTCCGAGAGAAGAGAGGAGTCTTCTCCGCTTTTCCACTGTAAAAGAAGTTGGCCATTAGTTTTGACCTTCATGAAAACAGAATCTGGATTTTTACTCGAGCTCGGCATTTGATCGCCAATGGCTTGATTGATTCCGATATAACCCATGCGCGACCAAATCGCCGTCGTCAGCAAAAAACAAATACAAATCGACAGCACCGATAGTACTGGTAGCAAGTTCACTTCGAAATCGAGATCTTTTGCTTTAGTGTTCATTTTAAGAGACCTTTCTCAGATAAATCGAGCTTCCAATGAGTGTATTAACAACTAGGCTTTGCCAGAGGTCTTTGTTTTTGATGTTGGAACCGATTCAAAAGAATACGTCATCCAAATATAAAGCTTCATGGCTGCTTTATTGAGGTCTTCCATCAGTGTTTGGCTTCGGTTTTGTAGAACGGCGTAAGCGGCCAATGAAGGTATTGCCACGATAAGGCCGTAAGCAGTGGTGTACATTGCCATCGAAATACCTTGCGCAAGAAGTGTTGCGCGATCAGCTGCAGAGGCTGCACCCAGTGATGAAAAGGCGTCAATCATACCAATGATCGTTCCAAGAAGTCCTAGGAGCGTACTCACGTTAGCAATCGTTCCAAGGTATCCGGTGTTTTTATCTAAGCGTTGGTTTGTTTCAACGAGGACCTCGTCTATTTTTAACTGAATTTCCTCTTTGCCACCAAAGTTAATGGCCGATTGAGCTCCCACAAGAGCAACCTGCCCAATAGGATCAGAGCTTTTCATTTCTTTTGATTGATCTAAAAGTGTCTCAAGGTTTCCTGATTTTATTGTTTTCTCAAGAGGCATGACCTTTCTGAGTTGATTGGGTTTTCTCTTGATATAAAGGCTGATGATACGTTCACCGATAATCGCCATCGAAAAAATTTGGCAGGCTAGTATAGCCCACATCCAAATACCGCCAGCGATAAAACCTTGTCCTATATTTTGTAATGCTTGCAACATATTGTCTCCTCTTGTCACAGGGAAGTTTTTTCATTGTCTTACTTCCAATACGAACGTTCGTAATGGCAATCCAGGTGCCAGAGATTAAAACGATGAGCAGGCGTTCTTTGAGGGGAGCGCGGAGAGGATCATTATATTTTGTTCTGGCGTGGCGACAGAGAGGGGCACTTTAAACAAGATTAATCGATTTGAGGGGCTACAAAAGGCGTTACTGCAATTGAAAAATAGTGAGTGTTTTTGAAATGTAGAAAGCGGTGTTGAGTGTCTTCGGTCGAAGGATTGAGGAGCGAAATGCGCTGCTCTTGGATACGAAATCGGGCTCTGGGGAGGCCGGTAAAAATAGAAAGACCGAGGCACTTGATCATGGATTCTTTTAGGGTCCAGAATTGGTAGAACAGGTCTTGTTGGATGCTTTCAGCCGCAGTTTCGATTTGAATGACCTCTGCGGGATCATAAAAACGTTTGGCGAGAGGTTTCCAAGAACGCTCGGGTTGTAATCTCTCTACGTCGACACCGACATGATGGTCTCGAACAAAACAAATAACAAATAAATCTTTGGTGTGTGAAAGGTTGAACTGAACCTGATGGACGTCACCCTCTTTGGTGAGGGCGATCGGCTTTCCTTGAGGATTTTTTTGAATTCTAAAATCAGAGCCTAAATAAAATCTTAACAAAGGTTCACAAGCTTCAAGGGAGCTTTGCTCTTTTGTTGGAAGGCTGTTGATGCGCCAGAGATGAATGTCTCCGGCAGAGAGAGCATCGCTAGGGTTGATCGTTTCCCAGCGGTCAACGGTGAAGGTGTGAATGTTTAAAGTCTCTATTTGCATGGCAAGTTACACTTTCTTATTCACACCTATGACGAAGACAAAATACGCTTAAGCGTTGGCTTGGCCTTCTAAAATTTTTCTTTCCGCTTCGAGATTACGAGTGATAGCTGCTGCTTCGGTGAACTTATCGCCATAACGCTTGCGGAGCTTAGCAATATTAACTTCCATTGCCTCTTCTACGGTGAATCCACCGAGAGCTAATACGGCCATCATCGAGCCCACAAAGTGGGTGATAACAAGATTAAATTTGTCTTGGTCGAGCGTCTTTCCGTAAAATGCTGATTTTTTTAAAAGATCTAGGAGAACGCTCGACTCTTTGGTGGCCTTCGAAAGGAGGTTCACGAGATGAGCTCGTTTTGCCGTTTCGCTTGTTTCTTGGAATGAATGGGCGAGGCTCTTGCCTTCCAAAACCATGTGTTCGAGATTCAGATTTAATTCATCAATAGCGATACCGCAATACCAGAAAGCATCGCCGACTTCTTCTTTGAGGTTTGTGAAGTCAAGGTTGGCTTTTTCAAGAAACTCAAAAAGCTCTCCCACCTCTGTACAGATACCCATGGTGGCATGAAGTAATCGAATATTTCTAATGGCCTGGCTTGAAGTCTCTTTATTCTCGTCGCTAACATTGAAACGAGCCCCGATCACATCAAAATTATTAGATTCAGTGACTAGTACATTTTTTACGTATTCATTCGGATGCATGAGTCTCTCCCTAAAGGTTAGGCCGATTGTTTACCACGTGTATTTGATACCGGAGTTTAATTTATTTTTGTAGAGCATATTCATCTCACCGCTATTATTTTTTGGAGAAAATTGGGCGCTAAAGTAAAAAGTCCAATTATCACGCCAAGTTCCATCCCACTGTGCTGTCATCATTGATGAATCATCGCGTTTAGAACGGAGGGTTCTGAGGGCAAAACCCAGGTTTTTAAAGGAAAAAAACCGGTTAAACCGTAGAGAAAGGTAATCGTAGTTGCGCGAGGGAAGTTCTCGGCCGCTGTTAAAAAAACGGCTCTGATTTTGCCTAAAGTTTGGATTTTGAGGTAAAATTGAAAGACCTGCAAGAGTCATGTCTTGGTCGTTAAAGCCAAGCTCATTAAATAGCCATTCATAACGACAGTCGAAATCCTCCGTTTCTAGGCGAACACCAAAAAGACCCAGAGCATAGGGTTTACCGGCCTCATCCTGAAGACTCATGTCGGCAAGCAGAGGTGCCCTTGCTATTGGGTGAAATCGTTCAGAGATGGCAGTTTGTTTCACATCAACGTAAGCTGACCAAGTTTCTGCCAGAGTATTGTTCGCATAAGCCCCAATGAAAGCATCACCTTTTTGTTCAACTCCGGCTGTGAGCCCCCAGTAGTCGGCGGGGTTCTCTAAGCGTCGCTCCACCTTGAGTAGTTTTTTAGGTGCAAATTTTTGCTCTGCTAAAAATTCGTTTTCTTCATTTTTCATCACTTCAAACATCGAAATAACACTCCAGTTGGCATCGGGAGTGAGATTAAGTCGCACAATATTGCGTCCGGGCATTTGAAACGTGGGGTCCTGTGAGTTGGTAAAGAGATGAAAAAGAGGATTGCTGGGGCTCATCAACTCCGCCGGGCCCCATTGATAGTTCTGAAGACCGATAGCAACCATCCAGAAGTCGTGGCCAGTGAATTGCCAATAGAGTTCGTTCCAGTGAGCCGTGGTTTTTGAGCGAATCTTTTCACCTTCGAGAGGGTAAAGGGTGTAGAGACTCTCGGTGATGTCGATTGAGGGGCGAAGCAACCACTGATGTCGATTTTTTTGCAAGCGGAGACTCTCTTGAACCAAGAATCCACCTGATTTTTGGGCGCTGGCCATGAGCGAAGAATCAGCGACCAAAGGGGTTTCGCGCAATTCTGATCGCTGGCCTCTCATCCAGAGGTGAGTGGTTGATGAAATTTCCCATTCCTCTTCAGAATCAGAAATAGTTTGAGCAACCACGGCCTTCGAAGAAATTAAAAAGATTATTATTACAAAAAATAATTTATTCATTCGGACTTTCCGTTAAAGGGCGTTTCCAAAGAGGATGTATTTTGATCGTTAAATTGTTTTGTTCTTGAACCCAAGAAAGCCGGCTTGAAAACTCCCGAATAAGGCTTTCTTGCAAAGTTTCATCAAATTGAGATAGGAGCCAAGAGTGATCGCTTAATGTGGAAGGAACTTCGAAGCTAAGCATTTTTTTTTCAGGAAAAAACGTTTTTAAATTTAGTTCTAAAGTTATCTTCAGTGATTGGTTGTTCACCTCAATACGTCTAATGAGAAGGCTCGATATCTCGGAGACTCCTGAAATTATTTTCGAAAAATCCGCGTTCATTGACGGCAAATACAATGGATCAAGATAACCTCGGATACTCATAGAAACGGCCCGCCAATTATAAGTGGTAGGCAAAGAGCAGTGAAGGCCGCGTGGTAGCTCCATAAAATTATCGGGCCTCGCGTTGAGCTGAACTTTGAGTGTTTCCACATTGAGAGGTGGCGGAACCACTGGATCTTTTGTCGTCCAAATAACAAAGGTGTTTGTAAAATCGTAGGGTGGCAGCCAAGACCAAAAGTCATTCCACTCCCAGTGATTAGTGGCCGACGGGAAGGGAGGTTTAACATAATTGGGCCAAGGCACTTTGGGCGGTTGACCATTTTTAAATTGGCGCTCTAGAAAATCAGATATGTTTTCTTTTTCTTTGAGGCCTAGTCGGTGGGCCTCGGGTGAGAGTCTTCGGTCGAACCAGTTTTGAACAAAGAGGCTTTCTAGTAAGTACTTTTTTTGCGAACGATACATGGCCTCGAGATGGACGGCCGGGCAAAGAAGCAGGCTTTTGTCTACCCACTTCTTTTGACTCACTTGTTGAAGAAAGTTGGTGAGCCAAAGACCGTGCCCGCCAAGGCTAATTCCAACGAGATGAATTTTGCTGATGTAGCGGTGGAGTGGTTCTTTGGTGTCTTGTAGGCGTTGGAGTACCTCGGCTGTTTGTAATCCTTCCTCGAGGCCGCCAAAGTTAAAATGATGATTGAGTTCAATGTACGACCGGCTTGATGTGCTAGGCAAGACGAGCAGGTGGTAGGGGCCTTCGTCAAAGAGCTGCATCATTAAAAAACGCTCGGCCACGGTAGCTTCGTACGAAGAAAAGATTCCCGGGCGCAAAATCACTAGAGGTCGCGCTACGGGTCCTTTTAAAAACAACAGGCCTGGAACCTTGATGCCATTGGCGATGGTCAATGTAACAATTCGCGCGGCAGGGTGCTGAGTAGGTTCAAAGTCGGTGCGAAGAATAGCCTCGCTATGAGTAACAAAATTAAAAGAGTCGAGACGCCAGGAGGGTTCGCACCGTTGCCACCATTGTTTAATCGTCGATCGCCCATCACTGATCGAGATTGCCTTTTGGAGAGACGAGGTGGCGCAGTTGTCGGACTCTAAGGGAATCTCGAGCTTGGGTTTCCAAGTGAGACCCAGGTTTTTTAAAATATGTGTTTTAGTTTTAATCGCAGAGGTCTCTAATTGAGTGGCGACTTTTAGATGAGGAGAGTTTAAAGACTGAAAAAAATCTTCGATGGGGTCAGCGAACACCTGGTGTCCCCACAAGAACACCAGGAGAAAAAAAGGGAATGAATTAAAAAGCATTCAGTCAGATTAATTGATCTGTGAATGGTTTTTATTTAACAGTAAAACTGCTGCGATTAAATAAGCTTTTAGTGCTTCCAAGTTGGTTGCCAGCTTTTACCGCCGCGACTCTCCAATAGTATTTCTTACCAGCTTCTAACTTTACATCTTTAAAAGTATAGCTAGTGTCTTTAAAAATGGGCTCATTCACTAGAATGCTATAAAACACAGGGTCTGTCGAAACTTGGAGCGCGTAGTGAGAAGCATCTTCAATTTTGCTCCATTGAAGCGTAATAGCGCCAGCATCAACGGTGGCCAGCGGAGCGGGAGACGTTAAATTGGGGATGGCTGGTCTTTGGATAACAGCAGTGTTGGGTTTTTCTTGGTGATAAAGCTCAATATTTCCTTCGTTTGCTTGAGCAGAGAGTGAGGCAAGGGCAACAAATGCGATTAGCAATGACTTCATAGGGGCTCCTTTTTATTGATGAATTTAAACTAAACGAAAAATCGTATTAAGAAAAGGATCAGGTTTTGAGAAATCGCTACTTTGTGTTATACTGCTGTCGGTTTTGTGGATTGTCGCAAGGAGAGTGGGTTTAACCATCTGTTTTCTTTGAGGAAAGTCTGGACTCCGTAGGGTGACACAGGGGGTAATACCCCTCCATCGCAAGATGAGGAACAGTGGAACAGAGAAAATGTCCAGGGCATTGAGCCTGAGAGCGGGAACGGGAGCTCTTAGGGGAGCTGCTGGAGTGAAAATAGCTAAACTCTGTGTGGAGCAAGATCAAATAGGGAGGCGATAAGTGCGACCCGCACGTGCCTCCGGGTCAGATCGCTTGAGGGTTTTCGTGAGAGAACTCCCAGAGGAATGACAGTCTCCTCAGTCGTGTACAAGGACGACTTTGAAGACAGAATCCGGCTTACAGCAAAACCCTCGACTTGTAGAGCAGGCCTTTACCGGCCTGCTTTTTTTTTGCGTTTATCTGCATCCAGTACAAGTTTGCTGAACCATTTTTGTGCATTTTGTGGCACAAATACCATCTTGCCAGGAGCATGTGATCACGGCCGTTAAGGACTTGGGATCCCGCCATACGCAGGCGGCTTGTGTCGCCGGTAAAATATTGTTGTAGTAACTGGTGACTCCCTTATTGCATTTACAAGTGCCATTGTCGGCCTTGCATTCATCGTTATTCTTGTTGGTGTCATCGTGAGACCATTTAAATTCAATCGTATCAATGGTTCGATTCTTATAGTCAGGGTCTTCCACGGCCGTTTCGGTGCAATAGCACTCTGTTCTCGCGCAATAAGAGCAATCATAGGAATAGGAAGTACAGGTAGAGGGGGCGGAGGAGGTCGAGGGAGCCGAGTGGGCCTCAAATTTCCAAAATAAAATCAAAACTAAGTTGAAAATCAAAAGTGGTAAAGTTTTTGTTGAAATTATGCTCATAGTGAGTGGCTCTCCTGCTTTCAACGATCTTTGCATTGCTTAAGGATAGAGTCTAGCTGTGAGCGCATCTGTTGGTTTTCCTGCTCTAGTTTTAGAAGGCGCAACTCGGTTGTCGTTTGTTGTTCATTCTGACTCACAATAAACACCTCAAGTTTAGTATTGATTTCCTTTACTGCTTCCACCAAAAGAGCCGTGAGGTTCGCATAAGCCAAACGGAGGAATCCACGTTCATCAACCGAGACGACTTCGGGGACTTGTTTTTTAACCTCTTGAGCAATGAAGCCTAGTTGCCGTTCTTCGCCAAAGTTGAGTTCAGGGTATTGTTCTGTGCGATAGTGGTATGTGACCCCTCGAAGGTTGAGTACTTTTTCGAGAGCAGCACGGATCGGAATGACGTTTTTCTTTAAGCGCGCATCGGAGTTACTCGTAATAGTGCTTGATGCTGAAATTTTCCCTGCTACGGACAGTGAACCAGATCCGGCATTGACCGAAACTCCTGTCGGCCCCGAGAGGGAAAGTGCACCTGTGCTGGCCGCGACGGAACTATTGTAGCCATCGATTCCTAATTTACCGGCCTGGATTTTTCCGGAGGCCAACGTGTCGGGCATTTCTAAATTTCCATTGATGATGGCACCGCCGTTCACGGCCAATTTTAATTGGCCATCGATCGAACCGGCCACTTTTCTTTTGGAGAGTTTGTCGAGGCCCCCAGATTCTAATGAGCCCAGACCATCAGCAGTGTATCCAATTCCAAGCACTTCGGCGTTTGCATCGTCAGTTGTGCCATCCTCATTGGCATCGGTGCCACCGGCAATCATGATTCCCTTCGATACCTTAACAAGGATTGAACTGTCTGTGGCTGTAGAACCAATGGATTTTCCAAGAGTGGTGTTTGTGGGGCTACTACTGGTAAGAATGGTTTCTTGTTGGCTACCTTCAAAGGCCGCTGAACCAGTCACTTTCACTTCCTCGCAGTTGCTGGCCGTCACTCGATTCATGGTGCCTTTTGGATTTTGCCAGACATTGGTGAGAAAGTTTTGGTCATAGGCATCCACGATATACCACTTGCCTTTGTCGCTTCTCGGACTAGTGCTACTTCTGCCCTTAAATGGGGGCACATCTTTGGTTTCGCTAGTTCTAAAACAGTGATTAATACCCAGTCCGAAAGCAGAATAACCCGTTTGCCCTGGGCCGTAATCTGAGTTGCTCCAGTTCCATTGTGAAACACCAACATCATGGCAAGAGGATGATTTTCCAGTGCTAGCGTTGGCGCACTGATTTAAACAACTTCTCCATTTTCCATTGGTCTTACACGAGACCACTCGTGGAGTACAATCGGCGCCTTGGGTACAAATTTCGTCGACTTTTACACTTTTTGTATCTTCATTCTTTGTGAGTTTTGTGTTGGAAGCCGCCACAGGTGACGAGGGTAAATGCACGGTTCCACTTTTGGTGACCGTCACCGTATTGATAATGGCATCATCTGAGTCGAGAAGATCTTCAGAGGATTTACTCAAATCAATCACTTCAACGCCTCCCTTACAGATGGATGCATTTTTGAAGTTTTTCGATCGATAAATAATCCACCATTTGCCTTTCCATTTTTTTTCAGCGGCGGCAGAGAAGCCGTTTGCTTTCGTAATTGCCTTTCGTTCAGGAGGGCAGTAATTGGTTGCTCCATCGGTGGCATTACAAGTAATACCACTGGAAACTGCGCCCCCATTGGTGCTCAACAAAAAACATGTCGAGATTGTTTGCTTTATAGGATCGAAATCATCGCTGTGCTTGGCATTGAATTCACTAGCATCGTTTTTGTCTTTTTTGTTGGCTTCGTAGGCTGAGGCTAGGCTGGGCCCTAAAAAGTTAACACTATCGGTAAAGACGTTTACCTTTGACCATCCACCATCACAATCGACAGCTTTTTTAAATTCAATGGTCCGTTTTTTTGTAACCTTATCAATTTTGGTAACAACAAGGTTTCCTCTCTGCATTTTGCCACCAAGTTCATTATTATAAAGACAGGCGCCAGTGATAGCTGTTCCCTTGGCCCAAGTGTCTTTGAGTGCCATATCAAAATCGGTGCAGCTGAGAGTTTGAGTTTTGCCATTATCGCCAAGTCGAAGACATTGAAGTGGGCGCGCATTATTTTCTGGATCATTTTTTTCGGCACCGTCAGTTGCCGCCAAGGAATAATTCCCAAAACCTACAGCTATGAACGTGATTAACAATAAAAATCTCATTTTACGTTCCTCCGAATTACGTTCCGTCAAAATATTCTTAGATGGGCCAACGGTAATTTTTGTTTACATTGCAGGATTCGCTCAATGCACAAAAACCGCCACTACCACCATCTGTTGGATTCAGTTTTTTAAACGAACACTTGAAGTCATCGACTTTCCATTCGCCGTCCGAGGCAAGACAAAATTCTTTGGAATTTTGTTTTGCAGACACACATTTGGTCACGGCGCCCTCATCATTCACATCAATAATCACCGGATATTTCAAAATTGTATCAACGGTGCCGTGTTTGGGGGAATCAAAGACAACCCCAATCTGGGCAAGGTAATGCGTTTTGGTAGAGTTTATCGGGCAGTAAGACTTTTTGGCGCAGTTATTTTGGATTAAATACCCTTGGAGATGCGATTCACTTCCGTCGTAAGCCATAAAGAAAATTGCTTTTACTTGAAAATTTTTGAAAATAGAACCCTGGTAAATTGATAAAAGATTCGATTCAATTCCATCATTTTTTCTAGATTCGTTGCTGATGATGCCAACCGATGTTGGTTCTGTAACCTTAACGAAAGATGGTTGGGCTCCATCGCGAAGCGTGGTCACACCACAGTTCGCGGTGCTAACGTCAAAGAGAATCTCGCCGTACAAATCGCCTTGGTAGGATTTCATATCATGAAGAGTGTCGATTTTAATTGTTTGAGCAATGCCCGAGAAGAGCACAAAGCCAATCACCCCCGCGAGTGCAGCGAAGATAATAGCGCCAGTAAAAGCACTTCCCGATTGGAATCGTAGAACATTCAGCCCCATTGTCATAGGTTAACACATTATTTGCATTGCTGCAGAATAAATCCGTGCTGAATTTGTTGAGCGTATCCAGTTAAAACAATATTTCAGTTTAGGATTGCCAGAGGAAATGGTCTTAACATGAAACGTTTCGTTCAGAGTCACATTTATTTTTACACCCGGCTCAAGCTAGAGAATGGATGTCCGATAAAGGTTAGTAACCGGAGTTCAAAAACTATGATGCGACCACCTAATTATGGAAAATCTGGATTCACTCTGATCGAGGCCGTGATTGTGGTTGCGATTCTAGGTATTGCCGGATATTTTTTATCGCATTTATTAGTAACAGCCACCGATCAATCAGTTCGCCTTACGGTAAAACAAGAGCGGCGAGATCTCCACGAAGAAATCAGCAGCATCATAAAGGCCGATGGTTGCGGAATTGGCAAACTTCTTAATGAGGAGTTTGAAGTCGTAAATAAGGTTCCACTGCCCAAAGACTTTGAAATTGATGTGCCCACTACGATGGTTTTTGATTTGGCTCCTGGGCCAGTTCCTTCATCGCCTCGCCCTGATTTCGGATTGAGAACCCCCTTCATGATTCTCGATCTGGGAACTCGAGTGGGCAAGCACACCGTTACTAAAATTGAATTAACCGGTTATCAAGATCTTACCGTTAACCCTCCTGTCACGAAATACGTGGGTGTGAACTCTGAAAAAAACTTAGTTAGGGCTCAAATTACGGTAACTCTTATTGATCAAACGGGTGCTAACCGAAATAGCTCTGACCCGACGGATCTAAGCAGGGCCACATACTTTTCGAGGCATCCGGTGATTTTATCGATTGATCAAAAAGATACTCCCACGGACTCAACAGATGATGAGCTACTTACCTGTCGAAGTGTAGAGGAAATTGCCTATATTCAGGAAACCTGTCTGGCAGCCGACGGAGAGTGGAATACGAACACATTGAAGTGTAATTTGGATAATAAAAATAAAACGGATAATGGGAGTGGTTCTTTTTGTGCCATCAGTGAGTCTTGCAACGTAAATAAGAATTACCGTTGGCCACCAGCCAACAAATAAATTTTCCTGTGGAATCGTCTGCTAACGCTAAAGCCTCAAGCGGATAGGGAACCAGAAGCTTCGAGGCTTTGACTCTCTGAGGGCTGACTGAGTTGTTCAATCACTTTCTTTACATCAACCAACACCACTGATTTTTCGCCAATTAAGAGCCAACCTTGGCAACCAGGTTGGTTGATGAGGCCCTCTTGTGGCTGGCTGTAAGTGGTTACGAGATCTAAAACACTTTGAACAATAAGGCCGATGTAACCCGTTTTATGGGCAATCACAAGCGTAGGATAACTGCTTTGTGGCGAGAGCACGGGGTTGAAGTTGTGGGGTGTTGTTATAAATCGCTCCATATCGACAAACGTGATCATTCGATCGCGATAGGGGGCTACGATCAGCGAACCATTCTGTTGAAGCTGATCCGTTTTAAATTCTTCCAGTCTAAAAATAGATTCTTGAGGAATAGCGTAGAGAGTTTTACTTTGGAGCTTGCATAAAATCACATTAATAGTGGGGCAGAGGGTTTTTTCTTGGGCGTCGGAGTCGGCATGCTCTTCAAGTTTTTTACTTTGGAGCTTCTCGAGGGAAATACCAGCTTTTTGCGCTAAGCCTTCTACGTTAAGAATCAGACCTACGCCGCCATCGCCCAGGAATGTCGCTCCAAGATACAGGCCAATGTTTTTTATTTGCCCAGTGGTGATTGTTTTTACAACAGTGTCTTCGACATCTTGAACAGAATCGACCCAGAGGCAAAAGTTTCTTGTCTTTGCATTTAAAATAATGAGGTAACCCTCATCAATTTTATTTGATTCACTTTGGAATTTTCCATTAAGGACCGCCTTCAACGAAATTATTGGAATGAGTTCCTCTTCGATTCGTAGAATTTCTGTTCCATCAAGTGATTCGATGAAACCTCTATTCTTGGCTTCGTCGACATTGAGAATTCTGCGGATCTGATCTTGTGGAACCCCAAACTGCATGTTTTGGGCGCTTACAAAAAGACAGTTAGTGATGAGGACCGACTTCGGTACGGGAATATTTAAAGTAAATTGAGTGCCTTTATTGATCTGAGATTCAATAACTATTTTTCCGCCGATGGCCTCAACCACATCTTTGACCATCGACATTCCTACGCCACGACCAGAAAGATCGGTGATTTTTTGAGCTGTACTAAATCCAGCTGAAAAAATCATTTGGTAGAGGTCAGGGAGAGACATCTTCATGACTTGGTCGCGAGTATGAGTCCCATTGCTGATGAGTTTATTGCGTATCGCATCCGGATTGATACCTTTGCCATCGTCTTGAATATCAATAAAAATAGTTTCATTATTTAATCGGGCACTGATTTTAACTTCGCCACGCTTGTTTTTGCCCTTTTGCTCTCGTTCTGTGGGCATCTCAATTCCATGATCGAGAGAATTTCGAACAAGGTGAATGAGAGAATTCGACAAGGCTTCGGCCACCGAGGTGTCTATCAAAATTTCATCGCCATTGACTTTTAGTTCGACTTCTTTTGCAAGGGTCTGTGCTGTGTCCCTTATAATTCGGCTGAGTGGTTTAACGACGGAGCGAACTGGAACCTTTCTAATCTCAGTTATTTTTGCTTGCACCAAACTATTCACCTTATGAAGTTCACCAAGCAGTTCGCTTAAGAGATTGACGTCTTTGTCGGCGGGATATTGTTTTTCGATGGTCCGTACAATTTTGTTGATCATGTTTCGAATCACGGTCATTTCACCAGAAATTTGCATGAACTCATCAAGGAGAGTTACAGAAACCTTAATTTCTTGGGGACCTTTTGTTTTGTGGTTGAGTTTTTGGGTGTCTGCCGGAGGATGGTCTCCCGATTCATGGGAGGCTTGAAGACTGATCGGTGTATCCGCAGTGCTGCGCTGATCGCTAAAGATCTTAGTCAGCTCTTCGATATTGTATAAATTATGATCGGCATTTCTAAATTCGGTAATCAGGGTTTTAAGTGTATCGCAGGACTTTAACCAAATAGACACCAATCCAGGGGTTAATGTTCTTTTTCCAGATTGAATTTCTTTAAGGGTATCTTCGAAGCGGTGAGCAAAAGAGTGAAGTGTTCGCGGTTCAAAAAAACCAGACGAACCCTTGATTGTATGAATGATACCGAAGATTTTTGAAACGGTGTCTTGGTCTTGGGGATTTTCTTCGAGGAGCAAAATAAGCTCCTCTGCCTGTTCTACCAAGTTGCTTGCATCGTCGGTAAATCCTTTGAGCAACTCCCGTTCTTCTCTTATGGCTTCGAGTCGACCTTGGCATTCATTGAAAAAGTTTTTAAAAAAGTCTTCATCTTTAACGGGCTTTTCAATAAATGAAGCAATTTTGAGTTCCATTCCACGCAATGCCATCTCTCGATCAACAAAACCGGAGTGAATTGTAAAGGGAATCTCTGGAGCTAAAGCTAAAACCTGCTGTCTGAAGATGAACCCATCTGTTTTCGGCATTTTAAAATCAGAGATAATCATTGCAATCGCTGAACGATGTCGCCGAATGTATTCGAGGGCCGCTTGGGAGTCTTGGGTACAAAAAGGTGTGAACCCAAATTGCTCGATTTTTTCGGAGATGAGTTCTAGGATGAGGGGTTCATCGTCGAGATAAACAACTTTTAATTCGAGCTCACCGGCATAAGAATTGAGAGCTGCCTTACGTTCAGCAACTGAAAACTTACCCCATTGGCTTGAGAAAATCTCCGAGCTCACAAAACCTCCCAGAACATTTAAAGCTTTAAACCATCAGGTGTATTGATCGGCATTTTATCTTTAAGCCTGAAAGATTTTTTAACAAGGCAAAGGGCGAGGGGCCCAGACAGGGTTTCTGTAGATAGAGGAGGCAAATAGAGGTGCCGACTTGGTACCTAGGCTTTAGATTTGGGGTAAATTCTTCAATAAAATTTTAGAGCAATAGACAGGTAAAAACCGCAGAGCTACGAAGGGGAATCGTTAAAAAATTGTTTTGTGGTGCCCTTTCCCCTCCTCATAACCAGGGCACCACAAGACAAACCTACCAGAGTGATTCTTTAAAAATTTAAACCAATTTTAGGCTGCAAAACCCGATATGGGTTGTCTGCATATTCCATTAAATAGAGAAACGGTTCCCAGTTTTTTTGCACCACTTCTGCAATGACTCCAGACCCCGGATAAAAACCCCATCCGCCTCCGCTGAAGGCAGGGTCTAGCTCAAAGGTAAAAGAAAAAATATGTTGGGTTCCGTAAGCCCAATCAGTGGTGTCGCCACTGGCTTGGTAGAGCTCAGAAGACTGTTGTGTAGTGTATTGGTTCCACTGACTCATTGCTTGAGCCATACTTCGGTAAACGGAAAGATCTTTTGCATCGGCAATTGGATCGTAAGTGTGGCCCCAGGGATAAAGAATCAATTGCGAGTAAGTGTGAAAGCTCAAAAGCAATGTTGCGTTGTCTTGTTGCTCGACAAAGTTTTTAATGGCTTGAGTTTCAGGCTCGCTGAAGGGAGCTGTTCCCATGTACGTGTCTTGGCGGGGATTTTTGCTTGATCCACCGGTTCCCCAGTGAAAGCCATAGTTTCTATTTAAATCAACTCCGAAACTTCCATCAGAATTGGGGCGGCGGTTTTTTCTCCACATGCGATAGTTGCCATTTACGATGTCGAATTCGGCTCCATCTGGATTCACCATGGGAATCATGTGAATTTCTCGACTTTGGACGAGTCGAACAACCCGAGAATCTCCAGAACGATAGTCTTGAAGAAACTTTTGAGTGAGTCTTAAGGGCGTATCAATCGAAAGGTGTTCGCGGGCATGGTGACCACCCATGAAGATCACAGCTGGCTTTTGACGGCTGTTAGATAAGTCGGTGGAAATTCTAAGGTGCCAAATCTCTCGACCTTCGACCGTTTTACCGATGGAATCGAGAGCAACGATATCAGAATTTTCTGCTGCCATTGTGCGAAGAGCTTGCGTGAGCTCTTCGTAATTATGATAGGCACTGTCGGCAGATGGAAAGTCAGAGGGTTTATTAAGGGCACTGTGGGCAATGAGTATTTTTTTTGACTTTAAGACTTGAACATCTTCGATTGATCCATAGGAAATGACATAGTCTTCCTGAACCATATCAATTGGGATTCCGAGATTTTCGATAGCAGTACGTTGATATTTGTTATTGGCTTTAATTTTAAGCCAGTAAGTTGTCTCAGCGTGAGACGAAGTCGCTTGCGCTATGCCAGTAAGCACGAGGCTTAATGCAGAGGCAAGACTGACGAATTTTGCAATAAATTTAAGCATTTTAGGTCCTTTCCCTGGATGGTTTTTAAGTCATAGGGCAAAAGTCCCATTTTGGCACCAATCTAATGTTGATTTGCTGCCTAATGTCTAATTATTATTAGGAGAATTTTAAATACTGGGGTCAAGAAAAACGACCCCATGCTTGGCACCAAATGTGCTCAAAACGGCCTTTGTTCCGTTTGAGACAATAATTTTTCGGGAGTCCTCTGCCCCGTGGGGACGTATTACTTTGGTACAGGCTTTGACTTTAGTCGTCCAAGTTGTTGGCGCTAAATTAACTATAAAGGTAAACTATTGATATGAGAGCAATCGCCGCAAAAGTTTTTCGTCCTAAATGGACTCGGTTAAGTTTTTCTTTTTTGCTTTTGGCGATTATTGGTGTGTTTGGAATTAATGCTACCTTCTATGACAAAGGGCTTCTCGAACCAACGATAGATCGATCAGACTCTGTTCAATTTACCGAAAGAGATCATCGCCGACTTGTTGAACAATATTTAGCCCCCTTTGTACTTAAAAATAATTTTGTTTCTGAGGTTGGGATATCCCTTTTAGGAATCAATGAGCAGGTGAAGGTGACTTATACTTTCGATTATGAGCTTCAAAAGGAGCTCGACACACTCTTGCGACAATATGCTTCTGATTACTCCTCTGTTGTTGCTATGGATCCGGCTACTGGAAAAATTTTGGCGATGGCCAGCTACGAAAATGGTTCTCCGTCTGTGGAGAATTGGGCGATGAAAGCGAGTTTTCCGGCGGCGAGTATCTTTAAAATAGTTACGGCCTCAGCGGCCATAGAAAAGTATAACGTCTCTCCCGATATGGAGCTGGGTTACACTGGTGGTAATTACAAGCTTTATAAACGTGACTTGTTTAACGAAAATCAAAAGTGGGCACGTTTAATTTCTTTCAGAGATGCTTTTGCGCGTTCGATTAATATCTTTTTTGGAAAACTGACCCTCAAGTTCATGCATGCGGATGATTTGATGAGCTATGCCCAAAAGTTTTATTTTAATAAAGATCTAGCAGGAGATATTCCGTTCGAAGCGGGAAAAGCTGTTCTGTTGTCGAAGGAACCATTTCATGTGGCTGAGGTGGCCTCTGGGTTTAATTCACTCAACACCCTGAGTCCTGTGCATGGTGCTGTGATTGCCTCTGCTATTGTGAACGACGGGGTTATGCAATCTCCCTACATGGTTGAAACGCTCATGCGACCCAATGGAAGTGCAGTTTATAAAGCAGCTCCCTTTACCCTAGAAAATCCTATTACCTTAGCTACGGCCGAAAAGTTGCGAGACCTCATGAATCAAACCATCGAACGAGGAACTTCGAGGAAGGCTTTTAAAGAACTCACGAAAGCCAAAAAGTTTTCTATTGTGGAGGCTGGTGGAAAAACGGGGTCTTTAAACGGCACTAATCCAAAAGGTAAAACAGATTGGTTTGTTGGATATGGGCGTTTGGGCACGAGAATGCTAGCAATCTCTATTGTTACGGTGAACAAAACAACCTGGAAAGTAAAGTCATCGTATTTAGCTCAGCGTTTGATCAAAAAATACTTTAAAGACGAAGTTATACTATCCACAGCCCGTGCTATGGATAGTCATCACTCCTCTAATCTCTCTGAAAATTAATTGGGGGGCGAATTCTCTCGCCCTAGTTTAAATTTTCGATCTTTCCAATGTACGGAAGATTTCGGAAGTAACCTTGATAGTCTAAGCCATAGCCAACAACGAATTCATTGCTGATTTCGAAACCCACATGGTCGAGTGAACATTTGACTTGAGTGGCTTCGGGTTTATGAAGAAGAGTGACGGTTGTGACCGATTTTGGACTCCGAGATTTTAAGTATGACTGGAGGTATTGCATGGTAAGACCCGTATCAACAATATCCTCGACCAGGATAACATTTTTTCCTTCAATGGGAGCCGCCAAGTCTAAGGTGACCTTTACTTCACCACTAGACTTTGTGCTGTTGTGATAAGAAGCAACGCCGAGAAATTCACAGCCAAAATCGAGTTCAATGTGTCGAATCAGATCCGAATAAAAAACAAAAGAGCCCTTCAAAACGGCAATGACTACCAGGGGGGCGTCGTCTTTTTTGAAGCGATTTGTAATATCTTTAGCTATTTCAGACACACGTTTCTGAATCTCTGCATCCGAAATCATATTTGAAATCTTAATACCCATCATAGCTCGTTCCTTTCACACAAACGAATTATTCATTATCTCGCCAAAACCACCAGCGCCGGGGACGATGTAGTCATTTTCGTTCAAACCGCGTTCTTCATCCCAGAACATACCTAGTTCAGAATGTAAGGCCCTCTGCGATGAAAGACCCCGATCGAGTCGAAAGGCATAAATCATCACGTCGGGATGAGCGGTTGTCACCTTTCTAAGATACTCAGGAGTAACAATTAAGTGAAGGGCTAAAAATCGTTTCGCTGGACCGGGAATAGTCTTTTTATAAAAATCTATCGCCGCAAGAATGGTTGTTCCGGTCGCTCCCATGGGATCTGGAAATAAAACAAATGAATCCTTGATGTCGCCACCAATTTTATGGCTCCCAATTTGAGTGCCGATGACCGAATGACTTTGATTAGTCAACCGGGATGCGAAGATATGATCTTGACGTATTAGATTCGGATTCAAGAGCCAGTGGAGATGTTCATAACAAATTTGGGAGGGCAGGATGCCCGCTCTCGCTAGATCCACACAAACCACCCGTTGTTCGGGTTTAATTCGAACTCCAGTGAGGGGTTGATTCGGATGGGACTGAGTCATTCTCGTCGGGGAAGAAAATGACTCCTTCTCTAATTCATTATTCACGGCAATAATTAAAAGTTGTTTATAGAGGATCTCAACCGCTTGATTAATGGTTGGTTGGAAGGTTTCAGGATGACAGACTCTTGCCAAAAGGGAGGTGTGAAAGGAGTCGTTTAAAAGAAAAACCTGCTTGCCGTAGTGATGATCAAGAAAATAATTAGAATTTATTGTCATGAGCAAAGGGCTAGCATGAGGACTAAGGAGAGTCACTCTTGAAGTGCAAAAGAATTAGGAGCTCAGATTCATTTTCAATAAATTGAGGCGAAAGATAAACTTTGAGAAGAGAGCCTTGGAGCCAATCTTTCTCATCTGAAGGGATTGGCGTATGAGGAAAGACACCTGCGAGCCCGATTAAGGATCCCACATCGGTTTCAAATCTTGTGGTAAAATCTTTTCTTGTTGTTATCGGTACACTATTTTGAATTTCAACGAGTGTTCTCGAGATAATAATCTCACCAATGATATGAGCCCCTATGCGCTCCTGTACCATCACTCGAAAATTTAATCCAAGATTGGAGCCCAATTCGGGGCTCTGCGCTCCGCTAAACCATTGAATCTGTTTTTTTAAACCAGGAATTTTCTTGGTAAGGTGATCTAGTTCAACAAATCCCCTGTGGCGCATCCAACGAGGGCCATTTTTTACAACGGCATAACTCAGTTCGCCAGAGTCACCGCCGGTATTTTCAGAAGCTTCTGCAAGGAATTGTTGAACCAGTGAGTTCGGGGCTTCAACAAACTTTACATCAATTTCGAGGGGCCCCTTCGCGGATTCAGTGTTGGTTGATCGTGCTTGGACGTCGCCATTTGAATCAGTTTGCCCCTCTTCACTTTTAAAAGTGGATTCGGAGTTTGGCTGGATCGTGTTCGATGTGTTCATGGTCGTAGGAGAGGGTGGGGCAGAGAGTGGCTCTCCCAACGAAGCGCTTGATTCAGACAGAGTTGTTGATGGGGCTGCCGCCTCTGATCCATCTTGAGGAGGGGTAGAGGGCATTGTTTCAGAGGCATTGGCTAAGCTCGTGTCAGATGGCAGTGAAGTAAATGCGCCTGTTTGACCGCTTGGTTGCTCCGAGGATCGACGGGTTGTCGTGGGCTTTGACGTCGATTCCGGAAAGCGGGTGGGCTTGTTTAGATAGAGAAAAGCAAGGTAGCCCAAACCCACAAAAATGATAATTGAAAAAATTGGGCTTTTTACAATCGTCGACCAAATGGGGGGCTTGGTAGGCTTAAAGCTCCCCATTTCAATGCCGCACTTGGCACAATAAGTATCTTCGGGTTGGTCAAATCCACATTTTGGACACTTTACGAGCATGTTCAAATTAGAACTCGATTTTTATTGATTGCCAAGGATTACTTAGCCCTTTAAGTGAAAGGCATGAGTCATATTCCTGTATTGTTAAATGAAATCCTCGAAGCCACCAGTGGGCTAAACGTAAATCTTCTCTTTGATGGTACCTTTGGGCGTGGAGGCCATCTTGAGGCTCTCATGAATCGGTTTCCCGATGCTAAAGCCGTGGCTTTCGATAGAGATCCTGACGCGATCGCTTTTGCACAAGATAAATTTGCAAGCGTCTTGAGTACAGGGAAGCTCACCGTTGTTCATCGTGACTACCGAGATTTAAAATCCGAAGATTTTGGATTGTTTGATTTTATGTTGCTTGATTTGGGCGTGAGTTCCCCTCAATTGGATTTAGCTCATCGCGGTTTTAGTTTTTATCATGATGGGCCTCTGGACATGAGGATGAATTCGTCTGAGGGGCCGACAGCGGCTGACATTTTAAATGAAAGTTCCGAAGAAGAACTTATTCGAATTTTTCAAGAGTTGGGAGAAGTTCGAAAGCCCTATCGGGTGGTCCGAGCCATCGTTCATGATCGAAAAGAAAAACTATGGGAATCCACAAAGCAGTTGGCGGGAATGATTGAACGCGTGGAAGGTTGGAAAGTGAAAGGACATCATCCTGCGACCCAGTTTTTTATGGCGCTAAGGATGGCGGTGAATACTGAGCTTGAAGGAGTACATCTTGGGATTCGCCAATGCATGGCTGGACTAAAGGATGGGGGGCGGCTGGCAGTGATAACATTTCATTCTCTAGAAGATCGAATCGTGAAACAAATTTTTAGAGGCGACGCTTCCGGTTTTTGTGTAAATAAAAAGGTTATACAAGCGACCGAGGAAGAAGTTAAAATAAATCCACGGGCAAGGAGTGCCAAGTTAAGAATTTTCCAGAAAGGGAAACCCAGTGGAGACCGCAAGAAGTTCTATAAGGAGTTTAATTAGTTTAATTTTAGTGATTGGAACTCTTTTTACAGTGGCGTTTTTGCAGATGGAAGAACGCCGAGAAAACTACGAAGTTCTAAAGTTAAACCGTGACCTTAAAAAAGCCATAGAATCCCGTCGGAGCCTCGAAATTCAGAGGCTCACAGCTCTTCGTCCTCAAAAAATTGAAAAAGAATTAAAAAATCGTGCTAATTTCAATAGAGCGGGATCTGACCAAATTATTCACTTACCAACCTATGGATCTCCCCTTAACGCCGCCACCATGGCTGGAGTCGGACTGTGAAATCGAGAATCGTTTTTATTTTTATGGGTTTTTGTTTAGTTTGGAGTTTATTGCTTGTAAGAGTTTTTATTCTTCAGGTTTTTCCACATCAAAAATTAGAACGTTTAGAATCCAAACAGTATGAAACAACCGTGAAAGTCGACGGACGAAGGGGTTCTATCTTTGATCGCAATGGCGTGGAGTTGGCAATTTCAGCCCCTACTTATTCTCTCTTTGCCGACCCTCAGGAACTTTGGCCAAAACGTAAAGAGGCGGCAAAAAAACTTCAGCGGGTTTTAGGTTTGGATCCTAAAAAAATGTTGTCAGCCACTAAGGATAAGCGTCGTCGCTTTGTTTGGCTTGATCGACAATTGACAATTGAAAAAATGGAAAAAATCAACGGTCTTAAAATTCATGGTTTAGGTTTTATTGAGGAGCCGAAGAGAGTTTACCCTGATGAGGATATTCTTAAGCCAATTCTTGGTGTTGTAGGTCGTTCTGGTAAAGGGGCAGAAGGTATTGAGAAGCAATACGATAGTACACTTCGAAGTGATCCTCGAAAAATTCAAGTTCGCAGAGATGCTCGAGGGAGACCGCTTCATTTTAACGGTTTACTGGTAACAGAAATGGAAAGTGGAAGTGATGTCGAACTGACCATTGATAGAGAGCTTCAATATGTTCTTCATCGTGAGTTAAAACAAACCGTAGAAGAGCAAGGTGCTGCGGGTGCTGTTGGTATTGTTCTTGATGCTAAAACAAGTGAAGTGTTAGCGATGGATGGTGTCGGTATTCCAATGGGTGAAGAAAAACTAGATCAAGAGAACTGGCGAAATAGACCTATTATCGAGGCCTTTGAGCCCGGCTCTACGATGAAAACATTTATCATCGCTGCAGGGCTACAAAAAAAGAATTGGCAGCCGAACACAAAATTCAATTGTGAAAAAGGAGAATTTCGCATCGGTAATCGAGTGATTGGCGAAGCGGACACGCATCATCGTTTTGGTTGGTTAACCATTAGCGAAATTCTCGCGGTTAGCTCAAATATTGGTGTCACGAAAATGGCATTTTCTTTGGGTGAGGACTTGGTTAAAGAAAGCCTCAGTAAATTTGGTTTTGGTCGCAAAACGGGAATAGATCTTCCTGGCGAAGCCAAAGGCATTGTACAGTCAGGTAAATGGAACAAACACCTTTTAAGTAATGTGTCGTTTGGGCATGGCATGACAGCCACACCGCTACAAATTGCTAATGCCTATGCAGCGATCGCGAACGGCGGAATCCTTAGAGTCCCCACCATCACTAAAAAGCAACCGATGCCAATCAAAACGTGGGACATTCCTTGGTTATCAAAGTCGGGGCATGAAAAGTCTGATGGTGAGCGTGTTTTGAGTACGACGGAAGCCCAAACTCTTCGCCTATTGTTAGCAGGAGTGATGGTTCCAGGCGGTACTGGTTACAGTGCAAGTGTTCCTGGTTATCCTGTTGCCGGTAAAACAGGAACAGCCCAAAAGGTGAATCCCCATGGTCGAGGCTATTTGGCGGGAAGCTACATTTCTAGTTTTATTGGGATGATTCCTGCGAACGACCCAAAGTTTGTCATTTATGTTGCCGTGGACTCTCCCAAAAAACAATACTATGGCTCCCAGGTTGCTGGCCCTCTTTTTTCGAGAGTGGCAACGTATGCCGTTCGTCATGAGGGAATAGCCCCTCGATGGCTCAATGAGCAACAAGCCATGGGTCTGTTGCCAAACTTGGTGACGAAGAATGAAGACGAGAAAATAAAAGACACTGAAATTCAAGTAGAAGAGGCGATGAGTACAGCGCCATCAAGCGAGGCCATGCCTAATATCGGCAATCTCACTGTGAGAGAAGTGCAAGAGTACCTCCGTGATCGCGAGCTGAGAGTGAGGTTTCATGGTTCGGGAAAAGTCATGCGCTTCGAACCTCAGGAAGGCACAATTTTAAAATCTAATGATAAAGTGGAGGTTTGGTTGACCCAGTAAGGGCTCAGCCAAAAAAAATTAGTCCTTGATAATGACGTGATCGGGAACTTCATTCCTATTTTCATCACCAGGGGGGAGAGTTTTTGCCAGCTCGTCCGCCACATACTCAATTGCATCAGCAAAACCCGCATAAAAATGGCCCCCTTTTGCAGAGGTTATCATTCTAGTCATTGCAGAGTCCCACAACGCTTGTGGAAAATGGGAGAGTGACGGGTCAGGTAATATGTGGGCTTTTCTCTCGTAAACAGAATACATAAAGAGGACAGCCGTGCGACTTTTGGTATGTTGTAGTTGGTTGTCAAAAAATTCATAACAAGCTCTTTGAAAGACCTTTTCTCTCAAAGAGCTTGTGCCGAAAAAGAAACGCAAGAAAGGTGAAAATGAAGGGCCCCAAATTGTTATAGAAAAAACTATAAGATAGAAGAGTAAATCGATTAAATTTAGTATCAGGTGGTTTTCCCAGAGCTCAATCGCGCTTAGGATGTTGTGAATAAGCAAAAAGATTGAAAGCGATAGAGCAAAAAGAAATCCTCTGTACAACCGAAGATCAAACGATGAGCGCACGACCAAGGGAACCAGTTCTACCTGAGTTTTTTGTTCGACCCTAGTAATTAAAGCAGTGATATTTTTGAGATCGGTTTCGTTTAAATAGCGTTTTGCCCAGAAGGGAATTCGTGAGTGCATCAATCAGGCCTACGTTGAGGGGTTTATAACCCCAACGTAGGCGGATTCTCATAAACGGTCAAGGAAGGCGAGGAAATTTCTTCGGCAGCCATGAAGACCGCTTCATCTGGTTGACGAAGACCCTTTTTCTTCATTTTTTCGACGAGCGTGGTACGATTCAGTTTTAGTAATAATGCGGCCTGATTGCGATTCCAACCAGTTTTTTCTAAAGCCCTAATAATGAGTTGGTTTTCAAATTGATCAACAGCCGTATTAAAATCCAAGCCATCGTTCGGGATATCGAATTCGATATTTTTCTGTGTTTCTGCAGGGAGAGTAGGAGGCTTCACATGGTATTTGCTGGGTAGATCTTTGAGCTCAATGACTCCGCTTCCTTTGATGATGGTTAAACGCTCAATGAGATTTTCGAGTTCTCGAACGTTTCCGGGCCAAGGATAATTGATGAGGCTTTCCATTGCTTCAGCAGAAAAGTCAGCAATTCCAACTTTTCTTTTTCTCTCAAACGATTTTACAAAGTGTTTAATCAAAACGGGAATATCGGTTTTTCTTTCGCGAAGAGCTGGAACCGCAACGGGAATAACATTGAGACGATAGAAGAGATCTTCTCGGAATTTTCCTTCACTGACAGCTTTTTCGAGGTTCACATGGGTGGCAGCAATAACTTGAACATTAACATGAACTGATTTTGTACTGCCTACAGGCTCAAAACTGCGTTCTTGTAATGCTCGAAGAATCTTTACTTGCAGAGAGGGGCTCATATCTCCAATTTCGTCTAAGAAAAGAATTCCGCCGTCGGCCATTTCAAAACGTCCCACGCGATTAGAAATAGCGCCAGTGAAGGCTCCCTTCATATGACCAAAGAGTTCTGATTCGAGAAGTTCTGAGGGAATAGCGCCACAATTGATGGCGATAAAGGGCGAAGTTCGTCTTGGTGACATTTGGTGAATCGCTCTTGCGATGAGCTCTTTTCCCGTGCCGCTCTCGCCTTGAATAAGAATGGTGGCGTCACTGTCAGCAACTCTGTTAACGAGATCTAAAACGTGTTGAATCTCTTGGCTTTCGCCGATGATAGCGGAATTGTTGAGTCTGGGAAGAGAGCGAGATTCAATTTGAGAAAGTTTTGGGTTTGGCGCCAAGGACTTCTCGAATGCCCTATTTAATGTTGTAACGATTTCGTCTAGGTTGGCCGGCTTCACCAAGAAATGGAAGGCACCGTTTTGAGTGGCAGTCACTGCATTGTCAACGGTTCCGAGCCCGGTGAGAACAATGACCGGAGTCTCAACTGATTTTTGTTTAATCTGTGATAAAAGGTCTAGACCTGTTCCATCGGGGAGTTGAAGATCAAGTAAAATAGCATCCCATGGTGTTTGACCGCTCATCCAAGTCATTGCCTCTGCCTTGGATGATGCCGTCGTTACTGAGTGACCCAACCTAGTAAGAGCTCGAAATAGAGCCATCTTCAGGGTTGAATCATCTTCAATTAATAGTAGGCGCTTAGATTTCATGCAGCTTCCTTCCTGGTGGCAAAACATGATCAGGTGAAACCAGGTTAGCTGTATTTTTAAAATGCTGTCAAAAAACCTTCACACTTAAAGTAGGGGACCCTACTAAAACTAGACAAACAAATCGCTTGATAAATATGGTCTTGCGTCCTGATTGAGCAAACGCAATAAGTCTTTTGTATTAAACGCCCGAACATTAAGCACTCTTGTTAAAGAGATCGGGCACTAAAATCTAGGTCTTAGAAAAAGGGCGAATAAACTCGAGCACATCTTTGAAACATTTTTCTCTATCAAGATCATTGTAGATCTCATGAAGTGAATCTTCGTAAATCTTTTTATTTTTTAAAGGAGACCCTAGGTTAGAAAAAAACTTCTCTGAGTCGGCGTTAGAAACCACACTGTCACGTCCTCCGAGTTGAAGAAGAGTGGGTAGTGTTAATTCTTGGGCCTTTCGGTGAACATATTCAAAAGCTTGTAGGCTGCCAATATAAACGCCCGGGCTAATTTTATCATGTCGAAGCGGATCTTTATTAAATTCCTGAAGTACCTTTTGATCTCTAGAGAATTGATCAGGTTTAAGTTCGTTCCAAAGAGTGAGTTTTGGGTAAATATGAAACGCAGCCAGTGCCGCAACATCTTTAAGGAGGGGTACTTCGACCTGCATCCCGAGAAAAGGAGCGCTCAATATCTGAGCGCGAAACGGAAGACTTTTGGTGTTTTCGATCAGTTCATGGGTTTGGATGAGGCCTCCCATTGAATGGCCTAATGCAATCCAGGGAATATTTTTATAATTTTCTTGTTGATTCAATAGCTCAAGAAACTTTCGATAATCCCAAACATAA
>JBEGVH010000019.1:0-60519 GCA_041178425.1 Pseudomonadota bacterium | reverse complement strand
ACTTCTAAATCCCTCTCAGACCTAGTTCTTTACCGCTCAATAGAATTTATTGTCTATTAATCGGATTCGGAAGCTAACGGCCTGAAGGGATTTTGGCTATTTAAATTTTGTTAAGTTATTTTAACCGGAAACCGCTGCCAGAGCTGATCTTCAGGAATTGTGTCCTGAGTTCCCTCTGAAAGGTTTTTAATTGTTAAACATTTTTGATTTATTTCATTGGAACCCAAGATGATAGCCCACTTACAGTTGAGCTTGTCGGCGCGCTTGAACTTTTTTCCCATATTGCCAGAAATTGGCATTTCAACTTGGTAACCATTTTGGCGCAACTGATGGCTTAACTGAAGGGCCTTTGGTTCTGCGACATCTTCGGCTACGATAACCGCCACCTTAGAGGCATTGGCGGATTTAATCGCATTTTCATCGAGCAAAAGCGAGAGTCTTTCTAGGCCGGAGGCCCAGCCAACCCCTGGAGTGATCGGTCCACCCATAGATTGTATAAGTCCGTCGTAACGACCACCCGCTAATACGGCACTTTGAGCGCCGAGAAGGTTCGTTGTCCATTCGAAGACGGTGTGGCAATAGTAATCAAGTCCTCTAACCAGACGTGGATTTTTGATGTAAGTGATGCCTAATTGCTGAAGTCCCAACTCGACTCGATCAAAAAATTGTCGGGCTTCATCTGTGAGGCAATCAGCAAGAGCAGGGGCGTCTGAGAACAGCTTTTGGTCTTTTTCATCTTTAGAATCGAGAATTCTTAAAGGATTTTTTTCTAAGCGCTCTTGAGAATCTTTAGAAAGGTCATTCTTAAACTTCGAAAAATAATCGACTAATTTCTCGCGGTAGATTTGGCGAGAGGCCAGATCTCCCAAAGTATTTAATTCGAGTTGAACTTTTTCACCCAGATTGAGCGCAAAGAGTATATCGCGACTCAGAGCCAGACACTCAATGTCGGCAATCGGAGAGTTGATGCCAAGGCACTCAACTCCAATTTGATGAAATTGGCGGTAGCGGCCTTTTTGGGGGCGCTCATATCTAAACATGGGGCCACAGTAATAAAGACGAACCGGTATGCTCTGAGCCATTCCTTCAGAGATAAAACTTCTTGCGATTCCGGCAGTTCCCTCGGGTCTCAGGGTCAGTGAGTCACCACCACGATCGGTGAAAGTGTACATTTCTTTGTTCACAATGTCAGAGGTGTCGCCGAGGGTTCTCTGAAAAACATCGGTAAATTCGAACATAGGAGTCATGATTTCGCCAAAGCCATAACGCTTAGCTTGTTCATAAGCCACAGAGTTTATATAGCGAAATCGGTCACAATCATCGGGTAGTATGTCTCGGGTGCCGCGCACCGCTTGAAGATTTGTTGTCATGCATTCAATCTAGATTTATTGAATGAGGAGTTCAACAATAGAGTTGTCCAGACTTCATGCATAAATATTAGGGGGCGAGACAGTGAGCATAGCTCAATCAAATAAAGCAAAATGGGGATTTCTGTTTCTCGGCCTTGTCGTTGGTTTTTTGGTATTGGGGTACTTGGTGCCAAAAATAATTTCGGGTGGAAAAACAACAGCTAAGGTAGAGCTCGATTGGAACTTGCTCGGTGAAATGGATTACGTGACTGGCGTGATTCCCGAAAAACTTAAAAAATACGACGGTCAAACAGTGAAGGTGCCGGGGTTTATGGTTCCGCTTGAGGATAATCAGAAAAAAGTAACCCAATTTTTGCTCGTGCCAACACCGCAGGCTTGTATTCACGTACCCCCACCTCCGCCAAATCAAATGCTCCTGGTTGATGTAAAAGAGGGAACCGATGTTGCCTACGGTCCCATATGGATTCATGGTACTTTGAAGATTAAAACTCAGCGAACCATGTACGGCGATGTCTCTTATTCTTTTGAGGCCGTCTATATCGAGCCCTATCAGTAGTCTATGCGACCCTCACTTTTTCGGAGGATTCGGCTTCATAATTTGAGTAGGGAGTTTGAATTTCAGTCACTTCTCCGTCTGCCGATTTTAGGCCGATGACGTGATAGAGCTCAATCGGTTCAGCTTTGCCTTTTACTTCGACTGAACCTGCATGCACGAGTGCAAACTCCTGATCTACCAACCGGGCTGTTTCTTCACTGATCAGAAGATCCGTACCAAAAGATTTCGTTGAACTCTCGATTCGAGACGTTAGATTCACTGTATCCCCAATGACCGTGTACTCCATCCGTTCATCAGAGCCAATTGTTCCAGAAATTGCTTGGCCGGTATGTAAACCCATGCCGATAAGAATCGGGGGCTGATCTCTCCGTATTCGTTTTTGATTGAGTTCATTGAGGGCCTTGCGCATTTCTAAACAAGCGCGAACGGCGTTCTGAGCGTCACGATTCGAGCCCTTCGGAGCACCCCAAACGGCCATAATAGCATCTCCGATAAATTTATCCACAATGCCATGATGTTGCTGAATGATCCGAACCATGATCGCAAAATATTCGTTCAGCATACTTACCACTTCTTCGGGGGAACGATTTTCAGAGAAAGAGGTGAAGCCCCTAATATCACTAAAAAAGACCGTCACTTCTTTGTTGGAACCGCCCACGCCAACTTTTTTATTCATTAGATCTTCAGCGATTGAAGAGCCATGGAATTTAGAAAACAGAGTTTTTACTTTGTCTCGCTCCTTAAGGCCTTCCGTCATTTTATCGAAGGCTTTGGCTAAATCGCCCACTTCATCTTGGGAGGTGATGACCCGCTTTGCTGAAACTCCAAAATTTCCCTTGGCCACCACTTTAATGAGGCTTGCGAGTTTTTCAATTGGATTGGTGATTGTCATTGTAAAGATAAAAACTCCCAAAAATGAGAAGGAGATCAGAAATCCTAAGAATAAAAAGGCGGCATGGCGGACTTTTCTTGCTGGTAGAAGAATGACATCTTCTGAAACTGAGCTAACGATGATTGTATCCATAGTGGCTCTCACAAAAGTTCCATAAAAATGAGTTTTATGAGAAGAATCGTAGTAGCGAGTTTGACCGTTGGGTTCTTTGCTCGCAAGAGCCATGGTAACAACCGGATGGGTTTTTAAATTGCGTCGATTCACAGCGAGGTTATCAGTTTGGTGGGCGAGGGCTGTGCCTTTTTCATCGATCAGAAAAAAGGTGCGATACCCATTGGCTGCGAACGACTTTTGAAGGCGTGCCAAACTGTAGTCTGCGATTACAATGTGCGAGACCTTTCCTGATTCGTCTTTTGCCAAGGGCACTCCGACCGTAAATAGAGGAATTCCTTTGGCAACACTTGAATTTTGGATGATCGCTTTATTTTGCGTGACGCCCTGAATAGGAAAGCTCTGCGTCTTTCGCAATTGAGAAATGTAGGAAGAATCGAATTTATAAGCGACGAATTTATCTTCGTCAGTGAGTCTCTTTAAGAGTTTTATCTTGTTTTGGGATTCTACGGCATAAACATCGAGGGCGAAGATGTCTTTGTTCTGTTTAAAGGCATCGATTAGTTTTTCTTCTGATTCGGGGGAGGTTTCGCCCATTGCATTGAGCACCAGAGTTCCTATATTTCGAGCCTTTTCGGTGGAGTTTTCGAGAATATAATTGAGCTCATTGGCTTTTGAAAAAGCGAGTTGAAGATTGATATCTTCTTCTTGATAACGAGAGGTCTTTTCAAATTCGTTGGTAGACCAAATGGTGATTGGCACCGCCGCGATGATCAACAAAAGAATTGTTATTACATTTGTTTTTACAAATATGGGTAATCTCATAGTGTCTCCCTAAAAATCCCATTCTAATAAAAAATTTAAATAGTGCCCCACCACTGAGCTGTGATTCACGGTGTAGCCGGCATTTAAGGCTCTATCGTTAGTCACTTTGTATTCTATTTTGTCATCGCGATAGGCGTAGCCCATCAGTCCGGTGGCCCGTTTGTTTAATCGGAGGCTTCCTAAAAAACCTACCTGCAAACTCTGTGAGGGAAGGAGCTTAGCTCCGGTCGGCGTTTTTCCTGTGATTGGAAAGTAAACGCGTGCGTTGAATTGGACGCCGAGCTTCTCACTCAATGAGTACCAGTACTCGCCGCCAGCATGGGCACCAAGCGCCGAGAGTTGGCTTAAGCTAAAAATTCCTGTATCGGCATATCCCAGAATTTCCGGAAGTTCCTTGTAGTAAATTCCAGAGGAGACCCTGAGTTCACCCAGCTCGTTCGAGGCTTTTCTAAAAATGCCATGCAATTCGAGGCTGGGGTAGGTGTAGTTTTTCTCACCGATGGTAAAGCCGCTCAGATCTAGAATGCCAAGAAACCCCCACGGCCTTTCGCGTTCAAGGTATCCTGCTCCGAGCCGGCCCGTTCCGCCGATGGCAAGAAAGCTGGGCGTAGAGCCTTTATCGTAGTTGATGGCGGAGTACTGAATTTGGGTAATTAGGTAACTGGCAATGCCGTACCACTCGTTGGTTCTTTCGATGGAGGCTCGGAGGCCATTGCGTACTTCTGACTCTCGGGATCGATCCCCAGCAAAAACTTTAAAAATAAGGGATTTCGTTTTTGAAGATGTTCTTAGTTTGCCATGGGCGCTCACAGACAGTTTGTACTCTCCGCCTTTCCATTCTTGTGGAAAAGGTATTTGGGTTTTACTAACGTTGTCTTCTTTTATAACACTTTGCCATTTTCGGCCAGGCCCTCGCGAGTAGAGCTCGTAGGAATAATTTTCGGCATAATTCACGGGGCCCCATTCGAGTTGTCTGACAAAAGCATTTTTAGGTTTAGTAATTGTGGGCGTATCCAGTTGTTTACCAAGAACAGTAAATAAAATTGGTTCACCAAAAAGTTCACCCTCTTTGCCGAGTTTATCGAAACCGATGATCGACCATTTAAATCTTCGAGCCACGGGAACGGGTACTTTACTTTTATTTTCTTGAACATCAAAATCTTTAGTAAAAGTTTTTCCTTCGTCCTCAATATGAACTTTAAAAATAGAAGCCTCTGATTGCGGCAACCACTCTAGAGGAAGATCGAAGGTTTCATTTTCGTCGGTCGTAATGATTTCGTTCGAGGAGGGGCTTACTACTTGAGGAGCATAAAGTTTCACATAAAAATTTTCAGCAGCGCTCCACTCTCCTGGAACTCCTCGACGGTCGAGGGAGCGGAGTCGCATTTTGTATTCACCGGGTTTTAACTCGCCTTTCCAGCGCGTTTCTTGCACCTTGAAACGAAATGGATCCTTTTTTTCTCCCGACTTTGTCATAGGACGAAGTTCAATTTCATAAGATTTTGCTTTGGGAATTGGATCCCATTCGAACTCGGTAAGTCTTCGAGAGGTTTCTGATTTGGTTTTACTCTGGCTGTTCGACGAGCTTGGTTCGGCAGAAAATGCAAAAATACTAAACCCAAGAAAGCACAAAGAGAGGGTGTACTTCCATACCCCTCTCAATCGTGTTTTATTTTGGTGTGAATTTTTGTTTTGCATCCGCTAATTCACCCTTATCTTCCGGAGCTTCGGTGCCTGGACTGCGCTCTTGTCCGGCACCACTAAGAAGCGTTTGGCGGCAAGTGGTCCCCTTCGCCCATGGGGGTCAACGGTGGCGATTTGCATACTATAGCTTCCGGGCATTAAATTACTAAGATTGAAGGCTTTCTCGATACTCGTGAATTCTCCCGCTGGCTTGCCCTCACTGTCTTCTAGAAGGATTTGATATTCTTTGGCGCCTTCAATGTTGTTCCACTGAATTGCGAGAGTTCCATCGGGTTGAGCCATAAAGTCTTTTTGATTAGCGGGTAGAAGAGTCGGTGGAGGAAGGAGCGGTAAGAGCTCAACGCCGAAGGTTCGAACCTCGGTGGCCCCAATACGATCTCCTTCTTCATCAAAAGCTTCAACATAGGCTAGATAGCGACCATCTTTTGGCACCGCTTTTTCAAACTTTATTTGTTTAGCCTCGGTGATCTCACCCTTTGAAATATCGGTTCCTTCAGGAGCAATGTGTACGGTGTATTTTTTTACCCGGTCTGCTTCACCTGGGTCCCACATGAGAGTGAGTTTAGGATCAGAATTTACATAAAATTGCAGGGGTTTTAAATTGGTATTCCAAACCATTGGTAATTTAATGATTCGTTTTTTATCGATGCTAAAAGGAATAAAAGGTCCGGTGATAGGTTTACTTCCATCGACAGGATAACCGGTCAGTCTCCAAGAGTAATTCGCCAAAGGAAGATTAGGAACATCGAGAGAGTCTTGCATGTTTGAGAAGCGCTCTCTTACGATCATTTGATTGGTTGAATTGTTTTTTAATTCAAGAAATACGTCTTTAAACTCGGCACCGGCATTCCAGCGAAGCGTGACAGATTCAAGAGCTCGGCGTGTTTGTAATACAAAGTTAGCCTCTGGAGAAATCGGGGTGGGTGGAAATCGCCCGATGACTTCGGTTTTATAAATAGAGCTTTGTTGGGAGTTTCGAGGATTTTGAGGATCGCTTCCTCTTAACTGCCAGTAGTAGGTGCCTGTTTTCCAGGGAACTTGAAGTTGAGTAGGGGAGATGAGTTCGGTGTTGATGGGCTTGAGATTTTTTCGAGAAGAGCCGCTAAATAAATTTACTTTTGCATTGGGGGCAAAGCCAGACCACTGAATGAGAATGGGTTCGGGGTTGATAGCATTAACAAAAAGAGATTTAGCGGTGTCGGGAGAAAGAATTTTGATAGGTTCGGCATCGACTTTAAGGCCAGCGGCTTCGAGGCCGCTTCCCTTGCCCTCTTCAATCGCAACAACCTTGCCACCCTTTTTAACAACCTGAGCTGAGCCTTTAAGGACCTTCAACTCCATTTTAGAATTTGAAGAACCTGACAGTTGGGCTGCCGACTTGGAGAGATCCACTTTGCCGCTCTGTGATTTCATGGTGAGAGCGTTGCTAGCGTTTTTGTCGACCCCGTTAACAAAGAGTGATCCCTCTAGGAGTTCGAGGCTGATTTCGGTTTTTGATTTTTGAATCACAATCATGGATTCGGGTTCGAGGTCAATATACCGATTTGATTGATAGAATTGAATTCTAGCCTCTGATTGGCTCGAAGTTCTTACGGAGTCTCCTGCGCGTAGCCGATCTAAATTTTCTGCGGGCTCCCAGAGCGTGTTATTGGCCCCTTTTCGTTGAATTTCCAATTTAGTTTTGGAAATATAAGCAATAACGTCGGCATCTGAGGTTCCGATATTTTTAGGCTCCGTCTTAAGGTGCCAAAAATAGGTCGCCATGCACCCAATGAGTGACACAAAGGCAGCAATAGCGATTCTTCTCCACGTAGAGACCAAATAAACCCCCAAAGGTTTATCGGTGTAACCTCAAGAAAAGATAAGGGTTTAACGCGAAAAGAATTCCCTTTTGAGGAAAAACGGACTAAGCCAAAAGGACTGGCTTTTGCATTAACAAACCATAAGTGAGGGAGGTTTGATGTTACCACAAGCGAAGATCAGAAAGACTGTTATGAGGCTTCCAATTATCCAAGGGGGAATGGGTATTGGTCTTTCAAACTATCGTCTGGCAGGTACCGTGGCCAAAGAAGGTGGTTTGGGAGTTTTATCTAGTGCAGGTCTCGACAGAATTGTCGGCGCTCGCCATGGCCGCAAATTCAAAGCTCGCGAGGCAGCCGCTCAAGATGTTATCGATGCAAAGGCTATTGCACAGGGCGGACCTATCGGAATGAACTGCATGGTTGCCGTTATGAACCAATACGAAGATTCAGTTTTGGGTTCTATGGATGGTGGCGTCGATGTCATTATCAGCGGTGCTGGTTTGCCAATGGCACTTCCTGAAATGGTTAAAGCTCACCCTCGATGCGACGAAGTTGCGTTAGTACCAATTCTATCGTCAGGTCGAGCGGTTGATGTGGTTTTAAAACGTTGGTCTCGTTCTAATCGTATGCCCGATGGAATCGTTGTTGAGGGGCCTTTGGCCGGTGGTCATATTGCATGGCGCACTCGAGAAGATGCCGTTGATCCCAAATATAATCTCGATGTTCTTATTGGAGAAGTTTTAGAAACTTTAGCCAAATGGAAATTAGATATTCCGGTTTTTGCAGCTGGTGGAGTTTATGATCACGCTGACATCAAAAAATATCTTGCGATGGGATGCGCTGGAGTTCAAATGGGAACTCGCTTCCTTGCAACTCACGAGAGTGGCGCGAACGACGAGTATCGCAAAATGATTATCGAGGCCACAGAAGACGATATCGAGTTGGCGGATCGCCCGGGATCGCCTTGTGGAATGCTCTTTAGAGTTCTAAAAAAATCACCGTTTTATCAAGAAGCACTAGCAAGAACTCGCGCTCCAAAGTGCGATAAAGGCTACCTATTAAATAAAGGCAATTGCCCTTCCAAAACAGATAATGAAAAAACATTTTGTATTTGTAACGGTTTATTGGCTGCAGCGAATAGCAACAAGAACGAGAAAGACCTCTACACGGTTGGCCAAAATGCCTACCGAATCAAAGAAATGATCAGTGTGAAAGAGCTCATGGCCGAATTGGCCGGGGTTGATGCTGTTCGTGATCTCAATGCATCTATCTAGTAAGTATCTGTAATGGCAACGGAAAATAAAAACTATATTACCCCTCAAGGTTTAGAAAAACTTCGAGGGGAGTATCAGAAGCTTTTGCACGAAGAGCGTCCTAAAATCGTAGAAACGGTGGCCTGGGCCGCCAGCAATGGCGATCGTTCAGAGAATGCCGACTATATTTACGGTAAAAGGCGCCTACGTGAGATAGACAGTCGCCTCCGGTTTTTATCGGGGCGAATGGAAAAAGCGGAAGTCGTTGATCCTAAAATTATCCAGTCTGATAAAGTTCTCTTTGGAGCCACAATCACCGTTGAAGATGAAGAGGGCGCTGAAGCCATCTATCAAATTGTGGGTGAAGATGAGATTGATATTGGATCAGGGCGTATTTCTTGGAGATCTCCCATAGCAAAATCGCTCCTCGGTAAAAAAGAGGGAGATGACGTTGTGGTTCATAAGCCCAAAGGTCCAGAAACTCTCTGCATTGTTCAAATAGAATATAAATAATGTTAGTTTACGATCATGAGAATGACTTTTGTTGGGTGCCTCTGCGTCCTATTTTCACATTCGATAGGTTTTGCGCAGTGGGGTGCCTCTCGTGGACCGGCGAGTTCAAATAATATCTCACACCGCCATAACGAAAATTCTTTGGTCTCATGCCTGACTAAAGTAAAGGGAATGATCACGGCCGATGACACATCCAGTCTGGACCTGCTGAAGAATAAGATTGAGCGAGTTTATGGGTATCAGCGTCCTGTCATTGATTACCGCGAGTTGGTTTACAAGAGTCACAGCGCTGAAGAGTGGAAAGTTCAGTTTGTGCTACTCCCAGGTTCAGTTTGGGGTAAGGAGAAGTACAAATTTAAGTTCTTTAAGGCGACAGAGGCTGGAGCATGGGTGGAGCAAGCGCCCCTCATAAAAGAAGATCACATCAATAAAGATGCTCTGCTGAAGTACGCACAAGATCAGACTATTGCTTCGGATGAACGTTGGGAGCGCTTTGTCATTCCTGGTAATCCCTATTTTAAGTTCAAATCTAAAAATTTTAAGGTCTTCGAGCTCAATCTAGAGATCAATCCACCTATTAGTGTGCCCAAGAAATCAACATTGAGCTGCAATCTCACGGGTATTCAGCCCTTTTGTCTTTGCATAAGGTAAGTAGCCACCAACATAGAAGCTGCCATGCAATGTAACTTGCCCCCAAGGCTCCCCCCCTTGTAAGCTGTTAAAAGTATTGTCGTAAATGGTTCTTTCAATCAATAAAGGGGGTTTGGTGAGAATTAGTTTTCTGATCTTCAAAATCACTAATCTCGCAGCATTAGCCCCTTTCTTAATGCCTTGTCTCGTTATCGCAAGACAAATCCTCGGCTGCTTTTTAAAAAAAGAAAAAGCAGTGTTATCCCTGCCCAAGGTTTCGTTGCCTCTGTGGCCAAAAGTTTCTTGGGGTTTCATAAACTCAATGAGGATTTGTAAGACATTAATTGATAGTTTTATCCTACAATCCGTTCTGATTGATGGAGCCATTTCTCGACTACCAGTGAGGATGAGGAATGGCAGACGAACTCAAGAAGAATAATAAAATTGAAGCCCGAGCCGAGGCTTTGATTCGTCTTAAAAAAATTCTAGATTCATCCGTTGAGGACGCTCAGCGCGGCCTCGATTTTCACCTCAGTTCATTTTTAAAAACATACACAGGTCGATGGGGTTGTTTTTCACCAATGGTTGGTGAGGCCTCTCCACGTTTGGCTATTCAAGAGAATCAACATCTCGAATGGGCTTATCCCAAAATCAATGGCGAAAACTTAGATTTTTTTGTGAACCCTGGTTCATGGCAAAAAGGTAAGTTTGGCATTGAAGAACCCAATCCCTCCCAGAGTGAACAAGTGAGTGTACACACCCTGAATGGCTATCTTATTCCGGGGCTTGCTTTTGACCGCTGGGGCACTCGCCTCGGGCGAGGTTGGGGATACTTTGATCGAGCCCTTGAGTCTTTTACAGGACTTCGAGTGGGAGTGTCTTTTGAAGCCCTTGTGTTTGCCGAAGCTTTGCCCCGGGAGAGCTTTGATGTTCCGGTCGATGTGCTCATCACGGAACAAGGTGTTTTGTTCATTAACTCAAAAGGAGATCGCAGGAATGATTGAAGTAATAATTGCAGCAGTTTGCGGTCTGGCCTTTGGAGGTTTAGTTGTATTTTTGGTCAAGCGTTATCAAGACGAGACCAAAAAACGCTCAGCTCGTATTGAAGCGGAGCGAATTATCAATAAAGCTAAATCCGAAGCAGCCAAGATCGATAAGGATTCTAAAAATAAAGCAAAGGATTTTGAAACGCGCGCTCGTAAGAGCGTTGAGAGTGAGATTCAAAAGCAAAAGCTTAAGATTAAGAACCAAGAGAGCCAGTTAGAGCGTAAGCTCAAAGACATGGACGATCAAAAAAAGAAGCAGGTTGATGATCACGAAAAAACCATGGGCGTTCTTAAAGAAAAAGAAGACAAGCTCAACGTCGCTGATGCTCGACTTCGCGAAATGGAAAAGAAAGTTCAAACTCATATTGACGATTTAAAGCAAAAACTTCAGTCGGTAGCTTCAATGACCGACCAAGAAGCAAAGCGAGAGTTGATGTTAGCTCTCGAAGATCAAGCCAAACAAGACGCTGCCAAAATATTGGCTAAAATCGAAGATGAGGCACGCGAAGAAGCCGATCGCCGTGCCAAGAGACTCATCGCCCAAGCAATGGCTCGCTATGCTGGCGAATACACCTCTGAGAGAACAGTGAGTGTGGTGGCTCTACCTAACGACGAAATGAAAGGTAAGATCATTGGTCGTGAAGGACGAAACATTAGAACCATCGAGTCGGTTTGTGGCGTTGATCTTATTATCGACGATACGCCAGAATCTGTTGTGATCTCCTGCTTTGATCCTCTTCGTCGCGAAGTGGCTCGTCGCACACTCGAAAAATTGATTGAAGATGGACGAGTGCATCCGGCACGAATCGAAGAAATGGCAGATAAGGTTCGTGGAGAGATGAACAAGATCATTCGCGAAGATGGTGAAAAAGCCTGCCTAGAGTTGGGTATTGCTAATCTTCACCCCGAAATCTTAAAAGCTTTGGGCTCTCTCAAGTACCGTTCAGTTCATTTGCAAAATGCTTATCAGCAGGCGCTTGAGGTGGGTTATATTGCTGGATTAATCGCGGCTGAGTTTGGAGCCAACGTTAAGATGGCCCGCAGGGCGGGTCTTCTCCATAATATCGGATTAGGTGTTGATCATCATGCCGAAGGCCACGTCTCTCAAGTCGGAGCTGATTTTGCAAAAAAACACAACGAACCAGAAGTTGTTGTGCAGGCGATTCGTGGCACTCAAACTGACGATAAAAATATCGGTCTGATTGTTGGTATTGTACAAACAGCTTACGCGCTTTCGACTCTTCGTTCAGGGGCTCGTCGTCCGAATATGGATAACTTTATTCAGCGTCTCGAAGACCTTGAATCAATCGGAAATGGGTTCGAAGGTGTGGTACGAACTTTTGCGGTGCAAGCTGGGCGTGAAGTGCGCGTGATGGTTGAGGCTGCCAAGGTTACTGATGAACAGGCGATCATGTTAAGCAGAGATATCACTCGGAAGATTGAAAGAGAAATGCCGTACACAGGCGCTGTGCGCGTCACCGTGATTCGAGAAACTCGAGCGGTCGAATACGCACGATAGTAAGGAGTCTTTATGAAGGTTAAGTTTCTACCTATCAATAAAGAAGTAGAAATCAAGCCGGAGCAAACGGTGCTTGAAGTAGCGCTTGCCAATCAAGTGCCGATACGGAGTGTTTGCAAAGGGGTTCCATCGTGTGCGGAATGTCGTGTGCGAATTGTGGAGGGGGAGAATGCTGTTCTTCCTCCGAATAAAGCCGAACTCAACTTGATTGGTACAGGGTATTTTGTTGATCATCGACGATTGTCTTGTCAGCTTCACTGCTATGGAAACGTCACCATTGATGTGAGTGAACAACTCGCGAAGGCGTCGGAGACATCCTTGCGTAAAATGCGTGGGGGCGGCAAGAAAGGCACAATTACAGAGAGTCGTGCCATTCAAGACAATTACCTACTAAAAGAAAAGCCGACGATCGATAGTACCAATGATTCTGAAGTGTCTACCGACGAAAAACAAAATTAGTTTGTAGCTGAATGATGATTGCATTCAGAGCGAGGGCCATTGAGGTGGCTGCACGCAAACTTTGGTACTTGGCAATCAAGGCTGCTTGAAGAGTCTACCCAGATGGGGCGGCAATGTCTTACTGGAGATGTTGTTACCGCTGTGGTGAATTCACCAGCCTCGAGCACTTCGTCGTGTGAGGTTTCAATCGAATAATGAATTTTATTTTCTCCAAAGGCTAAAATTCCATTTTGGCCCCAAAGATTTATGTTAAACCATGTTGCCCCCGTGAGGGAGTTGAGCTTCCAAGTGTCTGTGGTGCGTCCGGCCTCGTTTTCTACCACGAGGCGAACATGGTGTAGACCGTTTCGTTTGGCGGTTCTAAACTCAGCAGAGTTTTCTGGCTCAAGGTAGGAGCCTTCGCACCAAAACGAAGCGTATTCGTCAATAATGCCATCGCGACAAGTGACTTGAACCTTGCCCTCTTGGCGAACATTTACGTAATCATTTTTTAAAAAGCTAGTGGCAAGAGCCGTTTCGGCGATCAGTAGAAATAAAAAAAGGTAAATAAAAGATATTTTCATCGTAACCCCCTCAAGCCCAACTTAAAGACACACCTTTAAGTTGGCAGAGGGGTGGGTATCGATCAATCAAATTTTTAAGATTCGCAATCTCCAGAGGCAGGAACTGGGTTGGCTTTAACATTAAAGGAGGTTCCGCAACCACATGTTTTGGTGGCGTTAGGGTTGGTAAAAGTAAACCCTTTACCATTCAATCCACCGGAATAATCAAGAGTCATTCCTGCTATAAATAAAAAGGAATTAGTATCAACGGCGATCTTTTGCCCAAAATGCTCAAAAACCTGATCAGTGGCCAATATATCGGAATCAAAGTTCATTTTATAAGAAAGACCAGAGCAACCGCCCTTTCTTACTTCGACACGCAAAATCGCATCGGCAGCTTTGTCTTCTTCTATTTTTAGGCTTTGAATTCGCTTCGCGGCTTTTTCAGTAACATTAATCATAAAGAATCCTCTATTGATTAGTTAAGTACTTACATGACTCAAGCCCATTGATAACAGATTGAGCATCAGAATCAATAGTTTAGCGCTCATTGAAAACTCGTTGAAAAAGAGTTAGGGCCTCAGAAAGTTCCGCCTCTGTGGTGAGTTTCCCTAATGAAATCCGCAAGCTAGAGTGCATTTGCGCAAGGTCAAAACCCATGGCTTCGAGCACATGGCTGCCTTGGCTGCTCTCAGAGGTGCAGGCGCTGGTGGTGCTTACGCAGAGTTGACTCAAGCGAGGCAACCACAGATCCCAGCGAATTTCTGGAAAACTTAAATGAAGATGGCCTGGGATTCTTTGCTCAGGGTGGCCATTGAGGGTCATCGAGGGGCAAAGCTTTAGGAGGTTGTTCTTGAAGGCTTCGGCCATTTTTTGCAGTTGATATTCGTCGTTGGTGAGATTTTCAAGAGCGATCACCGCCGCTTCACCAAGTCCCACGATGCCTGGCACGTTCAAGGTTCCTGCTCGCAGTTGATATTCTTGGCTCCCCCCACGAACGATCGGCCAAAGATTTACCGCGGGATGATGCCCCTCGTGCCGAACATAAAGTGCACCAACGCCTTTGGGGCCATACATTTTATGGCCCGAGAGAGAAAGCAAATCGACGCCGTCGTCTTGAAGATTGATGGGCATTTTTCCGCAAACCTGGGTGGCATCGCTGTGAAAACAAATATTGTTTGCCTTGGCGATATCGGTAATCTCTTTAATAGGGTTAACGCTTCCGACTTCGTTGTTGGCCCACATAAAACTCATCAGCACGGTTTCGGGGCGAAGAGCTTTTTTAAGGGCTTCAATGTCCACCTGGCCGTAGCGGTTCGGTGGGAGCACTTCGATTTCAACATTTGGAAATTCGGCAATTTGCGCAAACGTCTCAAGAACTGATTTGTGCTCTACCTTTGAGGTGATGGCATGGAGTTTACGCTGAGGATCTTGTTTGCGCAGGTTTTGAATAAAGCCAACAATGGCTAAAGTATTGGCCTCGCTTGCGCCACTGGTAAATATAATTTCTTTAGTTAGGCGAGCATTAAGCAATTTGGCAACTTGTGAGCGAGCTTGATCGATGGCTCGTTGGGCCTGCCAACCGGCCCGGTGTTGACTCGAGGGGTTTGCAAAATGCTCGGTAAAGTACGGAAGCATTTTTTCGACCACTCGAGAGTCGACCGGGGTGCTGGCACTATAATCCAAGTAGATGTTTTTTACTGACATACTACTTTTTAACGTTGAACCCTTTTAACTGATCAGCAAACGAATTGCCGAAAGATTTGCTCTGGCCCGAGAATTCTTGCCAAGTGCCATCGTCGCCATCTTTAGGCGGTTGCAAACGCATTTTGCGTTCATCAAAGTTAATTTCAGCCACTTGAATGGTGACGGTATCGCCCACCTTAGCGTGCTCAAACGGGTTTTCAGTGAGATCGCGATACGAGCCCTTTGGCAGAAGCGCTGTAACCCCTGGCTCGAGTGTAATCAATAAACCAAAGGTTTCTTTGCGATCCACTGTGCCTGTAACGACTTTACCCACTGGGTATTTTTGCTGGATCAAGGCCCATGGGTCGCCATCGGCATCGCGAACACTCAAAAGAATTTTGCGATCATCGAGGTTGATGTCTTTAATCATCACGCGAATTTGATCGCCCTGTTTAAAGAGTTCATCAGATCGCATCACGCGTTTTGTGTAACTCATCTCGCTCAACGGAACGAGACCTTCAATGCCTGGCAAAACTTGAACAAAAGCACCAAACTTCAAGCATTGAGTCACTCGGCCAGTCACGACGTCACCGACTTTGATGTCTTTCATACCGCCGGTCCAAGGGCCTTCAGAAGCCTGTTTGTAAGACAGCGAAATTTTGAGTTGCCCATCGAGGTCTTCAATTTTGAGAATTTTAACTTCGAGAGAGTCGCCCAGTTTAATCACTTCGTTTGGATCCGAAATACGAGACCACGCAAGCTCAGAAATATGCACTAGGCCTTCGAGGCCTGGAGCCACTTCAACAAAGGCGCCAAACTTTTCAATGCGAGTGACGAGACCCTTTACGATGTCGCCCACTTTGTGGTCTTCAGCAAAAGCCGCTGCAGATTCACCCTTTTGTTGATCAAGAACTTTACGGCGAGAAACAACGATATTGCGTCCGCGGTTTTCGAATTGAGTGATCAAGAATTCAAATTTCTTATCAACATAGTCAGCAGCATTGGTGACATGCTTAGAATCGATTTGGCTGATTGGGCAAAAAGCCGTTTTTCCCATGATGTTCACACGAACACCGCCATTGCAAACTTCGGTGATGCGGCCTTCGACTGGAATCATGCAATCGAAAGCGTCTTCGAGGCTGTCGGCATCGCCACCAGAGGCTTTTTTCGAAAGGCGAATTTCTCCACCTTTTATTTGAGTGACAAAGAGGTCAATTTTATCGCCCACTTTGTACTTCATTGTGCCGTCGGCGTCTTTGAGCTCTGATGTGAGAACGAGGCCATCAATGGTAGTGCCAGTGGCAACAAAGGACTCTTCTTTACCGATACTGAGAATTTCGCCGGTGATTTTGTCGCCCGCTTTTAATTTTTTAGAAGTCGTTTGCTCAGAGGCAGCAAGAAGGGCGGCAAATTCATCTTGAGAAGATTGGCTATTGTCATCGCCGAAAAGGTCTTTATTTTTTTTCATTGGGAGAGTCTCCTTAGGGTGAACGAATGGTCGGAGTAAATCAGTTGTCCTCAATCTGTTCAAGAGCTTTTTGTAGGCCCGCACAGATAGAAGCGCCCAGTAAAATCACCATCCAAATCGTCGAAATCCAGATCATAAAAAGGGGTAGGGCCGACAAACTTCCGTAGAACTTAGAATATTGGAACATCTTTGCACTGGCGAAGTCGAAAAAGTTCTGCACGCCAATGAGAGAAACGGCCGCTAGGGTGCCACAAAAAGCAGCGAGCTCTGTTCGTACCGAGTGATTGGGAAGCCATTTGTAGAGGGCAAAGAGGGTGGCCGCGAGAAAAATAAACGACATGGTTAGCAAAAGAAGGGGGCTCTTCACAAAGTTCCAAATAAAACTGCGCGTGAGCACATTAATGGCCAGCGCGAGCGGAATCATCGTAATCACTGCCCAATGCGATAAGAAGCGACGAAAAAAGTTTTTGGGATTTTTAACATTCCAAATTCGGTTAAGGGCTTTTTCGAGAAAGGCTGCCAGGCGGGTGGTCGTAAAAAGCAAAAACGTGATGTTAAAAAATCCCCACGATCCAGAATAAGAGCGTTTCAATAAGGAGTGCAGTTGGCGACTGATTTCGACGCTGGCCACGCCTGAAAACTTTTTAACCACGAGGGCTTCTACTTTTGGGTAAAGAAACGCCAAAAAACCCGATGTTTTAAAGAATCCTAGAATGATAATTAAAAAAGGCACAAACGAAAGTAAAGTCACAAAAGAAAGCCCATAAACGATCAACAATACATCGCGATCGCGCACGTGCTTGAGGGCGCTATAGATCAAATTTAGCCAATAATGCTGACGGATTTTTTCGCGAATTTTATTTTTTAGAACTTGTCGATCTACCATGAATCCTAAATTTTCTCTATGAGCCAGGGTTTTAAGGCCGCTTCAATCAGCTGCCCGAGCTTTTCATAATAATCGGAATCTTTCTTTTGATAAAGCAATTTAACATCTACGCACGGGGAGTGAACTCGATAAGCCACAATGTTTGCAGCCTCACCAACGGCTTCGTTGACCCGAGCGGCCACTTCGCTCTCGGGAACTCCGGTGGTGGTCCATATGGCTTGGGTCCAGCGAAGAGATTCTGGCACTCGTTGTTCGAGGCGGGGGCGCAGATGGTTTTCCCAAAGGTCGGCGAGCTCTTTGGGAGGGCCGGGCAGGGCGTAAATTTCAACTCTTGGAGTTTTCATCAAAAAGCCATCGGCAATCCCCACCGAATTGGCAAGAACTTCGGCCCCACTGGGGTATTCGCATTGCTGACGATGAAGGGGGCGGATTTGCACCCCTCGGCCCTGAAGTTTAGTTTGCACTTTTTGCCAGTTTTCTTCGTGCCACTGGAGGGGGCAGGAGTAATGATCGGCCAATACTTTGCGAGTAAAATCGTCGGCGGTGGGCCCTAAACCTCCGGTCACCAATACCAGTGACACTCGTGGATCGAGAAAATCGAGAGAATCCCGAATAATCTGAACATCGTCGGGAACGGTGATTTGATAGCTTACGGAAAGTCCGAGCTTCATGAGCTCAATGGATAGCCATTGGGCATTTTTATTAAGAATTTGTCCGGTTGTGAGCTCTGTTCCGATCGATAAAATAGCAATCATAGTTTAATTCTAAACAGATTTACCGAGGTGGCCAGTCTGATTTCCTTTAACGCGATCGTTCATTCTTTGACTGTGTGCCTGCCTCGAATGAAGGTCTCGCTTTGAACCTAAAAATTAAGTCAGCCCAACGAACGAGGAGCTCACAATGACGACCTACAAAGAATGGGATTTATTTCAACCAACCGAAGAACACCAAATGCTTCGTGAGACGCTTCGCCAGTTCGTTAAAGACGAAGTCGAGCCTCAAGCTCACGAGTACGACCGCAAAGAGCTTTTCAATCTGCCACTGTTTCGCAAGTTGGGTGAGTTGGGCTTGCTGGGTATTACGGTTCCAGAGGCTTACGGTGGATCGGGGATGGATGCGATGGCAACCATTATCACGCACGAAGAACTCTCGGCCTCTGATCCGGGCTTTTGCTTGGCTTATCTCGCGCACTCGATGCTGAGTGTGAACAATTTGGCGGTTAACGGTTCTGAAGCGCAAAAACAAAAATACCTTCCTGGTTTGTGCTCAGGAGAACTCGTTGGCGCGATGGCGATGTCGGAGCCTGCGGTGGGTACCGACGTTTTGGGAATGGCGTCTACCGCGGTTAAAGAAGGTAACGTCTATAAAATCAACGGGCGCAAAATGTGGATCACCAATGGAACGATCGACGAAGCTGGCACGCCAGCTGATTTTGTTTGGGTTTACGCTCGCACGGGTGAGAAGAACGGTCGCCCATTGATTTCTACTTTTATTGTTGAAAAAGGCATGGCTGGTTACTCTGTGGGGCAAAAAATTCGCGACAAGTGCGGAATGCGCGCTTCGAACACCGCTGAACTTGTGTTTGAAAACTGTATGGTGCCTGTGGAAAACCTTGTTGGTAATGAGGGTGAAAGCATGTTGCACATGATGCGAAACCTCGAAATCGAGCGTCTCACTTTGGCCGCGATGAGCATCGGTATTGCCCGTCGCTCCATCGAGATCATGAGTCGTTATGCTCGTGAGCGTGAGGCATTTGGTAAATCGCTCAATCATTTTGGACAAATTCAAAATTACATCGCTACCAGCTACGCTGAGTACAAAGCGGCGAAGTGCTATGTTTACGATGTGGCTCGCCGAATGGAACTGCATCACGAAGGTGGGCGTATTGATTCTGACGGCGCTAAACTCGTGGCCACCACCATGGCTAAGAATGTGGCCGATCGTGCGATGCAGGTTTTGGGTGGTTACGGTTATGTGGGCGAATACGTGGTTGAGCGCCTTTGGAGAGATGCGAAGCTTCTCGAAATTGGTGGTGGTACTCTCGAGGCTCACCAAAAAAATATCACTCGCGATCTAGCTAAAGACTCTACCCCGATTTTTGCTTAAATCGAATAGGATTGATTTTATGCCCCTCTTCGCTCTGGAGAGGGGTGTCGTTCGCCGATTAACGGCCCCGCGTATTGGGGGCAGCATGAATTTCTTCCCCTTTTTGGGGTTAGCCCATTGAAACCTCATGGCTTTTGGGGTACGTCCTCACTCTCTTAAAACTAATAAAACGAACCGGTGCTGAGCGCTGGTTTTAATGCTCTGGTAGAGGTTGTATGTTTCCGTATGAAACCGAAATTGAGATTGAAAAAAACTTAAAGGTTTCTTACCAGGATGTTCTCAAACACGTATGGCCGCTTCTCACCGAAGAGCGCCGCTCAAAAATTTCTAAAGTGGCCGCCGAACGCAATTACAATGTTTCTGTTGTTCTCGAAAATATTTACGACCGTGGTAATGCCTCGGCCGTGATGCGTTCGCAAGAGGCCTTTGGTTTTGGTTGTGTTGAAGTGATTGAGGGCGGTGAGCGTTTTAAAAACGCCAATCGTGTGAGTTCGGGGGCCGAGAAGTGGTTGCGCACGCGTAAGTGGAGCAATACCGCCGATTGTTGCCGCCAACTCAAAGAAGAGGGCGTTCAAATTGTGGTGACCTCTCTCGAAGCCTCAAAGCCCATCGACCAAGTGGACTGGACGCGACCGAGTGCGCTCGTGCTTGGCAACGAAAAAGAGGGTGTTTCTGAAGAGATTCTGAAGATGGCCGATGAGCGCATTATTATTCCGATGGTGGGTTTTGTTCAGAGCCTGAATATTTCGGTGGCGGGTGCGGTGAGCTTGTATCACATCTCGCAAGCGATCAAGGCAAAAAAGGGGAGTGTAGCGACGGTGACCGAAGAGCAAATCGAAATTCTCAAGGCTCACTTTGCACTTAAAACACTCGATTCGGCGCCACAAGTATTGAGAGCGAATTTAACGAATTCTCGTTAATCGATCGTTGATATTAAATAAACAAAGTTTAGAATAGAAAAATCAAAGAGAGGTAATTTATGGCTAAGAAAACAGCTCCTGCAGCGACAAAAAAAACAAAGGCAGCAAAAACGCTTGTGCCAACAGCGTATGTTGATCCATCGAAAAAACTTTATGGCCAAGAAGCAGTTGAAGAGGCTCAACTGGAGCGTTTTCAAAATCGCACACTCGTTCGTCGTTATGAGATTGAGTTTACTTGCCCTGAGTTTACGTGCTTGTGCCCACGCAGCGGCTTTCCTGACTTTGCCACCATCTATATTCGTTACGTGCCCGATCAATGGTGTGTAGAGCTTAAGTCGTTGAAGCTTTATATTAACAAGTTCAGAAACGATAAGATCTTTCACGAAGACGTGACGAACAATATCCTCGAAGACCTCGTTGATTTACTCGATCCTTGGGAAATCGAAGTGGTCGGAGACTTCAATGTGCGCGGTAATATCCATACCGTGATCACTTCGAAGCACTCAAAAGAGGCAAAAACCAACAAAAAATCCTAGGTTTAGCAGAATCTGGGTTGCCTTTTTTAGAAAGACCCCCTATAAAGAGGGTCTTTCGCAGATTCTATCTGTGGATAGTCTTGTCCAGTGGTGGCCGTAGCTCAGTTGGTAGAGCATCGGATTGTGATTCCGAGTGTCGCGGGTTCAAGCCCCGTCGGTCACCCCAATTTTTTCCCGCGGGAAATTGGTTTAAAGCCGGTTGAAGTCTAAAAACAAATAATCCTAAGTAGTTGAAAACACGTAAATCGAAAGAGCGATAGCAGATCTTTATTTCATGAAATTTCAGCAGATTTCTCAGCTTGATGACAGATGATGACACGTTTGATGACACGTTTGATGACAGATTTTATCGCTAAAATCAGGTCATTTCGGCGTGTTGGCAAAGGCTGTTTTCTGGTTGTGATGACAGGTTGGTTGGAAGAAGGGGTGTGAACCCTTTATTTGGGGTTTCGATCGATCCTGGTGGCGTTGGTTGAGTTTACTGATGCCAATGGGGCGGCCCCCTAGGTCCAATGACTGATTCAGATAATCCACTCATAGATATTCGATTCCTTCAAGGGTGATGAGCGATGGCTTGGGGTCATTCGCTTTTGGCTGCCACGCTTACATGATTGGTATGTGGGTGTAGGGTATAGATTTTTAAACTTTGGAGGTTTTTATGTCGGGTGTGATGCAGTTTATACGAAGCATTTTGGTATTGGCATTATTGTTGGGTGCGGTTGGTACTTTGGTGGAGGCTACTGGTTGTGTCGGCCGTGAGGCTGTATTGGCACATCAGCACGGTGGTGTGAGTTTTCGGTGGTTGAATAGGCAGCTCGATGTCGAAAAGAATTAGGTCTCTCTTATCCGAGGCAGGGTTCTAATCACAAATTGCTTTCGTTATGTTACTTCTTGGCAACATATCTGAATAAAAGCGGCAGATAGTTGCCAATAATTCTTTTTTCCCTTTAGCCTTTAAGGCATCGCATATCCCAATTATTTTCTCCTCTGGATAGGTTGGATATTCCCTGCTGTTCTTCAATAACTCAAGAAATAACGTTCCAATTAATTCAGTATGACTTTCCTTAAACGGTTCAAGATACTCTACCACCTCATAATTACCCAGATGAGGATTGCTGTATAAAGCTCCACCCTTAATAATTTTTGCGACAAGTGCGTCACTTGGATCAGAAAAAATTGAAAGTAGCCATCCGATACCTTCAAATGATTTTTTATGTTTATCCTTCTCTTGGACCAAATCAAATTTATCTAATAAATAGGTCACAAGCTTTCTGGCTTGCAATAGAATTTCATGGTTCTCGTTTTTTTCTACAAGACGCGGGAGCGACCTAATAACTTTATTCAATTGGTCCTCATCATTTAATTCAAGTATTCGCTTTAAAAGACCTTCTTCCAAAGATTCATCGTTAAGTAGGAAGGCAATAATCGCTAGATTAATAATATTTTCTTGAAGATTGCTAATTCGTGTTCCAGATTGTCCGTCAATTTTAAGCTGAAGAAATTTTAGTAAATAACCATTGCTGTTAAGAAGACAATACATCTCCTTCATATAGACGGTGACGTAACAAAATCCCTGAATAAATGAAGACCATATTTCTGGTTTTTGAGAATCAGAAGGACAAACGAGATCAAAATGTTTATACAACCAATCTTTGTTAAGAAACATAAGCTGCCGATAAAAAGCACCTAAATGTGCATGCAATGAAACTTCCTGTTCATCTTGTGATTCAAGAGGGCCTTTAATTATGTCAAAAAGGTTGGACCAAGCATTTCCAAATTCTTGTTCATTTACAATAGTGTTATTTTTTTTATCATAGGAGAGTCTAGCTTGCCTTAAGGCCAATAAGACTGCTGATTCAAACAAAACACCTCTTGGCTCGTTGATTGCTCTTGTTAACGCATCCGATGAACCTATATAGTCTTCGTCTGGTTTCACATGCTCAACCGCTAATCTTAACACTTCATAACATTTTGCATTTAACTTCGGATCAAATGCCTTTTCATCATCTCTAACACCAGCAGAGATAAAGCGAAAAATTGAATTTGCAGCCCAACGAGCTTTTGAGTTTTTATCTACTAACTGTTTAAGGAAGGATTCATTATTAAAAGCAGTTATTGCAAGATCAATCAGATCATCGACTGGGACAAATCTCTTTTCTATCCAACATTTAGTATATCCATCAAAGAGGGATGATACATAGGTTGCTGGCAATGTAAGAATTTCTTGAATAAGTAACGAACACTTAACAGGTTCCTTAACTACAAAATTTTCAAAGGTTCGATAAAGCCCCTCCGCTAAAGGTACTCCAAATTTGTCTTTACTATCCTTAAACTCACTTATTTTTTGGATGATCTCGCTGGGATTAAATTGGTCAAAATCTTCTAGTGAAAGCGGAGAATCAAAGCCCCATTTTACAGATGACATGTAGCTATCAAAATCAGGGTGATCTAATTCAAAATTAGTTACTTTAAAAGTTTCTTCGAATAGTTGTTTAGCATCTTGAATCTTTGAATGTTTAATGGCTTGAAGCCATTTCATTTTCTCCCATGCACTAATAAGTGGATTTCTAGGGTCGTTCTCATCATTTGCCGTTGACGGAAGATTCCTAACTGCCTCCAAGAGGCTCGCCTGATTAGATGTGCTTAATAAATCAAAATTTCTATTCAAAAAGTGATATGCTTCATGTCTAAGTTGGCTTCGAAGGCCAAATGAATGAATCTTGTTGGCACATTCATTTCGATCCAAGATTTCAGGGTAATCAGTAACAAGTGCAATATAAATTCGCACAAATGTATTTTTATCTGAAGTTTTCCAATTTTGAAGTTCGCTCGGAACGATACCTTTATCGAGCAATATTTTCGATACCTCATAAAGAATAGCTATAAAAATTGAAGGTGCAGAATCTCTAAACTGATTTTGATAATTTGACTCTACGGCCGGCCGCCAAAGAGTAGTAGATCTATCTATGTCGTCGTTCATTAAATCCTCTGATAAAAGTTCTGTAACTACAGTAATGATATCGACAAATAAGCTTTCTTTTTTATTCTTAGTTTCTTTGAAAAATTTTTCTGAAAAATGCTGAAATCCATGATCTTTGAAAAAAATTAACTTCCTTTCCCTTATGTCAAAACGATCTTCGAATTTGGAACATAGTAAGTGTTTAATGAACTCTCTTAGAATTGTGCGATCGTGGTCGTTGTCTTCGTAGTTCGTTATAATATGAAAATAACTTTCATGAACATCAAATTCAATAAAACGATTGCTATTAGCTAAATCCTCGATCATCTTAAAGGTTTTGACCACGTCATCCACACTCAAGTGTTTGGCAGGAATCAAGAAAACAGATCTAAAAATAGCTCGCACAGCCCATAAATTATCTTTCGCGACAAATAGTTCTCGCAAAACTCCAATGTAAATCTCTATAAAGTTCTCGTCGCTTATCTTTCTCTCATAGATCTGCTTCGCTATCGACTCAATGTAAATACCTTGAGGCCAATATGGGTAATGAGAGGATTCTCCCTCAATGACTCGTGCTTTTATTGTAGTTGGTTTGAAAAAATCATATGGAATCAACGCTTTAAGCCAATGATGATTTTTTTCTTCTTCAAAGAATAAGGCTTCATCTCTAGGGTTACTTTTAATTAGTTTAGCCATTTCACTAACTATATGATCTTTTCTACTCGTCATTAAGAATCTCATTAAATTGTCTTCGTAACTGATCCATTACTAATGAGTGGTCAACCTGTGATGGGTGTTCCACAAGTGGGATTAGAGTTTTAGTCCATTCATCAAGAACATCTGCCAATGCGAGATATCCTTTAGTGTCTCGACAGAAAGCTAAAAGCCTTACTCCAAGTTGGTCATAGTAAATTTGAAGGTGCTTTAGAATTTCCAATTCATGGGAAAGAAGCGAAAGAACTAAAAAGAAACGTGGGCTTTCTGGTGAGACATTTTCTGAGGTTGAGGATTTCAATAGAAGATCTAACATTTCTAATTCCTCAAGTCCATATCCAAAAAATACAACCGTTTGCTTTTGGAATAAAAGAGTCAACCGTTGTTGATTTGCCTTATCCCCATAAAAATTAAGATAACTTCGAGTGGATGCGATCAGCGCTTCTTCATTATTAAGAGAACCATGTAAATGCACTAGAATGTTATTTTGCGTTAGTGACGATTCCTCTAGTTCCGCTAGGCATCTAAATATTTTGTAATCGAAAATTTTGCTCCTAGCTGGAGACTCAATTGGTAGGTCGGATTCAATTTGTGCTTCTGCTAAAAATGAGTCAGTGATGGCCACTGAACTAAGGACATCAGACAGCAAGCTATCATAGTTGGTTGTGAGTAGTTTTACATTACATTTTGCAATGGACGTATAGACAGGTATTTGTTTATGAATATCCTTGTTGCTTATTCCATCCATTAAAACAGAATTGTATGTCAATCTTGGATGTTGACTATGACTTTCTTCTTTTCTATTTTCTGTAAAATAATGGTCTGCGATCGATATTTTAACTTTTGTAGGATATTTAGTAAGCAGATCAACTAAACTATGATTTAATTTCCCACATTCGGCAAGGCGTAAAAGCATCTTATTTGCTAGTTCTTCCCAAGATGGAAGTCCATACAGGCGAGAAACTCCGGCTCCAATAAAAAAAGTAAGGCGCCCCATTTTAGCAGCAACCCTGATTTCTTCTGGAATCGGCAACTCTTTAGGCTTATACAAAATCATATAATCCTCTTCAATAACCCAGCTTCTACGACATTGAAAAATTGAGACTTTAAGCTTATCGCATATTCTTTTGACTGAATAACAACACCAGCCTCAATGTTTCGGTGGTGAGCTGCTTGTGTGAAATTTGCCGATGTAATCAACGTTTGTTCGGAGTCAACAATGATACATTTTGCATGCATAGATGACTTCACTTCGCCGTCAAGAACCAGTGTTCGGGGATCGTAATAAATTTCCGGAAGTCTATTTGCGGGCCATTGTTTCTTTTTAAAATCTATTTTGAATTTTAACAAAACTGCCTCTTCCACAGATGTGTTACCATCTCTCCGAACATCTACAAAAAATGCGACTTTGAAATTAGGATCAGTATCCATTTTATGGCCTAATACTTTGAAAAGTTCTTTCCCTTGGTAGAAAGCAAAGCCAGCAATAACAACTTCATTCTTTGCCTGTCTAAATAGATCCTGAGCGACAATGGCGGTATCTCTGAGAGTTGAGTTTTGGGCTTCAGGACCTGTCCAAACCAACTCAAAAGTGGCTGCCTTTTTTGTATTATCGGCCAATAGCTGATTTTCAATTTGGTTTAGTGCAAAGATAATTTGCTTATGATTGAACTGATTTTCTTGAAAACCTTTAAAAAGCTCTTCCCAATAAGTCGCTCGCTCAGAATTAAAAACCTCTTTTAAAAGGAAAGGACTCAACGGGAGAGTCCATCGTTCACTTTTTAAATTGGCAATAATAAGCTTTAATTCTTCAATTTTCATTTTAAACCACGCTAAAAAATTCGCAACCCAGATGCTCCAACGTAGGGACTACAAGCGATCTATCTAGGTGGTTGTTACTCATTTCACAGGATGTCTCCGCAATTAGAAGGCAACCGTGACATGCGGCACCCAAAAGAAATTTATCATCTAAGTTGTGATCTGGACGGTGTTGAGAGCAAATTGGATCGTTTGAGCAAAGCTCTCCCATCTCAAGAGCAATCTTGATGTATTTATGAATTTCTCTTCCAGCTTCAATGAGCCCCCCCAGAGTCCCTTCGGCATCTGGTGATCCAGTATAAAGAAGCACGCCATATCCTTGTTTCGAACAGTAGATTCTTTCCTTTATTGAACTTGCAGGATAACCACACTCTAAAGAAACGGCAGTGATTAACATATGGGAAAAGGAGTGAAGCATATAATACGCAATTCCAGGAAAATCGGTTTCATCGAAGTCACGGTCTTTCTCCGCAAAAAGGCGTCTCATGCCATCAATAAGATGCTGATTTCGCTCTATTACTTTAGGTTGATTGGCCCACTCTTTAACCTTCTCTTTGTCGAATCCAATAAAGATACCTTCACCGCGATTCTCTACTGTTGGTATCCAAGGTACATTACCTAAAGAGAGTGCTGCGCGATGAACAGTCTCATTCTCTTCAAGTTCTCCATCGATTCCCAAACTCAATTTGTCTAATCGAGTGAACCCAACTAATGATCTAACCTCCCTTAATCTATGCACTAGGACTAAGCGTGAGAATTTATCCATGAAGGGGGCCGTCCCCCAATTTTCTTTCTTAATTGCTTTTGAATAGAAAGTACCAGCAGGCCAGTCCTTGCCAATTTCATCTTCTGACGAGAAGAGTGTTTCAAATTCAGCATCTTTTAAGGACACTCTTTCAGGATTTTGACCAGTCTGTTTAATCGTTTGGAGGCAGTCCCAGATTTCTTGATTTGAAAAATCCTTAAAATCTTCTTTTAACAAAGGAATGGTTCTAAACGCATCGATTTGAACAACATCTGTTAAATTGCCAATGATATTCAAATGTTTAAGAATAATGTCGCCAAGAGTAATATTTTGCTTTGGTGGAATTGAAATAACACTCAAAACCTGAGGAAAGTAAATGTTTGATGCGTTTCTAATTACCAAGCGTGAAAGTTCATTGCAATCCTCTTCAGCAACAAATCCAAGCCAGGGTCTTTTGCCTCGACACCATCCTAAAGTGTCTTGACCGGGTTCTTTTGCTTCTTCAAGGTGTCTACTTGCTCCACATGAGCAAGTTACCACGATATCAGAGGCGTCACCAGAATTTCCAATTTCAGTAAATCTGTAAATAGGGACATTACATTCCCGTTGTCCGAAATGAATAAAACCCTTCCAGTCAATGTCATCAATATGACCTCTGCGACAAGCTCTCAAAAATCGAACAGGTACAACAGAATACTTATTTCCATCTTCATCTTCATATCTTTGTTTAACCACTTTTCCTTTTGGAATTAGAAATCTATCTCGACTATTAGGAATCTGAGTTGTGATAAACCAGTCAGGAAACCGATGGGCTCTCATCCCGGAAGAATCTGTTCCGTAAGTTTCAACCTGTCGAGGCGGGTTTTTCAGTGCAGAAACATGTTGAAGGCCTGGAATCCGCCTAACTTTCTCAAGCAGGCGTGGCTCTTGTATTTCCACGTCGGCTTGAATGTTATCAAGTCCTGCTACGATGACTGAGTATTTCGGTAAATCAAGTAATGATCCAGGTCCAAAAGTTGTAATAATTTGACTTTGGCGAACTTCTCCGTGTGCTTTTGCCATTTTACTCCTCCAAATCCTGGTCGTTCATACCTTTAACCCAAATATTCACAGTAGGTTCCACCTCTCGCATGGAGCGATTTGCCCTGAACTTTAAAAAATAGTCTGGTAGTTCTGAAAGTTTCGGATCAAGATATTGATGAATAAGTGAATTATCTCCGTCAGTATAATTCAATGGTTCATTTTGCTCATTAGAAAAATTTAGTATTTTTTCCCAGTCATCCAAAAGTGAACTCAATCTCTCTTGAAGACTTGCTGCTGTAGATTGAGAAGAACCCGAAGCTACCAACCTTTGTAAAATAAGATTAGAAACAATAGAATTTAGTTCATTCTTTTTCGCAACGATCTTCCCTGCATCTGCTTCTTGCCTCATACCATCAATTAAGTGGCGCACGATTGAGAGATAAGTTCCAGCGAGGCCCTTATCTAAAGCTTTCGTTGAGAATGGGGTTACACTCGTCGTTTCAACGTCACGATAGTAACTTTTATGATAAGGGACAAATCTCTCATATAGTGATCTGTCACGATGTCTATGAATGTTATAAAGAGTGATTACAAGGCCTGGCGTTGATCCGCGACCAACACGGCTTGATGCTTGAATATACTCGGAAGTAGTTTTTGGCTGACCAAAAACTAGCATAAGCCCAAGTCTTGTAATATCAAGACCCACAGAAATCATATTGGTTGCGATTGCTACGTTTACAAACTCATCATTCCCATGAGGTTTTGAAAGTCTATGTTTGGCCAATGCAACTCGTGCTGTATCTTCACGGGAAGTAAGTTCAAGAACTTCAAACTTGATAGCCCGATCAGCAAGAATGCCAGAGGCTTGTTCGTTAGCTCTTTTTCTAAACGAAGAGTAATTTCTGAGTTTGGAATTAACTTCATCTTCAATAATCCTCCTTGCCCCACCAAGCTCACGAAGAGAGTTGAAGTATCCAAGAGCTGTCATAAAAGGATCACAGATATTGGTGTTTCCGGAGAGGTCGAGCTGTTTTTGAGCAGCACTCATGCTGGAAAGATATGACTTTGATAATAAGTTTTTGGTTGAGCGGCCCTGAGCTGCAATTCCCACATACAAGCGTCCAGAGTTTTGAGTTACAGGAACTGTCTTTGCAAAGAATGAATCTTTAGAAGTAACACCCGGAACTGGGAAAATATCAACGGCGCTTCTTCCGTAAAGGGCCTTAACTTGTTTCTGCGCGTGTCTTACTGTTGCAGTTGAAGCAATGATCTTGGCTCTAATCTTCTTGCCGCCAACCGTTCTTGATGAAAGTTCATCAACGGCAGTTTCATAAAGACCTACCATTGTACCAAGGGGACCTGAAATTAGGTGAAGCTCATCTTGAATGATAAGATCTAACGGTCTTAATTCACCAGGTAATCTCTGGGCACCAGCCTGATTTTCTGTCGAAGAGAAAAAACCTAAGTCTTTATGAAATTTATCAACGCGTCCAAAGAGTTTTCCGATTTTCTCTTCCCACGGCATTGATGCTAATTTATCTACTGTTGAAATAATAAAACATGGTAGTTTTCGGTATATTACTTCATCGACAACCACCAAAGGAAGTTTCCCAAATTTACTTGCCGTAAAATCGCAATCACGATTGTCGCAAATAACATTCAGGTCAGTTGGATGATCGGCTGATGTTTCTAATTTTAAACTATTCTTTGGATGTAAAGCAGTTCCACACCAAGGGCATTTTTCAAGTGGTACTGGAGATTTACCACGATCATTTTGAAAAGCCCTAAGCATTGTTCGCGCTGACCATTGGTTATTATCGCCTTTTGCTCCAAGCCTATTGGGAGTCGCAGCTTGGCCTACCCAAAGCCCAATTTCATAAGGCCATTCGCCTAAGTTCCATATTGCTTTTTGTTCGCGGCGAACTTTCTCAAGCGCACAGATTAGAGTTGTTGCTCGCTCAAGCTGATCGAGCGTTAAAAGTCTGAGTGTGTATCTCATCAAGATACTTACGCCAGCAGAGGTGATCGTTGGATCAACTAATCGTCTATAGACAAGAGTAAAAGCTACTACACCGAGGTAAGCTTCCGTTTTACCGCCACCTGTAGGAAAATATAATAAATCAACAGTGTCGCGTTCAGAATCAGCAGGATTGATAATCCCTTTAAGATTCATCAAAACAAATGCAAGTTGGAAAGTTCTCCATTTAGGATTGTCTGACCTTCTTTTCTTTGCAGCTTCAGCCATTACAATATTTGCCACTTTGAAAGATTCAAGAACTTTCTTATCTTGCAAAAGATTGATACCATCTTCAATTCTTTTAAGAGCAAAATCATATTTTCCGATTAGATAGTTTCCAGTGTCTTCTCTTTTTTTAATGCCCTTCGGGATCAGTTCTGATTGTTTTTTTATCCATTGTCTATAATCTTCCAGAAGAGGTGAAAGTTTCGCCTTGGCTGATTCAAAGCCATCGAGTTTCGAAAGTTCTTCCATGCGAAGTTCTAGGCCTTCGGTATCGTGTGATTGTACTCCCTCAACTTCATATGAAGGCATCCATGAGGTTGTTATCTTTTTACAAGACCCATCTTGAGTTTCAAAAAGAGCAGCGACGCCGTGTCCAGTGGCATATTCATGGATGTTAGCAAATTGAAGATCAGCAATACTATCATCTGGATCAGTAGATTCTAAGGCTCGGAGGTTTGGACGAGGACAAAATCCATTGGCCACATGAATTTCCATTTCAGCCTGAAACATAAAAGAATCATCTGGGCGGTCAGCGTTCTTGATAGATTTTCTATTTACTAAAAATACTGAAAGTGACTTTGTTCCATTCTCAAGTAGATTATAGGAATCACTAGCGAGATTCAAGATTTTCTGATTAATGATCAATTCAACGTCATCAGTAATTGCAAATTTTTGATTAACATCATTTGACAGAATTACCTTAGCGAGTTTTTCGACATTGGCTCTCGACCAAAGAGTTTTGTCGTCTTCTTGCTGGGGCTTATATTCACCCCAACGACAAATAACTTTTAATTCTCTGGTATCTTTTTTAAGAAGGACGCTCAAACCTATAGAAGAAGGAAATCTTTTAATAAATGAATTTGCTTCATCTCCGGCAGATTCGGCGTTGTCATCTGTATCATCAGGACTGACATTAGCTTCATCCTCTTCGACATCAACTTGAATTTTAGAACCGTGAGGAACAAGAAAACCTGTAAGGTAATATGCTGACGGCTGAACGCCTAAAACCTCTTGAAGGTATTTTTGTTCAGAATTATAACTTGGCCCAATTAGGTCAAGTTTCATTGCATTTAAAACATTTTCTCTTATTTCAGTGGATAACATTAATTACCTCTTATGAAGCCCAAGACGGACTTCTGATGTATATCGCTCATTGTTTAGTTTAATGAGCCTGCTAAGGATCTCAAAGTGAACTTCTTCATTAAAACGATATCTATATGGTTTTTTTCTATTAGATAATGATTCATCATCCTCTTCTTCGAAATCTAAGATAAACTCATATTTTAAATCAATGTCATTCCATCCATACGAAGCAATTATTTCTCGATCAATTTTACAGTGTAGTTCTCTTAACTTTAAGATGTCCTTGCATGTTTCATTAGGGTCATGAAAGCGATTATAAAGTTTTGTTAGTCCTTCACTTAGTGAGGTCATTAGATGAGATCTAAATGTGAAGTATTCCTGCCCTAAGGATAACAGAGTGGAGTTCTCTTCGTATTTATTAGGGAACGGGAATGTCTCAAAACTATCGGATGGTGTATAACGTAAATCATCCTTCATGGAAGAGCTATTTAAAAGAATCCATATAAAATGTACTGTGGATTGAAGTACAGAAAAAAAAGAAAAATTGTCAGAAGCAAACACAATTAATGACTGGTCAAAAGCTGATTTGGCATCAAAAAAAGTAAAAGATTTATGTGTTCCCGTGTGTGCACATACTATTATATTACTAAAAGTTTTGCAGTATTTGTGGATCCCTGGCGTATTTCTACCCCATAACCACCAATTTTCTCTGCGTTTTTTTGCATCGTTATTATTTCCAGAAATTTTATCTCGTATGGGCTTCACTTTCAGCCTGACAATCTCAATAAGATCAGAATACTTCGACGCTTCCTCGAGGCTCATTTCGCCGAAATTAATAATGTATTTAGAGAATTGAATAATCGGTGAGCTGCTAATTTCTTTACCACCAATGAAAGGCATTAAAACTTGAGAATTATTTTCGTTTTTTGCTAAAAAAGATTTTGCTAAAGTAGTTGAACCGGCACAATTTTCATCATTATCATCAAAGATAAAGCCGTCTCCCATTATTACGCCACCTTTGAATGCTTTATTTCGATTTGCAATTAATTGTTGTACAATTACCTCATCGATATTTTTCAAGAGATGCGAAGAGATTTTTGTTACTGGTACTCCGTCAAGAACCGTTGGAACTCCGCTTTTTTTGGTAATTCCAACAATAGACACTACAACCGCAGCATCACCAGGCCATCTCTTTCTTCTAATAGCATAGAAAATATGTCCTCCAGTTTTCACAATGTAGGAGAGTCCGCTCTCACGGGTCTCGCCTTGTGCTACAGAGTTCGTCGTTATCAAAACACACACTCCATCTGAGTTAATGAAGCTAAAGGTTCTTTTTAAAAAATAGGATACGAGATCAGCATTACCGCTACTTTCATTAAATTGCGTAAGTAAGTAATTATAATATTCCTCAGCGTTTCCTGAAATGATTGAGTTCTTTCCTGCAAATGGGGGGTTGCCTATAAAACAATCAAATCCTTTATTGGTTCTTATGAAAACTTCTGGAAATTCTAACTCCCAGTGAAATGGAACAAATTGGGAATTAATCTCGCTAAGCTTTTCGCGACAGTATTTTTCTAATTTTTCGTAATTATTCGCCGATAAAAAATTTGAGATCACGAGACGATGCTCTTCAAGTTTTTTTGCACGTTCCTTTTCATTATGGCCATCAAAGAAGCATCTGAGAGCTAGATTTCCAACTAAGCGAAGTGGGGCTAATCTATCTAGATATTCTTCTTCGATTTCTTTAAGAGCCTCATAGTTTTGCTCGTGTGTTGCATGAATAATCTCTTCACGAGCTTCGATAGCTTCTTTGAGTTGGTCTTTTACATATTGGAATAATGGCAAATCTCCTCGCTCAGCATAATCGAACGCCTCAATCTGTTTATTCTTAAGACCGACAAGTGAATCCCCATGTTTTATATTGTGATCCAGAAAGGTAAATGCATGATCTTTAGCTAAAGTCACAAGCCATATCGAAAGCTTAGCGAGATTTACAGCCATGTGGTTTTTGTCCACTCCATAAAGACATTTCTGTGCGATCAAACGACGAGCATGAAGCAACTCATCTTCATCGGCACTAATAATAACCTTAACTTTATGAGCAGCCCATGATTCAACAAGTTTCTCTGAAATTTGGCGACAGACTTCAACCAAGAATGCACCTGATCCCATTGCCGGGTCGCAAATTTTGAGATCAATAATTTGCTCTGGAGTTGGTTTGTCACCAAGATTTTTTAGAATTGGCTCAAGTGCAACACGAACAATAGGTTCCGTCAGTTCTCGTGGAGTATAGTGAGAACCAGATTTCCTTCGTGCCTCACTAGGAACAAGAACCATTGCATCTTTAGAAAGTCTAAATGGCGTAGCTCTTCGATCAATTCTTTTATCAAGAACACTCTCAAGTTCTTCTATCGTTTTACATTCATTAACTTCTTTTTTTACTTTGTCGGACAATTTTAATTCAGAAACCTCGCCAAGTTTTTTAGATTTATCTTTTGCTGCCAAAATTTCATCGAGGTTAATTGGTAAAGGTGCACCGTGAGACTTCGCTGGCTTTAGAGCAATAGTTTCACCCGCAGCACGGCCTAGCTCGAATCCCATCATAGTTTCGTAAACAGAACCAATCTGCTCAACATCGAGAGTTCGATAAGAGATTCGTTCGCCATTTAATACGATAAGATTTTTAAGGACTCTAAATACAACTCCATCAGAAATTTTTGGGGCCTTGCTATATAATTGATCTCTAAAGTTTCTACCCTCGAGGAATAGATACATGTTCGGATCAAATAAATGACCATGCCTTGCTGGTAAAACTACTTTTCCTTTTTCTGAATCGTACTCAGCACCATCGTAGATCAGACGGAAAAGAGAAATTAAATATGCCCAAGCTCCATAACGACTATCCATCGTGTCTGGGTTCTGAGCCTCATCTTGTCTGAGTCTTTCATAAAGTCCAGCAAGCGAGTAACTACTTTGATAAACCTCATCAATAGCCAAAAGATTGCGGTCTTCGGCATACATAATAAAGACCATGCGAAGTAAAGTTGTCAAAAGTCCTTCGTAAATGAGCTGAGGATTCTCTTTTAGCGTTTTTTCTAAGAGTTTGCCGCTACCATCATCGTTAGCTGTCTGGAAGCCCCTTAGAAGCTCGTAAAGGGCTGCCAGAACTTGGCCAGAGAGTTCAATTGAGACTTGAGCTTGATATTTACGACTTAACTCTAAAATCTCAATAAGCGACTGGCCTTTGGGTGAGTTAAATACTTTTGTAGCTGACAGTAGTTCTCTAAAAGCCGCGAATACTAAACGACCAGAAGGTTGATACATGATTTTAAATGGGAAATCTATATAGCCAGATGACTCTCCTCGTTGAGCAAAGATTAGTCGTAGTTTTTCTTTAGAGACAATAAATCCTGTAGAAATTTGCTTTTCTCGAAGAAGTCTCTCAAACTTGAAGTGAGGACTTGAGTTCCAAGCATCTTCAGTGTTGGCGGTTTTATCAAAATCATCCTGGGCTAATTGTTGAATCAAGATGATTTTCTCATCATTAACCTTTGTCACATAGGTTGGAGAAATAACTTCGCCAAACTGCGGATGAGAAAACGAATACTGGGCAATAATGGTTGGGTCTGGATTAAGATCAGATTCGCGCCAGTTTAAAACTTTGAAAAATAAATCACGGACATTCTCAAAGCCAATAAACTCAGTGCTGTCATTTAGAGTTTTTGTTACAAGGTTCAAAAACTCTTTTTGCTCAGAAATGACACTCTCATTTATAACGGCTTGAGCGTCATCAAGTGCATGCGGAGAAAATACTAAGCCCGTTGGGTTTAAGTAACCAATCCACTGCTGGTGATATTCAATACTTTTATTTGAGGCCATATTACTCTCCACCCTCGGGCCACAGATAGACCAGTCCTAATTTTTCGACTCTTGGAGTGTGATACTCATATATTTTCTTAACCTTTTCAGGCTCTTCAGTTATCTCGTTTTTTAATCTCTCGGCCTTTTTAATCAATGCTCTTTTGTCAGCGTCTATTTGCTTTTTTTCTTCTGGATATAGCAGATCAAAAAAGTTTGGCTGCCAGGCCTCTTTATCATCTAATTTTGCGTTAATTCTCTTTAGTTGATTTGCCAACAATTCACGAAGCGAATTGGCCTCATTAATTGCTCTTTTTTTCAATGCCTCTTCAATTTCTACCCATCTGTTAGCAAGTCTCTCCTTAATGTTAAAAGCAAGAGATTCAAAGTCCTCTTGTATAAATTGTTTAATAAGTGTTGTGTCGACGATTTTAAATTGGTCATTCAAGAGGGCGCTCTGAATAAACTTTAGCGAGCTTTCTTCGCCCTCTTCCTTAAAGACACGAATGCCTTTTTTCCTATCGCGGGAAATCCACTCCGCGGAAATAGGAATGATCTCCTCATGGAGTCTGCCAGCACCATTTTTACTAAAAAATAACAATCTTGTTAATAAAACTGCTCGAGGTGTTTTTACTTTACTTGGAATTACACAGATTTTACTCAATCCATCTTGAATGAATCCTTGAGCTGAAAATTTATTTAGCAAACGCTTAACAAGTCGATGTTCAAGATGAAGATGAACTTTTTCATCCATGATATTCTCCTGATCTTGAAAGACAATCGGGCGAAAAGTTGTTTCCGCGCGCCATTCAGCAGGTTTCTGATCTCTTCTCCTAGGTGGTCGAAGTGTATCTAGGGTTGCTTGCCAAGTAGAATCTTTTATGGAGTCGGTAATATTTGGAAACATTAATCCAAGATCAGATTGAATTAAGCCAGGTAATTTTGATAATTCGAGAGAACAATTAATAGCTGATCGTAGATACTCATCTTCCATTGAAATCCATTTTTGAGATTTTTTTAAAAGCCTTTTCATTAATTCAATTTTGTCTTTAATATCTTGCTTCCTTTTATCGCGAGCAAGGTCCAATTCACTTTCAATGATCTTTCTTTTGTAATCATCTAACGAGGTTCCGGTTATTTTACTGTCTATTTCTGATATTTTACGTTGATCAATTCCGTACTCGAATAGGGCTGTGATCTGAGGATCTAATACTTGTGATAAACTACCAAGCTCATTACGTATTGTTTCTGTCTTTCTTATAAGGGTGGCCAAGACTTTATCTTCTGCTCGATGTGCATACTCAAAATAGCGGCAATAAACCTCTTTGTTTGGCTGAAGCTTTCGATCTATCCGTCCATTTCTTTGCTCAAGGCGACCTGGGTTCCAGGGAATATCATAATGAAATAAGTTCCAGCAATGAGTCTGGAGATTAAGGCCCTCTCTCGCTGCATCAGTGGTAATTAAAATTCTCAATTTATTTTTCGAAGGGTTTTCATTAAATGCTCTTTTTATTTCTTCTCTTTTTTCCATAGTAGTTGGGCCATGAAAAACTGCAATGCGGTCTTGAAAATCAACTTGGCCGTCAAAAAACTGTTCTAATTGATTTTTTATATAATTTTTGGTGTCCTCATATTCTGTAAAAATAATAACTCGTAAATCACTCCAATTTTTCCTATCAGGACATTGATTTTGAACAATCCAATTAATTAAATAAGTTACTTTTCCATCTTTTTTGTAACGACACCCTTCAGCAATTCCCATCATCTGTTCTAGCAAAGCCTGCTCCTTTTTTAATGCCTCTGCTTCGAGATCTTCATTGCTAAGTGATGTTAGTTCTTCAATCATTGAAGTTTCGATTTTTTCGAGCTCTTCTTGAGTAAGATCTGCAAAATCACTATCTTGATCGACACTTTGTCGTACTAAAGAATAATCACTTTTCCTAAATTCAATCGAATTAGATGGGATGGTGTTGCTTTGTTTTTGAAAAGAATTTTTATGTGTTTTTAGTGTCTTGTAAAAGGCTTCAGGAGATGACAGAAGTCGTTGCTGTAATCCAGTCAAAACTAACCCCGCAGATACTTTTGATTTGTCTTTTAAACTTTTTAAACGGAGCTCTTTGATTTCCTTATACTGTTGTAAAAGATTAGATAGTTTAATCTCTGGCCACGTATCCTCTTTAATTGATATAGCCTCAACCTTTCTAACTGGGAAGCCTGGAACTATATCGCGTAAATCTTCTTTGAGACGGCGAACCATAATGTCATCAATTAATTTTTTGTCTTTTATTTTTTCGGAACGATAAAAACGATTTGGATCAAGAATCTCTAGTAAAGTTGAAAAGCTATTTGAATGCCCATTATGCGGTGTTGCAGATAGAAAAAGACGATGCTCGAATCGTGGTGCCAAATCCATGACTGCTTTAGTAAATTGGCTTTCAACTGCATAAAGTCCGTCGCTTGCCGGCGCAGCATGATGGGCTTCATCCAGAATTAGAATTGATCTACCTCTGAATTCGGTGAGCCAATCACGAAGTAAAGATGTATATTCATCATCAATTAGCATCTTGTGCGAAACCAGAAAGCGAGAATGTGTTTCCCATGGATTAACAGCCCAACCACGCTCTTGTCTGATTTTTGAAATATATTTTTTATCCATGATCTCAAACATGAGACCAAATCTATTTTCCAGTTCCTCTTTCCACTGGTAGAGCATTGAAGGGGGCGCTGCAACAACAATGTCTCTTACTTTTTTTCTAATTAGTAATTCCCGTGCAATTAAACCCGCTTCAATGGTTTTTCCTAGTCCAACGTCGTCGGCGATAAATAAGTTTACTCTTGGTAACTTCAGAGCCTTCCAAAGTGGTTCAAGCTGATAAGGCTCTATCTTGATGCCTGAGCGAAACGGCGACTGAAATAACTCAGGATCTGTTGATGTAATACTATTCCAGTTAAGATTATGATAGAAAGCCGAAAACACCTTTGGATTATCAAATGCCCGATCTGACAGATCAGCCCAATTTTCACCATAGTTGGGAAGCTTATCAAATTCCTTTTCCCATAAAACCTTGATCTGATGCCCCTGGGCATCGTCATCAATGCAACTTAATGTAACAACGTGGCAAGAATGGGGAGAGGACGGATAAATAACGTCATCGATAACATATTGCCGTTGCCTTATGTATACTGCACTGCCAATTTCAGGAGTATTCATTGTAGCGTTCCCTTTGCAAACGAATTAATAAACCCATCAAAGATCATCCATCTAACGAACCCCAAAGCATTTATCTTGCTGGGTAGACTGATTCTGGACACCGACCCACCAATGCTCGCAAGCCGACTGAAACTGCACTCCTTCGATATTTGTAACTTCATTCCAACTTCCTCAATAAATCAATTTAAGTCGTTCGATAATTGAGCCGATAACGTCATCGTGAAGGTCAACTTTCATCTTTGCCGATACAAGCTTCTGAACTTGAACGACTGCTTTTATGTATTCAATTTGTTCTTGGAGAGAAAATCGGTCCCAGTTACTATTGCTTTTTAATCGGTTGTGAGATTTGAGTAAGATTTGAAGGTTGTCAGGATGATGTTTGCCTGGATCTGTTGAATTTAAGATCGCTTTCGCATGTTCTAATTCAAAATCAAGGTTAAAGAATTCTTTTAATTGTCTGATAATGGCATCAAACTCAGCAATTCGATATTTCTCTTTTAGTCCCAAGCTTTCTTCATCAGATTTAATTCGTTGAGCGCGTGTCAATGGCTCAAGATCTGCTTCAAGAGATATTTCTTGATAGTGAGAAGCCGCCTCCTCTGATAAGATTCGAACTCGTTTAGGGCGTTCGGATTCATCAACCTCAATTTTTCCAGCGAATCCGTCAGTTGAAACCCAGGAACTAATGCGCGCAGCAATTTCTCTAATACCAGTAGTGGGCCGCTTGTGGTTTTTGGCTTCTTTATTTGCTTTTTCTAAAAGCTCTGGAAACATCTCTCCGACTTTAAGAGCCCAATCCGAAACTGTGGTCCACCCATTAATTGCCTTCAAGGCTTCGAGATAACTATTTGAAACAGATTTATTCGAGTTAGGCAATTTACCCATGTTGAGGCTCTCTCATATTTTTTAAAGTGTACTGGCTGGGTGATAAAATGCTGTAAGGATGCTTATTTTGAATCATCTCAACTCCCCAGTAGATTGTTCGCGTGGGTTCTCAATTGCATCGCCGCGTTTAACCCACTCATCGACTTCGGTAGTTAGAAACCGCCACTGCTTACCAACGCGATGAGCTGGGATGCGGCCTTTATCAAGCCATCTGTAGATTGTTTCTTTTGATACCTGTAGGTGAGCTGCTATCTGCTCAACAGTATACCACATCTGGGCCTGAACCATTTCTACTAACCTCCATCAAAGCAACAATGAAAATTATGGGTGACAATTGGTTACTAAACAAGCCTAAAGAGCTGTTATTTTTGATTTGCAGCATTAGTGATAAAACCAATCGTACATTCGGCATGCGCAGAATTTAGGTTATTAAAATAAATAGCCTTGATCGATGCTAAATAAAATCGGATTAGCTGACGCTTGAAAAAACTCATATTTAAGCGCCATTTCGATTTATTTATCTCATTTTCAAATCTAATTACCTCTTACAAAAGCTGGATCTTTTCCATGCACAGCTATCACAAAGGGGGGAACATCCCCAATACTCCCAGAGGCATATCCGGTTGCTAAATAAATCCGCTGGTAACCCATGTTATTTAGTGCACGGGCAACGTCAGTACCTCGGGTCACATTACCTAGGTTGACATCCACGCTTATAGGGGTCTCTTTGGCGATTTTAGCCGAACTAGCTTTGAACGCCTCAAATGAATCAAAGCTTACAATTGTCGATCCAGAATCTTTTGCTGCAAGATCCCAAGTAAGCCTGATCAATGGATCGTCATCGATAAGACAAGCGTCAATTTTAATATTCGTCATCTCTAGTTCAATTGGTACAATAGCCGCCAATCCTTTAGGAATCAGCCTGACCCCAAGGCGAGAACAGCGATCTTGAATTTCAGATTCCTCAAAGCGACTTGTCACCAAAATGGCCTTCTTTTGAAGCTTGTATTTTTCAATCAAATCCAAGCCCGTGTCCGGCTGCCCGAGCAGCTCATAGTCAACCAAGAAAAGACAGCTCTCTAATTGGCTGCAGCTAGACGCGATCCAATCCCCAAGGGCACTACCCGATGAAAGATTGATCAACGAGAGGTCGATATCGTCTGATTTAAGTGAATCCAACCGATCCTTCCAGATTTGGTGGATAGAGACATCGTCATCAATGCAAACAACATGACTATGATTCTTCAATTCCAATTTTCCTACAAACCACTTCGGCGCAGCCGCTTTTCTCAACTCAAGATAAATGGTTGTACCCTGACCAGGTTGAGACTCAATTCTAAATTTGCCGCCCACTGAATCGACCATTTTTTGGGCATGGTAGATCCCTAAGCCACTGCCGGAATTTGTACCCTCTTTCCCAAATGAAACCCGTTCATTACCCAGCTTTTTTAAAACATGTTCAGGTATGCCTTTACCATTATCACGCACATAAATAATAGCGCTCGAATCATCCTGGGTAACACCTACAGTAACAAGCCCCTTTGCATTTTCAAAGGCCTCGACGGAGTTATTGACCAAGTTACTTAAAGCTCGTTTAAGCTCAATGGGGGCAATCTCAGCAAAAACCCCATAGCCTCGGTTAAGATCTAATTCAATTGAGATGCCCAGCTTATCTCGGAATTGCGTTCGCTTCTCTGAAACTAACACATCGACGACCCCAGTTAACAATTCAACATGGCTAGTCTGGCTCTTAACCGGATTAGTCTTTTGAGTCTCTTTGGATTTAGTAAGCAACTGGTTAGCAATATCGTTGATTCGCTGAGAAGCGTTTCGGATGAGCAGTCGTTTTTCTTCTGGGATTTCAAATAGCGAAGCTGAGACCATATTTAATGCCGAAAGTGGCGAACGAATATCATGGCTGATTTGGGACGCTACTTCACTCAGCACTTTTGACTTTTCTAGATCAAGCTTCAAAGAATCCGCTTGCTTTTGAATTTTTTGAATATGGACCGCGATACCCACAGAAAAAATCAAAATCTCAATCAATGAACCCAGTAAGATTCCATTCTCGGTTATAAAATTTGAGGGGATAATGCCGGAGTCTTTTAACCCATAGAGACTGGCTCCAATGATATAGAAGAAAACAGCCGAAAGGTAATAAGGTGCAAATTCCACTTTTCTTTTCCACGCCATAATTGCTGGAGGGATCATGATAAATGGCAGCAGCGAAGTAATGAGGCCCGTAATCTTAATGATAGTGCTTCCGTAAGCAAAAAGTGCCGAGATCGAAATCGAAAATGAAAAGGCCGCAAAGCCCATCAAAACTTTGTAGGCCAAGGGCACTTGCTTTTTAAGGTCCAGGGAATTGACTGCAAAAATGGATAAGAAACTGAACATCAACGGAACAAAGAAAATCGTGCTGACCTTATTCCATTCCGGCATATTGGGCCAAAAATAACGATAAGAGATGCCATGCAATCCCATCTGCGCAAATACAACGGCAATAAGATAGGCTAAATAAGAGGTATAGATTCCCTCCCGCAGCGTTATCGACAAAAAGGCACTATAAAGCAAAATCAGAAGAATGATTCCGTAGTAGATGCCATAGAAAAGGTATTTATTTTGAGTCAACTCATGCAATTGGTTCGTAGAAAGTATCTCGATCGGTAATTGCATCGAGCCACTGGATTCAAAGCTCATTAAGATATGGTAGGTTTTGTCTTTATCGAGCACGAAAGGAAATTCATAATCGGTATCTTTCATCGGTCTCTGCTGGAAAGGGATGAGCTTCCCTGATTCCATAGATGAAATCAATTTGCTTTCGTCGAATAAATAAAAGTGAATCCGTTGCATCGATGGGTAGGAATACCTAAGAATGAAATTCGTGAAGGCAGTCTGGTTGACCACAGGTAGGTAGAACCAGACCTTGGTGCCCTTGTATCCATTGACTCCTTTAAGATTCGTCTCCTGTAACTGCGACAATTTTATTTTTACGTCGTCAAACCTCATCCCTTCGGTCACAGAAAGAGCATTGCCCTCATCTTTGAAAAGCAGAGCCCGCGCCATCAAAGCATTAACATTGGTGTGATCCGAGGTAAGATAGACCTCGGCAAGCCCAAGTTGGCCCAAAAACAGCGATCCGACTAAAAATAAAAGACTCGCAAAACGAACCATAAATTGACCTCTAAATGCCTTGAATCCTGATAAAATCCAGAATTTCGTTTGGTAGCGGGCACGATTTAGCCGTTGAATAGTTCGCAGTGACAAATGCAATATCCGCAGTGAAGTAGGCACCAGGTCTCTGCGAAGCCACTGGGGATATCTCATGGCGAATAACGATTGATTTCTCTGAATGGGATAGAATTTTTAATGCGACTTTCACCCTCTCCATAGAAATTGGCTTCAAATAGTCGGCTTGTATGGATCGAACAGCCAAAGCAACGTCTTTATCTTTCAGGCTCTTGAATGTGATGTTATTGCTGGCCAACCATCGCCCTCTGGCCCTCTCACATACTTTGATGTAATTAGGATGATGAATGACGCCCCCTGCATCTAAATCTTCAAATTCAATATCGAGCTCGATCACAGCTTCTTTAAATTCCATTTTAACCTCTCAAATAAGTTTGTAGTTCAGGTGGCAGGTTGATGCCTGTCATGCGATTGAATTGTTTTTGTGTTGGTAAATAAAATAGTCCTTCGCCAGATAGCACAACCTTACCCGCTTCGGATTGAATGATGAACCGAACCTTTTTAAAGTTCTTATATTCAGAAATGATCTGCGCATAACCTAAAACGGCATCGCCAATCTTTACCGGGCTATGCCATTTAACCGTCGCTTTGAGGCTGACTGAAAATTTCTCGGTATGGGCCAAAACGCAGTTTGCCATTAGTTCATCAGCTAAAGTCACTAGGATTCCACCATGAATGATGCCTGAGAACCCCTGAAAAGGATCAATCACCCGCTCCCATTTACAATAAGCCGTCTTTTCTTTGCCTTTAAAAAATTCAGCTTGCAGACCCCAATCATTTGACTTGGAATTCACGAAACCCTTGTGAAGATCCGAATTCAAAAATGGAAACTGAATTGGATGGCTAAAATCAAATTGTTCCTTAGCCATGGGCACTGGTTGCTTTTTTAAACTAAACAAATCTGCAAACATGGAAATCAATTGAATCATTTGCGACTCACTTTCTGAATTTCAATAAGGTAATTGGCAATAGTATAGCGCCAGCCCCGCTGCGCAATTTCTAGGTACTTAATAAACTCGTCAGCTTGGGGATATTTGCCACTCTCTCGCATAGGATAAAGCTTTTCCAGCCACAGCTCGACAGTCCTAGCATAACTACTGGAGTGCTCCAAAATTGTTTGCACCTGAAAGCCTCTATTGGCCGCGACCTCTATAAAGTTTGAAAGCGACAGGATTTCAGCAAAACCAAAGACCTCTTGTTGAACATATTTTGTTTCGTTACGCGCGTGATGCTTTTGGTACATTTTTTCTGAGATAAAAAAGGTATCTTCGATAATAACACGACCACCGTTTGAAAGAACGTGATTGAGTTTTTCAAGCTGGGTTAGCTTGTCTTGCATGTGGCAGAACGAACCAATAAAATACACCAAATCAAATGATTCTGGTTTTAGCTCAGCCTCCTCAAAGCTGCTTTCAATAATTTTAACCGGCTTTTCCAAACGATTGTTGATAAACTCATTTTGTACCTTGGAAGGATTGATCGCTGTGTATTCAAAAGGAATCTCCTTTTCTTGAAGACGATAAATAAATGAACCCCAGCCCGGCCCAATCTCTAAAATGCGCGGTGCTTTGTAGTGTTGAAGAAAACCCACATGCTTATCGAGCATATTAAGAATACCCTGTGCGAGGGATTCATTATTTGTATAAAGACCACTGGTGTACTTCATATAAGGATCTAAAAAGGCCTTAAAGAAGCCAGAGTCTATATCGTAATGCTTATTTGTTTCGACCATTAAGCCCCCTTGGGGTTAGATTTAAAACCCCAAAAGATGAAAGAAATATTTGAACCCTTTAATTTGTATTGATTCATCGATTAAGACCCTCATCAGCAGAGCCATGGTTATTCGAAGGTTCTTTCACCAAGCTCTCTGCTGACCTTGGTGCGCCACCTAACTTGGCAATAAGGCGATCTGTCGTTGAAACAGCTCCCGCAGAAAGTCTCTTTATGTCTGGTGGCAGCTCAGCCATTCCGTCAATGACTTTTGCAAGTGTTCTCAGGAGGTAATTAAGATTATTGAGGTCGTGGACGATCTCAGTCTTGCTAAATTGAATTTTTGGATCGTTGTTGTCCATTATTTACCTCCCTCTTTGTCGGAATTTTGAACTGCTTCACCTTCGAGTGAAGATGTGACGTAGCGATTTTTAAATTGAGTGCAGCTAGACGGAGATTGTGGTTATTTTTCTTCATCGCCTCTTCAACTAATTTTTTTTCAAAAAGATCTCTCAAGTCTTTGAGGCCGACCGCAGACTCACACAATAAATTGGTCTCAATATCCTTGAAAGTCGAAAGATCCAGTTGCTCATTGATTGTCACCGGGGCCTTTTTTCGGATGATCTTTGGCTCTACACCCAAGATGGATTTCCAATCCTTGAGATATAGCTGCCCTGTGCTGTCGGGCTGAGCATAGGTAATCAGTCGGATGACATCATTCTCGATCCCACGAATGTTGCCCTTAATATGGTCGCGGGTGAGGTAATCAATGAGGTCATCAGGAAATTGCTCATAAAAAACGATCTTGCTTGGCATATCTTTCAGAGCTTTTTTAATCATGTGCCTGATAATTTCGGGAAGATCTTCTTTTCGATCGGAAAGCTTTGGAATCTGTAATTCAAAGGCGCTGATACGCATGTAAAGGTCCGCTCTGAACAAACCCTTGTCGACCAATTCACTGAGATTTTTATTAGTGGCAAAAATGAAACGAGCATCCGTCGGAATTTCTTTGCGGCCCCCAACACGGGTGTAGGTTCTCTCTTCAACGACTTTCAGAAGTTTTAATTGCATTTCTAAAGAGGCATCGCCGATCTCATCAAGAAAGATATCCCCTCCAGCGGCAGCATCCAGAAGACCTGGTTTTGTTTTATTGGAGGCACCCGTAAAAGCATTGGGTTCATGCCCAAAAAGCTCTGACTGAGCGAGTTCGTCACTCAAGGAGCCGATATTCACGTTGATAAAAGGCCGATTTGAATCTTTGAATAATTGCCTTCGGTACTCGTTGATTCGCCGAGCGGCTGAGCCTTTACCTAGACCACTTTCCCCAAGCAAGAGAACTGGCCAAGATGATTCGGCCACAGCCTTCAGTTTCTGATCAAAAAAGCGCATGACGGGAGATTTGCAGGCGAAGTCCGACGAGATGTCAGTTTTTAAAGCCCTTTCGTTAAATTCAAGGAGTTCCAATCGGGCTCGATTAAGTGCACCGGTCAATACCGCATCTCTATAAGTGGCGTAATCGCCCCCCATGCCTTTAAGGAGGTAATCGGAGGCCCCAAGTCGAATGGCCTTGGCAATTTCAGTGTAGGAGCCATCGGCGGTCAGTATAATGATCTGTGCCCATGGCTGAAGCTCGTGAAAAGATTTAATGTAATCCATCCCGGTAATTTTCTGACCGTTTTTTTCACCAAGGTCTTTATCGAGCAAAATGATATGAACCCGACTATTGAGGCAAAAATCAACAGCCTCATCGGGAGATTCAAATTCACTGATCTCAAGGTCCAATTTTTCTTTAACTGCAACCTTAGTGAATAAATCGCGGCAATAGATTTTGGTCACAAAACTTTGATCTTTCTGATCATCAACGATGAGTATTTGAATCTGTTCTTTAGGCTTTGGATGCAGCATTCACAACCCCTTAGGTGTCATTTCACTGACCTCTATCGGCCAGAAAAATCTGCCTACCTTTTATGCAACATCAAGGAAGTTTTCAATAGGGAGAAAATACAAAATGAATGAACTCATTCAGGATTCAGAAAAATCCGAATTCTGAATCCTGAATACTGAACAAATATTTTCATGAGCAAGGGTGATCTTGAAAGTGGGTTTTTATCTCTGTCTTCAATGAGTTAACTAGGGTTTTAAAGTTAAAGAAGCTCATTGGCACGGTTCATGCCCTTTATAGGGTTGTCTGGATGTTTCAGACAGAACGTTGAAAGGAGTTAAAATGGATAGCCTTGCTAGAAAAATCGAAGATCAACCAGAGACCCGCAAGCAATTGAAATTCGAAACCTGCCCTTGTTGTGGAACAGGCGATTTAGTGGAATTTGGCGTTGATACTATTTGCTGTCACTGCGAGTGGAATAGCGCCGAGATGTATGTGCAAGAGGGACTGATGGATAATCGGTTTCTTGCATTCAAAGAACAGTTTGATCCCAAAAATAAGATCATTCGCAAATTCGACAAGAAAGTCGTTCGATTGAAGGGCCTTGTATGAAATGGCATTTAGTTCGCAGTGACTTGATCACACTCCATCAATTGATTCGAGAGATTTATGGCTCTCTTCCCCTAACAGAGTTGATGACAAATAAACCTCTTATTTCTGAGATAGAAAAAATTGAGAAGCAACATCGGAGTTTAGCGAATGAACTCTACGGTTAGAGACACTCAGGTCAATAACATCAATCAGGTTCAAGAAATGGCTGAAACTATTGAAAGACTCTGGGCTTCAATAGCTCCAGGGCTCCGCAATAATGAAGCGCTAAAACGAAAATACGCAAAGATCAGAAGTTTAAAAAAGCAATTGAATTTAAAAATTAAAGGGGACTTAGGCAATGAAAACACAAAATGAAAAATATGAACTGTTCACCGGATTTCGCAAAGAAAATACCATCGAGGCCAAACTTCTAATTGGGTCGGCCTTTAAAGACGAAGGGACCGCTTATTACAAGATCAGACTCATGATGTTCCCAGGCCAAACCTATTATCTGGTGAAGAACAGGGACTCAGCCGAGCGATATACGGTCTATTCGCGACTTCGAACGGAGGGCAAAGAGAGCCGTTTTTTAAATCCCATTGGCAATGGCGTTCTTGATGCAAAACTGCACAGCTTTATGGAGCTTAAATTTCCACTCCTCAAAGCTCAAATTTACATGAACCTCTACCCAACAAATCACTAATAAGGACATTCATGATGAAACAACAAAATCAGATCAAGTTTTTACAGATTCTGAATTTTATCACTCTACTGATTTTACCAGCGATTGGTTTATGCAGCGTCGAATCCAGCCTCATTGCCGTGCAAACAAAGCTCATCGGCACTATTTTGCCGTTAGCTGCCATTTTGGGATTGGTCTTTGCGGGTCTATCCTTTGTTGCAGGAAGTCCCAACGCAAGAAACCATTTGATCTTGGCCATGGTCGGCGCAGCCATTGGCTTTGGCGCCCCAAGTATTGTCAGCTGGATTCAATCCTTAATTCACTAATAGGGGGTTCTATTGAGTGGTCTAAGGGCTACACCAGTCAGCAAGTGTCTTGATAAAAAAATGTTGATCATGGGATTTGAGGTCCCAGATCTTCTGGTTATTTTTTTAACCATGTCCATTCTGAATTTTCTGTTTGGGACAACGTCATTGAAGTGGCTCCTTGTGTGGCTACCAAGCGCTTTGCTCGCCGCAATTATGAGATTCGCCAAACGAGGCAAGCCTGAAAACTACCTCGTTCATTGGTTGCGTTTTCAAATTAAGCCAGGAGTGTTTTGTGCATTTCTGGAACCAACCAATTCAAATACTCCACCCAAATTAAAAGAAAGGAAAAAGCTTGAGCGGTAATCTAGCTGATGCACTTCAAGTCTGGGGACTAGAAGAAAATATAACAATCTTTATTGATGGCTCTTTTGGAACAGGATTTAGACTCACGCCTATTGACGGAAGTTGTTGGTCTATCGAGCAGGCCAATGAATACTCCCAGCGGTTGGCCCAATTTCTCAACAGTTTACCCTCGGAGATTGATATTCAATTTATCCAAGATATCAAGGCCGGTAATAAGGACCTCATTGATAGGCATGCTGGAACGCAGAATGAAGACGTGCATATCGGAGAGAGTGTGGTGGAGGAGCTGACAAAAGCGAGGGTTGAAAAACTGAAATCTCTGGATAAATCAGGTCTGCTCCCCAAGCATGGTCTATTCATGTTTTTTAGAAGAAAACCACAAAATCCGCTTTTGGCGAAAATGTCGCCTTTTGCGCGAACAAAAACCTTTGAGGCCATTTCGGAGTCAAATCTAAAACGTGAATTGGTGCTCACCGAGCGCTTGTTGTTGGATTTAGAATCGGGTCTTGGAGCGCTGGGATTAAAACCGGAGCGTCTGACTGCGGAGGAAGTCCTTCAGCTTTTGTACGAACAATGGAACCCAAGTCGTAGAGTTTCATTGGGGCGAGTCAATCCAGATAATCTTCGCTCATCAGTTCTATTTACTGATGTCGGCGTCGATGACCGTGGCTTTTCAATGAGCGAATACCAGTACAGGGTTATTTCACTAAAGATCCTGCCCGATCAAACATTTGCATTGATGGCGACTAAACTCCGTGAGTTGCCATTTGATACAAGAGTATTTGTTTCGATCTTTGTGCCCCATCAACAAAGCGAACTTGAGAGTTTACAGACACAACGTCGGATCGCGTTTTCCATGGTCGCGGGGAAGCGAACCGGCGTCTCTGACCTTGAAAGTGAGGCTAAACTCAAAGACCTCGAGACGCTCCTTGAGGAAATGGTTGCTCAGGGGGAAAAAGTCTTTCATTTAAGTTTACAAGTATTGGTGCGCTCTCGCGAAGAATCCGATCTTGAAGCGAAAGTGTCAGAGACCTTAGCGAAGATACGAGAACTTGCTGGTGCCGAAGCTATGGAGGAAACCTTAGCTGCCTTCGATATCTTTTCTGAGATCGCACTACCCAACAGTAGAAGTAAAGAACGGATCAAACGAGTCAAGACATCGAATCTCTGCGACTTGCTGCCTGTCTTCGGGCCTTGGCAAGGACATTCAGATCCAAAGATATTGTTGCGAACTCGCCTGGGAAGTCTTTTGAGCTTCGATCCCTTTACCAGCGAGTTGACGAACTCAAACCAAATCGTAAGTGGTGGTTCTGGAAGTGGTAAGTCATTTATGACCAATATTTTGATGATGCAGATGTTGAAGGAGAATCCCAAGGTGTTCATTGTTGATATTGGCGGTTCTTATAAAAAGATTTGCGATAATTTCGATGGCCAATATGTACCGCTTGGGGTTGAGTCTAATCTTTCAATAAATCCTTTTGATTTAGGCGTGGGTGAAAGTAAGCCATCCAGTCAAAAGATTAAGTTTATTTTAAGCTTGGTTGAGATCATGACCAAAGAAAATGAACAGATTCAGTTAGGTAAACTTGAGAAGGCTGAAATTGAATCCGCAATTGAGAGAGTCTATGAAAAAATGAAGGCACCCCGTCTTTCTGATTTGAGGGAAATCTTATTAAGTCATCAAGAACCTTCCATTCAGAGAATTGGGAAGATATTGGCTTCGTGGTGTGGAAGCTCGCCCTATGGGAAATTTGTCGATCAAGAAACCAATCTCGAGCTAACCCGACCGATTGTCTGTTTTGATTTGAAGGGAATGGAGGCTTATCCAGACCTCCAATCGGCTTGTCTCTTTATCATTACAGATTTCGTGTGGCGCGAAATTCAGACAGATCGAGCCCGAATGAAATTTCTAATATTAGATGAGTGTTGGAAATTGATGGAAAACGATTCGGCGTCACTTTTTATTGCCGAAGTCTTTAGGACTTTTCGAAAGTACATGGCCAGCGCAATTGCCATCTCCCAAAACATTGATGACTTCGCTCGGAGCAAAATTGCCAACGCCATCTTACCCAATAGTAGTATCAAATGGGTCCTCAAACAAAAGGGAGCCGATAAGGAGCGACTCAGAGAGGTTTTAACTCTCAATCCGAACGAGGTTGAGTTAATTACTTCATTGCACCAGGATCGAGGGATTTATTCAGAAGCCTTTTTGATGGCTGAAGACGCTCGCGTGGTGGTCGCGATCGATTCAACTCCACTTGAATACTGGTTAGCTACAACAGATGGTCGTGATCTCGGCAAAATTGAAGAATACCAGAGGGCCTATCCCACCGAGGCGTCACTAATGATTTTGAAGCGACTGGCGAAGGATTTTCCGAAGGGTGTTGCTGCCAACCAAGGGGTGAATCGATGACTGAAAAGCTTAAACGAATTGGAGCGATCGTGGTTTTTTCGGTCTTTGTGATCAGCACACCTGCCCGGGCGGATTTCTGGGGAGGAGATATTTTTTATCTCGCCCAGATTCTGACGAATACACTGAAGCAACTCGTTGAACTGAAAAACATCGTCGATAATGGGCGCGAGAACCTCGAATTGATTCGTGAAATTAACCAAGGGATCAATGATTCGTTGAGACTCGCGCAGACCATATACCCCAATATCGACCCCGGCATTTACCAAGACTGGAGAAACGTCGATCAGGCACTTCAAAAACTTCAGCATATTTATGGGGTAGTTGTGAATTCACCCGATGCCCAAGTTTATCGAGACACTGATCACCAAGTGGCCGAGGCCGTTACGATGAACAACCAGATTTACAGTTACACAGCAGATATTGATCAAATTGGCGAGGCCATCAAAGAATACAGTCATGAGGTTTCGCCGGGTGGAGCTCAAAAATTAACCGCCCAATCAATGGGAATCCTCCTGCAATTGATGAATCAGAGCCTTAGAACTCAGGCCACAGGTCTTAAACTTCAAGCACAGACCATGGCGGTCGAAAACAAAAGAGAGAAAGACCGAACGAAGATGTACCTGGAAACAGCCAACACTCTGCGAGTTGCAATGAAAAATGAGCCCTTACAGTTTAAAGCCCCTCGGTTTTAAGAGGAGATCTGGGTATGGTAGCAGATATTGGTTGGCTTGCCATGGAGGCCAAGAAAATCCATGAGGTTTTCACAGGTTATTTTTACCTTTTAGTGACGGTTCTAATGCTCCTTGGTGTGACCATCGAGTTCTTTAAGTGGCCCATTGGTCAGATACCGAATTTTGGAACCATCGTTGGTAGAGCACTGATAGCAGCCATCCTGCTTCACGCCTATCCTGACATCACAAATATCATTGCAGATGTGACTGATGCGGTGGCTGGCCAGCTTGGTGATTTAAACAATTTTAAACTGATCCTCGATCGAATGGGAGATAAGCTCGGTGAATTGTCTTTTTCATGGGTGAGTTTTAAAGAAACAGTGATGCTTCTAATAAGCTTCCTCACGTTTTTTATTTTATATTTTTCCATTCACATTGCTGACAGTTTTTATATTTATGTTTGGGTGATGCTGTATGTATTTTCGCCGCTACTGATCGCACTTTTTGTGCTTCCGGCGACAGCTTCTGCGACATCGGCTCTTTTCAAATCATTGATCGAAGTGGCAGCGTGGAAAATTGTGTGGTCGGTTATAGCCACCTTGCTTTGGAGTAGTGCTCTCAGTCAGATCAATGCCCAAGGTTCACAAGTGAGTTTTTTAACAGCCATTGCCTTTAACGTCATTTTGGCAGGCTCTCTGTTACTGACTCCTTTTGTGGTCCATGCCCTGGCCGGGAGTGGTTTAGCGCAAATGGGTAAAGATCTGAGTGCTCTCACCATTGGTGGAATGACCATTTCCCCAGGTCGAACAATGAACATAGTAAAGCGGGTCGCAGCACCGGCCGCTAATCAAAGCAGCCACTATTTTATGAGAAACAAGGGCACATTTTTCAGTAACAAAAGCCAATCCAACAGTTCGAAGTACAAAAAAGAATTTAAAGCGTAGGAGAAAATAAACATGAAATATACAGAAGCTTGGGCCTCTATTGCTTCTCAAAATTCAATCTTGAAACTGACAATTACAGTCTTAGGCGTCCTCACCTTGGTACTTGGGATGACTACTCTCAAGCTGACTTTTAAAGAAGCCACAATCATTGAGCGTGGATGCTTCTCTAAATTGTTGACCCCAGCCAAAGAGGGACATTCGAAGGCTGAAATCGAAGCCTTCCTTGCCCTGGCTTTATCGCAAAGGTTTGATTCTAATGTCCAACCGGTTGACGGCATGATTTCTTTTGAAGAGATGAGACTACGACAGACGGAGCATAAGGAATTCGGATCACGCAAAATAAAGCAAAAAGTGGTTGTTAATACAGTGACTCAAAATGCAGATGGTACATTTATGGTTGATGGAGATCGAATCATTGCCGTCAATGATCTACGTTCGGCTTTTCGATTTCAGCTCGAAGTGCAGCTTGAGTCAAAGCCCCGATCTCTATCTAACCCTTATGGCTTACTGATTGCTTCGACTAAACACATTGAAGAACCAAAAAATGCCAAGGAGGCAAAGTGAAATATTTAAAAGTGTTGTTCCTTCACTCAGCCTCAGCATTTTTGGTATGCGGATTCGTTTTTCATGCGCAGGCAAAATCGTCGTTGAGAATCGTCAAGTGTGATGAGTCGAAAATGATTGATGTAATTGTTAGGCCGAATTTTGGAACGATCATCAACTTTCCAGTGAAACCGGACAATGTCGTCTTAGGTGGACCAAGACAGTTCGCTATCGAATACATTAAAAATGACTTAGCATTAACGGCACTATCTTCAACGGCCAACACAAATTTGTTTGTATATCTTCTCGGGCGTCGGTGTGGCTTTCACTTGCTCACTTCAGGATCAAGATTTGATAACTTGGTGCAAGTTCGTGATCCTGAAGACGCGAAAATCAAGGTCCCTTTTGAATGAGTGAAAAAGCGACTGTGACTATTGCCAAAGACAATGGCCACAAGAACAGATGGGGTTTATCAGATCTCATGTACAGACAAGAAGGCCCAAAAAGAAGTTTAAATGGAAAAGTTGCTGCTGGAATATTTGGAGCTCTGATGATCTTGGGAGTTGGTTACTCGATTGTATCGGAATTTTCCAACCCATCATCAGGAACCATTCAAGGTGAACCCATTGGCTTTAATGGCCAATTGAATTCATCTCCACAGATTGAAATTCCGCGCGGAGACACGGAATGGAGAAAGCCAAGTCCGGAATTTAAAAGAGCATCATCCGCCCGAACTTACACAGGACTGCAAGTAATTCAACGCCCCTTATTGGGCAAAATTCCGCCCGGCACGATGGTCAAAGCTCGGTTTATCACTGGAGCATCGAATGGCCCTCTGAAGGCAACGCTAGTTGAACCTTTGGTTGTAAGTGGCGATGCTATTGTTCCAGAGGGTACAGTTTTAGTTGGAAGTGGCAGTTCTGGAGAAGATAGGCTGACGGTGCAATTTTCGAAATTAGTATTCAATGATGGAAAATCCCAAAATATCGAGGCCCAGGGGTGCGATGTCGAAGATCAAACCGTTGGCATTCGAGGTAAGAAAATCAGCAAGTATGCCTATCTGCTTGCCGCAGGTGCTGGCCTCAACTTTGTGGGCGGTCTTACTGAGGGTTTGCAGGAGGCCCAGGTCCAAAATGGCGTTGCCGTTAAGAAGAATGATTTAAAAAATGCAGCACTCAATGGAGCATCAAAAGCGGCTCTCGATCAATCACAACATATACTAAATGACGTCAAAAATAAGAAGTCAGTCATTCAGGTTGAGAGCGGCAAAGAATTCTATGTCCTTTTCCAAGGAGATTAAATTGAATCAAACTCAAAATAGGAATTCCCACATCGATGTTGGTAAATTGATCCAAAAGATCGTTTTTGGAATTTCCCAGCCGTTGATTGAAGTGGTCTATGGGATCAGAAAGGAAACCATCCCCCTTGGGCCGTTGATCGCCTGGGGGATCTTTTTCAATTATCTAGTCTTGAGTAAATGGGATCAAAGAATCTTTCATTGGCTGAATATGGGGTGGCTCTATCCCAGGAGTGCCATTCTGTTTGCGGTCTATAATATTACGGGTGCTTTAGTGGGATTCTGGTTATGGGGAGTGATCCAGACCCAGCGCAAATCAAAAATGGTAGCCAGGCTGACTGATGTCTTCCAGGAGTGCGGTTTAAAAAGTCCCATGGGGCGTTTACCAAAGTTTATCTTTGATAAGCCTGTCGATGAATTGGTTCGTCGTATGCGTTTAACCAATGCTTTTATGGCAAAAGGCAAATTCGACGAGGCGAAGGATAAGCTCGAAAGCTCCCTTCAAGTGTTTATTGATGAAATTTCGGAGGATAAACCCAATGGCACGATTGATATACTCTATTCACATTTTGAAATTTCCAAAATGGTAGAGAATAAGGGATTCAATTCACTTGATCCGGCACAGTTCTTGGTTGGGCAAACAAGGGCCAGGCCAATCCATAGCAGTCTCATTGAAACACCACACCTTTTAATTGGGGGCCAAACAGGTGGAGGTAAATCAACCTTCTTGCGACAGCTTATTACGACTCTATACTGCAACAACAGAGATTATCAATTCTCACTGATTGATATGAAAGGTGGTCTGGAATTTCAACTCTTTGAGAACCGAGATAGATTTAAGGTCTATTCAAAAGCCACTGATGCATCGGGGTTGTTTAATCGACTTGATGAGCTTCTATCGGAGCGATTCGAATTGTTGAAGTTAAACCAATGCAAAGATATTGAGGAGTTTCAAAGAAAGCCATCAGAGGCTCTGAAATTTCCAAACAATGTGGTGGCAGATAAGGTTAAGGTCAACAGACATATTTTGGTCATAGACGAAGCCGCCGAACTGTTTTTGGCAAATGGAAAATCAAACCTCAGTCAAATTCAAGAGCTTAACAGAAAGGCCATTCGCATTGCTGCTCAAGGGCGCGCGGTAGGAATTCATTTAATCATTGCTACGCAGAAACCAGATGCAAAGGCGATCAGTTCGCAAATCAAAGCAAACCTCACTGGGATAATTTCATTTCCGATGGCGACTTTGGGGGCGAGCTTTTCTATTCTCGGTAATGGCAGAGCCAAAGAGCTACCGGCAATACCAGGCCGAGCCATTTGGAAATCCGGCCTTGATCAGTATGAGGTCCAAACACCCTTTATGAGTCCCGAACAAACCAAATCAGAGTTGGATAAAGTTTCCCTCCAGCGAGAAGTAACGAATGAAGAAGATTAAAATAGCCGTCACCGACCAGGACCAAAAATGCTTGATGTTGCTATGGCGTTGGAAGCTATTAACCACCAGCGCGCTTCATCTGGCAATTTTTCCGGAACGGTCAGCATATCGTTGCTACCGCCGTTTACTCTTGCTTGAGGAAAATGACCTTATTGTTTCCACGGCATCGTGGGACCGCAAGTCAGTCGTTTGGCACCTAGGAAAGAGTGGTTATGCAGTCATTAAGGATCACTTGCCTTTGGAGGAACAAGCTGGCTTTCGATCTGAAAATAAGGACCATGACTTTTGGGTGTCAGCGATTCACCTCGGAGAATGGCTCGCAAAATACCCAGAGAGCTGTGCCAACTTCACTGAACAAGAGCTACGTCGATCAGGATTGGATAACTACCCTGACTGGGTTCCACAGACCAAACAGCATCGCCCCGATGGCTATTGGAAGATAGATGTGAAGAAACCAAACTCCGAGGGATTGATTGCTCTGGAAGTAGAATTATCCAAAAAGACCCCGATGGCCTACATTGAAATTGGAGATTTCTACTCGAACATGATAAGTATCAATCAAGTTATTTGGGTAGTCAGATCAGAAGGAGATATCGGCTATATCCATCGACACATTAGAAATGGTTCATCCTCAGGTGCCGTTGAGCAGAGCTTCATAACTCTCAACCAATACATTGAGCATCAATGGCAAAGCCAAATCCTTGTTGGCAAAAATCAAGGTAAAACCTTGAATGAGTTACTCGGCACATCGAAGGAACTCTGTCGGAACCCAGGTTCCGCAAAAGTTCTCTTGGACGTCAGGAAAAAGCCAATGATTCCAATAAGTCCTGATCGAAAAACTAAAATCGATCTTGGCCTCAGTAGACAGTATTAAGTCTGAAATTAAGAGGTGTATTTTGAAAAGAGCATTTGTGGCGATATTAGCCATGTCTGTATTGAGTTCATGTACTTCAGTAAAGAAGAAAAATGGAAGTGACACTTACTCGTCTCATATGAGCGAGAACAAATCCCCAGCATTAACTTCTCCGAAGGTTCGCAAGGTTTGGGTTCCTGAAAAAATTGAAGGTGACAAATTTATCGAAGGCCATTGGATGTGGGTCTTAGAAAGGACTACAACGTGGAGTCAGTAAATAAAATAGATGAATCAAGTTTCAATGGCGAGCATAAGCCAAATACGAAAATGGAATTTCAAAAAGTAGACAGAGTTGTTTTGGATTCTGAATCGATTAAAATTGTAGAGTCAATGATGAATCAAATTGAAAAACGCTGGGGAGATTTGGTTCATGTTTCGCAAAAAGATCTTGTGAATTTTCTTTTGCAGAAACGATCGAAGAACCTGAGTGAACAAGAGATTGATCTGATTCGCGTTGAAAAATTTGACATTGTCAGAGTCCTAAAGCGTGCAACTTCTGAGGCAATTAAGGCAAAACAGAGCGGCAAAGAAATTGAGTTTGAGGAAATTTTAAAAATAATTCAGACACCAAGCATTAATTTGGAAACAGCTCCTGTAAAGGCTCCCAGACGAAAAATAAAGCTGAAGTTAGGCCCCGATACTGGCTCTGCTCTTAAACAACTTAACTCCAATCCGGATTCTTTTAAGGGGCTAAATTCGACCGATCTAGAGATTCGCCAATCAGACAAAAAATCCGGAGAACTTGCAAAATTTCATGAACAAGAAAGACCTTGATTTGAGAGGAAAAAATGGAGAAATTGTTTTTGTCGGCCACCGGTAAATCGGTGGCTCCGCTCTTTGAAAATCGAATAGTCTGTGAGTGGTTATCATCTGCTCAAGCTGCGTGTTATTTGGGAATCTCTGAAAATGCTCTTCGAATCATGGTATATCGAAGGCAAGTGAAGTTTTCTAAGTTAGGACGCAGATTGAGATTTCATATAACCGATCTTAAGTCACTCTTTTTAAAAGAAGGAGTAGCTAAATGATTAAAATGTATATGAAAGAAAATAAAAAGCTTTATGAGGTTTTTGTATCTGATAGGGATCGAAATAAGAAAATTATCAGTAAAAGAAAACGTGGAATTACAAGCGAGAGAGAAGCCAAGGAAATTGAGTTTCAGTATAAAACTGATTTAAGGCGCATTGCAGATCAAGAGCCTCATTGGACATGGGAGAAGTGGCATAATGAATTTTTGCGAAGAATTCGGTTGTCATATAAAAATTCGACTGTTGCCAATTATGATGGCTATTTGAAGAAATGGATTCCAGAGTCTTGGAATCTAAAAAGCATTGATCAGATTACGACTGACGAAGTTTACGAAGTGATTCGCGCATCAAGCATTAAGCTAGGGAGTATTTCTCAGAAAAACATCCTAAAGATGCTTAGAAGAATATTTCAAACTGCGGTGGATGAGGGATTGTTAAATCGAGACCCTACAAAAGGAGTCAGCATTAAAACACCTCAATCCATGCAGAAGGTTTTGACTGCGAGAGAGGTAGAAATTTTACTTCGATCAGCAAAGAGCACCCATCATCGATTTTATTACGTTTGGGCTTTTGCACTCCAAACTGGAATGAGGTCAGGTGAGATGTATGCTCTTAAGTGGTCAGATATTGATTTAGATGCTGGAATTATTTCGGTTAATAAGCAATGGACCAATAAAGATGGATTCCATGAACTTAAAACTGGAGATTGGCGTGTTGTGCCCGTAAGTAAAGACCTAAAGTCTTTGTTGATGGAACTCAAAGCAAATAAATCGAGCGATTCACTTCAATCATCATTACCGATGAATGGAAAGGATGCCGGTGAGTTTGTTTTGCCTCGATTGATGGAGTGGACACACGGTGATCAGGCGAAGGTTCTCAGGGAGTTCTGTGGGGCCATTGGCATTTCATCGATTAAGTTCCATGATCTTCGTGCAACCTTTATTACAAACATGCTCGCTCAAGGCGTTCCGCTGGTAAAAGTTATGGCCATTGTTGGTCATAAGAAAATGGAAACAACGGATATTTATTTGAGATTGGCAGGTGTTGACATAAAGGGGGCGACCGATGCTCTTGGTTATGCGGTCCCTCAGGACATGGATCAATCCAATGTAATTTCCATTAACTTTATGGGCCGTAAATAGGATTCGGCCTTACATAAGCTTTTGAAGTTAGTTTTCTAGTGATGAGACCAGGGTAAATAAACCTTAGGTAATGCTTGAAAATGAGCAAATAAACATTGTAACATATCGTAAATACATGATAATATTGCCTGCATTGCTTAAATACGAGCAATATGCTATACTAAGAGAGGTGCTATGGCGTTAAAAAAGAGGCCTAACGTACTTGAAGAAGTAAGGCGGGCTACTTTAATTGGTAGGTTAATTCCCTCTCCCCACGCTCAGCAACAAATGGCTAAACGGGACATTCAAATGAGTGATATCGAAGAGGCCATTTCAAGAGCAAAACTGGAGAAGAAAAAGGACTCTCTTACCGATGATAAAAAAGAGTGGAAGTATGCTTTACGAGGAAAAAATAATGAGGGTGATAAGGATTTGAGAATTATTATTATGTTTGATGACCCTAGCGCAATTATCGTAACGGCGATTGATAAGAATAAGAAAGAGGACTGATATGAATAAAATTTTAGAGACCTATACCTTCAAGGGATTTGGATTTGATGTTCTTCTTAAAAATGTTGTTCTTAAATCGGTTCATGGGGAAGAATATCCAGACATTAATATGAATGAAGTTAAGCTCAGTACAGCCAAAGCTCTGCTGAACAGCAAGCAAAGACTTAATGGTTATCAGTTGAAGTTTTTACGAACATTTTTAAAAATGTCATTCGATGAGGTTTCAAATAAAATTCATGTGCCAGCATCTACTTTACGATCATGGGAAAATAAGGGTGCTGATTTTACGGGACTTACCATTGATCAAGAAAAGGCATTTCGAATTTTGGCAATAAACACAATTCTTGAGAATGAGAAAAGCCAATATGGTTTAAACTTAACGCTAACCAAAGAATTCACATCTCCCAAAAAGCAAACGGCTTTGGATTTAGAAGCAAATTTGGACTACTCTTTTGTTTCGAATGGGTGATTGCAAGCGGTGAGTTGACCAGCAAGAGTCTGTGGTCGTTAGATGATTTTGAATTAGAACCTTAAGATATATTTACCCTGGTTGTCAGAACGAGATTTCTAGATATTTCGAAGGCTGATGACAGATGATAACAAACAGACTTCGACCTTTAATAAAAACAGTGACTTACCCTCTGTGCGTCAGTCACCCCAATTTCCCCCCTTTTTTATTCCAGCATTCCACCACTAACCGGGTAGAGCCCTTCTGCAGATTTTAAAAATCCGCAGGAGGTTAAACAGCTTTTTGGAGTCAATGTGGATTTTGTGGGTCAGCGAGCGGTCTTTGATGTTGGCGGAAATAAAGTTCGTACAATTACAAAGATTGAATATGGAGTTAAAGTTGTATTGGTGACCCATGTTTTGACTCATTCTGAATATGTTAAGAATGGGTGGAAGGAATAGTTTTATGAGCATTGCAAAAAAGTTAATGGAAACCCTTAAAAAAGAAGTAAAATCTGCCTCAATCCAAGTTGAAGAATCTTACCATAAATTGGTAGCACTCTTTCCGCTTCAACCAATTGTTACAAAGGATCAGCACGCCATTGCACTTAAGGTTATTGAAAGACTAATTTCCTTTGTTAATAATGGAACTGAAGATGAGGGGATTAAAATATACCTTAATACACTTGTAAAACTTGTCGGAGAATATGAGCGAGAAAATTATAAATCAAATCCCGTCTCTGGACGAGAAATGCTTGCTTATTTAATGGATTTACAAGGACTGACACAAAAAGATTTGGCTAAAGAAGTTGGTGGTCAGCCAATCGTTTCAAAAATCCTTAAGGGTGAGCGTGATTTAAATATCCGCCAAATCAAAGCTCTTGCAAAACGGTTTAAAGTTTCTCCTGAAGTCTTTATTTAAATGAGAGATTTTGGAAAAACTAGGGACGGAGTCCGAATTCCGTTCCTAACCATCCGATCTCCGTTCATCCCTTTCCCCACTAACCCCTAGATTGATTCCCTCTCCCCATGCTTAGCAACAAATGGAAAAACGAA
>JBEGVH010000018.1:0-9239 GCA_041178425.1 Pseudomonadota bacterium | reverse complement strand
TTATGGAAAATCAAACCTATTTTCGCGTTCGAGTAAAAAAAATACCCTCGAGTTTAGAGGCCGACGCGACTGAGCTTAGTTTTGAGCATGGTTGTTCAGGAATCTCCGAGGCTCTAAGTTACGTGCAAAAAGATTTGGTTTATGATCCCGAGTTACGCCCGATGCGCTTTAGAGACGTGGATGTGTTTTTTACGAAGAGTCCGCCGGCGGAATACTTTGAAGCCCTCAAGGAGCTATGTCCTGGTGTCATGTGGGAAGTTGTAGAAGAGGTTCACAAAGATTGGTTAGAAGAGTGGAAAAAAGGTTTTAAGCCGTTTTCACTTGTGGGCCCTTTTTGGGTAGTTCCATCATGGTTCGATGCACCAGCCGAAGCTGAAAGACCACTTTCGATAGATCCAGGTATGGCATTTGGAACGGGAACGCACGCTACGACGCAAATGGCGGCCGCCCTCATTCATCGAATTTTTAAAAAGAAACCTGAGGGTGCACTCTGGCAAACTGTCGATGTTGGCACCGGCACGGCTATTTTGGCAATGTTGGCACGACTCTCTGGTTCCACAAGAGTCGTTGGACTTGATATTGATCCGGAAGCTCGTCGAGTGGCGCGAGAAAATGTACAAAGAAATTTGGTGAGTGGAATTGAAATTCCCGATCTTCTCCTCGAAGAAGTACGCGAAAGCTTTGATATTGTTGTTGCGAACATTATTGATGGAGTGTTGTTAAATCTTAAAAATGATCTCTGTCGAGTTTTGAAGGCTGAGGGGTACATGATCTTAACAGGTGTCCTTGAGGAACGAGAAAACTCTTTTATCGATCAATTTCTTGAAGACACTGATTTAAAAATTGAGTTGCGATTAGCCAAAGATGAATGGGTTGGCTATCTACTGTCGGCGAAATCCGCAAACGGGTAAGCGAGGTATTTGGTGAGGCGCTACTTTTACGAGGGTGAAATTAAAACTGGTTTGCTTCTTAATCTCCAGGGAGACTTGTTTCATCACATTTTTGACGTTTGTCGACTTCAACAGGGCCAGCATTTTGAATTGCTCAACAACAAGGGGCTGGCCTTTTTGGTAAAGGTTGAATCAGTTGCAAAAAAACAAGCTCAGGTTTTCGTTCAAGAAGAGCGAGTGATTCCACCCATTAAAACGCCTCATATTCACCTTTATCTCTCATTTCCGAAGGTGCCCACCTTTGAAATGATTGTGGAAAAGTCTGTGGAGCTCGGTGTAGTCTCCATCACTCCCGTCTTGTCTGATTTTAGTTTCGTTCGCACCTTAAGCCAATTTCCGGCTGCAAAAGTTCCACGTTGGCAAAAAATTATTCTTCAAGCCACCCAACAAAGCGGACGAGGGGATTTAATGCGCATAGAGGAGCCCCTATTTTTAAAATCCTCAGTCAATGCCCTTAGGGCAATGGCAAAAACGCTGAATGTGGTGGCTTACGAAGGGGAATCCCCGTTATCGCTAAAAAGCTATTTGGCCATTGAAAAGCAGAAGCAAAACTTCGATCGAGTAAACCTTTTTGTAGGAAGCGAAGGCGGATTTTCCGATGAAGAGATTGTTCAGTTTAAAAACCTAGACCTTCCTCCAGTCACTCTGGGAGATCAAGTTCTCCGTGTTGAAACGGCTTGCCTGACCTTAGTCGCGAGCCTAAAATATGAGTTTGATTTGCTATCCTAAGGAAGGGGGGCTTTATGGATCCAATGGAGGATTTTTCTTTTAAGCCAATTACAGAAGGTTTAGGCTTTCACCGCAAGAAAAGTGAGCCCAATGAGTCAGTGAAACTATCCAGGGTGACTCCTGAGCCCATTGGAAACAACCCTGTTCATCGAGTCGCACCCAAGCCAGAATCGCAGTTCAGCAAACCGACTTCAAAGATAGAATCGCAATTGTTAAAAAATCCTCTTCCTAAGAGAGACAACCTATCGGTTGCTCCTACAGTGAGCTCTGTGACGCCGGTCGCTCCGACGCCTCCTTCGGCGAAGCCATCAAAAGATGTGATTGACGAAATCGTTAAGAATTTTAAAAAGCCAAATGAGAGTTTTGTCGATGAAAAATCGAAAATCACCTCCGCGCCTAAAGTTATTATCAATCCTATCAGGCCTGAGTTAGATGATTCGGCTCAGGCTTTGCCGTGGATGGTAACCGCTTTTTTTATCGACGCCATGCTCGTTGTAGCGCTGAGTGTTTCTGCTCTTCTCGCAACGCTTGTGATGACTGATGCCGATCTCACGTTGATGATTGATAAAAATTTGCTCGATCAGGATCTTTGGGTTTCATTTTTGGGTATTGGCATTACGATGATTTTTTCTTACATGAGCTTAAGTCGTTTGATGATGGGTGCGAGCATTGGTGAGATGGTTTTCGAGGTTCAACTAGGAACCACGGAACAACGTCAAGACATGGGTTATAACTTTCGAGTACTGATGCGGTCGTTTCTGGCCATTATGAGTGGACTCCTTGTGATTCCTTTGTTCTCTCTTATTATGCGACAAGACTATCTGGGTGACCTTTGTGGGCTTCGGCTTTATAAGGTAAAACGACGAGGAAAATAAGTGGGAACAGTGGTAAGTCGAGACCAAGCGGAGAAGGTTTTTTCTGATCTCAGAAAGAGCAAACGAATCGTGTTTACGAATGGCTGTTTTGATCTTCTGCACGTGGGGCATGTTCGATATTTGCAAGAAGCGCGCAAGCTTGGGGATCTTTTAGTTGTTGGCGTTAACTCTGATGCCAGTGTTAAGCGTTTGAAGGGGCCTCAGCGCCCCATTCAAAATGAATCAGATAGGGCTGAGATCTTAGCCGCTTTGGGTTGCGTTGATTATACGATCATCTTCGAAGAAGATACGCCCCTTGAATTGATTAAGCAGGTGATGCCACAGATACTTGTCAAAGGTGGGGATTGGAAGCCGGAGTCGATCGTGGGGAGCGACATTGTAACAGCCGCTGGTGGAGTGGTGATGTCACTCAGCTTTATTGAGGGACGATCTACCACCCAAATCATCAGTAAAATTGAAACAGACTAACGTTTAGAAGAGCGTGTTGAGGTTTTCTTTTTTAAAATTACCTTCGCTTCATGCCGTGCGATTCGTCGATTTGATAGAGGGTCGCACATGTCACAGTGGCCACACTCGTTTATTTTTTGAGAGTCACTAAAGTAATCAAGGATAAAAGAGTGCCGGCAGTTACCAGTTTCGAGATAGTCAGTCAGTGCATCCAAAGCTCTCCATCGCTTATTTTTGACTGAGGGTGCAGCATCCGACGAATCAATAAAGAAGGACTGAAGGCCTTTATCTTTTTTGCTAAAGAGAACAAGGCAGGTTGAGTCTTTTTGATCCCGACCAGCCCGGCCCATTTGTTGATAAAGAGAGTCGATATCGGCGGGCATTGAGTAATGAACAACGAGCCGAACATCGGGTTGATCGATTCCCATTCCGAAAGCATTGGTAGCTACAAGAATTCGGTATTCACCCTTAAGATAGGCCTGTTGAATGGTGTTGCGAAGTGAGGTTTCAAGCCCTGCGTGGTAGTATCCCACCTTAGGAAAGTAATGACTTAGAAAGTCTGCGATTTCTTCCGTTGATTTTCTGGTTCCACAATAGACGATGATGCGTCCATCAGGAAACTGTCGAATGGCCTTTTGAAGAAGCAGATTTTTATCGTCTTCGTCAACACAAGGCTCAACTTGGTAATACAAGTTCGAGCGATAAAAACCGTGGATCATTCGCTTTGGCGAATTCATTCGGAGTGACCGAGTGATATCGCCGAGCACGCTGGGGGTTGCCGAAGCGGTTAGAGCTAAGGTATTAACATCTGGTCGAAGTTCTTTGAGGAGTCCTAGCTGATGGTATTCTTCTCTAAAATCCGGACCCCATTTAGAAATGCAATGAGCTTCGTCGATGGCAAAAAGGCCGACACTTTGTTCTTTGATCCACTTAGCAAAGCCCTCTTTCTGAACTCTCTCGGGAGAAAGATAGAGAACAAAAGGGCCTCCTCGATGAATGGCATTAAAAATGGCGCGCTTTTCTAGAATCTCCTGACCCGCGTAGAGGCACCCAGCTGGCAGACCTATCTTTTGTAAGTGCGCCACCTGATCACGCATGAGCGCAATGAGGGGTGAGATCACCACCACGAGTTGCTTTTTATAGAGGGCGGCCAATTGGTAGCAGAGTGACTTTCCACCTCCTGTGGGAAGCACAGCAAGAAGATCGTGTCCCGCAAGCACTTCCGAAAGAATTTCTTTCTGCCCCTTGCGAAAGGCAGACAAATGAAAGAATTCCTTGAGAACAGATTCTAAATGGGAAGGTTGAGATAGTGATGTCATTGGGCCCCTTTATAGATGAGTGAGCTATAGTAAGCAATCCTCTGGGGCCACTCTTTTTCTTTTAATTCGAAGCTTGTCTCCGCGAACCGGAAAGACCGTCCGCGAACAGGACACTAGAGTTTAATTTCGGCATAAATGGGGTAGTGATCGGAGCCACGTCTGACATCAAATCGCTGCCATCGACTGCTTTGCAATACGTCTTTTAAAAAAATATGATCGAGCTGTTGCCTCAACCCAAAGCTCGAAAAAGTATAGGGATGAGAAGGATAAGGGCGTGGAGTCACCCATCCATTGGCAAGGAAATCATTTTGCGTAAGCTTGACCTCGCCTTGGCCGCTGATGCCGTGAATCCAATTCTGATAGGAATCGGCTGTGTTGAAATCACCAACGATAATCTGGGGTCCATTAAACTCAAGTCGCTCAACTCCTTTGATCAAGCTGGAGACATTTTTAGACCTATCCCAATAGCCGATTTGAAGAGGATCGATGTCGTGATCAGTATTCACAAACAAAAGCCGAGTTTCACCCACCTTGATAACGGCATAGAGTGCTGCTCTTTTTTGATGATGAGCGGGATCAAGTGGAATAAGCCCCGCTCTTTCAATAGGATATTTACTGGAGATGGCGTGACCCTCCCAAATATTCTGATCGATATCCTTAATCGAAACAGGTGCAGCCACAAAATATTGATTTTTCTGGGAGAGGATCTTTGAAAAGTCACCCATCACTTCAGTTCCATTGAACATCACTTCTTGAAATCCCATGATATCAACAAACTTCAAGGCTGCTAGGTCAGAGTTAAGGCCGTCTTTGTTTTCGAGATTATGAACATTGTAGGTTCCAACAAAGATTTTTTTATTTGCGGCCCAGGTAGTGACGTCCAAAAATAAAAAACCAAAAAGCAGACAGGGTAAAAAGATCTTTATCTTCATATAAGTGACTTTCCTAATCAAAGACCACCGGAGCAAAACCTCCATAGGTGGTCTTTAGGTTGGTTACCTGTCCTTGATAGAGACGAGCAACGACCATCTGTATTTCGCCTTGATAAGCATAGAAGCGCAGGTCGTATTTCAATTGAGTGGCTGGAAATCCGATGGCCTCAAATAGTTGTTCTTGGGGAGGGCAATATTCCTGAGCGATGTAGTCTTTGTTAATAAGCTGATCGAAGTAAGGGCGACTGATACCCTCGCCTCTGTAGGTGCCTTTTGAACCAAAAGAGGTGAGTGGTTTAAAAAAGACCTTTTTCTTCTTGGTCCATAGAGCCTCGCTATTGGTATCAACAACATAGTCGGCTTCTAAAAGATGACCCGCGATCTTTTGCAGCTCAGGAAAAGGAGCTGACTCCTTTAAGTTGAGACTCCATTCAATAAGACGGTGTTTATCCGCGAGGAGAGCATATTCGTGAGGGTTGGGGCTCAGTGTAATTGCTTTTTTGAGATAAGCCTCCCGGAGAGCGAGCATATTTGGCTGTTCGAAAAAAAAGTCCGTTGTGCGGTTGTAAACAAAATCAATAGGCTCTTGCTTGAAGCACAGACTTCCGTTTTTAACTTCCAAATCACCGGGGTCCAAAATGTTTGTGGCATAGCCGAAGCTCTTGAATAATTGTTCGTACAACAGAAATTCAATGAACAGTCTTTGAGAACTCGGGTTTTCGTCGACAATAGCTACAGATGAAAGTGTTTGTCCGCTGAGCTGAGATTCTCTCTCGCAGCTTGCTTTGAAGGTTTCAAGAGTGAACTCTGGAATCGGCCTCGGCAATTGGTGAAGATCGTAGAGAAAATAGCCCATCAAGAGAAAAGCGGCGTTGGTGTTGACTTCGATGAGCTTAAGATTTTGCTTCGAATCAATGTGAAAGTCGTAGCTCATGCAAATCGATTTATTGCTTGGATCCCACCTCGAAATCTCGGGTGACCCACGATAGACTCGGTCTGAGTAGGTGGGCTTTTCTCGTAATCGATAAAGGTTAGCAACGACTTCTTTGGCCTCTTCTAAATGTTTTTTAGAAAGCCTCACAACATAGGGCGAGAGGAGCTTGTCAGAAATGAGCTCCTCGGCATTATCTGCCAAATGAGGGAAGCGAGTTTTGATGATTTCAAAATATTTTTTATTCATCGAGCAAGTTCCCTTCACCTAAAATTAAAGGTGTTTGTCTCCCTTTTTCCATCCAGCGGCGCAAAGTTCGCCCGAGCGAAGGCCGGCCAACACACGCACGATTTCTGCGGCATCTCGACCGACATTCAGATTATGAATTCCCATGTATTGTACTTTTTGATTCGGGTCGATGATGAACGTACCGCGAGTAGCAATTCCGGAGTCTTCGAGAAGCACGCCATAGTCGCGAGAGATTCTTTTGGTGATGTCACCAATTAATGGATAATGAAGGTCTCCTAGGTCATCTTTAATCCAGCGCTGGTGAGAATAAACTGAATCAACAGAGACGCCGATCACTTCGGCACCGAGGTCTTTAAATTCCTTTAGGTAATCTCTAAATTGGGTGATTTCGGTGGGGCAGACAAAAGTAAAATCAAGAGGGTAAAAGTAGAGAACAACCCATTTACCTTTATAATCGGAGAGCTTGATTTCTTTAAACTGACCACCATCGACTACGGCTTGAGCAGTAAACTGAGGAGCGGCTTGATCGATCATAGGCATAGAACCCCCGTAGAAATTGAAACCAAGCGTTATTGCTTGGTGAACAGAGCAGAGGTTTTTATTGTTGCCATAAAAAAATTTGCCATACAAGTGGAGTTAAGAGTGAGAATCATTTCATGGAATGTTAACGGCATCCGCGCCATCTATAAAAAAAATCTAACTCCATTTGTCGAAAAGGCAAAGGCTGACATTCTTTGTTTACAGGAAACGAAGGCACATCGCGATCAGTGTGAGCCAGAAATTCAGACATTGGCCTATCCCCAGGCTTATTGGTCTTCGGCCATTCGCAAGGGATACAGTGGGGTGGCCACCTTTTGCAAGACTGAGCCTCTATCAGTGAAGACGGGAATCGATATTCCCGAATACGAGAACGAAGGCCGGTTTGTCATTACTGAGCATCCCCATTTTCTCCTTTACAATATCTACTTCCCTAATGGTGGGTCAGGTGATGAGCGTCATGAATTTAAGCAAGAATTCCTCTCTCAACTTTATCACCACCTCGAGAAGCAGTTAAAGCGTGGCAAAGAGATCATTGTTGTAGGGGATTACAATATCGCCCACAGACCCATCGATATCTATGATCCGGTTCGTTTGGCCAAGGAGAGCGGCTTTTTACCTGAAGAGCGCGCTTGGATGGATGCCTTTTTTGATCTGGGGTTTATTGATACGTTTAGGTATTTTAATAAAGATGCCGCGAATCGTTACTCTTGGTGGTCGTATAGAGAATTTGCCCGCACAAATAATCGGGGTTGGCGGATTGATTACATTTCGGTATCTAAAGGGCTAGAAAAGCACCTCGAGAAAGCGGATATCTGGGATCGCGTCGAGGGATCAGATCACTGCCCTGTGGTGGTCGATCTGAAATTTTAGGAGGTTGTTGTGGGGCTGTTCTTTTTATTTCCGTTTTTGGAAATAACCAGTCTTTTTTATCTCGGTAGCCACGTAGGATTTGGCAATACAGTGCTTTATCTTTTAGGAACTTTTTTTGTTGGTATCAACCTCATAAAGAGCGCCGGGTTTAATACTTTAAGAGTGGCAACGCCCACGGTGGCCCTAGAAGCTCCATTTCGTTTGATGGCTGGTGTTTTAATTCTTATTCCGGGGCTTTTTTCGGATGTTCTGGCCATTTTGATTTTGATTCCTATGATTCGTAAAGCCCTTTGGAAATATGCCTTCGCTCGCTTTATGCAGGGTCGTGTGTATCAAAACGTCTGGACTTATCAGTCTCAAAATACGTACTCGCAACCAAGCGCTGCGGAGGACGTCGTCGATGTCGACTTTGTTCGTGAGGAGCGAGACGTGACTCCTCGTGAGATCGAGCGCGGGCCTCAGTAATTAAACATCATGCTAATGCATGGAGTGATCATCGTTCTCGTGTAGCTCACTTTGGTGAGCGTGCTGCCGGAGATGCTCTCTGTGTAAGTGGGTGCGTAGTAACTTAATCGTGCGGCAACGCCGATAGATTCTGTTGGCCAAAAGGCATAGCCGAGATCTGCCTTGATACTCGTGCCCCGCAATTCTACTTCAGAAGACCCATCGTCATACTTCGCCGTTGATTGCAGGTTGTAGGTGACGGTGGTGAACCAGGTTCGTGATTTAGTCCAGAAAGCACCAAGTTTCACTCCAAGATCCGTGAACGTATACGTCGTTGTGCTCGTGGCCTCATCGGTAAAACTTCCTACACCATAGTTCACGGTCCAAATCCACTGCTCTGGTTTTCCCAGAAGGGCTCCAAACCCAATATCATACATGGTTCGACTGGTGGTGACGGTCGTGCCAGCCTTCAAGGTGTCGGAAAACATAAGATAGTTGAGATCAATAAAAGTTGCCGATGCCTTCGAGGCAGCGAGAAAATTCAAAAGCACGATCAAAGAAATAAACTTTATTTTCATAGTCCCAGAATAAACGACTCCCGGTCTATGTGCCATGACGGTGAGGTCTGGCCCTATCAAGGATTGATAGCCATAGGTCATAATGCGGCGACTAATGCCTATTTGTTTATCAAAACTGTATCAATATGAAACATAATGCTAAAAATAATGCCTGTTTAGTGCGCTGTCGTTAGTTTTTCATTAAGTTTAAGAATTTTGTTGTAAAATAAAAAACATTCTCTTTTACTGTGACTCAATTTGCGGGAGTTTGAATCTATTGGCATAAGAGGCTGAAAACAAATTTAAGGAAATGTAAGAAACGCCTTGAATCGAGCCCAAGACTATGACTAAATTATTCAAATCTCGTTTTGAAAGTTTTTAACAGAGTGAGATGAG
>JBEGVH010000017.1:0-65519 GCA_041178425.1 Pseudomonadota bacterium | reverse complement strand
ACGACATCGAAGACCTGCTCTCTTTGCAATTATAAAGGGATGGTATCACCTTTAATGTTTGTTGCCACCCCCGCTCTAGGATGGAATCCGCTTGAGCTTTAAGCGAATCTGCGAACCTTGAATGAACTGATCGGATGCGGTTGGTGTGAGAAGCTCCATCGCCCCTCCGTGTTGTTCGATAAGGCGGCGAATGAGTCGCAATCCCAAACTGGGCCCCTGAACAGCGGGAATGTACCGCTCCATATTGGTGAAAGCTGTAAATTGTTCTTCCTTAATCCCAGTACCGTTGTCGGCAATCACGATTGAGGCCCAATCCCCTTCGGCCAATTCACAACAAACGCTGATTCGAGGATTCTCAATCTTGTTGTCTAATAAATTGGCCAAACTGTTTCTGTAGAGGTTGTCGAGAATATGCATTAAATCCATCTGCGGAAGACCACATTTTAACAACATCACCGCGGGGTCAAGATCGAGGGTAACTCGCGCCAAGCCTCGAGCACCAAACTGGGTTTCCAATAAACGCCATACATGCTGATGCACTTCTTGAAAAGAACTCTCGGTATTGGTATCAGGCGTGTTCTTTAATCGAGCCCGTAAAGAAGTGACCAGTTTAATCGCCTGCGATACGTTCAACTGCATTTGCTCGAAGTAAATTGCATCGTCTTCTCCTGGGTATTTTCGGCGCAACTCTTCAAGGCAATAATTAGTAACGAGTAAAGGCGAGCTCAGATCGTGGGCAACTAACCCTGAAATTTCACCCAAAGTTTCGTAGCGGCTTCTTTCGGCCTCATGAAAAACCTGTTGGCGCAGCATCGCCTCGCTCGAGGCGATGCGTTTGGTGAGGGCGTTAAAGGTTTGCCCGAAATTCGCTAAAAGAGGCGAAGCATTCAGAGCAAGAACTTTATAATGGAGCCCAAAGTCGACAGACTTCATCTCTTCTAAAATCTCTTGCAAACCACCCACCAACTCGTGGCGGCTCAGTCGCCAAATTCGCCAATTCAAAACGATGGCAATCAATCCGAGAACAGTGAGTTTAACAATAAGCTCCCCTTGGCTAACGCCGTCGGAATCCACCAGCACCATGAGCTGAATCACAATTGAAAAGAAAATAATAAAGGTCTGCATTAAAAAATCATAATTTGATTCCCGATTGCCTACTAAGGTCGAGAGCTGCAAATCTTCAAACTCTTTTCGCAAATCAAACTTTTGGTGCAACTCGCGAATCCACTCACCTATTTTGGCCCGAGAACCAAAGTAGGCGATGCCGTAAAAATACACGTAGCTAGTGGATGCGATCGAAAGGGTGAGCATCATTTGCAGCCAAAGTGGCCGCTCGTATTTCCAGAAAAATACGATATAAACAATAGCCGGTATTGCTTTAAAAAAAGAGGAATAATACATGAACTTCGCATAGTGATGCGGAAAATCCAGCATGGAGGCTATCACGTTTTTTCGTTGCGTTAGGTTCAATTGGGCAAATTGCGAATCTTCGACACCAAAGAAAAAACTTCGATCCTGAGGGTACCGACGAAAATACCATCGGGGCGAAATAAAATTGGCTAACATCATGCCAATCGGATCGACCACAAACGAAAAAACTAAAAACTCAAGCGGGGAGGGTTTAAGGATTAAAATAATCGACGTGACCATCGATAAGCCGTTCACCAAATAGTTCGTTTTATCAACAAAGTGAATCATGCTGTTTTGTTTTTTCACTTATTCTTTCTCCCCTTACCTACAAATAGCAATCAATGCCCCGGCGATGGACTCCTTTCATTAGAGCACCGAAATTCAGAATGGTCAGTGGCTAATTAAACCAATCAGAAACTACCCACGTAAGGCCTGTTCTCTTAAATATCGTCGAACTCTCAGTCAGCATTTCAAAACTTTCCATCACCACAATTGATTCAAAGTGATTCCGCCCACGTCTCACTGCCAAGGCTCAAAGATTCCTTTGTTACTCAAAGGGCTCACTCCCCCAATGAATCCAACCCTTTCTGCAAATTTTGATTTTTCGCCCAAAGTTTTATAAGCACACAAAATAAGCGTTTAAAAAAAATTAACTCGCAACCAGATTTCACCGCCTTCAACCTGAAAACAACAGGAGGTTTTTATGAAGGCAGAAGCCTTGAACAATGCGCCAGAGGCCACTAAGGAGACCAACCACCAAAACTCCGAGCGCCCACTTTCGGAGTTTATTTTTGATCTCGATTGGAGCAAAGTTTTTCCTTATTCACTCACAACCTTTGACCAGATCGAAATCATCGATGCCTCTACAGCCCAGCAGTTTATCCTCGAACACCACAAAAGCACTTTTCAGCTAGAATACTGGGGTAACCGTTTTTTCACCGAAGGTACATCAGATGCCAAACTCCGTTACTACCAAAAAATAGCCGATCACTTTCTGTTAACACATCAGGGCCAGCCCATTGGGCTGGTGATTGGCACTCTTATGGATGGGCACTCCTATTACCTTCGCTATGGAATGATTCTACGCGATTTTTCGAGTGCAGGTCGCATTCAAGGATTTGTAAAATATCTTCTTTCAGTGTTAGCCACTCATCATATCGACCGAGTTGAGACCGACGTGTCTCCCGCCAATTTAGTAAATGTTCATGTTTTTAATAAACTGCAGTTCAATATAACAGGACTCAACCTCTCGGAACGATGGGGCGCACTCATTCGTTTTACCAAGATTTTAAACTCAAACGCTGAAATAATTTTTTTGGATCAATTCTGTGCGGGGCCTCGCCCCCAAATGGATTCACCAATGGGGGAATTGATTCCAATCACCAAAAAACAAGGAGGAAAGCCATGAAAAAGAAATTCGCTCAATTAAGCTTTTAATTAAAATGGGGAGCTACACAGGTGGTGGCTCCCCGCCTTTCAAACACACTACCAGGAGGTTCAAATGTTTGATCAAAAAATAAAAACCGAAATCGAAACTGCCACTAAAAATATACTTACGAACAATAAACTCGTATTGACTGCTCAAAATGGCCATCTCACCAAAGACCTCGTTGTTCGCTATGTTAAAAATTGTCTCTATGCCGTTCGCCATACACCTATTCACTTAACTAAGGCGCGCGACGTGGCACAAGTGCGAGGCCTGGCAGAGCTAAGCGCCTTTATGACCGATAAATTCAACGAAGAAATTGGCCATGACGCTTGGGCCATGAATGATCTTGATGCTTTGGGAGCGGCTCAAGATATCGCACTCGACTCTGACATCACCCAAGCAAATCAACTCCTCATGACCTGGGTGGGAGACCTCAGCACCAATCACCCCTTGTCTTACCTGGCCTACATTACGTTTGTTGAGTATTTTACCGTTCTCGCAGCTCCCCCCTTTTTAGAGAGCCTCGAAAAAGCGGGTTACCCCCGGAGCTCGCTCTCGGTGATTGCTCTCCACGAAGAGCTCGATAAAGACCACGTGGTTCATGATCTGGGTGTGATCGTTGATCTGGTCGACACCGAAGATAAACAGTTACTATTTATGAATGCGCTTCAAAAAGCCGCCATAATGATCAATGACCATCTGAATGAACTCGCGGAGGGCGCATGAACAAAGCCCTCGCGGCCCTACTCAGGACATACCCCTTGCCCCCGGAATGGGGCCGAATCTCTGTGCTCGAAGACAGCCTGCCCTTCGGTGAATGGAGACTGCACCGAAGAGGCCTCAGTTTCGAGGAGGAAGACCGCACTCATCTCGCGGGCTCCGCCGCATGGTTAGAGAACCCCCAATCTTCTGCGGGAATTTCGGCTGCAAAAGAGGCTCGATTAAAAATAACCGAACGAGCATTCTTTGAATTATTGGAGCGAGCGCATCTATGGGAGCGCCTTCAAAGATGTGTCACAGAGCCTCATGCTGAGTTTCCTCTGCTCAACCGTGGAGGGAAAAAGGTTTCCTCCGTTGCGTGCGAGAAGGTTTTCCCCGGGCCCAACACAATAGAAACAAATTGGGTTTACTCTAAATCGAATGGTGTAGCCTTGCATTGCTCTTTAACGAATGCCATTAATAGTGCTGGATTTGAATTGCTCGAACGCGATCGATTCTTGCGCTTCTGGTACGGGCGACAAGCTCCCCGGCGATTGCCTGCGTCGATCATTCATTGGCCAGGAGTACTCGCAGAGAAATTCGACCTTGCCGCTTACCATTTTGGCGACGACAACGATCTCAAACAGGGCCTCGCTGTGGTGGGAATTTTTGGGTTTCCGCGGGCGGCGGATTTACCCCTACTACTGGGGTGGGGTGCCCGTGCCCACCTCAAAGAGGCTTGTGAAAAGGCGATGGATGAAGTCTATCAACGATTAGCGTTTCTCATCGAGGAGCCGCTACTTTCCGAGCTTCCCTCCGTGAGGGCCTCACCCACTTTTCATTTGGATTATTACCACTGCCCACACTCATGGTCTTACTTGAAACAATGGCTTCTTGGTGCACTCGATCCCATGGAAGTGCCCTCGCTCGCCCCCCAGTGGTCAGACCTTCAGTTTGTGCAACTCATGGCCGACGCCAACCAAAACATCCACCTTATCAAGGCCCTCTCAGACCATGCGTTGAAGCTCACCTTCGGCTCGGACTATCGGCCCTTCGATCAAAGCCTCACTCCCCCAATCCCCGCTCACCCCATTGCGTGAGGCAATAAGATTTGTTTAAGGGCGAAAACACCATCTACCAAAGACTAGTCTCCTTCGTTCAGGACTGCTCTCCTAATAAAAACTCATAGAAAATCGAAGGCATGTTAGCATTCTCACGTCGGCTCAGATTGGTAATGGTCCCCTTTTTTTTGAATTCTCTTTGCTCCATTGCTTTTGCCGAAAACCACATGGTAGTGATGGGTGGCGGTGGTGATAGCGGATCAAAAACTATTTTTGATTCCACCTACAAAACGCTCATGACTTCATCGGCCTTCAGTCAATGGCGCAAGATCTCTGTTTTCGATGGCGGACACTCTGATACAGAGAAAATGATCGCTAAATATGCCAAGGGATCAAATAAATCTGCCACCACCGCCGGAATGAACTCCACCATAGCAGACCTCCAAATGGCCATTCGTAGCGGTTCTATCAAAAAAGGTGATCAACTGTTTTTAAATATAGTCACCCACGGATTGAGTCCTACAGGAAAAAACCTTACTCATACTGTTGTTACCACCAATGGCGAGTTCAACGTTGATGAGATGAAAAAGCTAAGAGACCTTGCTGAGAGCAAAGGCGTAAAACTCGCCATCTTTGATGCTTCTTGCCACTCTGGATACACTTTAGCGCTAGCAACCAATAAAACTTGTGTAGTGACAGGCACTGGTGAGGGCGTTGGTTATAATACAACAGGGTCTGATTTCGCCGAAAAAATCAAACCTGGCGCTAGCATCGAAGACGTCTTTTTAAACATGCGCAATCTTTCTCCAGATGTTCTTGCTGCCCCCCAAATTTCTTCGCCCGCCGGACGCAAGGCCTACGAAACCACCAAATCTCTCAGCCATGCGATGATGGATCTCGACACTCTTAAATCCCCAAACACCGATACAAAAAAAACTTTTGGTGCCCAATGCTCCGACTTCAAAAAGCTTCAAGACGAATTACAACGATTAACTCACGCCTCCGTCAATTCGAACGAATTGTCTGGATTGAAAAAAGCCATTGAAACCTACAACAACAAAAGAAAATCTGTACAATCAAAGATTGATGCGGCCAGTTCTTTGGGCCCTCGAAAATGCATCGACTACAACAATGACTGGCAACTGTGTGGTACCTTTGATGCCCTCGAAGCCTCGTACCAAGACCTCAAAGGCTCCTCAAAGAAACTGAATGAGCGAGATCAATTAAAACACAAAGCCTTGGATCACTTTGTGAAGTCTGCTGAATTCAAAAAATGGAAAACGGCCACTGCTAATCTCACCAAGCTCCCCTCACTCGAGGTCGAAGCCGAAAAAGTCGCCATTGAGGAGAAGAAATTGTACTCACTCCTCTACAAACAATACTCCAAAGAGGCGAAAGGTGCCAATCCATGCAAAGACTTTGTGTTTTAATTTGTATATCAATCAATCTCCTCGTTTTCTTGGGCGAGCCTGCCATTGCACTTTCTGGCTGCGGTGATTTTGAATTTTGGGGTTACATTCGAAAAGAAGAATCTAAAATAGTCTTAAAGCTATACGAAAAGTCTATGTCGGAAACGACTCTAGAACTCTCGGAATCATTACAAGACCTAAGCAACAATAAAATTGATCAAGCCGTCGTTGTAAAAGCAAGTTTAAACAAACCCCTCCGGTTTTATCGAGGCTCGATCGAAGCCACTCCCACAAAGGTCTCAACAAAGCAGGACAGTCTAACAGACCTCGCACCAAGCCCCATTCAATTACGAACACCGAATCCAGTCTCCCCCAATGAAGACTCCAAAATAGTATTGATGAACGAGCGCCCATGTAAAATCTAATAGGCCCAAAGAGAATAGAAAGCGCCTTTCGTGGCTTCTACGATAAGATCTGAAACATGCGGAGGAAAGTCGTTACCCGAAACAGCATAGGGAACTATTCGTACATCCTCAGGAAAAGTGGCTAAAAAGGTGCGATAGGATCGCCGCATATGAAGATACGAAGTCACCAACAAAACATCACGACACTGCAAGGCTTCGACGATCGGTAGCGACTGCTGAGCATTTCCAAAAGTTGTGGCTGAATGGCGCTCTAAAACAATTTGCTCGTCATTGATGTCTGGATACATGGCCAATTGGGGGTAAAGGTCTCTCAATCCAACCGATGGATTTACCCCCGAAACAATCAAACGCTGCACTTGTTTTCGTACCAGCATGTCGAGGCCTTCCTTAACTCGGCCAGGCCCCCCTGTTAGCACGATCGCACAATCAGCCGTGAGGTCTTCTTCCCACGCTTCTCTGGGAGTACCCATGATTCCCTTAATCTCATGAACATAAAGATAAAGGGTGGCCCCCAATAAAACAAAGGCGATGAAAGCGCCAACTTTAAGGGATATAAACCGTGACTTCAACTTCGACATTTACACCTTTAGGTAATCCTGCAACAGCGATCGTAGAACGAGCCGGTGGATTCTCGGGAAAATACCGCCCATAAATTTCGTTTACTTTGGGAAAATCCTGCATATCAGTAAGAAAAATAGTTGTTTTCACAATATTCTGCCAAGAAGCACCAGCAGCCTTGAGAACACCCTCGATATTTTTCATTACCAACTCAGCTTGTTCTTGGACCGTTCCAAGCAGCACTTGGTTAGTGCGAGGATCAATAGCGATCTGACCTGAACAAAACAAAAATGGTCCCGCATGTACGGCCTGAGAATAAGGCCCTACTGGAGCTGGGGCCGCCTCTGTATTAATAATTTTTTTCATAAATTCTCCATCAACCTTAGAAGTAAAAGATCACGCCACCCTGTACAGGAGTGTGCGCCACGGTAAAAAAGCGAGTTGCACTTTTTAAACTTTGCACCCCAACGCCCATTTGAAAGTTGAAACCTAAATTATCAAGCCCTTCAAAGAAGAACTCTCCACCCGAAAGGGCCATCATTTCAAAACCAGAACTGTTTGATCCAGCAACCTCATTAGAAAGTATTCCAAAGGCTCCTCCCACAAAAAAGTTGAGGTTTCTTTCTTCGAAAAATATACGTCGAATCCCACCTTGCAGGCCAAACGCTGAAGACCCTTTTTCGGTCTCGATACCTAGGGCACCCGTTACGCAATAATCACTATTCGGAAAGTAATGAATACCTATTCCTGGGAGATCAATTGAAAAAGGCCATTTGGGGCCAACTCCCAAGCGATGATTCATTTCTTTTGCCTCTGCGCCAAAGGCCATCAACATTACGGCTGCCATCAAAAATACTAGGCGTTTCATAAAGCTCCCCTTATTAAATCAATTCTTTCAAACGATTAAACCCCTAAATCAATAAACTTTTCAATAAAATAAAACTTGATTTAGCAATAGGCTTCTTTTATTTTTTGAACTTGTTCGAAAAATAGCCAATGGGGATATAGCTCAGCTGGGAGAGCGCTTGCATGGCATGCAAGAGGTCGTCGGTTCGATCCCGATTATCTCCACCAAATTTTTCAGCACCATCACGAAATCAACCGTACAAAATCGCTTTCGGTAATAATTCCCACTAATCGATTTCCATCCACGACCGGCAGCGCACTGAATTTATTTTCAAGCATCATCCGACCAGCTTCGGTCAGACTTGTGTCAGGGTTTATGCTTTCGGGAACTTTTGTCATCACCGCACTCACACGAACTTCTTGCCAGGGATTTTCCATCCGCTCGACCAATTTCCAAGGGCGAAGGCGCACCACGGCGTTAAGGATGTCGCGATCAGAAACAACCCCTTGTAAATCACCCTCTGAATCAACAACTGGCAAGTGCCTGATTCCGTAATCAGACATGAGCGTCATCGCCTGGTGAATTCCCTCGTTGGGTTTAAGTGAGATTGGTGAATCGCGCATAATATCCGAAACTAAAAGTTGACCGAGAGACTCAATCGCTTTTGCTGTTTCTAACGTTTGCACCGACGTCTTAGCACTTCGATCAAGTCCGATATTGTGCTTCATCTCCTCTAAATCCTGTTCACATTCAACACAAAAACGCGCCTCCGGGAGAACTTCTAATCGCTTCGGCGATATCGCTTCTTTGCAACTCAGGCACTCGCCGTAGCCACCCCGATCCATTCGGTCTAAGGCTTCTTCGATCTCCTGAAGCGAATGAAGGTTGCGATCAGAGAGCGCCCCTTGAAGGGCTAGATCCTGATTGTCAGTTGCCAGATCGGCAGGATGCGTTTTGATTCGGGTGATATCTCCTGCCCCTTCAAAACTCATTGGCTGAATATCTTGCCGTCTCAGAGTTTCTTCGGTGGCTAGAAGGTTTTTTCTTTTCTTCTCCAGCAGGTTTCGAAAAAAAACTTTTTGATCGCTTGTCATTTGTCCCGATAGCATCTCCATAAGTCACATCCTTTCTTTTGATTAGAGAAACAATAAGAACACTTAGCGAAAAATAAAAACTACACAATTTTTATTGGGCCATCATTTCTCACCTCACTTTCGGAACTCTCTTAAATATTGCAGACAAAACACACGAAACAATTAAGAAACAAAAAGTAGACTCTCCAGCTAATTGATTGAACTCTTACTCAAACAGGTCGGTAGAATCTTCCGTTAATTCAGCAAGACAGACTTCTGTTTGGATTCTACCGACCTGCCATAGAAAAAAAGGTGAAGTCATGACTAAAAAACAAATATTATTTAAAGAAGAATCCCTCTCGAAAGTTCTTAAGGGAGCCACCACTCTCGTGGACGCTATGAAAATAACCTTAGGACCAAAATCGAAAAGCATTCTTATTGGTAAAAAATGGGGAGTTCCTATCATATGCAATGATGGAGTTACCATCGCCAGAGAAATTGAACTCGCAGACCCCGTAGAGAATCTAGGAGCCCAAATGATGCGCGAAGTGGCGCAAAAAACTGGCGATGCCGTTGGTGATGGAACAACCACCGCGACTCTTATAGCTCATTCAATTTTCTCAGAAGGCCTGCGAAATGTAGCCGCTGGCGCCAGTGCGATTGATCTTAAAAAGGGCTTGAATCAGGGTCTTGCCGCAGCCCTCGTAAAACTCCATGAATTATCCAGACCTATCAAAGGCCCCTTAGAAATGGCACAAGTTGCTACTATTTCTGCTCACAACGATTCCGTCCTTGGTAAACTCGTTGCTGATGCCATCCATCGCGTTGGAAACGAGGGGGCTGTGACTGTTGAAGAGAGCCAAGGCACAGAAACAACCGTAGACGTCGTCGAAGGCCTAAAATTTGATCGTGGCTACCTATCTTCTTATTTTATCACCGACCCCGAAAAAATGGAAGCTACCCTCGACGACCCCTACATCCTCCTCTACGAAAAGAAAATTAGCCATGTTAACGATATTGTTCCAATCCTCGAGCAAATAACTAAAGCCAATAGAAGCATTCTCATCATTGCTGAAGATGTTGATGGCGAAGCCCTCGCCACTCTCGTGGTCAATAAGGTTCGCGGAGTTCTTCTCTCTCTTGCCGTTAAGGCCCCTGGTTTTGGAGATCACCGAAAAGCTCAGATGCAAGATATGGCCATTTTGTGCGGCGGAAAATTTATCTCCGAAGAATTAGGTGAAAAGCTCGATTCACTCACGCTCGAACATTTTGGCCGAGCTAAAAAAGTAAGGTCTACCAAAGACTTTACCACGATCATCGGAGGGGCAGGCATGAAAATGGCTCTGCAAGAACGAATCAAATTGCTTCGGACAGAACTTGAACAGACGTCAAGCACCTATGAAAGAGAAAAGCTACGAGAACGAATCGCAAAATTGGCCGGTGGTGTGGCCGTTATTCACGTTGGTGCCCCCACTGAAACTGAAATAAAAATTAAAAAGGAAGCCCTCGATGACTCCATAAGTGCAACAAGGGCCGCCGCTCAAGAGGGAATTGTTGCCGGAGGGGGACTGGTCTTTGTTCGCCTGAGCCAAGAACTCGAGCACGAAGAAGCCTTAGCTACAGGCGACGTCAAAACTGGCATAGGACTTCTTCGTCGGGCTCTTGAGGTTCCCGCTCGTCAAATTGCCAAAAATTCAAATGCCGACGATGGCGTGGTTGTTGCGGAAATGAAAAAAAACAAAGGAAACTTTGGCTTTGATGGAGCCAGCGGGAAATTTATCGATTTGGTTGCTGCGGGGATCATTGATCCCACAAAGGTTGTTCGTACTGCACTCGAAAATGCGGTATCCGTGGCCAGCACTCTTTTACTTTCAGAGGGCACTCTCACAGAAATCGCTGAATCAGAGCATGAACAAAGAGAAAGAGAAGCTTAGTCAAAATAATATCTTCGATGAAAAAAAGACTTCTCCCTCCGATTTATTAGAATGGAGGGAGAGGCAACTTGAATATTAAAGCCCTGGAATCATCGGCTGTTGTGGTTCAGCCTTAGTCGCACCCTTAGCTTTAGGAGCTACTTTTACTTTTGCTGCAGCCTTTGGTTTAGCAACTTTTTTTGCTTTTGTCGCAACGGTAGCTTTTTTTGCCGCTGGCTTAACTGTTACCTTCACTGTTGGTTTAACAGTTTTTGCTTTAGGAGTTACTTTCACAGACTTTTTGATCTCTGCTTTTTGCTGAGCAGCGATTTTTTGATAGCTCTTCACAGTCTTTTCAACGTCTTTTGTTGTCTTTTTAAGGAAGGCTCCTGCTTTTTTTACTTCGAGATTCCATTGTTTTTGAGCCACAGTTAATTGAGCCAAAATCTTTTGGTATTCTTTTTCTGCTTTTTTTACTGTTTGCTTAGCTTGTGGAACAATTGACTTTTTTACCTTGGCCATATCATCAGCCAAAGCATTGAGGTCAGCTTTCAATTGTTGAATTTTTAAAGCTTTAGACCAATCAGCGAAAATGTTTTTTACTTTTTTTTGCATAGATTCCTCCATTAATTATGTTTCTTCAATAGCACTGGCGTAACACCCTTACGCCAGTTTAGCAAATCAAGAAACAAAAATTATTGAAGAAAAAATGGAGTCCCAGGATTATTCCATTCCCTCGAGAAGCTGCATCAACTGCCCTCTCAGTGTTTTTTTCAAGACCTCAGGGTTGGCCGCAAGGTCTTTCACATCAGCATTGATAACTAGATCTACTTCAGCGATTTCCCCAGCTCCGTAGTATGGGATGGTTGAAATAACCGCAACGCCACCCGCTTGCACTGATCCTAGGGTAATCGTGCTGAGTTCATCAGGGCTTGGAGCTTCTTCACGAGCAACAACGCCTTTAACCACAAATAGCTCTCGGCCCACCCTGCTATTGACCTCAACCAACGTCTCTTTTATCGAGTTCACCACAGTTTTTGGGATTCCTCGCTCAACTTTAAATTCGATGGGTCCAATCACAGGCAAAGCATCCCCCACCAACTCGCCATAGGGTAATTGACTACTTTGAGATTGGGCGTGTGCCGTCATAAAGAAGCTCAGAGATGCTAAAAAAAATAGGAATTGTTTTTTCATGTGAAACCTCCGAGTAGAGAGGGAGCAAGGTTCACGCCATCTCGGAGGACTATCGAAATCAGTGCGTTCGTTTATAGGGCCCTACAACTGACCAGGTTTTTTACAGGGGCCAATTTAAGGCTACTTTTTGACCCTGAATTTTACCGTCGGACTATAGTTGATTTGCTTTCCAGAATCATAAACGCCTCCAATACGCAAATAGTAGGTTTGATTCCCTGTTAGTGATTCTGGCGCCCCGGTGACCGCCTCAGTCATCCAACCCGAGGCGGGCCCGTTAAAAACCGCTTGAGTGCTCAACGGAGGCCTTGTCAAAGTCCAAAAGCTTGTAAACTCTGGCGAGGTGGAAATTTCAACAGTCAGAGCATCGACATCGCCTGATGTTTTCCACTTAATAACAGGCTGATTCTCAACATTACCAGCGCCATGAGCAGGACTCAGAACCGCCAATTTGGGTGGAGTCATAATTTTTTGAACCAATTTTCCCACCGTCAGTACCTGCGTCATACTATTGTTGGATTCATTTTTTTCAAGAATCACACCTTGATCATCAGCGTGAGCCATGATCTTCCAGGTTCCTAATTGAGCTTGCCATCTTTGCGCACTCGGTGTTGCAAATGAAAATGTACCCTGTGGAAGAAGATCCTTCTTCAATTTGGCGCCAGCCCACGAAGAAGGGTTATCATTGAAACTCAATGTCGCTCCCATCCACGTGCCAGCTTGTACTTTTATATCGCCCATATTTTTAACGGTCACCGTAATCGTCACTAATTCACCATTCGCAGGGGAAACCGGCGACCATTTTATATCAGTCACAACAATATCTGCCGCTTTCACCTCACCACAAACCCCATCTCCCGGATTTTTTGGTAGCAGCATTGGATCCACCAGTAAGGCCTGAGTCTTGTTCTCGTAAAGCTTCAATAATTTTTCGGGCGTAGAACTAATGGCACTTAGGAGTTCATTCGTCACCTGCCCCATGAGTCGAACAGGGGGCTGAAATGGCTGGCGGCGCGGATCCACCATGGAACAGTTAGTCCCAGGGTCAAGGGCCGCAATTCCCAAACCCCTTCGCTCTGAGGTCGCGTGGCAAGATAAACAGAATCCATTGCCTCGAAAATCAGTTCGATGACCATTCCAGCTGATGCGACCGTCTTCAGTACTTCCGGCGGCAGCGGGAACAGCGAAGAGAATTACCTCTCTCAGAGAAACGAGCCCTTCTTCTTCTCTGGCGAGTGACTTATAGATTTCGGTGGAGTTGGAATAATTGGCCCCACAAACAAATCGTGAGTTATCAAAAATTCCTTTTTCACTGGCGAACTTTTCGGGCAACTGGCGATAGATTTCTAAGTGAGATGCGGCCGGATAGTGATCGGCCTTCGCGGCCCAGGGTGAATTGGCCCCGTTCTTTACCCAATAAAGCGAACCAAAAGCATGATTACAAATCACTTCCACTGATGGCAGGTAGGCAAAAAGTTTCACCTCATCGATCCAACCTCGAAAACCAAGAGTCGTTTTTTCTTCAGACTTTCCAACGCGCAAGACGAGCGAATCCGAAATTCGGAAGAACGGTGTGGACGTTCCAAATGTTTGGTATTTCATTCCGTTTAAATAAATCGTGACCACTCGGTTATCAGTGCTCACTCCGACGGCCAAATGATTCCACGATTTTTTTCCTGACTCGAAAGAAACGCTGTGGTTCTCGCCGGCCTTTTGAAAACGAAGAGATTGCGAATTCACAAAAATTTGAGTTCCATCTGGAAATTCAACGAGTTGGCGAGGTGTCTCATCGGGGCTTCGATTGTCGAAGAAAAGAGAGAAAAAGAGCTCCGTCCCCAGGTGAGGTCGAGGAAAGGTGTAACTGAGTGCATTGGTACCATCGAGCCATAGGCCGCGTCCCTGGATTCCACCGAGGGCGATCGGCTCGATGCGCCCTTTATTGAGATATCCGTAGGCCGGAAGAGGTAGATTCGGCGACGTTGCTGCATTCTGAATTAAAACGGGTTGTTCTTGCTGATCCTTAGCTCCGTCCCCACGTCGAGTAAAACCATCGGCATATTTCCATTCGTCGTGCCACCAAGGCAGAGCCATAAACTCGGCCCCTGCCACCATCGAAGAAACAATCAAGGCTTTGTTATCTAAGCTGTCATCGAAAACCACTTCATCACTATCAATCGCATTGTTGATTGTCCAAACTGTGTCTCGCGGGAGCGACGGACGCAAAAACCGATAGGTGTTAAATATATTTTCAAGGGAATCTACGGTGCCAGTGGGGCCGCCCATACCTCGAATTTCTGAATTTTCTCTTAAACTATCGAGGTCGTTAGTAATACCGTTGCCATTTTGCCCGTTTTCACGGCCAGATCCAATACGCATATAACCGTCAAAATCTGATTCCGGCTGATAAAGCTGAACTTCTCGATGGTAGCGAGGCCCCCGCTTAAGGCCATAATCAGTATGATTCACACGGCCATCAAACACCACCGTTTTTCCGCGTGTCCACGAGCCTAAAACAGCAATTCCTCGCACACCGCCACGATCCTCCGGGTTATACTTATTTTGTTTACAATCGGGAAACCCTTGCAAACAGCGAGAAGGGTATCGTTCCGACTCCGGCAACATCACCCAATCACCAACAAATCGACCAGGTTCGGCCGTCTCGATATTTTGAAACTGCCATGGGAAAGTATAAAGAGTGCTCCCCCCTGTTGAGAAAAACAAATTATTCCCGGCACGATCAATCCAAGGATAGGTTGGAAAGTGGGCGTCTTCAGAAATAGATTGTCCAAAAGAATCCAACATTGGATACTCAGCAATACCATAACGTGGCCGTCCCTCCATCGTCGCAGGGTTTCGCATTTCTGGATCGTAATGTGCCCTGGGCATTCGCTTCATCGAAGAAAAACTGGAGGCATCACACGGCTCTGCTGATAACGGTGCCACCAAATAATAAATATCGACTGTCTTATTTGGATTGCCTCCGCTGTTCTTCATAGCCAGACCACTCACTCTCGAAACATAGAGCCGCCCATCAGAAGTAGCCACTGGTTCGAAAGATTGAAAATCTTTGCTCGTCATAGCCGTGTCTACTTGAAATGGCTCTGCTTTTTCACGCAAAACAGAACCAGGTGCGGCTTGAATACTCTTAATAGAAGCAGCAGCAGTCTTTGGTTTCGCCACTTCAATCACGACTTTTCTCGATCGAAAATAGGCCAAATCTTTGACCCCACTCCCCGCACTTTTCTTCAGGTAAAAACCCATATAAGTGAGATCATAGCAATCATTGGAGCCACACTTCCGTGGCTGTTGCTCTCGGGGCACGTGATTACAAATCGTAACACCCGCAAAGCTCCATGGTTCTCCCTTTTTGAGAAGAAAATTTTCTTCAGTGGCTCGAGTCGGACTTCCCTTAGGGTCGATTAGAATGTCTAAACTTGGCTTACTAAGAACGAACTGCGACTTTATTTTTTCTGGCGACAACAAATAGAGTAGCCCCGTGCCCCAGCCAAAACCAATGCGCCCATCATGAGAGGTTCGCAAGGAAGGAATCGTCGGTCGAAGGGCTTTGTAATATTGTGGGGTTGTTCGACCAATCGGCTCTGCCGCATGAAACTGCTGCTCCGCCCTGAAGAGCGGAGACTCTGGCGCCTCCGCCAAGGCAAAGGGTTGGGTTCGAGGAAGAGACTCGGTTAAATATGATGTGTTTACAGAGGACACTCTCACAACTCCGCTTTTGGCATGTCTCACTGTTTCTAATGGCGAAAACGATTCTCCCTCAGCAAAGTTTAAGTTTTGTTCTAATTGATTTTGCCCATTGCCATCACCACAACGTGTGAGAAGAAAAAAACTGGAAAGAGCTATAACACTGAGACTGATAAATTTGAATTTATTAGCCATGGAACCTCCGTGTGTTGGTCTCTGCCCAAATACTGAAAATGGCACGACAAACCCAGCACCTTCATGGTGCTAAAAAATATACCAACATTTTCCTTTCGGCGATATTTGCCCTGCACTTGAGCAATTTTTTACTAGCTACCAAAAAGTCTAAGTCTCCCTGGCCCAATGAACGATAGCCGCTGGCAAAGAATGGGGCTGAGAGGGCCCAAGTGTTACAGTCTTTCGATTCCGCGATAGCCACCCTGAAATTGCAGGCGATCTCGAATATCTAATTGAGCTCGTAAATGATATTGAAGAGCCACGTAGGCAATTTGGGTTTCCATTAAACTTCGAGAGATATCGAGAAGTTCAAACAGATTCAGACTTTCACCACGTTTAATTTTTTCCTCAATGTAATCTTTAGCCTGATTAGTGAGACGAATTCTATCGGCTAGGTTGGCTCGCCGTTCAAGACCAATCGTGAATTCATTGATAAAGCCCTGCCACTGGCGTTTTAGGGTTTCTCTCACTCCATCCCTTTGAAGCTTCAAAAGTCGTTCTTGTGAGGCGATAATCTTTAACACTGGCGCCTGTGAAAACCCTAGTCCATTTAAGGTAGGAAGACTGTCAAAGACTCCTCCTGGAAGACCTCGACTCGCCTTCCCTGCACCCATAATGGCAAAATACACTTCGCCGCGGAGATTAGGAATAACCCTTACAAAATAGTCAAATTGCTGAAGTTCCGGAGACAGAGCCAGAACGTATTTGAGTTCGTTCTCAAAGCCAACCCTTCCAACTCGATCAATCATTTTTAGTTCATCTTTGCGAATGATGTGATGTTGCTCCGCCGGATAACCGAGAGCCATTGTGAGAGAAAGTAATTCTCGTTGATACAAAAGTCGCAATTGATTCCAGTCGTCTTTAAGACCTAACTGACGTATTTTTAGTTCTCTGGTGGTGCCCACCGGAACCACACCTATTTCTTCTCGAATACGAATGGCTTCGAGAATACTATCGAGTTCTTTAATGTGTTCATCGAGTATTTGCACCAAATCCTGATCATGCAAAATACGCCAATAGATCGCACGCGCATTCATTACTTCATTGGCCACTAAGGCACGATACCCAAGCTTATCTGCTTGATAGAGTAATTCATTCTCCGCCTTTCGAAACCAATTGGAAGGAATCAAAAAGGGGCAAAGGTCTTCAATCAAATTAACTTCGAAACCCGTTACACTATTTAAAATGTCCCAAAGATTGAGACTGGGCAACAAGTCGGTTCGAGACTTTACCATAGTCATTTTGGACTGATAAAGCATCTCGGCATTCTGTAAAACAGTATAATTTTTTTTCTTCGCCCGTTCAGTAACCGTATTTAGGTCGATGACGGCAGCCGAAGCACCCATTGACATCAAAAAAGCTAAGCTAACAAGAAGGTTTCTCATCGTTTGAACCCAACCAAATTTTTACGTTTCAATTGAATAGTGAAAGACTCTCCCGTTTGCGAAAAGTAGCCGCGCCCGAGGAGATAAGGAATTTGATCAATGGTGCCGCTCATGGCTTTCTCCGCCAGATGTGAGGATTCATTGATGATTTCTTGCTGATTGGTGTGAATTTTACCTTCATTTAAATACAAACTCACAAAAAAGTTGCACGACTCTGACTTAAGATAAAGATACCCGGTCTTATAAACCTGTTGGGTTTCAAAATCACAACCCTCAACATAAGGATAACGAGAGGCTTTGATTTCGAGCACTCCATGAACGAAATGCTTCAGACTCGCTAAATCAGCTTCAATCTCAGTGAGTTCACGAAGACGACCTGAGGACTCCGGCGGAATTTGCGGATTAACAATTAATTGCAACGTCACTGGGTACAATCGATCGTCATCGTCGAATAGACGTACATTCACTTCGCCTTCAAACTCAGCGTTCATTCTCTCGTAAAGCCTTTTTCGACGAACAAGATCGGCCTCCATGGCTTCTGCTTTTTGGCGCTGGCGTTGACGTTCAAGCTCCTGCCCAATTTCGTACTCAGCCTTTGCTTTTTCTCTGGCTCCCGTAGAACTGCGTTTATTATCGCAACCAATCAGAGCCATCGCCGCCAATATTAATATTGAGCATACTATTTTCAAGGTACTGAACTTCACTGAGTCCTCCTAATGCATTGAAGGGGCCTTGTAGGTTTGCATGTGTTTTTCAAAAACTAAGTACAACACCGGCAAAACAATCAAGGTCAAAAATGTTGAAGACACGATTCCACCAATCACCACACTGGCGAGAGGCCTTTGCACTTCTGCACCAACACCTCGTGACAACATCATTGGAACAAACCCAAAAGCCGCCACAAGTGCCGTCATCAAAACCGGTCGCAACCGAGTTTGACATCCCTCCATCACCAAGGCCACTCCTCGCGCCCCTTGGGAATGTAGGAAATTGAAATAGTTCATTAGCACTACCCCGTTGAGTACGGCAATACCGCAGAGAGCAATAAAACCAATGCCCGCAGAAATACTGAATGGTAGTTGATTAAAAATTAATCCTAAAATACCCCCTGCCAAAGCCAAGGGAACACCCGAAAAAACTATCAGAGTTTGCACGCCGTTTTCGAAGGCAGCATAGATCATGCCGAGCACTAGCAATAAAGCCAGGGGTGTTAAAATCATCAGTCGCTTCTTGGCGCTCTGAAGATTTTTGAAGTTGCCACCCCATTCAAAATAATAATCTTGAGGCAATTGAATGGACGCGACCTTTTCTTTTGCCTCATTGACTAAACTTTCGGTGTCTCGCCCGCGAATATTCATCATCACCGTGGTTTTGCGCTGAGAATCTTCCCTATTAATGGCTCCATAGGCTTGCGATGAAATTAATTCGGCCACAGTCTCTAATGCTGTGGTGGTATGAGCTCCCAAACCCACTGGCAGTTTTTTAAGCTCTGAAGGATCATTCCTAAAACGGTCAGGCGCTCTCACCACAATCGGATGCCGCCGAGATCCCTCATAAAACCACCCCGCGTCCATTCCACCGATTCCAACTTGCACTGTTTCTAAAACATCAAATAAATTCGCTCCCAACGACGCAAAGGCCGCTGTTTTTGGTTCGACCTTGAGCAATGGAGAAGTTCCAGTGATATCAACTTCAACATCAGAAGCTCCTTGAAGCGGCTCGAGGAGTTTCTGCGCCCGAAGAGCAATATCAACGAGTACTTGCAAATCGTAACCAAACACCTTTAGTGCTACGTCGGCACGACTCCCCTCGAGTAATTCATTAAAACGCATTTGAATCGGCTGAGAAGCAATGTACTCCTGATCGGGCAATTTGGTTTTTAGAGCGCCTAAAATGGCCTCCGTTAACTCCTCCGGAGTGCGACGATGCCCATCAATTTTAGGCCATTCTTCTCGGGGCTTGAGCATCACATAAGTATCACCTGTATTTACACCCATCGGATCGGTGGCCACTTCCCCGGTTCCAATGTTGGCAAACACATGCGTGACTTCGGGAAAACCAAGCATTAATTGTTCGCTCTTTTTTTGTAGTTCAACAGACTCCGACAACGATATATCGACTGGTCGAATCATCTGTACAGCGAGAGAGCCTTCGTTTAATTGAGGCAAAAAATCAGATCCCCGTGATAAAAATAAAATAATTCCTAAAACTACCGTAGCCCCAGCGCCCATCAAAATAATTTTTTGATGGTTGATGGCCCAGGTGAGGGGTCGAAGATAAACTCTCTCGAAAAACTGCATCACCTTGGGATCATCGGCTTGCCCGACTTTTGGTGATTTTAACATGATACTTGCAAGCGCCGGAGCCACAGTGAACGAAAGCAAAAGGGCCCCAAGAATAGCCAAGGTGAAAGTGGCAGCCATCGGGGTAAACATTTTTCCCTCAATGCCCGTCAATCCAAAAAGTGGTAAGAAAACCATAATCACAATCAACTCACCAAACCCGGCGGCTGTTCGAATTTCTACGGTTGCTTGATAGACTTGTTCACGGATTTCGTCTCGGGTGATTTCTCGCCCCATCTCTTGGCTATACTGCCGAAGTCTTCGAATACAATTATCGAGGACTATGACGGTGCCATCAACGATAATTCCAAAATCGAGGGCGCCAAGACTCATTAAGTTACCAGAAATTCCCAGAGGCTTCATGAGCATGAATGTCCAAAGCAAAGCCAGTGGAATCGCAAGTGCAGTAATCAAGGCCGCTCGCCAATGCCCAAGAAGCAGCATTAACACAACGACCACTAACAAGGCACCCGTCATTAAGTTATGTTCAACCGTTCCCAAGGTCGCGTCGACGAGGACCGAACGATCATAAAGGGTTTTAATGTGAACCCCGTTTGGAAGGGACTTTTCAATCTCCTCGATTTTATCCCGCACTCTCTCGGTCACGACACGGCTGTTTTCACCCACCAACATCAAGACGGTTCCCAAAACAGTTTCTTCACCGTTCAACGTAGCCGCTCCCCTGCGCAGGTCGGTGCCAAGCTTAACATCACCTAAATCACCGATGTTTACCCTCTGAAAATTTTCAAGAGTTTTCACGGGCACGGATTTGAGATCACTAATGCTTGTTAATAGCCCAACACCCTGAACAAGAGATTGCTTCCCATCGCTTTCTAGATAGCCACCGCCGACATTTTGATTCACCCTCGAGAGCGCGTCTAAAATATCGCCAAAATGAACCTTATACCATGCCATTTTGCTAGAATCTGGCAACACGTGATATTGCTTTTCAAAACCACCCGCTGTATTGACTTCGGCCACGCCCTCGACAGTAATTAAACGTGGTCTCACCACCCACTGTTGCAACGTTTTAAGTTCCATCAACTGGAGCACACGGTCTTCGGAAGTCTTTGCTTTTTGTTCGTAATCAAGACTGTAAGTAAACACTTCACCCAGACCAGTGGTGATGGGTCCTAAAGTGGGTGATGTGTCTTCTGGGAGCTCTCTTAAGACAGATTGCAGACGTTCTGAAACCATTTGTCGAGCTCGGTAAATATCCACCTGATCATTAAAAATAACTGAAACTTGCGAAAGCCCAAATCGAGTGATCGAGCGAACTTCACTGACTCCTGCGATTCCTCGCATGCTATTCTCAATCGGAACGGTCACCGTGCGTTCAATCTCCTCTGGAGAAAATCCAAGCACCGTGGTATTTACTTGTACCTGTTTGTTTGTAATATCCGGAACCGCATCAATCGTGAGATGTTCAAAACTCCACCACCCCACCAAACACAAAACAAAAGCCAAGGCCAGAGTTACCCCGCTACGATAAACCGACCAATGAATAATTTTATTAATCATAATAGGGCCTCCAACTCCTGCGCTGGATCTTTTCCTTGAGTGATTTTCAGCCAAAGAAAAGCATCAAGAGTAAGGATTTCTAAATGATGGCGATTAATCACCGAATCCATTGTTTGCCGATAGGATTCGATGATGGTGGGTCCGCTAATCATTCCGCGTTGAAAGTAGTTTTGGGTTTGCTGTGCCTTGCGAGTCACCTCTTGGCTTGATGGCAAGTATGACTGTGCTTCGATTGTTTTTTTGTATTGTTGAATATAGGTTTCAAGAACGTATTCTTGCTTTTGCTTCATGAGCTCAACTTCATGGGTTGCATGCACATATTGATTGGACTTAAGAGCTCTAGCACCTTGGTTCCAAGAAAGAACCGGCAGTTCAAAAGTGACTTGCAAACCATAAGAATAATAAACCGAAGGGCCTTCGTTGGCTCGCTGAATAACAGGGCCAAAATTGAACTCAGGCCAAGTTGATGCTTTGGCAAAGTTCCATTCAGCTAGCGCCTGATCTTGTCTTGCTCTTATTTCGACAAGTTCCGGACGCTTATCAATTGATAAGGCTTCTTTGGTTCCCAAGTCTGGCCATTCTTTTTTAAGCAAGGGCCACTTCACCGAAGCCAGAGAGTTTTTGTGACCCAGAGCCCGTTGGAGTCGGCTCTTCAGTTCTCGCGATTCAATATCAAGAGAGCTTTGTTTAGTGAGATTATCGGCGATGAGCAATTGCACCAAGCTTAAAAAAACATCTTGCTCGGGCTCTCTCACCACTCGCTTTAAGTAGGTGCTTCGCTGAGCCTGTAGTTGATCAAAAATAAATTTGTACCATTTTTGCTCGTCGTCGATTTGGCGCATTCGAAAGGCATCTTTAATAAAGGCCGTTTTCGATTCATGGCGCAGCAACAACGCCTGAGCCTTCAGTTGTTCGCCACTGGCTTTGGCGGCATCAACGAATGTGGATCGTCGAGCACTAATAGGAAACGGATAGGTAACGGCTAATTCGGACCCGCCAATTCCCATACCAAAATTGTCGCCACCCACAGACCGCAAAGAAAATTCGGGGTTCTTAAACTGTTTTGCTTGCTGCAATCCCAATTGAGCTTCTTCCTCCATGAGAAGGGAGTGAGTATACTCAGGATGATTTTTCTCCATACATTCGAGCAGAGAACTCAATGTTTGGAGCGACGGACAAAGAACTATCGACTCTTCAGCTCTCACAGTGAGAGTGGCCGTGACGGTCACAAACATAATCACTAAGAAAGGCATGATGCCTGACATTTTTCGATCCCCCCAAAAAACGATCAGCAAATCTAGGAGACCGACAATGGATCAAAGGCATTATAAATTCAATAGGACAATCGCCCCATGGGTCTTTAATTCCTATGGGATCAAACCATTTACTTGTTACGAAGATTGGTTCGTGCGAGATGGGTTGTCAAAATAGCTGCATAATTCCACGTCAGATCTTCGACAGACGTCATATAACCATTATGGCGATCAAACTGCTCATTTAATGAGCCATCGGAACCTGTGTGAAATTGCACGCGACGAATATAAGAATCACCCTTTTGTCGCCATTCATGAGCCCTATTTATATCGTTACGTAGTTCGGCCTCAAATGCAGCGCGATAATAAGCCTCCGCAAAGGCGAGAGTGCACAGGACCCAGGGATTTCCGTGGTTAAAATGTGAACCACCATACATGTCTTCTGGATAGCGACCGATCGCCAAACCCATATTCGTTGAATTATGATTGATGGGATAAATCCGCGCAAAGCTTTGGGCAATTTGATGAAACGTCTCTAGAACCTTGGGATCTGAAAAGCCCAAAAATCCATCGTCTAGGGATCCGTGCAATAAACCAAGTACAAAAGCCACATCCAATTGACTGTGTTTGTAATCAAGGCCACCCGTACGATGGCGTGTGGTTAAATAGTGACCGTGCTGTTGACTCCAAAAATGATGGAGATCTCTCTCGATTTCTCTTCCTTGTTTTGCATACCACTGAGCCGCACCCGCATCGCCGAGGGTGGATGCTAGCTCGGCTCCTTCCAGCAATGCTCTTCGTTGCACCATGCGAGTATAAAAGTGATCTCCACGAACTTCTTCCCAAAGGTCAAAACTCGAATGGCGCCATTGGTGAGAAACAAACTCGAGATCTCGCTTGATAACACTTCCATTAGCGAGTTTGGGGTTATAAAATCGAGCTCGAACCAAATCGATATGCCCCTCATTGATCAATATTTTTGCAAAGTGAATCAGTGAAAGAGCCCGGAGTGCCGGCCCATCATTTTGAGGGCGCCCCCAGGGTTCATTATAGGCAGAGCCATCAACGTGAAACTTAGGCTCACCAAGACCTTCGAGAGACTGTACATTTTGAATGTGATGCGAAAACTCAAAGTACTCTATGAGCTTCTGCCGAATCACGGCCTGTTCTTTGGCGGCCTGACGATGTTGAGCGCTATTCAGATTATAGTGAGAGATCAATGCCTCCATCGTTAAAGCGGCATCTCTCACCCAGTGGTAATAATAATTAGGATTATACCTTGTTTGAGCCGCCACCACGGCCCCCGGCCGCGCGTCCGACGGTGAGACATTTTTAAAAATTCTATGCAGACTGAGGGGAAGTTCTCGCTCTAACCAAACATCAGAACGAACCAACGGAGGATGTTGCTCATTAGAAGCGTTTACATCGCTCGATGCAAGCCAACCACTTAGGAGTATTAAACTAGCTAGAAAGTTTAACAACCTCTTAGAAAAAAACATAGAACCCCTCCAAATGGAACGCAACAAGAGTCCCTCAACTCTTGATACTCACCTTTAAATTTGTCTGGCCCCTGTTTAAGTTGTCAATAGAAAGAACGAGGAGGCCTTGCGCCATTCTGAAATTCCAGATTGATCAAGCAACTATTCAAAGCACAAATTTGAAGATAAGACAGGGGTTGCTAAGCTAAATAAGGATTAGCGAGACCAACGCAAACCCAACACCGATCATTTGTTTGACCGTTAAGACCTCGTTGAATTTAATAACCCCCACTGCAACAACCAAAAGGAGGTTAACCACGGTGAAGACAATGATCGATTTTGATAAGTCGGACTCTTTCAGGGTCATAGCCCAAAAGCAACTTCCTAAAAAATAGATTCCGAGTCCGAGTCCAAGCTGCTGTTTTTTTAAAAACACATCACCCACAACTTCTAACAAGGCACCGAGTAAAACTAACGTCCAAAATCTCATAGAACCAAAGAATAAGAACCAATAACAGCTTTGGCAATTCTAGAATAAAAAAATAAGTGTTGTTTTCTATAAAGTTCGGTAACCTTGAGCCATGGGTTTCATCGTCATCGCCGCAACAGTCATTTTGTTTATCACTGCTTGGGTAGGATCCCCCCTTCTATCAAACCCTCATCTAAACTTATTGAGGGTTTTGTTTCCCTCTTGGCGTTTTTTTGATACGATTCAACCCATTCCTAAAATTCACTACCGCCTCAGTGAAGAAGGAGCCACTTTCTCTGAGTGGATCCCAATAACGATTTCGAGACCGCCTAGAAAATTAAAACACCTCTTCCATAATCCTGATGAAAATCTAGCGATCGCTGTGCAAATTCAAATAGAACAACTCCTCAACGATATCGCAGACTCTGTTTCAGCTGAAAGCCGAGAGATCGAAAGCCTCTCCTCCTACAAAATTGTTTCTGCTTATGTTAGAACTCAAATTTTGAAACATCACCCCATTGGCTATAGAGCTTATCAATTTCGGATTGGGGTGTTTGTCTTTTCGAATCAACATCGGCAGACAAAGCCCTTGTGGCAAGACTCCATCATTTCTCCGACGATGGAGGTTTAATTGACGGCAGACAGATCACTTGTCATTACCATTTTTCTCCTGGGTCTTTCTCTCCTCATTCAAAGCCTCGAAATGCTCAGTATCTCGAAAAAGATCGGGGAAAACTCCGTATGGAGCTGGTCTCATATTAAGGGTGACTTCAAGGGATGGCCTGAGAAAATACAGAATAGTCTCGACTGGTTTTACTCGAAGCATTTCAAAAAACTTATTTACTTTCAGCTAAGCTCAATCGCATTTTTTTTACTGGTTCCTCGATGGCCCATCGCCCTTGTCCTGGTTTTTACCAGTCTCCTCGTCGGATGGCGATTCAAGGGTGTCTTTAACGGGGGCAGCGACTACATGACCATGGTACAACTCATGGGACTAGTCATCGCAACGTCCCAACCCAACGATCCCTTCCGAATAAAAGTAGGCCTCTACTACATTGCCGTTCAAACAACCCTCTCCTACTTTGTGGCAGGCGTTGTTAAGTTAAGAAATAAATCCTGGCGCAATGGTCTTGCCCTCGAGGTCTTCGTGAGCCACTCCAATTATTCCGTTCCAATAAATTTACAACGAATGTTCCGTCACCCGCTCATTAGCGCACTCAGTGCTTGGGGGGTGATTCTATGGGAATGCTTATTTCCGCTCGTATGGATTCATCCAGCATTAACAGGCCCGCTACTTCTCACGGGCTTTTTCTTTCATCTTATGAACTTTGCGACCTTCGGCCTTAATCGCTTTGTCTTCACTTGGCTTGCGAGCTACCCTTCAATTATTTTTTGCACACAGAACCTAAAATTTTAGAGTGTTAATTCGGCCCCACCGAGACAGGGTCAAAGTGCTGCTTGTCTTCCTTCATCAGTTGGGAGGGAATCCAAGTCGAGTGGCCCTCTGAACAGAGAGCATAGACGTAATCGCCTTTTGGAGCAACTCCGTTGTTAAAAGAAAAATCCGACGACAGATTCACTTTGGCCGAAACATTTGTAAAGAGCCTTTTATTTAGAATCTGGCAATTCACATCGTAAGGCACACCCTCTTTTTCAACTAAGCAGAGACCTTCGGAATCGGCTGATAAATTAATGATTTCTTCACCCTTTTTAAAAGTAAAATCATCTTCTCTCAAACCAGAACCTTTGTTGGCGACCATCAACGAGGGATAATCTAGATGCACAAAACTTTGGCCCTTCCGGCTTACACTGGGCACAAAGTACGCGCCTCGATTCAGGGAACAAGAGCGCAGATCACGGGCTTTCGCCTGAAGATCGATCCATGTCGAACCCGCAGCCAGAGTAACAGAATTTGTCACCCGATACCCTCGAAAAGCAGCTAGATCGCCAGACCAAGAGTTAACAATCGACGATCCCAAGGCATTGACAAGGCTCTTCCTTCTACTGATCGACGAGTCGAGGTCAAGATCCTCTGACTCACAGCCACCCAAGACCCCATTTCTGGAGACTTTAAACGGATAATAAAAGCCAGTAGCAATATCTTTATAGGGAGTAGAAAGGGCAACTTGAACGTCGGTGCCATTATCGAGAATAAAAATCTGCCTTGTTTCGCCGAGTAAGGTCACTTGTTTAATTTTTCGAATAGAAAACTCAACGTCTCCAGAAGAATCAAGTACTTTGATTTTACGGGTTTTCGTGGAGATGGTCATCTGTGATTGATGACTGTCAAAATTACACCGATAGAGCCGCGCTTGAGCCACTCCACCAAATACTAAACAACCAGCTAAGACCATCGAACTCATTAGAACTGTTCTCATACTGACCTCTCAAAAAATGCCATTCAAGATCAATCAGTAGAGCAATCACCATGCCTGAATAAGAAACTCAAAAAATGTTAACTTCCGTTTCAAGGGCCACACTAAATTGGGCGTAAACGACTTGCTTCACTTTATTGGCCAAGGCCAATATTTCCCAACCCTTAGCGCCACCGTAGTTTACCAGAACAAGAGCTTGATCCTTATGAACACCACAGTTGCCCTCGCGAAAACCTTTTAGGCCAACTTGTTCAATTAACCACCCTGCCGCTAACTTCACGTTTCCCGTTTTATCTGGATAAGAAACAATGTTTGGGTGTTTGTTCTTTAATTCATCGAACTGATCTTGAGACACAACAGGGTTTTTAAAAAAACTCCCCGCATTTCCTATAAGCTTTGGATCAGGCAGCTTTGAACGACGAATCGCCATAACGACCTGAGCAACATCTTGAATCGAAGGATCCTCGATATTTCGTTTCTTTAACTCTCCCTCAATGGCACCATAGGAGATGTTTACCTTCGTCTTTTTCTTCAATCGAAAACAAACTCCGGTAACAATAAATTTACCTTTGGCCTCACCTTTAAAAATACTATCGCGATAACCAAAATGGCAATCAGACGCCTGAATTTCAGAGAGCTCACCAGTGGCGATATCGATAATTTCTACCCATTCAATGGTATCTTTGACTTCGACGCCATAGGCACCAATATTTTGAATAGGCGCCGCTCCGACAGTACCAGGAATCAGAGAAAGATTTTCGATCCCCGCCCATCCTTTCAATAAACAAAATTCAACGAATTCGTGCCAAATCACCCCAGCGCCGACTCGCAACAAAATTGACTCTTCGGTCTCTTCAACTTCATGAATTCCAAGAATTTCATTTTTTAAAATCAGACCATCAAAATCTTGAGTAAAAAGAATATTACTTCCGCTTCCAAGGCACAAAATTTTGGATGTCAGCATTCGATGTTCGTTTAAAATTTGAGTTAATTCGGAAACTGTTTTAAAGGCACTAAAATAGGTCGCCTTCGCTGGTACGCGCAGAGTATTGAGAGACGATAAATCAACATCATTTTGTATCAGCACCATAAATTACCTTTTAGTTTTCAGAAGGATCTCACTAGCTCTGCGGAAAAAAACAAATAAACTCACTACCCTCACCCAATTTACTCCGCACACTGATTGTGCCCCGATGAGCTAACATCAAATGCTTCACAATCGCAAGACCCAATCCCGTACCACCTAGCTCGCGCGAACGCCCTTTATCGACCCGATAAAATCGCTCGAACAAACGTGCTTGGTGTTGTTCTGAAATGCCCTGACCGTAGTCCTTTACGCGCAATTCGATGCCGTTTGAAACTGGCAACCATTTCATCTCAATCTGACCTTTCTCGGGGCCATATCGAATAGCATTTGAAATTAGGTTCCGAAGAATTTGCTGCAATTTTATAGGATCCGCCTTTATCACTGGTGCCGATACTGTAGCAATAATCGTTTGTTGTTTTTTTTGAAGAGCCTGCGAAAACTCTTCTTTCATATTGTCAGAAATACGATGAGTATCGTTCACTTCGATCTGCAACTCTGGGTTAGACTCGAGCTTTGAAATGAGCAATAAATCGTTTACCAAATCAACCAAGCGATTAATATTGCGTGATAGAATTGGAGCAAATTGCTGCGCACCTTCGAGTTTTCCAGCAGTTAGGTCATCATTGAGTAAATCAACGTAACCTTTAATTGTAGTGAGTGGAGTTCGTAGCTCATGACTAACATTACTCAAAAATTCGATTCGCATTCTTTCCGCTGATTTCAAATGGGTGATATCGTGAAAAACAATTAAAGCTCCGTAAATCGGGCCTTCATCGGGCCTCCTCAGAGGTGAAATCGCTATTCCATAATCTCTTTCACGCCCCTCAAGCACGGACGTTAAACTGATCGAGCGCTCACCCATTTGTCCTCTGCTAATAGCATTATTAACGAGACTCAAAAGCTCAGGATCTCGAAGTACATCAGACAAATGCGTGGTTCTTTGGGCCTGAGCCTGTGTTAAAAAATGGGCAGCAAAGTGCGAGTTAAAAAACACCAAACGCTGTTGTCCGTCTACACTCACAACCGCATCCGCCATCGACATCATGAGCGTTTCGCTCTCTTCACGAAGCTGATCCAATTGATCGTACTTTTTTTTGAGTTTACGGCGCACGCGATTCAACGCCACATCAAGCTCGTAATACTCCCCTTCTTCTTCTTCAAAATTATCTTCATCATCAAGATCGGCCTCCGCCAATCCTCGACGATTCACCATTCCCCTCACCGTCTTAATGATTTGAGCCAGAGGCTTGACGGTATGATAAGAGAACCACAGAGAAACCAACACCATGTAAATACTCAGAAGGGGCAATACCTTCAAAAGCCAAGGCCAAAGGAGCTTTCTAAACTCGGTCAGCGAAACTTGCCCCAACTCAGGAATCAAAAACCAAAACCCAACCCCTAAACCAAACAAAACCACAAAAAGATAGGCGCTCACATGACTCCAAAAACTGCGCCAAAAAATTCGTTGAGGAAAATAGGCTTTCATATCGTAGTACCTTCTAACTCACGAAAGCGATAACCAATTCCACGACAAGTTTCGATGCAATCGCCAAGTGGTCCGAGTTTTTTTCGAAGAGAAAAAACATGGGTGTCAACGGTGCGACCAATGACATTAACCCCTTCTCCCTGTACAGCCTGAACTAATTGTTCACGAGTAAAAACTTTCCCAACTCTTTGAGCCATTGTTGATAACAATTTAAACTCAGTGGCCGTTAATGGAAGCTTTTCGCCATCAAGTAAAGCTTCAAAACTTTGCAAATTGATTTTTAGTTTTTCGAACTCGATGACTTCTACGAGGTCGGGCTTGCCTGCTCTTCGCAAAAGGGCTTTGACTCTGGCCACCAATACCGACCCATCAAAGGGCTTAACTAAATAGTCATCGGCTCCGTTTTCGAGCCCCGAGACCACCTCTTCTGGCTCCGCTTTAGCCGTCACCATAATCACGGGAATCAGCTTGAGATCAGGATGTTGACGAGCATCTTTTAAAAAATCAAAACCACTCTCTCCAGGCAACATCCAATCGAGAACAATAAGATCAATGGGTAAACTAGGATTATTGACATGCCACTGACGAAATTCCTCAACGCTTCCAAGAGCAACGACTCGAAAGCCCTGACGAGTAAGAAGTATTTGAACAAGATCTCGGATTTCTGATTCATCTTCGATAATAACAACGCTCTTATTCGTCATAACACTTCACTTTCTTCGCTTTTACGTTCGCGATTCCCGACCATGTCGTATATCTCGTCCGGAGGAGGCAAAAATAACATCTTCGGCGATATTAGTGGCATGATCACCCAATCGCTCTAAATTGCGAGCGATTAAAATAAGATTGAGAGCCGGACGAATGTGCTGCGGATTTTTCATCATCCACTCCTCGAGTCGACGAAACACAGCATTTTTATTTTTATCAACGGAGTCATCCATCAGCATCACTTTTTGAGCGAGTTTTTCGTCGTTTTTAACAAAGGCATCCAATGATTGTTTAACCATTGCTTTTACATCGGCCACCATTTCGTTGATTTCGGGACAATCAATTTTGTAGCCATGCTGTAGGTAATCCAAGCCATTATAAGCAATATTCACACACTGATCACCCATGCGTTCAAGGTCGGTATTGATCTTGATGACCGCGACAATGAAGCGGAGATCTTTAGCCACAGGCCCCTGTTTGGCCAATAATTCCATACAGAAATTATCAATATGAAGCTGCTCGCTATTGATTTTATCTTCGATTTCATGAACTATTTGAAAACGATTTCGGTCTTCTTTTAACAGTGACTCTGCCGCTTCTTCGAGAGCTTTTTCAACATAGGCTCCCATTAACACTAAAATTCTTTTGAGTTCCTCAATCTTTGTCTCAAAATGCCTTTCCATCGACATCCTCCCACCGCTGCTGATTAAACTCAAAGTCTAACAGAGCCCCCGGCTTTGACAACCCCTAACCGAATCGACCGGTAATATAATTTTCGGTTCGAGTGTCTCTTGGGCAAGTGAACAATTGAGTTGTTTCTCCAAACTCAACTAAATCACCCATATACATGAAGGCCGTATAATCGGAAACTCGCGCTGCCTGGTGCATATTATGGGTCACCATAATGATAGTGACTTTGTTTTTCAATTGCATCACCAACTCTTCGATGGCTCCAGTGGAGATTGGATCGAGGGCTGAGGTCGGCTCATCTAGCAGTAAAATCTCAGGTTCAATAGCAAGAGCCCGAGCAATACAAAGCCTCTGCTGCTGACCACCCGAAAGACCTTGTGCCGATGAATCTAAACGATCTTTAACTTCATCCCATAGCGCCGCATCTTTCAGAGCCTGTTCCGCACGATCCATCAATACAGAACGTTTTTTGACCCCTCTGACCTTCAAGCCATAAACCGTATTTTCAAAAATGGACTTGGGAAAAGGATTTGGCTTTTGAAACACCATCGAAATACGCATGCGAATTTCAATGGGGTCAACTTTGGGATCAAGAATATTTATTTCTCCAGGCTGAAGCTGAATCAGTCCCTTATAAGAAGTATCCGCATAAAGATCGTGCATCCGATTAAAACACCTCAGTAAAGTTGTTTTGCCACATCCGGATGGACCAATAAGTGCCGTCAACCGATCCTTGTAAATCGGCATTGAAACTGAATTTAAAATTTGTTTGGCACCATAGAAAAACTTGAGTTCTTTTATGTCAGCCTTGATTGATGGCGTTTCGGTTACCATTTAATTCCTTTTCTAAAGCGATACCTTAAGTAGATTGCCACGGCATTCATCATCAAGGTTAAACTTAAAAGAACCACTCCCGTAGCGGCAGCGTTCACATGAAATTCCTCTTGAGGTCGGCTCACCCAATTAAATAGTTGAATCGGAAGAACGGTGAATGAATCTTTGAGCCACTCAAAACTAATAAACGGCGGCTCCAGCAGCACCGGAGGGTGAGGCAAGAAAGCAATAAATGTTAGCGCTCCAATAGTAATGAGCGGCGCTGTTTCTCCGATAGCCCGAGATAAAGCAATAATTACACCCGTCAGAACACCACCAGAGCTATAAGGAATCAAATGATCTCGCACGGTTTGCCAACGACTGGCCCCGAGCGACATCGAGGCTTCGCGAATCGTCTGTGGAATCGCTCGCAAAGACTCTCTCGTAGCCACGATAACAATAGGTAACACCAGAAGACCGAGGGTCAACCCCGCCGTTAAAATACTGTTTCCAAATCCAAACTGATAAACAAAAATTCCGAGGGCCATGAGCCCAAAGGTTATTGAGGGAACAGCGGCCAGATTGACAATATTTAACTCAATAAAAGTGGTAAGCCAATTTTTAGGAGCATATTCCTCAAGGTAAATGCCAGAGGCAACCCCCAGTGGAATTGCACAGAGGGCAGTGACCATCATGACAGCCAAAGTACCCACCCACGCAGAAAGAATCCCTGCTCGCCCAGCAAAGCGCGAAGGAAAATTCATAAAAAATTCGGTGCTTAATCGAGGAACTCCTGTTTTTGCCAAATCATAAAACAACACAAGAACCACAATCAGAGCAAACACCAGAGTCAAAAAACCAAACAGGGCCGCAAGGCTATTGATAATTTTTTTTCGCTGTATGAGCTGCTGAAGCTCCTGACTGGATTGAGTTTCCATCAATAGGCCTCTCTAAACATACGACGCAAAACAAACCCGATCACATTAAAAATAAAAGTAATTAACAATAACGTTAAACCAGCCACGTAGATACTCTGATAGCCAATTGACCCGTGAGGCAGATCACCCATGCTCACCTGAACAATAAAAGCAGTGATTGTCTCTGATGGTTCCAACGGGTTTAACGTGAGGTTCGGCTGCATGCCCGCAGCAATGGCCACCACCATGGTCTCTCCGATGGCGCGAGAAATTCCCAAAATATAAGCGGAGGTAATTCCCGACAAGGCCGCCGGAAAAACAACCTTAAAAGCCGTTTCAATGCGCGTTGCACCCATGGCATAAGACCCTTCGCGCAAATAGTTAGGAACAGCACGCATCGCATCTTCAGAGAGAGAACTCACATAGGGTATGATCATAACACCAATAACGAGCCCAGCACTCAAAACATTGAAACCAATATCTGGAAAAATATTTCTTAGAATCGGAGTTACAAACAAGAGAGCAAAGTATCCGTACACTACCGTAGGAACTGCACTCAACAACTCCAAACACGGCTTAAAAATCTCTCGCGTCTTAGGAGTAACAAACTCAGAGAGATAAATCGCAGCAATCGTTCCAAGAGGTATAGCGACAGCGAGAGCAATCACAGAAGTGAGAAGAGTACCACTAACGAGTGGCAAAATGCCAAACCTAGCATCATCAAACATCGGAGTCCATTCTGTACCTGTCAGAAACTCCTTGATAGAAACGTGCTCAAAAAAAGGCAGAGATTCTTTTATAAGAATCCCTGCAATAGCAATCGTAAGAAAAATACTGACTAGAGCCGAAAGAAAAAGAAGCGACTCAATCACAAATTCAGAGGCTTTTTGGTGGAAACGCCGCCGAAGCGCCGCGTCCTTTTTTCTGGATGTCACAGCCAAACGAAGTGCCCTTTCCAATCAACCCCCGAAAACAATTTTTGAAACTTCAAGCCGACACTACCAACAGTGCTTTAAAGCTTAGTTTCTTTCTTTAGGAGGTCTTCAATTTTCATTCCCACTTCGGAGTGCCCACTGAACACAGTACCGAGTTGATTTTTTGCTAACCGTTGCTTTGCAAGTTCGTAGGACTTTGCGGGCAAGGCAACATATTTCACCTCAGGAACAAATGATGACGCATTCTTTAAATAAAATTCAGCGAATTTACGTACTTCGGCTCTTTTTAGAGCCGATTCACTCACATAAATAAAGAGAGGTCGCGACAACGGAAAATAAGTACCATTCTCGACGGTCTCTTTTGTTGGCTTTACCGCCAAACCTTTTTTGGGTGACTTGTCGCCACCGATCACGCCAACCAACTTCAGCTTAGATTTGTTTTCTTCATAATAAGACAAAGGCAAATAAGCTAATCCATTTTTATCATTCACAACACCCTGAACCAGGGTATTGTCGTCTTCACTCGCCGTATAATCCCCGCGACTCGATTTCGCTTTGCCGACAATAGCTTCTGTGAAGTAGTCAAAAGTTCCAGAATCACTTCCTGCACCATAAAGCTTCAGAGGAACCGAAGGCCAACGAGCATCCACTTGATTCCAAGTGACTATTTTTCCCTGAGCCTCAGGAGCCCACATCGTTTTGAGCTGGGCAACCGTGATGTCGTTGAGCCAGTTATTTTTAGGGTTCACCACGATAGCCATGGCATCGAAAGCCACCGGTAGCTCGACGTATTTGACCTTATTTTTCGCACAATCAGACATTTCTTTGTCTGTGATTGGACGACTAGCATCCTGAACATCAATTTCTCCGCGGCAAAACTTTTTAAAACCCCCACCCGTTCCAGAAATACCGACAGTGACTTTAACCGCCCCGCGTTCTTGCGCCTGAAATTCTTCTGCCATGGCTTCGGTGATGGGAAACACAGTACTCGATCCATCGATTTTGATCATCGCTTCGCCGGCCTGAAGCAAAGGGCCAGCACCTAATAACGCCGTAAATAAAATGATTGAAGCCTTCATGATTGAGTCCTCCTCGTCGTTTGGACGGATTATTAAAAATAAGTCTTTCCATTGTCCCGTTAAGAATTGGTTAAGATAGTCGTCCCCATCGCCCCATTTCAATACAAAATTCCAATGCCGATCACAGTAGGTGTGGCCTGCAATGGATGGCAACCAAATAAAGCGTGACGACTCGGCTTTCCATTTGCAAATCTCTAACTATGGAGAATAAGATAGGATTTATATGAATTTAGCAGCCATTGATATCGGTTCAAATGCCATACGACTTGTGATCGCCAAGAACATTGAAAATCACCATTACCAGGTCCTCAAAAAGTACCGAGCAGCCGTTCGCCTGGGAGCCGATGTTTTTGATAAAGGTAAAATCAGTAAAAAGACTCTTGCTAAAGCCACCGAAACGTTCAAAGCCTTCCAGAGGATTCTGACAAAATACAAGATTCACCACTATAAGGTCGTAGCAACGAGTGCACTCCGAGAGGCCACCAACCGGGACGAAGTGATAGCACATATTTCCAAAAAATCAGGCCTCCATATCGATCTCATCGATGGACTTCAAGAGGCCCAACTTATATTTTCTGCGGTACAAAATGAAATTAATTTAGTTCCCTACCATGTTCTCCTCTTAGATATTGGCGGAGGATCGGTTGAACTCACATTTGCCCTGAAAGGTCGACCCGTAGCAACCAAAAGCTTTCCTCTCGGAACGGTTCGCCTGCTAGAACAGATTAAGAAACGTAAACTCAAAGAAGCTGACATTCCCTTTCTCCTCGTTGAATCGGTAGCCGAAATCCAGAACTTTATTGCCGCCAATCGATCTCCCGAAACACCTCTTTTGTATGCCATCGGCACCGGAGGGAACTTAGAGGCAATGGGCAAACTTAAACTCCAACTTTTACGAAAACACCCAGGAACCTATTTAACCATCGATGAACTTAATCGATTGATTGATCGAGTTCGTGCCGTTCCCACCAAACAACGAACGTCTAAATTAAAGCTGCGACCCGACCGAGCCGATGTTATCGTACCTGCCATGCTCATCACTAAACTTGTCATGCTCCAAACAGGGGTACAGAAACTGGTGATACCCTATGTAGGCCTAAAGGATGGGCTTCTCAGCACCTTGGTAACAGAGCACCGAACGAAAATGGAATAATCCTCTACGTCGGCTGTGACATTCTTTGCCCCCACCTAAGTAAAGTCTTCTGATGAAGGGAACATTATTATCTCCCTGCTGTCGACCTCTGTTAATTTAAAGATCCCAAGAACTTGGAGCTTTTTTGAGACAGTCACTTAGGATATCGAATGAAAAATGATCGTCACCCTTCCAAAGCAGGTTCATTCTTGGTTTTCTTTTTTTTCCTGTTGCTTTTGACACTGGGGTTTTCTTTAAACCTCCTGAACTCTTTCTCCGAAACTATCGTACTGAAATTGGATCAATCCACAAAAACATTGTTCTCAAAGAATGATCATCAAAAGGCTTTAAACGGTTTTCAAAACTCTTCCATTCGCCCCGCAAAAGAGGATGGTCACAACCAGCAGCGCCCATTGAAGCCAAATTTGAACCCTCACGTGTTTAGACCTATCCAAAAGAGTTCTTCGCCAGTATCAGTGATATTTCCCGATACCTGGTGGGTCCATTCCCGCAAAGCCACCGATTTAAGTTCACTAATACTGCAAAAAGTAAAAAGCGAGATTGCTTGGCCTAAGCACCTGTCGTTGCATCATTTCTATCCGCGAATTTCAGCTAGAAAGACTCGCCACGGTCACAAAGAAATATTCTTGAATTTTAAAATTAAAGTTCAAGGTTTTATCGTTCCATCTGCCCACTTGCGAGTCATGGCCTTTTCGAAGGATTCCGAAAACTACAAACTTTCACTCGTTCAACATAATCTTCACACTCCGTTTCCAGAGGAGTTTTCCATTAGAACTTCCAAAAAAGAGGCCATCCTGAGCCTTCAATCACATGAAAAAACGGCAGCACCCATTTGGAACATTGAGGGTGTTTGGAATTATACTGATAAAAAATGGAAACCCTCTTGGAAAGTTCAACTTAAAGATTCACCCAAAACATACTTTGTTGATGTTAGAACGGGCCAATGGGAAACTCGAAACACTGAGGTTGCGGCGTCGAGAAAGAGTCCCTATTTACGGCCACGTCAGATTGAAGGTTCAGAATACAAGACTCTAAATCTGATCGGCATGGCAACGCCAGAGTTAGGCAATACGGATGAATGGCAACCCTTTCCTCTGAGCCTGGCAACGTCGAAAACTCCTATTGATCAAATCTTAATAGCCGACCAAAATGGCCTTCTTAGCACTCTTCACCCTGCTAAAACGCTTTCATTTTTACTCAGGAATCCATTTGTTGACGTTCTAGATGCTGGAGAAGAGCCTCCCGAAATTGAGGTTTCTAAGGCGAACAATTCAGACATTATCTATAATCCCCAAAAGTCAAAGCGACAGGGAGCTATGGTCAATGCTTTTGTTTATTTGACCAGAGCCCATGATTTTTTAATCAACCAGGTCGGGCTCGATCAAAAACCTCTTAACAGTGTGTTAAACGCACGAGTAAACTCTAATATCCAAATGTGCAATGCCCATTATCGCAATGGTGTTGTTACTTTTTATGATGAAACCTCCGACTGCCGAAATAGTGCCTTCGACACCGCTCTCTATCACGAGTACGCCCACTTTGCCGACGACGTCTTTGGAGGTATCAACGACATATCTCTCTCGGAGGGAATGGGAGACGTCTTAGCTACTTTTATGACTAAACAACCTCTGATTGGCCAAAAAATCTTCAAAAAAACAAGTGGATCGATGCGAACTGCCGAACTAACCGTTCAATTTATCCCCAAAACTAATCCTGATGAAGATGATCGTTACGCCGCCTACCAACGCGCGCAAGCCTGGAGCGGATGGGCTTGGAACACTCGACTTGCACTCATTGCAACACACGGATCAGAACAAGGGGAAACTCTTGCCCAAAAATTATTCCTGACTCCTTTGGAAACAGATGCTCCCGATATTCCCTCTGCTGTCGCAGAGGTTTTTGCACGAAACTCCGAGGGAAACCCAATTGAATCCTCACCAAACTTTCAGCTTCTTAAAAATACCGCACTCCATCATGGATTATTTCCCGAGAGTCTCGCAAAATAAATCAGAGCCTTAACAACAGTTTCTATTTAAACTTTAACTTGAGTTATTGTTAGTCCAATCCTAAACTATTTACATCTCAGGGAGGAACTCAATGAACCTTATTAAAATGGCATCTTTCATCGTTGCCCCGATTGTTGCTTTACAAGCGATTTCTTGTCAGTCAACCATCAAAAAAAATCAAGAGTCAGAAACAAAAACCCCTTCCATAGCAACAGCATCTAGTCAGCAATCATGGCCTTCACAAATGCAGCAACTCACTGAAAATCTCTCTGTTCTGATGCCGATCGTGACGGATCCTAAAAGTTTTCATCAATCAGCAAATAAACCCCTCCTCGAACAAAAGATGACGGAATTAAAAAATCTCGCTCATAATATCAATGAATCCACACCCAATCCCGACAAAGACCCATCTCTTAAATTAATCGGTCGTCGTTTTGAAGAAAACCTTAAATTGTCCCTAGATTCTTTTCAGTCAGGGCACCTTGAATTCTCTCGAAGTGTATTTAAAAACGCTCTCGCTCAATGTGTTCAGTGCCACACCCGTTTAGAAGTGGGTCCGGCTCTTGCTCAACCCCAATTTCTCAACACACTTCAAAAAGTAGCCATTGTAGAGAGAGTTCAGTTCTTAATAGCTAGTCGTTACTTCGACGAAGCTATGAATGAAATCGAAGCAGCCACCGCTAAAGGCGATGGTTTATCTATCGTTGCATGGCAAAAACTCGTTCAAATGGGACTCATTATTACGGTCAGATTCCGCAATGATCCCGCTCAAGCTGAAAAATTTATTTCAATCGTTAGCCAAAACCAAAACCTTCCCTATTTCATCAAAAGACAGCTTCCGTTTTGGCAACAATCTGTTAAAGCTTGGATGATCAATACCAAAGCCCCTGTTAATTTAAAAACAGCTCAGCAATTGGTGGATCGAGCCGAAGCAGCTCAAAAGATATCACGCAGCGAGGGAGGCACCGTCGACTACCTTCGCGCAGGAAGTCTACTCCATAAGTTTTTAGCGAAATCCCAAGCTCCTTCTGAAAAATCCGAGGCCTTGTTTCAGTTGGGCATGATCTACGAAAATATTGGCGAAATTGGAGCTTGGTCAATGAACGAGGATTATTACGAACTTTGCATTCGCACCCAACCACACTCCGAGATCGCAAAAAAATGTTTTGCTCGTTATCAGGAAAGCACGATCTCTGGCTTTAGTGGCACCGGTGGCCTCTACATTCCCGATGATATTCAAACGAAAATGAACGAACTCAGGGCCGTAGCTCTTTAAAGAAGAGCACGCGGCTCACATGATTTGTCGTAAAAAGGTAATTATTATTTTTGTCTGCCTGGTCTCTGGTTCGGTTTTAGCCGAACCACAACCAGAAGTAAAAGCTCTCAATTTACACGACTTATTAAAAGAGGCGATTGAGCACTCCCCTCTCATTTCTAAAGCGAAACACGAAAAACAGTTTGCAGAACTCGAAGAGGTTAAAAACAAATCACTGTACTGGCCTCGACTGAGACTCGAATCAACTCATGGCCAACGTAATCAGAATCCAAAGCCTTATCTAATACCCGAAACCAGTGCTAGCTCCTTAATCTTGAGTCAAAATTTATGGCGAGAAGGAATCGATGCAAAAAAAATTGCTTTGGCCAAGACGCTGAAAAGAAAAGCGGAGATCCACTATTTTCAGCAGCGTGATGAATTGTGCTTGAAGGTCACTCAAGAATATTATCGATACTCCCAACTCGTGAAAAGCCTTGAGATTCAGAAAAATCAGCAGAAGCTCATAAAAAAGCAGTTTGACCTTATTTCTGATGAATATCTTCACGGACTTCGATCACGTCGCGATTTTTTGAGATTTAAGAGCCAGGCCCAAAGAGCCGAGCTCGATTTACAAAGGCAAATCACTCTTGTTGAAAGGTCCCGACTCAATCTATTGGCTATTTCTGGCCTTCCTGAAGAAATGGCAAAGGTACAGTTTCGCCCAGAAGATAGCTCCCCATCGCTCTTGGACCTTTTCAAAAATCCCGCGAGCATCGATAAAACCTACGAGGGACAAGTTATTAATCTCACCAAAGACGCCAATGAAATCACTCAGGACATCGCGGTCCAACAAATTGACCCCTCCATCAACTTAGACTTTAACACCGCTTTGAACAGCTCAAGTTATTGGAACACGGGACTGAGTTTTGATTCCCAACAAACGCAATCATGGAGTGCCCTTCTTGTGTTAAACTGGACATTTTGGGATGGCGGCGAACAACGATCTAAAAAAAGTCAGGCTATAATAACCAATGAAATTCAAAAAGCCGATTTGTCTCAGAAAAAAATTGAACTCACCCAGGACATTCTAAAGCTTCAAACTCAGTTTCGACAGCTCAGAGAAAACTTTAAAACGAGCGAGGAATTACTGATTTTGGAACAAAATAACTTTCTCTTTATCGAAGGTGAATATCGTCAGAGCAAAGCAACTTATCTCGATTTTATCAATGGCGTTAAAGATCTGGCCGAAGCTCAGAACCGCCACTGGGGCAATCTTTTCGATCTCAAACAAGGGATTATTCTCTATCACTACTACAAAGGTTCTTTGTTTCAGTTTCTGTTAACAGATTATACCGATGCTGAGGACCAAGATTCTGAAGACATCTAAATTGAATTAAGAAAAGCACGAATTCTAAACATTACAAGGGTAGCTTTCCATGACCGAGAAAAAGACATTGGGTTTAAATCAAACTCAGCTATCATTAGTGCTTTTTTTCGTTCTATGCCGACTGACTATCCTTCTATTTTATGATGCCTATGTTTCTGATGTCTCATTTTACCAGGACATCGCAAAACAGGGCTTATTGACCCACGCCAAAGCCTACGAAAATTTTGCATTTGGCTACCCTCCTCTCTCACTATTTTTTGTTTATCTCCCGGGTTGGTTTTCAAATTTGGATTTTTGGGACTACTGGAGAAATTTTCGGGCTCAAATGTTCATTGTCGATCTCACTCTTTTTGCTGCATGCTTCTATTACCTAAAAAGGAATCTCGAGCTCGAAGATGAAAAAATAGTACACTTTGTCGTTTTTTATACATTGTTTGGTTTTCTACAAGGACACCTAATTTATGATCGACTCGATCTTTTTATTGTAGCTAGTCTTTTGGGTTTATTTTTGGCCTTTAACTCACCAAGAAGAACCCAGGCCACTATCATAATCATTAGCACGCTCGGCATGCTTATTAAGTTTGTACCTTTTCTCTATGCAATCGTCCTCAATTTGATTTGCGATTTCATGAAAAAATCGGCTCCTCCGAAAGCACTAAAAGATGGATTGGTGCTAATAAAAAATGGCCTCAGAGAGCTTTGCCTTTTGTTACTTCCTTTTTTTACAATTCTTTTACTCTACCAAGTCATTCATGCGAAGGGAGTTCTGGCCGATCTAAAAATGCATTTTCAAAGAGGCATTCAAGTAGAGTCGACCTGGGCTACGCCTATCGCTATCAAGCACCTTATTAAACCACAAGCGAGCTTGGTTGTTAACAATTACGGAGCCCAACACATAGACGAAACTCAGGTTCCCGAATGGTACCTCTCACTCTCTAAAATCTCGGGCATTTTAGTTCTAGCAGCCTTTGGCTTGTATTTATTTTTGAAAAAGGGCCAGAAAATTTTTCGTGTACCCTGGACTGCGAGAGAGGCTTCTTATTTTTCAGCTCTTATTTGGTTAGTTGTGTTTCTGCTCTTTCTAGCGACTCAGAGAGTGCTCTCTCCACAGTTTTTTATTTGGATAATGATTCCAATTTCGGTGCTTCTGGCCCTTGAATTCGACGCCAAGCTTGCTTTTTTAGCGCTGGCAACCTACGTGCTCACCTATGTGGGTTTTGATATTGGCTATTGGAAATTTGTTGAAGGCAGTCCTTTTTTTGTAACTATTGTCACATTAAGAAATATCACACTTCTCATCTTTGCATTCTATTCTCTTCAAAAACTATCACTCTTCGAGCCCTCTGGCTCATCACAAAAAGATAACGACCTTTAGTTTTTATGTGATTTTTCGTCTTGCGATGAAGACGCACTCAATTCCTGCTCCTTCTGATCAGCGAGGGTTTGCTGGTGATCTCTCCCTGAAACCCCCACCCATTCCGGCCAAATGGCAAGTATGATAAAATAAAGCGCGGTAATAAAAAAAATGAACCCACCGATAATAAAACCCATTAACATACAATTACCTCTACCATGCACCGATAGCACTGCGTCCCGATTGCCCCAAAGTTTCTTCCACTTGAACTTGCATTCCCGCTATACCAAGGCTCTGAAGGGAGGCCCAGAGCTCCTTGCAGAGCAATTCGGATAGTAATTCGACAGAAGTATTCACTATCGGCAATAACATCACTTCATTTTTTGGAAAGACATAAAAACGGTCTCGAAAATTGAGCTCCAACGAATCGCCTCTCACTGCCACCTTGATATCTTTGTGTTTGGCTGGCAGCAATACATGCTCATCCCATTGGTCTAATTGAGCTTTGATTATGTTTTTAAGAATGGAAAAATCAACAGCGTACCCATATTCAGAATCCTCATCCCACTCTATTTTAAAATCTACCACCACACGATAATTGTGACCATGAAGACGCTCTGCCTTGTGGTCATCAAAAATGAGAAAATGAGCGGAAGAAAACTTCATATTTTCTTTTGAAAGATTTAAATATTTAAACTTGGATCCTTGCATCATCGACCTTTTTTGTTTTAAATCAGGTGTTTTACGAGAACTCTTACTCTAGACCGAGGGAATGCTGATGTCCAAAAATTTTGAAATGAAAGTGCAATATCGTATCGAATCGGCCCGTAAGTTAACAAAATTACCCCCCAGTCATCCATGCTCACACGTCCACGGGCACAGTTTTGTTATTACCCTCACTCTCTTTGGACCCTGGAACGAAACCCTAGGCTGGATGTATGATTATCACGATTTAGATCAAATCGTAAAACCAACACTCAAACTGCTTGATCATAACTACCTCAATGAGGTTCCTGGCTTAGAAAACCCGACTTCAGAAGCCCTCTGTGTTTTTCTTTTTGAAAGGCTAAAGGCGCTCCTTCCGGAGCTTCAAAAAGTAACGATTGCCGAAACGCCAACCACGGAGTGCTCTTACTCTGGCGATTTACCGACCTGAACGGGAAGAACCTCGTTGGTTTGCACAACCGATTGCAATTCCTTCCAAGCCGACGTGCTGACTACAATCACCGTACTGCCCAGGCAGAACATACCAAGTTCCTCCCCCTTTTTGACAGCCACCGGATCAATATAGGATATTTTTTGCTCTTGACGCTTGTGCTGGTGGTTCGTGCGGAGATTGGGTTCAAAATTTAGCCGAATCGATCCCACATTTGTAGCCCCAACGAAAACAACTGCGATCGGCCCTCTAACGGTTTCTATCTCAACAATCACTCGCTCATTCTGCACGAAAAGATTCTGAATATTTTTGACACTCCAATCATTGACTGGCCATAGGTTACCAGGAACATAGCGAACCTCCTTGATCAGCCCATCAACCGGCGAATGAACTCGGTGATAATCCGTCGGACAGAGGTAGTAGGTAATAAAGTAGCCCTGCTGCCAGCGATCAACCAACTTATCTTGCAAAAAGTCTCCAAGGGAGTAACTGCTGCCTTTGGCTTGAATGGCTTTATTTCCGATCACAACCCCTCTTGCCGTCATTTTACTATCGGCGGGATGTACATAAGCTGAGCCCCCAATTGGACGAGCACCCGGCTTCAAGTGCCGAACAAAAAAATCGCCCAGGCTCGGATAATTAGCAACTACTTGCTCTGCCTCTTCAAGATTGATTTTATAGAGACCTGCAAAACCTTTAATCAGCCACGACTGAAGAGGTTGAGGGAATCGCAAATACATTAATTTTCCAACCCAATAACTAAGAAGATTTTTCGGAATCCAGTATAAAATGGCCACTGTCAGCCTCCTTTTCCGCCCTTCCGTTTAAATAGTGCAAGTTCAAGTTCTTGTCGAAGAACTTTTGTGCTACATTTGGGTATGTCAAAAATCTTTCACGATCTTATGATCACACTCGATTCGGACCTCGATGAAAAACTCAAGGAGTTGGTTCCGGACTACAGCTCCTACCGTATTTTGAGGCAGAGTGTCGATGCTCGTCGCCGCCAATCAGAGCCTCTATTGGTGTACTCAGTGGAAGTGGCAGAGGCCGGTGAAACACTTCTCAGGCCCGATTGGCAACCCGACAAGATCAGCCCCGTCGGAGTAAAACCCATTATCATTGGCAGTGGTCCCGCGGGTCTTTTTTGTGCACTTCGTTTAGTCGAGAGGGGTGTTGCGTGCCGCCTGTTTGAGAGAGGCTCAAAAGCAGAAATGCGAATGAAGGGCATTAACCAGTTCTGGCGTTATGGAAAACTCGATCGTCGCAATAATGTGTGTTTTGGCGAGGGCGGCGCGGGCCTTTACTCTGATGGCAAACTCATCACTCGCATCAAATCACCGCATATCCCCTACGTTTTGCGACGCTTGGTTGATTTTGGAGCTCCCGGTGAAATTGAATTTCTAGCAAACCCGCATGTGGGAAGTGATCGTCTTCGACGTGTTATTCCCAAATTGCGCCAATTTCTGATCGACGCTGGGTGTGAGATTCATTTCGATACTCAAGTCACAGAAATCAAAACTCAGAACAAACAGGTCACAGGAGTTCGCACAGAATACGGAGAAGACTTTGACTCCCCAATGGTCGTTGTAGCCACTGGCCACAGCGCCGAAGATATGCTTTATCACCTTAATGACATCGGCGTAACTCTCGAAGGTAAATCTTATGCCCTTGGCCTTCGAATCGAACACCCGCAAGCGGCAATTAACAAAATTCAATATCGTGACTACTCCCAACATCCCAAACTTGGTGCCGCCAACTACAAACTGGCCCACCACGATAAAAAAACTGATGTGGGTGTTTATAGCTTTTGCATGTGCCCAGGGGGCTACGTTCTCTCGGCGGGTACCGATGAAGACGGTCTTGTTTGCAATGGCATGAGCAATTACAAAAGAAATTCAGCATGGGCGAATTCCGCCATCGTGGTGTCGATCGATCATGATCGTCTTTTTAAACAAAATCTATTTGGTGGCCTTGAGTTTCGCCGAGCTTTAGAACGAAAAGCCAAAAGTCTAGTTGTTAGCGGTGGCGGTACAAAACAACTACCCGCTCAAAATCTGCAAGATTTTATTGACGGCAAAACAACGCAAGACCTCTTGCCTACGTCTTCACCATCAGGGGCCCTTTCAACTCGACTGGATCAGCTCCTTCCGGAGTCAATTCGAACGCGGATGATTGAAGGCCTTCTCGAATTTAATAAGAACATGCGCGGATTTATCTCTCCGCAGGCACAGCTTTTTGCCATTGAATCAAGAACATCCTGCCCAGTGAGGGTGGTCAGAGATGCCGTCACACTACAAAGTCTCTCGCACCAAGGACTGTATCCTGCAGGTGAAGGCGCTGGTTACGCAGGAGGAATCACTTCTGCTGCTTGCGATGGCGTAAGAATTGCCGACTCAATTATTGATGGACTAGCCTCTCAATCAGTGTCAAAAAACTAAACAAATCTAGTTTTAAGCCTATTTTCATCATCTCGACCTTGAGAATTGACTCCGTCTGCGAGAAACTTTAAGGCGATGTCACAGGCAACACTAAAAAAATTTAAAAAAGGCGATCTAATTTTTCGAATGCACGATGAAGGCGACTGCGCTTACATCATTGATTCAGGAAGAGTTCAGATCTTTACTGAAAGTTTTGGCACCGAAGTTCCAGTTTCAACTCTGGGACCGGGAGAGATTTTTGGTGAAATGGCCATACTCGATAATTCTGATCGCTCTGCTTCTGCTCGGGCCCTAGAGGATGTGCAAGTTTCAACTGTTTCGCGTCAGCAATTTGAGCAACGAATGGACATTGCTGATCCCATCGTTCGCCTCCTTGTATCTATTCTTCTCAAAAGAATGCGCGGAAATCTGGGAATTAATAGCCCGAATGTGGGAGACGAACGTCGTCGGGCGGCCGCCCAGGAAACTCATAATAAAGTCATCGAAAAAATTAAATTTGAGGCCGAACTTTTCGAAGCCCTCATGGACCAGGCTTTCCTCCTCTTTTTTCAGCCGATCGTGAATGCTAACACTTTTAAACCAGTTGGTTTCGAGGCCCTCATTCGCTGGCAAAGTGATAGCCGCGGAATGGTACGTCCCGATCTTTTTATGGGAGTGGCTGAAGAAACATCTTTGATTGTCCCGATCGGCAAATGGGTCTTTGACAAAGCCTGTGAGAGCCTACGAAAGCTCCAAGATTATGTAGCCCAAAAAACGAATGAGACAGACCCAAATCTTTTTTTAGCTGTTAATATTTCAGGAAAACAATTTTCTGATATTAACTTCTTCCAAATGCTCGAATCCATTCCTGCCAAACATGGAGTGCAGGAAAAACACGTAAAACTAGAAATTACAGAAAAGATCCTTCTCGAGGGAAACATCTTTTTTTATTGGATCGAAAAGTGTCGCAGCATGGGTTTTCCAATTTCTCTTGATGATTTTGGAACGGGATACTCAATGCTTAGCTACCTTAGTGACTTCAATGTGGATAGCTTAAAGATCGACCAGTCGTTTGTGAGAAAACTAGAGCAAGACAACAAAACACGAATTATCGTGCAGGCGATTATCAATATAGCCAAAGGCCTCAACATCGAAGTGGTTGCTGAGGGCGTTGAAACTGAGAAACAGGCTCTCATTTTGCGCGAACTTGGATGCGACTACCTACAAGGATATTTTTTCGGCAAACCAGTAAGCTACGAAGAGACTATTAGTTATCTTGAGAAAAATCTCTAGGTCTACTCTACAATTTTGTACCTTTGTTTTAGTTCTGACTTTGGCAAGGCATCAAAATGCCACCATTCATGAGTGAGAGGTGCAAAGCCCGCTCGAACCATTACTTTTCTCAGAATTAAGCGATTATTGATCTGCGTCTGTGTCAGTTTTCCTTCTTTCAAAAACTTCTCCTCAAATTCAGGGTGCGCAAGTTCCGTGAAATTATCATAAGGAGTCCCCATATCCAGTTCAGTGTTCTTTTCGTTCACTACAGAGAGGTCGACAGCAAAACCGTAATTATGCACAGACCCCGACTTAGGATTGGCAACATAAATTTCTTCGGCGGTTCCCTTGACCTTGTTCCAGAGGAGATACTGTACAGAGCGAGGCCTCAGGGCATCAAAAATAATCAGCTTGTAATGAGGGTGCTCTTCTTTGAGAAATTTGATGGCTAAAAACAGCTTTTCTGCTGCCAGTCGATGGAGATAAGCCTGCTGAAAGTCGCCATACATATTTTCTCCCACAAAATTATTGGTGGTGCCATAGCGCAAATCAATCAAAACTCCATGTTCGGGTTTTATTTCAAGAAAGTCTTCCGACAAACTTATTTTCGATTTCACCGCCTTTGCCGAGGTTGTACACCCACCAAGTACCATCGTCATAATCACCAACGGAATTTTTATTCCCCTCAAAAAATCTAAGGATCCAAAAGTTTTATTATTCATTAGTCGATGTTATGTTAGACTTACGATTGTGGGCAACTGGTTACCGCCATGTTTATAACTTAGCACGACCCGCCGTACATTTAATTAACTCAAATTAGTTTATATGGTAAACTGAGACCATGAAAAAGCTCATCGTTGTTATTCCTTTAATTTTCGCTCTTGCTGGTGCCACTTTTTTTCTGACTCGAAAAAAGAAAAGCGTTCAAGAAATTCACCCTAAAGTGGGGCCAATCGTTGAATCTATCTATGGATTGGGCACCGTACAATCCGACAATGTTTACACCCTGAAGTTAGGTGTGACCACGATGGTAAAAAAGCTTTTCGTAAAAGAGGGTGAGATGGTGCAAAAAGGTCAACGCCTCATCCAGTTTGATGAAGAAGGTCTTCAATCTCAATTTGCACCCTTTGAAGGTTCCGTAACCCAAATCAATTTTTACGCCGGCGAAACGGTATTTCCTCAAGCTCCGATCCTTACTATGATGGACCTCAAGAGCCGTTACATTAGTGTTTCGCTTGACCAAGAGGGCGCCCTTCGCGTGCGCCCCAAACAAAAAGCTCTCTTGAGCTTTGAAAGCCTCGAGAGCCAATCTATCGAGGGCTCTGTTCGCGCCATTTTCCCTCGACAGGGTCAGCTGATCGCGCACATTGAGGCCCCTGAAATGCCCACAGAGATTCTCCCGGGCATGACTGCCGATGTCGCTATCGTCGTCGGCGAAAAAGAAAAAGCTATTTTGGTTCCTATAAAAGCCATTAACCAAGGAACTATTCAGCTAAAAAAAGAGGGCTCTTTTGAGGTCACTCCTGTAAAAATGGGAATCGTTGATGCCGATTTTGGAGAGATTCTCTCCCCCACCCTCTCCGAGAATGACGTCATAGAATTGATTGGTGAATAAAAATGTTTTTTCTGGCCTGGCGACACCTGACGAGCAAGATCAAGCAAACCATGCTCACACTCATGGGAATCACCCTCGGGACCGCGGCCTATATTACTATCTCAGGAATGATGCTGGGATTCCAGACCTTCATTCTCGAGCAACTGGTCAATAACGATGCTCATATTCGCATCTCTGCGCGAGAAGATTTTATTACCAAAGAGAAGGTCGAAAAAAATATTTTCCCTTCTATTGCTCATGTTTTTTGGTTGAGCCCACCCGGCGGACTAAGAGAAAGTGCCAAGGTTCAACAACCCCAAGTTTGGCTCGATCGCCTAAAGAAAGATTCCGATGTTCTCGCCTACTCCCCCCAGCTTGTGGCTCAGGTTTTGGTTCGTAAGGGTGGCGCATCACTAACAGGGCGACTCATTGGCTCGGAGCCGGCTAAACAGGTTTTAGTTACCAATATTCAAAAATACATGCGTGAGGGGCGATTTAACGATATTGCCACCGCCGGCAATAAGATCATCGTGGGTGAAGGGGTTTTAAATCTTCTTGGAGCTCGCGTCGGCGATACCATCACCCTGGCCTCTGCGCGGGGTGAGGCTGTTCCCTTTCGCATTGTGGGCTCGTTTTCACTGGGAGTCAAAACCCTCGACGAAACCACGCTCTTTGCTCACCTCACCGATGTCCAAACAGTTAATAAATCGCCTAGTCAAATTTCTGATATCGCTGTGCGAATAAAGGACGTTACCAAGGCACAAAAAAAAGCCGAGACCTGGAGTGCTTTTAGTCATGATAAAATAAAAAGTTGGGATCAAATCAACGAAGGCACTCTTTCGGTTTTCAAAACTCAAGATATTGTTAGAAATGCCATGACCATTTCAATCCTCATTGTTGCTGGGTTTGGAATTTATAATATACTGACAATGGCGGTGAATCAAAAACGTCGCGAAATCGCAATTCTACGCTCGATGGGCTATGAGCCCAAAGACATCATTAACCTCTTTCTCATTCAAGGATTGATTTTGGGTTCAACCGGAAGCACGGTGGGCCTGGGATTTGGTTTTATCTTTTGCCAAATGATGTCACAAATTCAAGTTTCCAGCCAAAGAATGCTTGGAAACGGAAAAATGCTCGTTTCCTTTGACCCTATCATCTATGTGAAGGCTTTTGTGTTGGGATTTGCTGCGGCCATTGTTGCTAGCCTTCTGCCTGCCCGTGCAGCCGGTAAACTGGAACCCATAGAAATCATTCGTAGCGAGGCTTCCTGATGTCGATAGTTCTAAACAACGTTCATCAAACGCTCGGAAACCCTCCCAATCACATTTTGAAGGGAATTAATCTAAAAATCAAAGATGGTGAATTTGTTGCCCTCACCGGGCGTTCGGGCTCAGGCAAGAGCACGCTCCTTTATGTCATCAGCTCACTTGATCGGGCTTCGGAAGGTGAAATTCTGATTGATGATCGAGATATACAAAAACTATCAAAAGAAGAACTTCATAGATTCCGAAACGAAAACATGGGGTTTGTTTTTCAATTTCATTATTTGCTTCCAGAATTAACAGCCCTTGAAAATGTATTAATGCCTGCACGAAAATTCAAACGTGAAAAGGAATTCGAAAAAAAAGCCATCAACCTGTTGGAGGCTTTCGGCATCACTCAGCAACTTCATCGCCTTCCTCGCCATCTTTCTGGGGGTGAGCAACAGAGAGTTGCGATTGCTCGTTCTCTCATCATGAAACCCCGATATTTGTTTGCTGACGAACCGACGGGCAATCTTGATAGTCAAAATGGTAAAATCGTGATGGACATTTTCCAATCAATCAATAAAAACGATGGCACCACGATCGTGTTTGTCACCCACGATCCGAGCTTTGCTCAATTGGCAGCCCGCCAGATTACCTTGGTTGATGGCGAGATGACGAATACCAAATAGGAAGATAAAATGATTAAAGACTCAGCCCCAGAGGGCGAATATAAAGTTGGACAGCAAGTTAATTTGATTATCAAGACCATGACCGACTTGGGTTATAAAACAATTATCGATGGAAAATACTGGGGCGTGCTCTACTATAACGAAGTTTTTCAAGAACTCGAAAAAGACCAAGAAGTCATTGGCTTCATTAAAACTGTCCGTCCCGATGGAAAGCTCGACGTAACGCTCTATCGAACAGGACACCACGACGCCAAAGATATCGGAGTGGTGATTTTAAAAGAATTAGAAAAAGCTAAGGGCTTTTTGCCTATCCATAATGGCACTGATCCTGAGGAGATTTACAGAGTTTTTGGTGTCAGCAAGAAAAAATTCAAAATGGCCATTGGTGGACTCTACAAAAAACGCCTCATTGAAATCAAAGATGATGGCATTTATCTCATCTAAGAAGTAAGGCCATCTCCAGATGTACGATAAGCTTGAACAAGATTTTCGACATTGATGAGTTGATCAAGAATCCAAGTCTCACTCGACGAATCAAAGTGTTTTTGCAGTCGCTGGTGATCCCTAAGTGGAGCCTGCAAAAATGGGGGCATCCAATCTTCGAGGTTGAGAACTCCCTGTTGATTGAGAAATTTAAGCAAAAAATGCAATCGAAAAAGTGACAGTGATTTTACTTCGTTTTGAGAGAGAAACTGTAATGCATGCCCCAGGAGATTAAAGAGCTCTTCACCATGAATGTCTCCTTCTTGGCCCACCTGATCAATCAAGGATAAAAACGAGAGACTAGTCTGTATGACTTCGTACGTGCGCCGAAGACCTGGAAAGTCCTTTAACACCTGTGCCTCCTGAAGGCGCCGAAGGCTCCCACTGACCTTAGAATTTGGCTGATAAACAACTTCTATATAGTTCGTCGGCTCTAAAACTCCGCCACCAAAACGACGCCGACTTCTTTTAGCACCTGGAGCCAGGTAACTCACCTTGGCCCCTTGAGGATTGAGCCCATGAATAATCAAGTCAGAATCCCGATAGGCGATTGTTCTGAGAACAATGATACGATCACGATCCAACAACGCCCTCAACTTCTCTCAATGAGCTCTTTCGCTGAATAAAAAACCAAACACCCGATAAACCCAAAATAAAATTGAGAAGCTGAAAAGCTGTAATGACGGTAGGTCCAACCTGTGACTCAGTTCCGAGAAAGAGATTAAATAGAAAGAAAAAAGCCATTTGCCCAACACCAACACCCGCAGGAGAAATAGGAACAGCTGTGACCATAAACCCTAATGGCACAACCGAGAAGTAAATGACGGCCGGCACTTCACCAAAGCCCAAACGGGATCCTACCCACCAAATAAGCACAATCGCCAAAACTTGAGCAAAAAGACTCAGAATGACCGTACCGAAAATGACCCCCAAATTATGAGAATAGGAATAAACAGCTTCATAGGCAGAAATCAGTTTGCGACCAAAGCCAAAACCCTTGAACCAGTTTTGCCAACCCAAAGAACGAAAACGCTCAGAAAAAGCAAGAATCAAACCCAGTGTAAAGAGCACAAAAATAATTTCTAAGCTGCGGGCAATCAAGCTCAGCTGAGCGCTCCCACTGACTTTCTCTTGGCTCACTAACATTGAAATAATCGCCAAAATAAGCATGGCATAAAGACCCATCACTCGATCCAGAAGCACACTCATGCCTGCCCCCATTCGATTTTGTGGGTGATCCTTAATGATGTAGTACCCCTTCACCACATCGCCACCAACGCCCCCAGGCATCACATAATTAAAGAATAAACCGATGAGGTTAAGCTTGAAGCACTCGCCACGTCCAAGGTGGATTTTCTGAACTCTTAGCAGCAACTGCCATCGCCAAGTGGCAAAAAAGAAACTCAGGGTTAAAACTCCCATAGACCCGAGAATCAATGGAGGATCAAATAAACGACCTAATATTTCAAAATTCAAAACACCCTTCTGGTATAGCCAAAAAAGGATACCAAGGGCCAAAACGGCCTTTGCAAGACCAACAAGGATGTTTTTGAGGTGGGCATTTTTCTGCATTCCCCCTTATATTCAGATCCGCCCCTCAGAGACAAGTCGAAAGTCCAAGAGCCGTCTGCTTAGGCGCCAAAAGGATCCTAGCGTTCTAGCCTTGTGACAAAAAAATGCTCTCTTTATAATACAAAGATGGAACAAACTAAAATACTGGTCGTTGAAGACGAAAGCATTATTGCCAAGGACTTGCAAAACATCCTCATAGAGGCCGGCTACGATGTTCCTTATACCGCAGCTAACAGTAAGGACGCTCTCAAATACACCGAGGAGCTAAATCCAGATTTGATTTTAATGGATGTGATTATTCAAGGCCCCGTCGACGGAATCACGACCGCTCAAATCATCAGTCACGTTTATGAAATTCCAATTATTTTTATATCGGCCTACTCTGACAAAGCCACACTCGATCGCGCTCGCAGCATTGGCTCCTTCGGTTACATTCTTAAACCCTGTGATGAAAAAGAGCTTCTCATCACTATCGATTTTGGACTTCAAAAGGCACGAATGGACAAACTGATTAAGGCTCAAAATCGCCTGCTGTCATCGGTTTTAAGCAACTTAGAAACGGGCGCCGTTGTCATTAACGAAAAAGGGCAAATAGAGTTCATTAACCCCCCAGTACAACAAGTTCTTGGATGGAAAGACTCCGAGCTTCTAAAAAAATCAATTTCCGAATTAATTCCAAACTATAATCAAATCACGAATCAATCCGTTGAAGAGTATCAGGGTCAATTTCTCACTAAGAATAGCGGCCTTATGGATCTTAAATTTAAGCTTCAATTGCTTACTGATAACAACAATCTTCCAACGGGAAAACTGATTCAATTTAGCTTTGAAGCAAAACAAAAGGCCACAAAGGCCTCATAAAAAAAAAGGACCCTCACGATTGAGAGTCCTTTGTCTTTGCCAAAGAATTCTAAACGACTACTCTTGAAGGACCGGAGCATTGCGGTTGACTCGGTTAGTCTCTCTTACCCCCTCGAGCCATCCTTCAAACAAGCCAGTGCCACCCATTCGTGCCATCTTGGCAGCTTCGGCTTTATTTGCTTCTGAATTTTTAACTTCCTTCATTTTTAGAACGTAACGGGTGGAACCCTCACGTACCAAATGATTCAACCATTGACCGCTTTGCCCAAGACTCCAAACAGCGTCTTTGATCGCTTCTCCCCCGGCCAACTTTGGAATCGCACTTGTTTGAATATCAAAGTCGCCAGTTTCATCCCACTTCACATTCCAAGCTTTCAACTGAGCTTCAATTGCAGCGGCATCGCTCTTGGCGAGAGACTCCTCTAATTTTTGGAATTTCTCATCTAATTGAGTCTCCGCAATCAACTTGCGCGCAATATCAGCTTTCACTTCATCGATGGAGAGGGTTTTTCCCGCTTTTTTATCGAGAATTTTTATCAGGTGATAACCAAAATTTGTTTTTACAGGTCCCACTAAATCGCCGACATTGGCGCCAAAGGCGGCACTTTCAAAGGCTGGCACCATCTGTCCACGACCGAAGTAGCCGAGATCTCCACCTTTGAGTTTTGAACCTTCATCTTCACTATTACCCATAGCTAATTTTGAAAAATCAACTGCCGTAGCTCGTGTTTTTAAATCCATCACTTTTGTGAGTGCTGCCTTGTCGGCCTCAGCATCACCCTCTTTTACTTTGATCAGAATATGTTGCGCTCTCACTTGTTCCGGATTGGTGTATGTGTCTCCTTTGTGGGTTTCATATTCGACTTCGATTTTCTTCATGTTGTCGGCGTTTTTAAGGTACTCTTGAACCTGCGCCTCGGAAATTACAACAGTCTTCATTAACTCTTCGCGATCCATTTTAGCAAATTGAACATTAAACTTAAGGGCACCCATTTCCGCTTCTTTTTTTCCGAGCAGATCTAAGTTAAAGTCGACTGCGTCAAAAATTCGTTTCACACGCATTCGTTGAGCTTCTTTACGGATTTTACTTTCGAACTCCTGAGCCGTCATGCGGGTTGCTTCGAGATACTGAAAATAGCGAACCTTGTCGAAACGACTTTGCTCCTGAAAAGCCGGAATATCAGTGATAAAATCCCTGATCTCTTTATCCGAAACAAGAACCCCGGCCTTGGTGGCTTCCTGAGCGAGAATCTCGCGATTGATTAGATTTTCAATCGCTTGATTTTCAAGGAGCTGCCGCTGGCCTTGCATTCCAAAGTTACCTCCGAACATTTGATTATAGAATCGCTCAAGTTGGGTGACTTCTTCTTTCAAGTCAGCCCCAGAAATTATTTCTCCATTGACTTCAGCCACAATGCCCTGCCCCAGATTAGGTCGACTTCCCGGAAAACCGAAAAGGGCAAACACCAGAATGATCGCGCCGAACAGCACAAAAGCAGTTACACTACGAGCATTGATGGAATGCTGATCTAAACTCTTTTTAACTTGATCCTGAATTGACATTTCTGTTCCTTCTTGTTGCTTCTACATTGGGGGCCATGGCCCCCTCGGGGTTAAAAATCAGTTCATTGGACCGAGGAAATCTTTTTTTTTCAAGAACAAATCGATGGCCACTTTAAAATTCCTCGGAGTGGCAAATCCCTTTGGGTGACGTGGCCAAATGTTAACCTCAGATTCTGTGCGAGAGTTTCTTGCCAACCTCTCCGAGGCGTGCAAGTCTTACTTTAAGTAGCCTTAATCCCGGAGATATAAATTGAATTTCATTAATCTGGACATAAGAAAAATTCTACTCCTCATACCCATTCTCAGCTTGCCTCTGATTACCATTAATACTCAGCAGATGCCTCGCCCTTCTGAATGGTATGGTGAACCACTCGCCCTCGTTGCTAGCAAATCGCAAGGTTTTTACAATTGGTTTTCAGATGAGGTTAGAGGCACAGCCTCTCTTTATCTTAATCTAATTGATATCAAAAGAGATAATCTGTCTTTAAAAACCCAGAACGCCGAATTGAAGGCACAATTGGCAGCCATGACAGAGTTAAAGTTAGAAAATCAACGTCTCAACCAACTTTTTGCCTTCAAACAAAAGACTAAAATGGATCTTCTGGGAGCAAAAGTCATTGGCAGGGATCTTTCCTCCGACCACGCCACCATCATGATTGACCGGGGCGGAAGAGATGGCGTTAAACCTATGCAGGCTGTCATGACTATTGAAGGCGCTGTTGGCTACGTTTTTCGAGTCGACCCTAATACTTCAAGGGTCATGCTCATCACGGATCGTTATGCTGTCGTCGATGGCATCGTGCAGCGAAGCCGTGCACGCGGACTCGTCGAAGGCAAATCCACTGATGCTTGCCTCTTAAAGTATGTAAACAAATCGGCAGACGTCCTAACGGGCGACCTTATCGTCACTAGTGGCCTCGATAGAATATTTCCAAAAGGACTTCCTATTGCCACTGTCGAATTGGTAAATAAAAAACCCTACACTGTTACGCTTGATGTCGAACTTAAGCCCGTCGTTAATCCGAACAAAGTGGAAGAACTTTTCATTGTGAGAAATGCCAACCAGGTCGACCTCGAAGAGACACTTCCTCCTCAAGAGGCCCAAATTCCAACGGCTGAAGTTGTCCCGGCGGCAGCCAGCGCCGCTTCGGCCATCAACACAAACTCGAACACCAATACTGAGGCTGAAACCTCAAGAACTCCCGATTCGGAAGCAACCACTCCAAAAGTTATTCCAGCCAACCCGATTCCTGCAAAAGCTAAGACTACGGAGGCCAACAGTAAGCCTGTCGCACCTGCTACGAGAGTGACTCGATGAGAAAATTTGCTTTTTTTGTTCTTTACTCCTTTGGGTTCTTAATGTTGGTAGCCCTAGCCACTGGGTTTCAAACCAGTTTCTGGGCTCAACTTTTTGGAAGCCTTCCTAGTCCTCTCATTTGGATTTTGTTTATACTTTATCTTGCTCTTTATCGGCGCCCGATTGAAGGAATATTACTTTCCTATGTTTGCGCGGCACAGGTTTACTTTTTTGGCTGGATCCCAATGGGCCTTCTGATGCTCAATATTGTGATTCTGTTTGGTATCGTCTACTTCGTCAAAGAACGTATTTTTTGGCCTGGAGCTAGGTACTTTCTCATCGCAAGCCTCTTGGGTGTGTTTCTTTATCAAGTGATCTATCTTGTGAACTCATGGGCTTTTGAAATAATCCCTATCAGAGACTTAATGATCGCTGAAAGAATTTTTCAGGCCATCATCACCCCTATTTTTGCTGTGCCCGTATACTTTATTTTAAAGTTCTGGGAACGCTTAACCTCTCAAACTCCGCTTATTGAATCGGGAGAGTTCGAATTATGAGCACCCAATATGTAAATAATCCGGAAGCGGCTAAGGAATACGTTCCGCGCTACCGACCCATTTACGTTCTTCTAGCCATGACTTTTATTCTCTTCACGGCTAGGCTCTGGTACCTCCAAATTATAAAGGGAACCGAGCTTCGAGAATTCTCAGAAAAAAATAGAATTAAAGAAATCAAATTAACCGCACCGAGAGGGCTCATTTTCGATCGTGAAGGACGAATTCTGGTTGAAAACCTTGCGGCCTACGATGCCGTTATTCTTCCCCAATACGTAGACGATCTTGAACGCACCACAAAAGTCTTGTCTGAAGCAATTGGCCTGGAGTCTGATAAGATCCTTCAAAAGATCCAAAAAAAGCGCAAACAAATGGGGCCTTTCGCCATCGTAAAGGTGAAAGAGAATCTTACCCTCGATGAAGTGTTCCGCGTTCAAACCCTTCGCATCGATTATCCTGGCGTTGAGGTGAGAGAAAATATTATTCGTAGTTATCCTCTTGGCCCCAACGGAGCACAGCTTTTTGGGTATGTGGCCGAGATTTCGAAAAAACAACTTCCCATCCTCAATCAGCAGTTCAAAGATAAAATTGTTTTTGAGCAAGGGGATCTGATAGGAAAATCCGGAGTTGAAGAACTCCGTGATATCGAATTGCGTGGCCGCGATGGATACTCTTTTATTCAGGTAGACGCCCATGGTCGCGAACTTGGTGCGACCGACAACAAAATTCTTGGTCAACAAATCAAAGACATTGAGCCAACTCCAGGCCACAACATCCAGCTCACAATCGATAGAGACCTTCAAGAAGTAGCCTTTAAATCATTTAGCGATTTACAAAGAATCGGTGCCGTCGCCGCTATAAAGAGCAACGGCGAAGTTCTTGCTTGGGTTAGCACGCCTTCCTTCGACCCCAATGAATTTTCAAAGGGAATTAGCCCTGATCTTTTTGCAAAAATGATTAATGACCCCTTCAAGCCCTTCAGAAACAAGGTCATTCAAGATCACACAGCTCCTGGTTCGACTTTTAAACCCCTGATGGCTATCACATCCCTAGAAGAAAAAATCATAACAGCATCAACGATCGTGAATTGTCCTGGTTCATTGCGCTTTGGTAACCGACCCTACCACGATCACTTAAAGGGCGGGTTCGGAAACATTTCGATTTTCGAAGCCATCGAACGATCAAGCAACGTTTTCTTCTACAAAATGGGTATTTCTCTCGGTATCGATCGAATGTATAAGTACATTTCTCTGTTTGGGCTCGGTAGCCGCACGAACATCGAGTTAAAACGAGAAAATGGCGGTCTTCTGCCGAGTGCCGCTTGGAAAATGAAAAACGTTGGCGAGGAATGGCAACCGGGAGAAAACCTCAGCACAGCGATTGGTCAGGGTTATGTTACGGCCACCCCCCTGCAAATGGCCATCGCTTATAATGCCATTGGCACCGAAGGCAAAGTCGTGAAGCCCTTCCTCATTCAAAAACTCATTGATCCCCGCGGACAGGTGATCGAAGAACACCATCCAGAACTTGTGCGTGATCTTCAAAAACTGCAACCTAACGGTGTTAAAATTAGCCCTCAAACTTTTCAGACCGTCAAAGAAGCTATGCGCCGGGTGGTTCAAGGAGAACGGGGAACTGCGAAACACTGGAAGGTTCCTCACGTTGAAATGGCTGGTAAAACAGGAACCAGTCAGGTTCGATCATTCAATGCCGATGATATCTACACAGAGTGTACCTCTCGCCCACTTAACTATCGCCACCATGGCTGGTTTGTGGCCTTTGCTCCGGCTGAAAATCCTGAAATCACTGTTGCTGTTTTGGCTGAGCACGCTTGCCACGGAAGCACTGGGGCGGCACCCGTCGTTCGTGATATTGTTCAGGCCTATATGAAAAAGAACCATCCTGAACTTTTCGCTAACGACAAAGATATGAAAACGATTAAAATTATGCCGGTTAAACCCGGTGTCGACCCGAGCGCGATCGACGGAGAATAAAAAATGGAATTTGGACTAAGAGTTGAAGAACGTAATTTTTTCTCAAAGCTAGATTGGGGCCTCATACTCATCATTCTTGGGCTTAACGCTTTTGGACTTTTAAATCTCTACAGCGCGACTCATGGAATTAGCAGCGAAGAAATGGGTGGTTTATTTTACCAGCAGATCGTATGGCTCATAGTGGGTTGGGGTCTGTTCTTTATCTTAACCATCATCGACTACCAATTTATCGGCCGCTTGGCCTACGTTATTTATATTCTCAACCTCGGCGCACTCTTGGGTGTTACGTTCTTCGGAAAAGTGGCCTATGGCGCTCAACGATGGATCGACCTAGGATTCTTCCGTTACCAGCCTTCTGAAACAATGAAGATGGCCATGATTGTTTTGTTCGCCCATATTTTGAGTGAAAAGAACTCTATGGGCCCAGGCATGGGCTTTCGCGATATGATTTGGCCCCTCATTTTATTATTGATTCCCTTTGGGCTCGTTGTTGAACAACCCGATCTAGGAACCGCGATGATGTTGATTGCCATTGGTGGTTCAATGATTCTCTTTGTTAAAGTACGAAAGGGAATCATTGTATCTGCTCTTGTCGCCGTCGCCATTGCCGCCCCTCTTGCCTGGAACTTTGGCCTGCGAGATTACCAAAAAAACCGGGTTCTCACCTTTATGTCACCCACGGCCGATCCACGTGGCACTGGCTACAACAGCATTCAATCAAAAATCGCCGTGGGATCTGGAAAGTTCTGGGGAAAAGGCTTCCGCAAGGGAACCCAAGCCCAACTTGAATTTCTCCCCGAGCGCCACACCGACTTTATTTACAGTGTTTTGAGTGAAGAATGGGGTCTTTTTGGAAGCCTTTGTACTCTTACCTTCTTTATGGTTCTCTTTTTAGTAGGAATCAAGATAGCCAACCAAGCCAACGATAAGTTTGCGGCTCTCATGACCGTCGGAGTGTTGTCTTACGTTTTTTGGCATATGTTTATAAATATGGGAATGGTCATTGGGCTATTACCAATTGTAGGAATTCCCCTCCCGCTGCTCTCTTATGGGGGAACCAGTATGCTAACAACCATGTGTGGTCTGGGCCTTGTTTCCAGTGTTGCTTATCGCCGCTACCTGTTTTAGATCAGGGGCATGAGTTATAAAGTTAAAGACCGATTTTACCACAAAGCCAAAGAAGAGGGTTTTGCCGCCCGAAGTGTTTACAAGCTTCAGGAACTTGACCAAAAGAGTAAATTTATTCGGAACGGGCAAACTGTCGTTGATCTTGGCTGTGCTCCTGGTTCTTGGTCACAATGGCTCTCGCAAAAGTTAGGCCCCTCGGGAACGGTCGTGGGTTTTGATCTCACTGCGGTGAACTTGAGCCTTCCCAATGCCCACTTTTATCAGGCTGACCTTCTTGTGACCAATGTTAAAGATTTCTTAGCAGACCATCAACACCCCTGCCCTGTTGACGGTGTCGTCTCTGATATGGCCCCAAAAACAACCGGAATTCGCGATGTGGATCAGGCTCGATCTTTAGAACTTTGCCAAATGGCCTTGCAAACGGCAGAACAGATTCTTAAGCCCGGTGGCTATTTTGTCTGCAAAATCTTTCAAAGCAAAGATTTTGACCTTTTTAGAAACGACCTAAAAAAGAAATTTGGAAAACTTGACGTCCTCAAGCCAGAGTCGACCCGCACTCGAAGCTTTGAGATTTTTTTGGTTGGCCTTAATTATAAACCCAAACTTTGACTTTCTTTGTCTCAGGCTTTTGAGCCCAGAGGCAAAAGTGTCTCAAAAAATCTGGTTTTATTAACAATTCTTAAAATGGTTTTGAGATTCAAACGCCGTCCCTGAATATTAAAACCATGAACCCGGTCTCGTTTCTCCTCTATGTTAGTCAGGCGACAACGCTTCTCGATGAAGAGACTCACTTAGCGTGTCTTGAGAAGGCTGTTTTGCGCTCCGTTCATGCGGGAGTGACCGGTCAGCTTTTGTTTCGGCACGGTTTTTTTATGCAGTATTTGGAGGGCACCGAAGCCACTGTGCACGATCTTTTTCGGCATATTAGGGGAACTTATCGGCACTTTAATGTACGCATCCTAAGTGAGGGCACTGTCGATGAACGACTTTTTACCGACTGGAGCGCACATTGGGTTCGAGAGCCTTCACAAACTGTTTCTTCCCAAGGACTTATCGATTTGTTTGAAACGGTCTTAACAACAAAAAATCCAACTAAAAACGAGCTCAACGCTATTCTAAGACGATTTGGTCAGGACTCAATTCCAATGCCACTCAATGACCAACAGGCCGAAAAACAGATGTTTTTTCGCTAAAGATATTTTTCCGACACCTAGAAAATTTGTCTTGTCAAAGACAACATCCTCTTCTCTCACCTTGTCGAAAATATTAATGGCACGACCTAATTAATGCGCCAGTACTTTCTCTCAGGGTTCTGGACAATTCAGATTCTGCATAATTGAATGCCCTCAATGCAGAGTTCAAGAGTGATCCATTTATTTTTCCTATTGGCTATAAGCTTGCTGGCCCATGGTTCTTTGGCCAAAGACGTTCTCTCAACTTTGCGCGAGAACTATACATTTGAGGCTTATTTTCAAGTTGATGATCAGCAGGGCCGTCTTCATCGTTCTCTTTTAGCTTGGACCTACCACCAAGATCCCTCTTACCAAGCACCCGAAGACTACAAGCGTACCAAACACTATTCGGGCTGGATCAAAGATCCTAGCCACCAAACCTGTTTTGACACTCGCAATCTCGTCCTGCTTCGACAATCGATACAACCGATCACCTACGATCCCACAAATGCCTGTAAAGTTCTCTCGAGCAGTTGGTATGATCCCTACTCCGATGAATACCTTTTTATGGCCAGAGATATCCACGTTGACCACGTAGTACCTTTAAAAAATGCTTACCTGGCCGGAGCCGCAGAATGGTCAAAGGCCAAGCGTTGTCATTATGAGAATTTTATCGATGATCCAACACACCTCATTGCTGTCTCAAAGTTTGAAAACCTCTCCAAGGGAGAGCGGGGCCCCGAGCGCTACCTTCCGCTTAATTCAAATTTTCAATGCGGTTATCTAGCCATTTGGTTGCGCATTAAGGCTATTTGGCGTTTAAAGATTGCCGTTGTAGAAGCAGAAGCCATTAGAAATTTTATTCGTGATAACGAATGTCCACAAAGTTTGTTTGAACTCAACGCCGACGAATTTGAAGTTTTCAAACGAAAAACGCAAGCGCCACCTGAGGCTTGTTTGACGTTGCAATGAACGCCAATCTAGAATTCGACTCGATCCGCTTTGAATCGATAAATTTCATTTTTTGAATACCATTATTCACCATAAGAATAGTGCTATTTCTCCAATGAAAAACTCCGTTTTATGGAGCATAAAAACCATATCGTTTTTTCGAACAAAAAAATGTCATTTTAACCTTCAATTGTGACCGTCCTCGTCACGCTTAAACTTTGATTATTTGTCAACACTCTCTGTTTATAGATGGAAAAATCTTTTAGGGGATGTTCAAAAATTCTGGCCTTCCCCTTGCAACCTCTCTTTGTCCCAAAGAAGCGATTGGTCCGCAGTAATAGCTGGAAGGACCAGAATGGGAGAGTTCGATGAATTCAGGATATTTGCAAACCACTATCAAGTGGAGCCTCATTTTAACCAGCTCGATGAATCTCCTGACTGCGCCCGCCCTCGCGGGCTCCAAGACACGCCCTAAGAAAAGTAACTTTGATAGACTTAGTCGTTTTGAATCGAGCATGACCGACCTTCCTCAAAACGAAGAACTCCTGAGCCAAATCCATTCTGAGTGGGGTCCTATTTTAAAACCCGAGGAGCAACCGGCTCTGCATAACCTGCTTGCCAACCTCTTCTCGGAGTTAAGCTACGCACAGGGGCGCCTTACTGAAGGTTCATCCGTTACCATCAACTATGTTCATATCGTCGACTCACCCATTGCAAACGCGTTTGTATGGACCGATAGCAAAAAAGGAATCCGACTTTTTGCCAATCACCTTTTTGTTACAACAGAGCTCCTTCGCTCTATGCTTGAGGGCGTTCAATTACAGGAAGGCTTTTCTCGAATCTCAGGAATCATTGCCCACGAGCTAGGCCACCCCATGGATGCCGCCAGTGCTTGGGGCGAAGGCGGAGGCATTGTGATACAAGACCATTACGGGTCGGAAGCCTCTCAAGCGATCGAAATTAGAGCCGACATCGATGCCATGCGCATTCTGCGCGAAGCCAATTACCCGGTCGATGGCCTCTACAAGGGCCTCATGCACCTATTTGGTAAAGACGCCAATCAACGATCAAGTTCTGTCGGAGCCGCGGCTTCGACCCATCCCCATCATGATTTTCGGCTGACCAGTGCAAAGCTCTTTCTGACTTTGGATCGTTTAGACAAAGGAATGCTGTCTGACGCAAGAAATCTCGAGGCTCTCATACCAAATCCGAAAGAATTCAAAAAAGAACTCAATCAGTTGATTTCAAAGAACGGCCGATATCCCTACGTTAACCCAAAAAGTATGGAAGAGGTCGTTCACCGTTTAACAAACCTTATTCGGGATCAAGATAAAGGGTATACGTTTAAAAACCTCGAGTTTAATCGCCTTATCTTATCTTTCGATGAAATGCTTCTGCAAAAACAGCAAAACAAAATCAATCTGACAGATCATGAACTCGCGCTCTTCGATCAATTTCTCCGCCAAGTCTTCGAAACAACGTCAGCGGAACACTGGCAAAATCGGCTCAATATTTATACCCCGAAAACTATTCGCGGAGAAATCACCACTAGTTCGGGTCAATCGCCCTTCGCAAAATCGCCGAGCCATTTTTATTTTATCGAAACGTTAGAGGCTTACAAACTTCCTATTGTTCAAAGTTTTCTGAGAGAAATGGCCGAAACCAAACTCAACGAGGAACGATTTCAAGCTGAGTGGGATATCGAATTTAGTCAGGAGCTTTTTGCTTTAGCCAGCCTTTCACATCCAGATACTTTTTTTGCTCAATTTGGCGAAGCTCTAAAGGGCATAGTTAAAACTTATTATTTTGATCCTTCTTCAATGCGCGAGAGTGGATCCCCCAAAGGTCACGCTAAAGAAGACCTTGAAAGGCTAGCAGACCTGGGCCTCCGCTTTCAAAGTAAACTTATACAATTACTCAATCCCCTGCGTTCAGAAATAAATAAAGAACCTGCAAATTTTGGACTCTTAAGACTTCAGGCGAACGCCCATTGGTTTCCCATTCCGGTGCTCGACAGCCCTTCGGACAAAGACCATCAAACGATCGCGCAGCAATACCGTCGAGCCAAAATCTATGCTCAATCAGGCCGACACCCAGAGGTTGAACCTCTCATCGCAGAGGTGCGCGCCCTAGCCGAGGGAGTATGGAACCTCCGTGGGTTCTACGGTGCTCTTGAAATCATGTTTCGCGATAATGTCATTGATTGGAACTTTATTTTTGAAGTTCTCGAAATAAAACCCTCGATTGGAAAAAACAAGATTCAAACAGACGTTCTCAAATACATGAAAGGCGAAAAACACTACCCAGAAACTCCTGGCTATCGCGAACTTCTTTTGGCTGTTCCTACTATCAATCAACAACCGAGCACCAAAGGCCTCGAGACTTGGCTGCCTTGGAACACCAAAAATCTTAAGCCCTACATTCTCGGACAAGTCTCATCGAGAAACTCAGAAAAACTCGCTCACTCTTTGTCGCCATCGGAAGCGGCAAAGGCGCAAACTCTTTTCGCTAGCTACTCCATAAAACAAAAAAGGGTCTTTTCTAGAGAATATCCGCTCCAACTCAGCGAAGCCTCAAAGCAAAGCCAATCGATTTCTGATCATCTGCAGGCCATGATGAAAGCGCATAAGGTTTTCTTCCCAAAAAAATCGAAAAGTGATTCGCTTGGTGAAAGTTTTCAAGACGAAGTGACTCACTGGAACAAGCACTTTTTCTTGGAATCACAACTCAATCTTATTATAGCTTCAACAAAGCCGATTGAGAAAAAACAGGAATGGTTTAATGCCCTCTTTTTTGAATCAAAGCCTTTTTCTGCTAGCAAAGAGTCAACGGACTGGTTCAACTTTAAAAAAACACTTCATGCCGTCAATCGCTACGAGGATGAACTCGACAAGGCCCTCAGCCTTCGCTCGGTAAGCGATTCTGCCATTAATGCAAAAATTTTTGAAGTCTACAAAAACATCTTCAATGAGAACACCCTCTCCTTTTTTTCCAAAATTAAAGAAATGGCTGTATCTCAAGATATTCAAGACTCGTACTATTACCGTGCAGTCGATGCCTCGGAACCATTCATTCAGTCCGATCTTCAAAGCCTTGAGATTAAAACTTTCGCCGATCTACAAAAAATAGCCGATCTTCTTAAGCCGATAGAACATAGAAAGTCGATTTATGAGAAGAGCCTCTCTGAAGGTGAAACCACCGAGATAGAGCACTTGGCGAATTCAGAAACTGTACAGTTTAACTCAGCTAGAATCCAAAGAATCAAGGCCACAATACTTAAACGTTCTAGCGCCCTTCCTCTGAGCCAAAAGCAAAAGTTGCAGCTCTTTTTATCCCTGACCGAATCAGGACCAACAAAAGAGACAGATCGTTTTTTTCGCAGCCTTTATAATATTCAATCTATGAACGAAAAAACAAAAATGCAGGTAATGAATTATCTCGAAGAAGGACGTTTCTCTTCGGATTCCCTACGTCTTGAATTTGCCAAATTATTTATTGGTTTACGCCTTAATTATCTGAAAGAAAACGTCATCGAACAAGGCAAAAAGGTTGATCGTTATGTACTAGATAGACTTTTGACTGACCTCAATCGCTATGCACCAAACGGCTCAATGGCCAAGGATGATTTTATTGAATCCATCGGATGGAGCCTGCAATTGCGAGGAAGTGAACTGGATGGTTTTATCGAAGATCAAAAATCGCAAAACTGGCGAAGAGCTAATCCCATGCTCGTTCGCGTAGGATCACTTTTGGCATCACAGATCTCGGCAATGACCTTCGAAGGACGCCTAAAAACGATTGAGTACCTCTTGGATCCAGTGAATAACGAAACGACTCTTTTTAATGACGTCTTCGAAGAAATGAAAAAAATCGCTTACAATGACCTATTGAAACAAGCTCCCTCCCAACTCACCGTTCA
>JBEGVH010000016.1:0-224801 GCA_041178425.1 Pseudomonadota bacterium | reverse complement strand
AGCTCCACAATTTTGACAGGAGTATATCGTACGAACCTTGTTTTTTGCCATCTACATTGGTTAGCATTAAATCTCGGCTAGCGCAATATTCGTTCATGGAGGACGTTTTGGCTTCAATGATGAGCATTTTTTTTGGGTTGATATTCCTGTTGCCAGTGATGGCTGACAGTATTCCTAATAACAAAGACTCCGCTTTGCGTGAGGCAATGCAAAAGCAGGATTGGGACGCCGCTGTTAATAAGATTCAGGCCCTCCAAGAGAACGCAGCAAATGAAGCTAACAAAGACCTCTATAGTTTGGTTGAAGCGATTGTGCTTCAGCGTAAAGGAAAGCTGGATGAAAGCATTAAGCTTCTTGAACCTATCAAGGAGACAAGTCTCTATTTTAGCTGGGCAAAGCTCATCCTGGCTCGCCTCTCCTATCAATCTGGCAACATTGAGTTATTGAAAAAAAATTTGAAAGCCATAGAAAAGGCGCCTTTAAAGGGCGATTTAAAGGTAGAAAAAAACTTTTATGACGCTTATTTGTTAATCGAATCAAAAAAATGGGCACAGGCGGCTAAAGTTCTAAGGCAGATTGAGAGACCAAGCAGTAGGACTGATTTCCATATTCCAATTTTAGAAAACCTGGCCTTAGCTCAAATTAAATCTCAATCGATGGCGATAGCATGCACATCAGTGACAAAGCTCTATATCAATCATCCAGATCACCCTTGGTTTAAAGACGTAGCCCCAGAGATCAGAAATATAAATTTAGGTGGAAAAGTCTTAGACTGTGCTGTGACTCCGAAAGAATTTGATCAGCGACGTCGTTCTTTAAATATTAGAGGCGATATCAAAAAAGCTTCCGAAGAATTAGCAAAGTGGTTCTCAATCACAAAGTTGGGTGAAAAAGAACAAAAAATTCTGCAAGCACAACAAAGTATGGCGGAGGGGCATGTCGATGAAGGTTTACAGATGCTCAAAAATGCTAAATCAGGACCCAATGATATTCAGGTTTTGATTCCTCTCTCTTACGCTGCAGCTAAAGCGGGAGATTTGAAACTAGCTGTTGAATGTTCGCTTGCCATTCATAAGGCACTTCCAAAAAATAAAAAAGGGACGATGGCATTTTATCAGGCGGGCGTTTGGGCTTATCAGATGCGAGATTATGAAAACGCTGAGTTGAGGCTCAGATCAGTTTATTCAAATAATTTATCTCGTAACATGCGCAAAGAGATTCAATGGTATTTGGCTTGGATTCAATACCTCAAGGGAAATTATGTGGCAGCCGAAAAGAGTTTTCAGGCCATGTTGAAAAATGAGAAAGAATCATCTGATCGTGTCAGGTATTGGATGGGTATGACCTATTTCAGAATGAATCAGTTGGAAAAAGCCCGTCCGATTTTTCAAAAGTTAACGGCAAAATCAGGATTGAATTATTACTCTGGCCTTGCGACCGAGCGGCTAAAGCAAATTCACTTGAGAAGTCCGGCCTCAGAAAAATCAGTGAGTTCATCAGTAGCTCAAGTGTCTGTTGCGGGTAGAGCTCCCTATTTTACCCCCTACATTGAGGCGGCCCCCCTGCCGACCACACAAGATGGAATAAAGAGCTTAGGACTACTGCAGATGTCTGGCGGGGAACCATCTGTTTCTACCGTTGAGGAAGAAAATACTATCGATGAAGACGAAAAGGTATCTGATAATGTCGATCTTTTTAATCAGGATCTATTCACCCAGACAGAAGCCAATCAAAAACTAGAAAGAGCCAAAGCCTTCTGGATGTTAGGGCTCGAGGATTTAGCGAGAAGAGAGGTTGGAGATTTAGAGAGATTTTCGAGAAATTTTGATCTTTTCAAAAGAATTGTCGAAGAGTACCGAATGATGGGTCTATACAATAAAATGACCGTTTTGGGTCATAATTTCATTGGTCGAGCGAACTTAAATTCAAACCGAATAGTTTACGAGTCGATTTACCCGAAGGCCTATTCTGAGTATGTTGAAAAATACGGTGAAGAAAATAATGTATCTCCGGCTATGATCTGGGGAATTATGAAAGCTGAAAGTATGTATCAGCCATGGGTTAAGTCTTCTGTTGGAGCCCTTGGACTCATGCAAGTGATGCCTACTACCGGCCAAAAAATTGCAGGCATGTTAAATGTAAAATCATTTGCCCCCGAGATGCTTCTTGAGCCCGCTCATGCGATTCGTTTTGGAAGCAAGTACCTTGAGAGACTCGGTAAAAAATTCGATTACTCCGTTCAGCTTATGGCCGCCGCCTATAATGCCGGTCCCCACCGAGTGAGCCAATGGCTCTACCATTTTGGCTATATGCAAATGGATGAGTGGGTCGAGCACATTCCATTTGTTGAAACTCGAAATTACGTTAAAAAAGTCACGATGAATTACATAGCATACAATGAACTTTATGGACGTAATCTCGGCGATTCGATTAATCTTACAGATGCAGTTCCCGTGCAGGTGGCTGGAAATCCAGAAAGTAAGGAAAATTGGGAGTAACCGAAAAGAGTTCTGATGACGTCAGCTAAAATAGGAAAACTGGCCTTCCAGATCTTGATTACAACAGTCGCTGTAATGGGAATAGTTATTGGTCTACTGAATTGTCTGCCAGATTTTGCGACTTATGATTCAGATACGTCGTTGAGTGAGCAGAGTGAATTAGCTAGGCCGTCTTTTTGGTCCCAGAATAGAATCTTTTGGATCAATTGTTTACGCCAAGATTTTGGGGCCTCTCGGGTGAATACAAACTATTCAGTTGGAGAAATAATTCGAAGAGATAGTAGCGTGTCGATAAGTCTTTTTTTGCTGTCGATGACCATTAGTATAATCGGGGGAGGTTTCCTTGGATTGTTTTCTGCCGTTAGAATGGGTACTCGTACTGAGGCCTTAATATCCTATGCGGGACTTTTTATAAGTACCCTTCCTACATTTTTAATAGTTCCTCTTCTAATTTATTTTTTTTCGATTCGATGGAATCTACTTCCATCGGCCCTCTGGGAGGGAGCAAAAGCTATGGTCTTGCCAACCATAGCTTTGTCTGTGCGCCCAATTTTTTTTCTTACTCGAATTTTCCGTGATCAATTAATAAAAACTTCTCGTTCAGAGTTCGTGTTGACAGCGTACGCGAAGGGACTGCGTCCAGCCTCAATTTGGATGGTACATATTTTGCCCAATAGCTTAAGGATATTTGTTACAGCTTCCGGAAATTTATTCGGGCAAATAGTGTCAAGTTTGTTTCTTGTAGAGTTACTTTTTGCTCTTCCAGGTTTGGGAAGTTTGTTTGTAAAATCATTAATGCAAAGAGATTATCCACTATTTCTTGGAGTGGTCTTGGTTTTTACCCTAACTCTTCAAATAGGACATCGGTTGGCCGAGATTATTAATTCGTTTATAAGTAGAGAAGATAAAATTGATCAAGAATTTGTTAGGTAGCTCATGATCATACTTAAAAGGATTTCAATCTTATGGTTAGGGTCGATCGTGCTTGGATCAATCTTAATTCATTTGGGCTCTCTGAATATCAGTGAGCTTGTCGATGCTAAAAACATTTTCTCTTTGCCGGGAGGTGCCCATTGGTTGGGAACAGACTCTATGGGCAGAGATTTATTTTTCAGAATTTTGAAGGGTAGTGGTACGAGTCTTCTAGTGGCGGCGAGTTCAATACTGATTAGTACAATTTTGGCTCTGGTTTATGGTTCAGTGTCTGGATGGTTTGGAGGACGAGTCGATTGGGTGTTGATGGTTATTTTAGACGTCTGGATGAGCTTGCCATCGAGCGTTTTGGCCATTGTTATTGCAATGCTTTTAGTACGAGAAAGAGATTCGTTGATTCTCGTTAGTGTTGTTATTGGATTGACCCATTGGGGTCGGCTTGCGCGCATAGTGAGGAGCGAAGTAGAAGCTCTAAGAAATCGAGAATTTGTGGTAGCGACAAAAATCATAGGTGCTTCAAACTTACAAATTATGCGAAGTCATTTGGTTCCGCACTTACTCGCGGTGGTGGAAACGTTCGTAATCTATCAATTCCCCAACTACATCTTAGCTGAAAGTTTTTTGAGTTTTGTGGGGTTAGGAGTTCAACCTCCCAATACTAGCTGGGGAATTTTAATTCAAGATGGATGGAGATCCCTCCAGGTATTTCCTCACGTTGTGTTGGCCCCGGCCTTGTTTTTATCAATAACAATTCTAAGTTTAAAGTTACTCTTTTTAAACGCAGAAAAATTGAGCCAATAGAGAAATGACTATTGGCTCGATGGTCTAATGTTTTAATTGTGATTAAACATTGAAACGGAAGAAGAGGATATCCCCATCCTTAACGATGTACTCCTTACCCTCTAGTCTGTATTTTCCGGCTTCTTTTACGGCCGCTTCCGATTTTAAACTAAATAGGTCTTCGCAGTGATAGCATTCTGCCCGAATAAAGCCGCGTTCAAAATCAGTGTGAATGACACCAGCTGCTTGGGGTGCCTTCATGCCAGCTTTGATCGTCCAAGCACGGACTTCTTTTACTCCCGCCGTAAAATAGGTATAGAGCGCAAGTAGTTTATAGGCTTCCATTATCAAGCGATTGAGACCAGGTTCTGTTGCGCCAAGTGAGGATAAAAATTCCTTTTGCTCCTCTTTGGGTAGTTGAGCAATTTCTGCTTCCATGGCCGAACAGATCATCAGCGACGAATTACCCTCTTCTGAAGCTCTTTTGCGAACAGCTTCAACCCACTGGTTTCCGCCATTTACAAAGTCATCCTCTTTCACATTACAAGCATAAAGAACTGGTTTGAAGGTAAGTAAGTGAAGCTCCTTTGCCATGGGGAGCTCCAGTTCATCGAGAGTAACTGATCGAGCAGGCAGTCCTTTTTCAAGAGCTTCATGAATTTTTTTAACGACTTCAAACTCGAGTTTAAGTTTTTTGTCAGTGGTGGTTTTTGCGGTTTTTTCAATTCGTTGCTTTTTCTTTTCTAGGCTGTCGAGGTCCGCCAACATAAGTTCAGTATTGATGACCTCCATATCGCGAAGTGGATCGACGCTTCCAGATACATGGATGATATTAGGGTCATCAAAGCATCGCACGACGTGAACAATAGCATCTGTCGAACGAATATGACTCAAGAATTGGTTCCCAAGGCCTTCTCCTTTGTGGGCTCCAGCCACGATGCCGGCAATATCAACGAATTCCATGGTGGTTGGAACAACACTTTGAGGTTTTACAAATTGAGTAATTTTATCAAGGCGAGGATCTGGAACTGTGACAACACCTACGTTTGGATCTATTGTACAAAAAGGATAGTTCGCCGCCTCTGCCTTTGCTGCTGTTAATGCATTAAAGAGAGTACTTTTTCCAACATTGGGTAATCCAACGATACCAACCTGAAGAGCCATTTTAATATCCTTTCTATTTAGAGTCTTTTTTTAGTGCTGAGCTGCCATTAAAACGGGTAGAGGCCTTTTGAAACCCAATCTCTATCAACGCTTCTAAAGCGTTGGTGCTTAATTCGAGTAATTTTGGAAGAGTTTCCATTTCTTCGTTTGAAAAATTTTGTAAAACCCAGTCAGCAACGTCCATTTTCTCGATACTAGGGCGGCCTACACCAATTTTTAATCTAGCATAATTGGGGTGTCCCAAGAGCTCAGTAATATTCCTTATTCCATTGTGACCACCGTGGCCACGGTTTGTTTGAAGTTTTATTTGTGCAAAGGATTGATCGATGTCGTCTTGAACCACGCACAAATTTTCAACGGTAATCTTGTAAAAGTTGAGGAGCGGGATGACAGATTCCCCAGAGCGATTCATAAAAGTTTGGGGTTTAACTAAAAGGCAAGACTTTCCATTCCAATCCACCTTACAAACTTGCGCCTTCTCTTGGGTTTTCCAGGTTGGTCTACCAAATGATTCGTGAATTACATCGAGGGCTAAAAATCCGATGTTATGACGATTGAAAGCGTACTTAGCCCCAGGATTTCCCAGCCCAACAATCATCCACATAGAAAACCTCTCAAACTTAACAATCTAAAAATTAAAAAGCGGGAAAGAACTTGGAGTCTTTGACTCCATTTGTTCTTGATCCCGCTTTCAGCGCCCGTCATCTCATATTTATTGAGATGCTGAGTAGATTATTTCTTAGCAGGTGCCTTTGCAGCAGCCGGAGCAGCAGCAGCGCCTTTAGCTGGAGCAGCAGCAGCAGCCGGAGCAGCAGCAGCGGCTGGAGTAGCGGCCTTTTCATCTTCTTTATTTACAACGGCAACAGTTAAATGGCTCAATGAAACCATTTTTGCACCACCAGAAAGTTTAAGATCAGATACGTGAATAGCTTGACCCACACCTAAACCAGAAACATCCACTGTGATAGCATCAGGGATTTCAGTTGGAAGACATTCAACTTCTACTTCACGAGTAACGATGTTCAATAATCCACCATCGGCAAGACCAATTGGTTTACCGTCGAGGCGTACTTCAACGAAAACTCGAATTGTTTTCTTCAGATCGATAGCATAAAAATCAACATGAACAGGGCGTTGAGTGAGCGCATGAACTGAAACTTCTTTCATAAGTACAACAACGTCATTCAATTCTTTGGTACCACTCTTGAGGGTATAAAGAGCGTTTTCGTAAGCACGTACGTTGTACTTTTTGATCGCTTTCTCTTCAACAAATAGGTTAGCGTTCTTGTGAGCGCCGTAAATCACAGCAGGAACTTTCCCGTCTTTTCTCAAAGCGCGAGAGTTAGCTTTTCCTGTGGTTCTTGCTTCAGCCGATAATTCAATACGTTCTTTCATGGTACCTTCCTCTACTAATCAAACAACGAGCTTACAGAGTCATTTCCGTGAATACGCTTTATTGCTTCGGCAATAACGGGCGCAACTGAAACAACTTCAATTTTTCCGCAGCTTTGCGCAGCTTCCTTTAGGGGAACTGTGTCTGAAACCCAAACTTTTTCGAGAGGACTCTCTACAATACGACTGATTGCAGCTCCTGAGAATATCGGATGGGTCGCCACGGCGAAGACCCTTTTTGCACCATTCTTCATAAGGCTGTCAACAGCTTGTGTTAAAGTTCCTGCGGTATCTATCATATCATCAAGGATTATGGCCGTTTTACCCCTCACATCCCCAATCAAATGGAGTGCCTTGGCCTCATTTGGGCCGGATCGACGCTTATCAATGATGGCAATCGACGATTCTATTCGTTTTGCGAAAGCCCTGCAGCGCTCAACCCCACCGGCGTCTGGGCTTACGACTACGAATTCAGCGCCATAGCCTTCTGTTTCGCGCCAGGCCCGGGCCAATGTAGGGATTGCAAAAAGGTGGTCCACGGGGACGTTAAAAAAGCCTTGAATTTGGGCAGCATGTAGATCAACGGCGACCACTCGATCTGCTCCGGCCGTTGTAATCAAATCTGCCATACATTTCGCGGAAATGGGGGCTCGCGGAGCCACCTTGCGGTCTTGGCGAGCGTATCCATAGTAAGGAATAACTGCAGTTATCTGCGCGGCCGAGGCTCTCTTTAGAGCATCAAGCATTACAAAGAGTTCCATATAATTTTGATTCACTGGGGTGCAAGTGCTTTGGATGACGAACACATCTTGCCCACGAACACTCTCATGAATCTCAACTTGGATTTCTCCGTCCGCGAACGTTGAAATTTGGCAAAAGCCTAGCTCTACGCCTGCGGCCTCTGCAACTTTTTTTGCCAAATGGGGATTTGAATTGCCGGAAAAAATCTTAAGTCCTGTCATGGTGAGGAAGGCTAGCCTAGGGTTTTTTTTAAGTCACTAGGATTTTCTTGTTTAGTTAAAAAACATAAAATGAGTTTTTGGTGGGAGTTTCGGGTCTGGGGTCAAGTTTGAGTCGAGGAGAATTCGATGGCTTTGACTCAAGGTTTAATTTCTATAGAATAAGGGTATGAGACTAAGTAGTAAATCGATAGGTAGTTGGTCAATTTTTGAAGTGATGGGGACCATAGATTCCATCCATACCAAGGTGTTTATTGATTCCCTCGCTGATTATATCGATGGGGGTCGAAAAAACATTATAATGGATCTAACGAAGGCCTCCTTTTTAAGTATCGGTGCAATTCGTTACATTAATCAAATGTCTCAATACCTCTCGGGTTCAGGTGGTCGCCTTGTTATAATGGGAGCCAACGAGAGAATTAAACGACATATCGATATTTTTGTAAGCTGGAAAGAGTTAAGAGAGATCAATAGTATTTGGGAGGTCATCCCACTGCAAATGGAGCATAAATTTAAAGAGGCTATTGCAGAGATTCTCGTCGAACCTGCTATTGAATAAAGTTGGATCTGACAATAAATGATAAAAAAAAAGGAGAGTGGGTTACTCTCCTTTTTTTGTTTTGGTTGAGCCTAGATCGATTCGAGTTTAGCCCGCAGTTGTTGAACGGCGAGACTTCTGTGAGAGTTTTTATTTTTAAAAGCGGGTCCCAGTTCTGCAAGCGTTTTAGTTTCACCCTTTGGGATAAAGATAGAATCATAGCCGAAGCCTAGATCACCAGTTTCTTTAAGAGCGATTTTACCTTCAAGTTGACCTTCAAAAATAAACTCTTCGCCCGTGGGAGAGTACAGAACAATACAACATTTAAACAGCGCTGTTCTGTCGGCTACATGGCGAATTTGCATCATTTTAAGGAGCTTAGCTCGGTTCTCGCTATCGGCCGCTTTTGGGCCGGCGTAAACAGCAGAGTGAACGCCAGGCAAATTGCCAAGTCCCAAAACTTCTAGGCCTGAGTCTTCACCCATTACCCATTGCTCTGGTTTTACTGACTTTAATGCGCGGGTTTTGATGCGTGCATTATCTAGATACGTTTTTCCATTCTCTGGGGGTGGTGAAAACACCGAAAGATCGGCGATAGAGAGAATTTTTAAATGGGAAAGTGAATTCAGAAGAACTTTAAATTCAGTGAGTTTACCCTTATTACCGGTTGCTATCCAAAGTTCCATTCTTATACTTCCATTTTAAGAGGAAAAAACGATCCGATTATTTTTTCTTGTTCTCTAAAAAGCTGAACGCAGCCGTTGGTTGCTACATCGAGCATTTGTGTCAATTGTTTTTGGCTAAAGGTCGCTCCCTCTGCAGTGCCTTGGATTTCGACAAATTCTAACTTGTTCGTCATCACAAAATTCATATCAGTTTCAATGGTTGAATCTTCGTCGTAATTCAAGTCAAGATAGGGAGTGTTGTTTTTCAGTCCCACACTGATTGCAGAAACATACTGGCTCAGTGGAATTGACTTAATTTCAGATACGGCGTGAAGCTTTTTAAGAGCCAAAGCAAGGGCGACAAACCCCCCCGTGACTGAGGCCGTTCGAGTACCTCCATCGGCCTGAAGTACATCACAATCTACTATGATTTGCCTTTCTCCAAGAGCCTTTAGGTCGACCGCTGAACGAAGTGACCGCCCAATCAGGCGAGAAATTTCCTGCGTTCTGCCGCTATTCATCGATTTGTCTCTTTTGATGCGACTGTGAGTTGATCGCGGCAACATGCCATACTCTGCCGTCACCCAACCTTTACCTGTGTTTTGTAACCACTTGGGAAAATTTTCATCTAGTGAAGCAGTGCAAAGTACTTTGGTTTTTCCAAATTCAACTAAAACACTGCCTTCCGCGTATTCAGAGGCATTTGGCGAAATTGTTACTCTTCTTAGTTCGTTAAAAAGTCGCCCATCCGTTCTCACGTTCTCTCCTCCGGCATTGGAATTAATCTTTATTGATAATAACTTGGATTTTAAAAGTTATAGTGCATCTCTCTATTAAAACAATCTAAATTTTATAGCTCCGTCAAAGAGGGCCGCTGTTCTTGCACAGCCACTTGGGAAGCATTCGTAGGAATATAAACAATAGTCCCACGGGGTATTTCAACTCTTCCAGATCGAATCATTCCGCTTAGATGGGGGTTATACAATTCGGCCTTGAGGGCATCTCTATCGAACCAACTTAGTAGTCGCGTATAGCGAAGGGGCTTTTTAATTTGAATTGTTTTTAAAGAAATCGGTTCGACTTTTGGAACATCAGGAAAATACTTAGGCCTGTTTTTTTCAATCTCTAAAATTGCTAAAAAACAAGCGTAAAAGTTGGCTGATGCAAAAGCAAAAGCATGCGAACCATAAACTCTTTTTGTGAGGGTCGATAAATTTTTGGTTCCATATTTTTTTGTTAACTTTGAAATGCTGGTGGGGCCATGGTTGTAGGCTGTAACGGCGAGCGGCCAGTCGCCAAGAACTTTGTAGTTAAACTTAAGTAAAGAAGCTGCAAATTCAGTGGCCTTAATGGGGTCATTTCGGTAATCAACGAATTTATTTGGCATTAATTTGCGTCCGGTGGCGGGCATTATCTGCCAAATTCCGCTAGCGCCCACACGAGATCTGGCAGCAAGATTGAAAGAGCTTTCGACGAAAGGCATTCTCGTTAGTTCAACGGGGAGTCCTTTCTTTAAAAAGATTTGTTCCATCATCGGAAGATAGAGATCTGCATTGTTAATGGCTTTTTCGATAAAAGTTTTTTGGCCAATCTGCATTCGAAGGTTTTTAATAGCTTCTGAAACAAATGATTTTTTTTGAGGATATTTCAGTGCCTTAAGAAGCTCCTGTTGAGCAGGAGTAAAAGATTGAGAACTCCAATTTGTTTTAATGGCCAGGAGATCCCTGATTAAAATTTTTCGTTCCCGCTCAATGAGTTTTTTTGTCTTAAATTCTTTAACAAAAGGGTGGAGAGCGGAATCCATTATCGGCCTAAGGTCGATGACTTTGTAAATGACTGATAGATCTTGGGAATCATGGAAAACGGCATCATTGGAGGTGTATTGAGAATAAATCTTAATCCAAAAATCGACTCGTTCACCGAACCCTTCAGGAATAATAAACGGAGAGGACATTAATGATGCTGAGTTAGGTTGGTCGCTGAGTTTAATTGCTTCGCTTGGTTCTTCCTGAAGGAGTGAATGGTTTAAATTTGAAGATGAATCAGATGATGTAGAGAATCCAAGTGTCAAAAAGAATAAGCCAGCACCCACAAATGAGATGACTTTAAATGACAGCGAGTAGGCTTTAAATTTTTCGCTTATTGAGAGGGCCATAACTTTGAGACTCCTTGCCGGTTCTTTGCGAAAAACGTCATCATAAAGGTAGAATTGAGACGGAGTTTCGCTTTGAACGTCAAAGAATCTCTACGTGCAGATATTGTTCCAGGACGTAAAATGTCAGGAGTTTTGAATTAAGTATCTTAGGTGTCGTCGTAAATTAAACTAAGTCGCGCCCTATTTTAGTTCAATTTGCTTTTTTCGCGATAGGAAGAAATGGCTTGGTATAAGCTTTCTGCTAACTGATCTTGGGCCGATTCTCTTATGAGTTCCATCGATTCCTTACGATTGGTAATGAAGCCTATCTCAACCAAGACAGAAGGAATTGTGTTTTTGTTGATGACGTAAAATGGCGCCTGCCGAATAGCTCGTGCCTGGGTTGCAGTGCCTTTTTTCCATGTATGAAAGGTGTCGCTGGCGAGGTAACTGCTTCTGTAAAGCCGAGCATTGTGCTCAAGGCTACTAATTATGTTTTCAATTGTTGTGGGAGCTTTAGTGTCCTTTTGCTCTTTTGACGTAGCAGAAGCGTTACTGCGGTTTGATGCGCCAAAATAGAATTCAGCGCCTTTGGCACGACTATCTGTTGATGAATTGCCATGAATACTAACAAAGAGATCGGCATCATTTATTTCAGCCGCTTGGGTGCGATCCTTAAGCGAAATACTCGAATTGCGATTTCGCGTTAACACTATTTTGGTATCCTTATCCTGCTCGAATTTGGCCGCCAGTTTAAGAGCGACCTGAAGTGTTATACGAGACTCAATGACGTTGCCTTTAATGGCACCGTTATCTTCGCCTCCATGGCCAGGGTCGATAATAATGGTGTAGGCCGAAACACGAAGAGAAATGAGAGATACAACCAAAATAATTTGAAGAATTAAAAACGATTTCGTCATAATTTTAATTTAATTGAGTTAGCTTCGATGGGGAGCCCAGTTTAAAAAATTAGACCAAGAGCATGGGAGAAAAATAAAGCGACCTGGAGGGGGGGGGTACCAGGCCGCTTCAAGGGGGTACTTTATCCTATGAGCAACCCCTGTGCCATGGTCTGGTAGTTTTTAGCAATGGTTGGGCGGAATAAAGTGCCCAAGATTGGCTCTCACTTATTTACAAAGTACTTTTGTTTGGTAGATAGGCTATTGAAAGCCAGTGAAAACAGTTATTTAAGAGAAGGTGACAAACTTTGCCTAAAAAGGCAAAAAACGCCTTCTTGTCGAAAGGCCTCTTATCCAATAGAGCTGTCCCATAATAGATCGAAAGCTGTGTGGCACCTCTGTTGGTATTTGTGTCTCAAGCGTTTCGAGAAGGAGTCTTTTAGAATGGGCCATTATATAAACACCAAGAATTTAGCGTTCTTTTTATTGTTAATCGTTCAGAGTCCGTTGGTATTTGCTAGCCAAATTGAATCCGACGTAGCAACAATTGAGTCGGAAGAAGCTTTGGCGAGATCAGAATCGGCAAGGCAAGAGGCGGCTGAGGCTCAACGAAGTCTCGAAGAAGAAAAATTAAATTCAGTTTCGATGATCAATGAAGCCAAAACGGCCATTTCTCAGGCACAAAGAGAAGAAAAAAATGCGCTCCAAAAAAAAATGGAGACAGAAAAATTTGTGGCCAAAATGAAGAAGAAGAAGGCTGAGCTACAATCGAAGCAAAAACAAGCGCAAACAAAGGCTAAGTCAGCACAAATAGCTCTCAGTAAAGTGGAAAAACAAAAAAATAATTTGCTCATAGCTAACGATAAACTGAAAGCGGCCAATGCGTCGTTAGATGAACAGCTCCGTGAGGCCATAAAAAAAGAGAGAGTGTTGAAGGCAGAGATTCGAGTGTTGAAGATTAAGCAAAAAAATCAGGTCACAACGCGAAAAGCAATACAAGCAAAGTTAACAAAGGCCAAATCAAGATTAAATACCCTTCATCAATCCAAAGTGTCTCTCCATAAATAGAGTTATTAGCGTTATTCGTTTGATCTCTTCAAAGGCTGTCCTCAATCTTTGAGAACAGCTTTTTCCATTTTTTCACGAAATTTTATTGCATGAGAAGTATCAAAGCCCCGAGTGCAATTCGATACCATCCAAACCATTTGAAGACTCCTCGGCTAACCAGGGCGACAAAGCCTCTTATTGCAAGTATGGCAAACGCAAAGGAGAGTGCGAGACCGAGACTGAGGGTGATAATCTGATCGTGTTGTATGGTTGGATAGATTTTTAGAGTTTTCAAAAGAGTTGCACCTGCCAGCGTTGGAACAGCCAAAAAGAAAGAAAACTCTGTGGCATGGCGCTTGTCCATTCCGAGTAAAATTCCGCCCAGTATAGTAGCTGCCGATCTTGAAACCCCGGGGATAAACGCCAAGCACTGAAACAAACCGATGTAAGCACATGTCCGAAGCGGCAGATCATTGATGTGTAAGAGATGGTGTTGTTCCTTCTCAAGCTGGATTTTTCTATCGAGGGTAATAAGGACAATTCCACCCAGAAGGAGAGCCCAGGCAACAACGGTGATACTTTGCAGTAATGTATCAATATGGTTCTTAACGAGAAGGCCAATGATAGCGGTGGGTAGAAATCCAACGACAACTTTTTTATAAAAATAAAGGTTTATTGGAAAAAATTTTTTCCAATAAAGGGCAAGAACCGCCAAAATAGCCCCAAACTGAATGATAATATTAAATTGAGTGACGAAATCCCCTTCGATACCAAGAAATTTCGACGCTATAATTAAATGACCAGTAGACGAGATAGGAAGAAATTCCGTCAGGCCTTCTATTAAAGAAAGAACAAATACCTCAAAAAAGCTCATCTATAAGCTCCTTAATTTTTATGTATAAAATAAACTTATTTGTTTTTGGTCCAATTGCAATGACTTGCATCAGCAAAAAGCTGAAATCATTAAAAAATCTTTGTCAAATTAAGAGTCATCAATAAAGCTTCCAGGTCACGGAGGGGATTTATGATAAAAAAACTATTATTGATAGGGGCTTTACTAGCATCAGCGCCATCTTGGGCTGTTGAGTTCTTAGTAAAGTTTAATTCGGTTGGATATTCTAAAGTGCTATCGATGCACGGCTTCGCAGTTGAAGATTTAAATGCTGAGGCAGAATTACTTAAAATCGATATTCCAAAAGATCGATTGGTTCAAGTTCTTGGACAAATGTATCAACAAGAGGGAGTTGAGTACATTGTACCAAATGCTAGAGTTCACGCTTTCACGGCGCCTTTGGAGCCACAAGCTCTCAAAGCTCAATGGCACATCGCTAAAGTTAATGCCGAAAAAGCGTGGTCAAGAGCTGGGAACAAAGGTTCAAAAAAGATCCTAGTGGCCGTGATCGATACAGGGGTTGATTACAATCATCCATCTCTTGTTTCAAACATGATCAGTGGTTACGATTTTCACCAGAACGACAGTGATCCTATGGATACGACGGGTTCTCAAAACCCAGGTCACGGGACCCATTGCGCGGGAATCATTGGTGCAACGGGAGTTGTTGAAGGTGGTACGATTGGAATTAGCCCAGAAGTTTCTATTCTTCCAATTAGATTTCTTGGCGAAAATGGTGGTGGCGATCTTAACAATGGTATCAAAGCTATCGATTATGCCATTTCCAAAAAAGTTGATGTTATCTCTGCTAGCTGGGGAGCTACAATTTCAAGATCTCAAGCGACTCCACTTCTAGAAGCTATTCAGAGAGCTGAAAAAGCGGGAGTTATTTTTGTAGCGGCCGCCGCCAACGATGGAAAAAACAACGATAAAACAGAAGTATACCCTGCAAACGCAAACTTTGAAAATTTCATCTCGGTTGCGGCTTCTGGTCCCAATGATGAAAAACCATCTTGGTCAAACTACGGACCTAAATCGGTCCACGTTGCTGCACCTGGTTTGAATATTATGAGCACAGTTCCTGGTGGGAAATACGAAAATATGTCAGGAACATCAATGGCAACTCCACTTGTTTCTGGTCTCGTGGCATTCCTCAAAGCTCAAGATCAATCACTCACAGGAGCCCAGGTTAAAGCTATTTTGCAGACGACTGGCGCAAAGGTGAATATTTCTACTCAGTGTGATTGCCGAGTAGATGCTCTAGCTGCAACGGAAATGGTTTTAGACAAAAAGATGTACATGGTTCCTGCCGCTGGAACGTACAACCCAAATGAAACCTTTAAGATACAGGTTTTCAACAACAACGGAAATGTCCAGTTTCAAAGCTCTAACGAAGCTGTGTTAAAAGTTGCCGCCGATGGAACTGCCAGTGCAGGTCAAGAAGGTGATGCCACGATAACAGCAACTGATGTAAATGGTTTGCAAACTTTCTCTAAAGTTTTCCACATCGGTAAAGCAGGTTCAAAGCCTGGTAACCCACCGAGTGATCCTGGTGATCCAGGAGATGACCCAGGAATGGGTGAGTGTCCTGTTCAGGATCCTGCTACCTGTCAAGCACTCTGCGGCGTTATCCCTGATGCCCCTTGGTGTAATAAATAATAAAAATAGGATTCACAAAAAAAGCCCAGCAAATCGCTGGGCTTTTTTTTTTACTTTCATTCGATATTTAATTTAAAATTTTATCTTTTTCTTAAGGTCCTCTAGTTTCTTATTGGCATCAGGCCCAAGGCGTTTTTGAATTTCTGCCTCTATTTGTTTCTGGGCTTTTTTGGTTTCTTCTCTCTTTGTATCCTCAATTTTGAATTGAATTTCATTTTTCTGCTTTGCGAGTACTTCTTTTACATTGTTAAACTCTGTATTGAATTGATTCTTGGCTTTGTTAATTTCATTTTCGAGCTTTAACTTTTCTTTCGCAATGGCTTCATCAATAATGCCTTTTACCTTAGCTTTAGCCTCGGCGATCTTTTCATTCAGCACTTTTTCAAAACCGCGAGCAATTTCAGTTCCGAGATTAGACTTTATTTCGATTGGTAAATCGCGAAGAGTTCCTTTGCCACTCGCTTCTATAGTCCAATTGGGAATTCCCGACATTACTTTGCCTAAAATATCATTGATTTCCTTGTTTGAGGCCATCACGATTTGGTCCAGCTGACTGAATGAATTAAAGATTGAAAATTCAATCAGATCCTCTTCAAAAGAGGCTTTGATGAGTGCAGAGCCCACAGCTTTTGTAAAACCCACTTCAATATCTTTGCTAGACACAAGCATTTTTTTGTCGCTCGGGTAGGCATCAACTTTTGCGCTAAGTAATTCTCGATACGGCCTCTTAGTGTGATTTATGGATATTTCAGCGCCAATTCCGCTTATCTTTAGTTCAGGAAAGTCACCATTGATTTTGATCACCATGGGGACACCAGTGAGAGCCTGGTTGGATGTAATATTGAGTGCTTCGCCCGCTAAGTTTCCTAAAGTGGGTTCTCCAGGGGTTGCTTTTGAGCTGATTCTTGCTTTCTTTAGCCAAAAGAAGGGGTATGAATTGGGTTTGCCAAACTCATAACTAATTCCATGTTCACGCGGGCGAGGTTGAATCTGAAGATTTTCTTCTCCGTCACTCTTTTTCGCTAAAAGACCTGGTGGCAAATATTCATGAGCCAGAGCCTGATACTCATTTAACTTTTCCAAATAAGGCCCGGCGTATCTTTTAAAGAGAGAATTAGAAATAGCCTTTGTATCAAGTTTAGGAATTTTAAAGTGTGCCTCTAGGTCTTTGACGTCTTCCTGAACCGTTTTTTCTAGATTTTTTAGCTGGCCATCGATTGTCTTTAAGTCGGCAGAGAAAGATTCCCCGGTTTTTTCTAACTCTTTAACCTGTTGGTCAGCCTCTTTAAGGAGTTCCTGAAACTGTTTGAGAGATTGTTGAAGCTCGTCGGGGCTTTTGAAATTGTTTGTTTTAATTTTTTTGAAGCGCTCATTCCAAGCATTGAGATCTTTCTGTTGAGGCAGATTTTTAGCTTTTTCGTTCCATTGTGTCTGCTTATCGGTAAAGTTTTTTTGGATCTCAACAATTAAAGATTTTGATTTGAGGTTATTTTCTAGATTCTTAATTTGCTCTTGCGAAGACCCTCCAGAAAGTAGATTGGCAATGTCGCCGAGAATGTTATCATCGTAATTTGTTTTAGCCTTTTCAAGAGCCTCTTTGGCAAGCTTTTGCCCTTCCTTCTCGATTAGGGAGGGTTCATCTGATGCTTTTTCAGGAGGTTTAAGTCTGCCAGGCTTTTTGCGAAGAGAATGAAATTGAATTTGTTCGATGGCTGCCACCTCGATGAGTATTTTTCCTCGCAGAAGTGCATCCCAACTCATATCAAACTTGATTTCGCCGATGATGAAAAGGTTATGAGTTGGTTGCTCGCTGTCGGTAAGCTGAAGGCCTCGAATGATTATAGATGCTCTTCGAAAGCTAGTTTCCAGGGAACTAACATTCACCTCGGCTCCCAAGGTATTATAGCCCACAAATTCAATCCCTTTTCTAAAGTGGGAATCAAAAAAAAGGGTAAAATAGGCAATCACGAGGCCAAGAATTATCGATGCCGGGAACAAGGCTTCCCAGCGAATAAAACTTTTTTGTTTTGATTTTTTAAAGCTAGTTTCATCCATGATAATCTCCTCTTACTTCCCGTATAAGGATTGATAAGTGTTATACCACTTGTAGAAACCAGTGGCAGAAAAAGCCTTCCATAGTTTAGAGTCGTTGAAACGTTTAACGATAAGTGCTCGGTATTTGATGATGGTTTTTTTTGAAGCGAAAAATATAATTGGGCTCAGTAGAATAGCTAAAATGCCAGAACCCATAACCACTGAATTATTGAAGCGAGTTAGGGGTACTAATGGCATATTATAGAGCTGAATGTATAATGGGCGAAGGCTCGGCATTTCGAGTATCCAGCGACCGAGAGGATCAGCTATAGGATCAAGAAAATAGCCAGCAAATTTAAAAAAGAAGGCTGACATCAAGGCGGCGCCTAATTGTACCCTGAATAAAAAGATTAGTATAAAAACCACCACTGACTGCAGTGATAAGGCGGGAGACAGTCCGAGAATGAGCCCAAGAGCGATCCCGGAGGCTATTTGATTGTGACCCGTATCAGAGTTCAGCAGCTTAAAAAAACCAAAAATTTGCTGTAACAAAAAGCTCATAGCGCCTCCATCATGTCCTACACTAAAATGATAGAGGGCTCGCTTATTTCTGACAAGCTATCAAGTGTGGATTATCCTTGGAGTCAAAAAGGAGGGCCCATCGAGCAGTTGTCGGACAGGATTGGGGACCGTTCCAATCGGCTTTTTCGAAATACCATCCAACTCGTTTGGCAAGATATAAAGTTTGTGGATCGAAAGTATCGTAGACGGCAATCTTTTCCTCAAAAGCGACGTTGTTCTCTTTGATTATCTTGGGCAGATTTTTGTGTCTCAAATTTATTGGAGGCCGCCAATTGTGTTGAATAGCCAAAACTCCCATAACGACAAAAAGACCAGTAAATATTTTTTGTTTTTTAAGGTTTAATTCCAAAAAACCATCGGCCATAGCGACAACTGTAATTAGACCCGTGGCCATAAAATAATAAGCATGGTTAACAAAATGGTCGCTTTTCAGTACTACAATAAAAAGAATTGAGCTAAGCCAGGCAAAGAAAAGCTTTTTGTTTCTCTTTACTGCAAAGTAAAAAGGAATGAGTCCTATATAATTCATATGATTAAGTGATACCTGCTGCAAAAGAGCAGATGGCGCCTTCCAGCCTGAAGCTAAAAGGCTGCTCAATGGCTTAATGTCAGTAAGGTAATACCAAATTTCAGTATGGCGTATCCAGTATTTGAACCATAAAAGATAGGCGATCCCGCAAACTCCGAATGTTCTTAAGGTCACATTTTTAGTAGGGGCCAAAATAAGCAAGGTCGGAAACAAATAAGGCCTCATTAAAAATGAAAGGGAAAAGAGGAACGTTCCAGTCCACTGCAGTCTTTTTGAATCCAGCCTTTGCCAGCACAGAGCTGCGAGTCCCAGAATCAAAACAGCCAAAGCATCTGGCAAGGGAATAAGAAGATAGGTTAAGAGAAGTGGGCTAAAAATAAAAAACAACTGAAAGGCATAAGGATTTGCATGGTTTTGAGTTGATGTTCTCCGCTTAAACCATTGAGTCCAAATCAATAAATTCAATAACCACAAAAAATAAGTAATAATTTTTGGAGGGACCTCAGACCAATGACCTGTTAATTGACAGGGAATACTTATTAGGGCGCTAAAGAGAGGGAACTCGCCAATTGCGACGCCCGAAGTAGATTCACGGTGAGCTATTTTTGGAAACAAAAAAGTAGAGTCACCGATGCAATAGGAGTAACCCGTAAACAAGGTGTCAGCCTGGCGGATTTTATGAGTGCCTGTGAGTGGATTCTCTAAGTTGATAAAGATTAACAACCCGATGATTGCAAGCCCTGCAAAAATGAAATTTCTAAAGAAATTATAGTTACTCTGGATCATTTGGGGGTGGCTTGCGCTTATGTTTATCTAAAATATTTTTAGCCTTGATTCCATAAGCCCAACCGACGGTCACAATGAATTTCACGGTGACCACAGTAAGAATTAGCTTTAAAGAAACCCACTTGGCGATCCACATCCAAAACAGCAGACCATAAACGATCAGGGAGCCAATCATGAATATTAAAAAAACACTATATTCCATGAATGACTGCCACTAACCTTTCGACGAAATGGCTGCCGCGCGAACCTTTTCAACGATTTGTTGAAAGATATCTTCTGGCATATCTGGATAAAGAGGGAGACTTAAAACCTCTTGTGCCGCTTTTCTTGCCTGAACAAGATGAGAAGTATCCCCAGTTAGTTTTTTGTATGCCGGCTGATCGGCCATTATCATAGGATAATGAATGCTCGTTGGAACTCCCAGCTCCGTGAGTTTCTTTTGAAAAACATCGCGGTTGCTAGTGCGTACAGTGTATTGTGCCCAGACACTTTTGCGATCGGATTTAACCTCAGGCACAAAAATTCCTAAATTGGCTAGTTCTTTAAAAGCGTGGTTGAAAGCATTGGCAAGGCGATCGCGCTGTTCGACTTCCCATTCATATCTTTCGAGTTTAGCGAGCAAAATAGCGCACTGAAGGGTATCTAGACGAGCATTGAGGCCAATTCGAGTGTGGTAGTAGCGTTTTTCAGAGCCATGTTCCCGTATTTCCTTCATGGCAGTGAACATATCGGAGTCATTGGTAAAGATCGCGCCACCGTCTCCGTAACAACCTAATGGTTTAGCAGGAAAAAAACTGGTGCCAGCAAAATTTGAGGTCGCACAACTTTTAGTTCCATTGTAGGTTGCGCCGAACGATTGGGCCGCATCTTCGATGACGTGGAGCCCGTGCTTTTTAGCGATCGCATTGATTTCATTCATGTCAGCGATCTGACCGTACAACGATACAGGCATTATCGCCTTCGTTTTTGGCGTAATGGCCTTTTCAATTTGATTAACATCGATGTTGTATGTTTTAGGGTCAATGTCGACGTAAACAGGAGTTGCTCCTGCAAGAACGATCACCTCCGCTGTGGCAATGAACGAAAAAGCAGTTGTGATCACTTCATCACCCGGGCCGATCCCCAAGGCCATTAATGGAACCAAAAGGGCGTCAGTGCCATTGGCACACGCTAAAGCGTGTTTTGCGCCTGTATACTTTTCGAGAGCTCTTTCGAGTTCAGAAATTTCAGGTCCGTTGACGAATGCTCCATGCTCTAAAACTTTTTGAATTCGCTCGTTCACGGAGCCTTTGATGGCTCTATATTGTGCTTTAAGATCAATAAATGGAATAGTGCTCATAGTTTTCCTCGTTACTTAATAAAGTGTGTCTGCCAGATGCGTTCAATTTGGCTCAGAAGGTGAGGCATTTGATTGAGATATATCGAAGTTGGGCCGTCACACAATGCTGCCTCTGGATTCGGGTGAGTTTCAACAAATATACCATCAACCCCAACGGCCATCGCAGCTCTTGCGAGAGCGGGAGCGAGGTCTCTGCGTCCTCCGCTGGTTCCGTTGTTGGCTCCGGGCATTTGCGTAGAATGGGTAATATCCATAACCACTGGTTTTCCGTAAGCTCGCATTTCCACAAGCCCAGTCATATCGTTTATCAAGCGATTATAACCAAATGTGGTGCCTCTTTCGCAAAGAAGGATCTTATCGTTACCTTGGCTCTCAGCCTTTTTAATAATCGCACCCATATCCCAAGGAGCCATGAATTGGCCCTTTTTGATGTGCATGACTTTTCCAGTTTTTGCGACATCTACGACTAGATCGGTTTGTCGACAGAGGAAGGCTGGTATTTGAATAACATCCGCAACCTCTGCGACGGCCTCAACCTGGGTTGTTTCGTGTACATCGGTAAGAAGGGCACAGCCAACTTTAGATTTAATTCTTCCGAGCTGCTCGAGGGCAGCTTTCAGGCCAGGTCCACGAAAACTGCCGAGGCTCTGGCGATTCGCTTTGTCATAGGAGCATTTAAGAATCCATGGAATACCCATTTGTTGGGTTATTTTTTTTAGCTCTTGAGCGACTTCGAGAACTAATCCTTCGTCTTCAATAATGTCAGGACCTGCGAAAAGAACCCAGTGTTTAAGGCTTCCCCATTCTATTGGGCCACGAGAAGTTTGTAGCACCACTGGCTTTATTGGTTGAAAATGAGTGTGTGGATTTTGATTTTGGACCATCTTTATTCCTTCTTTGCAAAGCACTAATACGAACTTTTATAGCACGGAATCGTCTAATTGAAAGCTACAAATATTTAAAATTGCAGTGTCGAATCGACAACATGCGTATGATTTCTCGGGGGCTTCCGAAGACGCGCTTGGGCCTTCTGACCATTTGGTAAACAATAAGTGGTGGGTATTTTATTATTAAATATCTGAAATTTAAGGGCTATTTTTTTTCGCATGACTCGACGTGAAGGGCACAGCTCTTGAAACCCTTCTACTTATGGCACTTTGGCGTTCACTGGCAACAATCTTAGTTATTTCACTTTTTGCTCCTCCTGCAAAGACATTGGCGTTGGTGTCTGGCCTCGCTCAGCGCTCGCAAATTCAGGAATTGGATAATCTTAAACTCAAAACGGAGGGGCCAAATTGTTGGAATGCCGCTCTTATGAGTGCGGGTTTAGCACGATCCATTCGTTTTGTCTCGAAGGGAGAGTATTGGTTTTGGATGCAGTCTAAGTATTGCCGAGCTCTTTCTGAACACGATACCCTTCAGAGTGGAGATCTTGGGTCATTGACTTGGAGTGGCCACGGGCACTATCACAGCTTTGTTTTTGATAAAAAAGATAAGGTTTTTTCAAAAACAAGTCCGTCGCCAAAATTTCCATATCGACTGCAAACCTTTGAGGAAATGTTTTCGTCTCCCAATAAGGCCTGGATTAAAAACTGTCTTCCACTAAAGCCATCGGGTACGAACAAGGGGTGTGCCGTGGGGATAGCTTTTCATAGGTGCCTTCCAATCGAAAATAATTTTTTTGAGAGCAGCTCTGATCTTGCAAGTTGGGATCTAAAATTGAAAAACATAGAGCAATTTATTGCCTTATGGGCGATTGGATCAGAAATAGCAACTATAGATCAATACGAAAAAACGATTTATCAACTGTATCGTATTCTTCGTCAAATTCAGGAGAAAAAGAGTGCCGCCAAGGATCAACTAATAAAGTTTAAATACCAAGCTATCGAATATCGCACACTGGGGTTAATTTTGTCCGATGTTGAGGGTGCGAAAAAAGCGCCGAGAGTTTATCCTTATCTCAATTATGCCTATCAGGTACAAGACAAACATAAAAAATAATTATTGTTTGAAATAAGATTGAACTTTCAGAATGACGTTTCTATAGTTTTTAAATGCATGTAGCCTTTTTTCGATTTTTCCAGGCGCTTGTTTTTCTTTGTGCGTTGGGCGGTGAAGGTCGGGCCTTTGCTCGCCAGAGGGCTCAAACCATTTATGGCGTTGATTCTCGCACAGAGATCTCTGAGGTCCGTCACGAAGAAATCCGACGTTGGATACCTTTCACCGTCGCACTCGTTGAAAATCAAGATCTTGTTGCTGGGGTTGAGGGATTTTGGGGCCGACAAAAATCACTGGGTGAAGAGTATGGTCTCTGTCAACAGGAGCGTTTTTTTGATCAGCCAACCCTTAGTTTTTGTACGGGTTTTAGAATGTCCGCAAATTGGATTGTCACAGCAAAACATTGTGTCGAAGATCTTTCCTGCGCCGAATTTAAAATCGTAGATAATTTTAGCTCAGAGAAAAGGTTCACTCTCTTTTTTTCTCAGCAAGAAGTGCAGTCATGCAAGGAGATTAGAGTTTCAAAAAAGCACGATATTGCGTTTCTGCGAATGGAAGAGTCTGGCTCCACATGGAGGTCAGATGATCGTTTTGAAGTTATACTTGATCACCAACTTCAAAAGAATCCAATGGGGTTTGAAATTTTAGGGTATCCCTTGGGGCTTCCAATGAAGTGGGCCGAAGGGGCGCTGATTTCGAAAAAACGCGATCATTTTTTTGCTTCTATTGATTCGTATGAGGGCAACTCGGGATCTCCAATTTTTGATAAAAAAGGGAGATTAGCAGGAATTCTGCTCGGGGGAGAGGAAGACTTTGACGAAAAAGAATCAGAGGCTTGTAAAGCCTCTCATAGTTGTCAGTTGGGTGATCATTGTGAAGGCGAAGAAATAATCTCAATAGAAAAAGTGGATAAAGAATTTAAGCAAATTAATTTGCTCTCGGGTCGGTGAGGGCAACACGCGGTTGATCGAGGTTGGCTTTGTGAAATTGTTTGAGCATTCCGTAGGGGGTAAGGCTGGTCAGAGCCCTAAATTCAACCCAGTCAACCATAGCAAAAAGACTCATTGAAAGAAAACTCCATTCATTAAACGAACGTGTATAAAGTTGCTCGTTGAGATAGGTCAGAGTGTTTGTAATTCTATCGGAGTGGCTTGTTTCGATCGGAGTTCCTTTTGCAAAAATAACGTTCGACCGCTGGGCTAAAAGATTTTGAATGAGGCTGTCTGAAAGGTCGCTTATGGCCGTTAGTAGGTTTTCCTCATCAATAGTTAGGTTCCGGTGGTATCCTCTTCGGCAAAGTTCATTAAATATAATTCGAGAATCCCAGATCGGCTGCTGTTCAATGACGAGTATCGGGATTTTGAGACTTGGGGAGAGGTTGAAGAGCTCTTTGCGTTCGGTGGGATTAAAAATATCGACCTTTTTGAATCGATAGCTATCCTCGGGCAAAAGAAGACGAATCCTGCGCACAAAAGGGGATGTTTGAGATCCATATAAAACCATAAATTCTCCTGTAGAGGTGAGAATTACACTGGGAATGTTTGAACGAGTCAATGGTGGCAGTTTTGGTTGACCTTGGTGGTCCTAAGGGCTATCCCCAAGGCATGTTTTCAGGAATTATCGAAGCTGTTGAACCCATTACTAGTCATCGGGCCCTCGATCAGGCCCACCTTATTGTGATACGCCGACCGTCCACTTTTGATGATCTTTCGGTAGGGGATAGCATTGCCGTTAATGGGGTTTGCCTTACTGTAGAGAGTTTTGATTTGGATACGATGACATTTACATTAGGGTTTGAGACTTTGACAGTGCTTGGCGACTCCTTTAAGAGTTGGTTTCTAAAACCCGTAAACCTAGAGCGATCACTTGCCTTTGGAGCCAGAGTACATGGTCACTTTGTCACGGGGCACGTTGAAGCTATGCTCGAAGTTGTTAAGAGCGAGGCCCTTGGAGAAAATTGGCTTCTATCGGCGCTTTTACCGACAGATCTTAAAAAATTTTGTTGGAAAAAAGGCAGTTTGGCATTCAATGGGGTCAGTCTCACAATTAATTCAGTCCAAAATAATGTTGTTGAGGTGTGCTTAATTCCAGAAACTCAGAAACGCACCAATCTGGCCTTAGTTATGGTAGGGGAAAAGTTATGCTTTGAGCCCGACTCTTTCGCTAAAGCCATTGCCAATGCGCTTGAAAGCGGATTGATTTGTTCGGGAGGTAGCGATGTTTAATAAAATTGAAGAGCTCATCGAGGATATCCGCCTTGGAAAGATGGTTATTTTAGTTGATGACGAAGATCGCGAAAATGAAGGTGATATCGTTTGTGCCGCCGATTTTATCACCCCTACTATGATTAATTTTATGGCCGCGGAAGCAAGAGGGCTTATTTGTTTGGCTCTTTCGCGCGAACAGATTCAGAAGCTTGAGTTACCCTTGATGGTGCGTGAAGACGAAAATTACAGTCCGAATAAAACGGCCTTTACTGTCAGTATTGAGGCAGCCCATGGTGTTTCGACGGGAATATCAGCAGCAGATCGGGCGCATACCATTCGAGTCGCATCCAGTCGAAATGCAAAGGCTTCCGACATTCACACTCCAGGGCATGTGTTTCCTATTCGCGCTCAAGAGGGCGGGGTTTTGAAGCGAGCGGGTCACACCGAAGGAAGTGTTGATTTGGCTCGGCTAGCGGGCTTATCGCCAGCGGCGGTTATTTGCGAAGTGATGAATCCGGATGGAACAATGGCTCGGGTTCCTGATCTTAAGCGCTTCGCAGAGAAGCATTCGTTAAAAATTGGAACCATCGTTGATCTCATTCAGTATCGCTTGGCAAATGAGTCACTAGTGGAAGAAATCCATGAGCCAATTGCTTTGCCAGAGCCTGGCCTCAAGCTGAGAACCTTCAAATCAAGCATAGATGGCATGGAGCATGTTGTGCTTCAAAAGGGAGAAATTAAGGGCGATCACCCAACCCTCGTGAGGGTGCATGTGGAAAATCCCCTTCGTGATTCTGTGGCCGCCATGATCCAGTCGGATACTTCCATTGCTATTTCTAGAAAAAAAATTATTGAGGCTGACTCTGGTATTCTTGTGATGTTACGGGGTGCAAATCTTCCTAAAACCAAATGTATCGAGAGTGAGGTAAAGGGACTCCTAGGAGTCTCCGAACGCTCGGGTGCGATGGATGGAAGAGATTATGGAATCGGTGCCCAAATTCTTCGCAAAATTGGAGTTCACAAGATCAAACTGCTTTCTCGTCGACCAGATAAGAAAGTTGGATTGAAAGCCTACGGGTTAGAAATTGTAGACGTTGAAGGAATTTAACTAAGGTCTTCAGCAGAAGAAGTTCTCGATTAGGAGAAGCCTTTTTCTCGACTTTTGCTCTAACATTTTGTTTAATGCGGCTCTAACATGATGGAGTCCGCAAATGATCATTGGCGTTGTAACCGCAAAATTTAATAGTGAAATAACACTTGAACTTGAAAGAGGAGCGCTCTCAGCTCTCAAAATGGCCGGTTTGACTGATGGGCAGATTTGGACAGTGAGGGTTCCAGGGGCCGTTGAAATTCCTCTAGCGGCTAAAGCCCTCTTTGAACAAGGCTGTGATGCGGTTGTAACTTTAGGTGCTGTTATTCGCGGTGAAACGGCCCATTTCGATTACGTTTGTCAGAGTGTTGAGCGTGGCGTGACTCATCTTATGCTTGAGGTGGGAAAGCCAATTGGGTTTGGGGTTTTGACAACAGAAAATGAAGATCAGGCCTTTGCTCGAACGATAGGGCATCATGGTAACAAGGGCTCTGAAGCCGCAATGACGGTGTTAGAGATGTTGGATGTATTGGCCCAAGTCAGAAATTTTAAGAAGTTATCAAAAGTGAAATCAAAAAAAATTGCGAAGAAAAAGGCACCTAAGAAGGTGACAAGTAGAAAGTGATTTTAGAAGAGGATCTAAAAGACCAAGAGCCCATAGCTCCAGGACCCGGAGAATTCAAGAAGCGGCGACGAGAAATGCTTTTTGTGGTTCTTATGTCGTTCCTATTTCTATTGTTAACTTGGTTTCAGATACGTTTATTTGGCATCAGTAAAGAGCTACCTTTTGTTCATTCAATTTTCTTCTTTGGTCTTGTCAATTTTAACATCATTTTGTTGCTACTACTTCTGTTTTTGATCTTTCGAAATGTCGTTAAGGTGTTTGTTGAAAAAAGGGGAAAAATAATTGGCAGCAGTCTGAAAGCAAAACTAATCGCTGCCTTTGTGGCCTTTAGTTTTATTCCGACTGTGTTGATGTTTTCGATTTCGGTATTTTATATCAATTCAAGTTTTGATAAGTGGTTTAGTGTTAAAATGGCGGGGGTTTTGAAGAGTTCTCTCGAAGTCACGAATGCCTATTATTTTAACGCTAAAAAAAGAAACTATCATTTTGCCAACGAGGTAGCTCGCCAAGTTGCTAGGTTATCATCAAGTAAACAAGTGGCAGAGCGGCTAAAGGAGCTTAGGCAGGTATTTAGTCTTGATGCCGTTGAGTACTATCCGTCGCTATTTGATGATCGTATTGCTGCGATTGCGGCCAATCAATCCATTGATCGACTTCCAGTTCTTTCTTTGGAGTTTTTGCAAAAAGGAATTAAAAATAAAGTTGAAGCTAGCACCATTCACCAATTCGGAGAAGGTAACCTCGTTCGAGTGATCGTGCCAGTCGACGAAAAATCAGGCCGCGGGGCCATTGTTGTCTCCAGCTATGTTCCACTTTCCTTAATTTCAAAGATGAACGACATATCCTCTGCTTATGAAGACTTTCGGGACGTAAATCCGCTGGAGTATCCTCTTAAATCGATTTACACCATTATTTTATTTCTCATGACACTCGTTATTCTTTTAGCGGCCACGTGGTTTGGTTTTTATCTTGCAAAACAGTTGTCGATTCCCCTCGTATTAGTAGGGCGCGCTACACGTCGAGTCGCTGACGGAGATTATTCTGAAGTGGCTGTTCAATCGGGGTCGGAAGAAATTATGGAGCTTGTTAAGAGCTTTAATTTGATGACCTCTAACCTTGCCAAATCAGAGAGGGAAGTGACGCAAGCTCAAGAAAATCTCGAAATCACACTTGAGAATCTTGACAAGCATTCTCGCTACGTCGAAGTCGTTCTGGCAAATGTGAGTACTGGCGTATTAGCTGTTGATCCAGAGGGAATCATAACAACTTTGAATCGCAAAGCAGGGCAGCTTTTAAATGTTGATCCAAGTGATTACGTAGGCAGGACTGTTAAAGAATTGTTGAGTCGGGAAAATTATAAAACGCTCTCAGATATTTTTAAAATCATGCAGGAGCGAGGACACGATAATATACAAAAAGAAGTTGTGATTACGGTTTCAGGACAGGCAATACCTCTGCAGGCAACGATAAGCACTCTTCGAGACGATCGTGGATTAGAGTTAGGTCGAATTCTCGTTTTTGACGATCTTACTCCAATTGTTAATTCACAGAGAGCGGCGGCCTGGACCGAAGTTGCTCGCCGTATTGCCCATGAGATAAAAAACCCTCTCACTCCAATAAAGTTGTCTGCGGAGCGACTACAGAGAAAATTTGGCAGTCAGGTAGCCGATAGCGCATTTTCTGAATGCACTACCATGATTATCAAGCAAACAGATGAGTTACGTCGATTAGTAAATGAGTTTAATCAATTTGCTCGATTGCCTGAGGCACGAAAAGTCGTGGGATCTTTAAATAAAGTGATTGATGAGGCCCTTGTTCTTTATCGATCCGCTCACAGTCAGCATCAAATTGAATTTAAGGCCGATCCCGAACTTCCTGATTTTAAAATTGATCCTGAGCAAATTAAGCGGGTGATAAGCAACTTGGTCGACAACGCTATCCATGCGGTACCCGCGGGTCATTGTGCCGTCATACAATTAGAGACGGCCTTTGATAAAAGCTTAAAACTGGTGAAGTTGACGGTTTGTGATAATGGAGAGGGAATCTCTCCAGAAGACCGTCAGCGAATTTTTGAGCCTTATTATTCGACAAAGTCCGGTGGTACTGGTTTGGGATTGGCCATCGTTAAAAAAATTGTTGAAGATCATGATGGTTTCATTAGAGCGCTGGCCAATGAGCCTAAGGGTGCCAAGATAGTGATTGAGTTGCCGGTGATTACAGCTGGACGTAATTAAGATGTGTTGATGGGGTAGACGTGGAGATACAAGAAAAAGCAAAGGTGTTAATTATTGATGATGAAGGTCCCATTCGCCAAGTTTTGTCGGCAACCCTTCAAGATGAGGGTTACCAAGTGCAAATGGCCGAGAATGGAGAACTTGGCCTGGCTATGATGAGAGATTTTCAGCCTGAAGTTGTTTTGTTGGATATTTGGATGCCAGGGCGTCTTGATGGGTTAGCTGTCCTCTCTGAGGCTCGTCGCGATTTTCCCCAAATTGATATCGTGATGATGTCAGGGCACGGAACCATTGAAACGGCTGTTAGGGCCACTCGTTTAGGGGCATGGGATTTCATCGAAAAGCCTCTGTCGATGGACAAGATTATTGTGACTCTACAAAATTTACTAGCTTACCGAAGTGAGAAAAATGAGAAACTAATGCTTCTCAATCGCCTTCGTAAAAACATTGCCATTCTCGGAGAGGCACCATCCATGCTTGCACTCAAGCAAATGATTTCGAGGGTCGCACCAACAGAGAGCTGGATTTTAGTTCAAGGTGAAACCGGAGCGGGGAAAGAACTTGCGGCTCAAAATATTCATTACCTTAGCTCCAGAGCGGGACGGGTCTTTGTTGATTTTGCTGTGCACTCAACGTCTCCGGAACTCATTGAATCTGAGCTTTTCGGTTACGAAAAAGGGTATTATCCAGGAGCTGATAAATCTAAGCGAGGTCGCTTAGAGTTGGCAAATCTTGGCACCCTATTTATTGATGAAATTGCTGAGCTCACACCTGAGGCTCAGGCTCATTTGCTAAAGTTTCTCCAAGAGAAATCGTTTGTTAGGCTTGGAGGTACCGAGCCTGTAGAGGTAGATGTTAGAATCATCGCATCTACCAGCAAAGATCTTGAAGAAGAGGTCCGTCAGGGGCGATGGAGTCGAGAGCTCTATGAACGGTTGGCCATGGTAAAGCTCGCTATTCCGCCGTTGAGGGAGAGAGTTGGAGATATCCCTGCCTTATTGAGCCACTTTGCCGATCAGTTCGTGCGAGAAGGAAAGACAGTCCGTAAAAATCTCAGTGCTCCAGCGATGAGTTGTCTTCAAAATTACATTTGGCCTGGAAATGTCAGTGAACTCCGAAATTTTGTCGAGAGGGTTTACATTCTAACTCCCGGTGAATTTGTCGATGTTCATGATTTACGTTTTGCCGGCCTCAGGGTTCCATTGTCTGATGCGCCATCTGCCGAAGATTCTGGAACATTTCGTGAAGCCAGGGCAGAATTTGAAAAAGAATTTCTAATTCGTAAGATCGGCGAAAATGGTGGAAATATCACAAGAACTGCTGAGATTATTGGATTGGAGCGAAGTTATCTCCATCGAAAAATAAAATCCTATGGAATTGAATTGAAGGGTGAATAGATTATGAAATGGTCGCAATGTCATATTTATACATTAAAAGAAGCTCCCGCCGATGCGGAAATCATTAGCCATAAGTTGATGGTGAGGGGTGGATATCTTAAAAAGCTGGCTCCAGGCATTTATACTTATAGCCACCTCTTGCTTCGTTCGTTGAAAAAGTTTGAAGATATCATTCGACAGGAGCTCGACTCACGTGGCTGTACTGAAGTTTTAATGCCTGTGGTGCATCCGGCTTCACTGTGGGAAGAAACGGGGCGCTGGAATGAAATGGGTGCCGGACTTCTAAAGTTTCAAAATCGCAATCAGCATTGGTTCTGTTTAGCGGCAACTCATGAAGAAGCAGTCACCGATTACATTCGTCACGACATTAAGAGTTATCGAGATCTGCCTAGGAATATCTACCAGATTCAAACAAAATACCGAGATGAAATTCGACCTCGTTTTGGTCTCATGCGTGGTCGTGAGTTTATTATGAAGGATGCCTACAGCTTTGATGTTGATCATGCGGCTGCACTAAAAGCCTACGATCAAATGTATGAGGCTTACAAAGCAATCTTTAGCCGACTAGGATTAGATTTTAGAATAGTTCAAGCCGATGCTGGTAATATTGGTGGTAGCCAAACCCATGAATTTCAAGTTCTTGCTGAAGCTGGCGAGGATGCTTTGCTGGTGAGTACGGATTCAGATTTTGCAGCCAATGTCGAAGTGGCTCCTGCCATTGACCCCGATGATGTGATGGCTGCCAAAGAGGAAATGGTATCACTGGAAAAATTTTCCACTCCTGGTTTGAAGACTATACAGCAGTTGATGGATGCCTTGAAGATTTCGAGTAATTCCCTAGTCAAGACGCTTTTTTTCTCTGCCAATGAAGGATTTGACTCAAAGGATAAGGGACTTAAGCCATTCGCAGTTTTACTAAGAGGTGGTGATGAAGTTAATCCGGTAAAACTAAAAAATCTCTTAGGAATGGTAAATCCCCCGCTCATGTTAACGGACGATGAAGTCAAAGAGGTTACCGGTGCATGGCCAGGAAGTTGCGGCCCCGTTGGCCTCAAAATCCCGATATACTTAGATAATGGAGTAGAGAAACTAACGAACTTTATCGTTGGTGCCAATGAAGATGGCTATCATTTGAAGAACGTTAATGTCGGTCGTGATTTTCAAGCCACGAAGGTGGCCGATTTGCGAATGGCAAAAGAAGGGGATAAGTGCCCCTCTGGAAAAGGCACTCTGAAGTCTTACCGAGGAATCGAAGTGGGGCACGTCTTTTACCTGGGGACAAAATACTCCCAAAAGATGCAAGCCACCTATCTTGATAAAAATGGTAAAGCTCAATTCATCGAAATGGGATGTTATGGTATTGGAGTGACTCGTACCCTACAAGCGGCCATTGAACAATGTCACGACGCTGATGGTATCATTTGGCCAAAGAGCATTGCGCCATTTCATGTTCACATTTGTGTTCTTGATATCAAAAACGAAAAAGTGGTGGAGATTGCTGAAAAGCTCGAGCGTTGTTTTACCGAGATGAGAATTGATGTTCTGGTTGATGATCGAGATGAACGACCTGGTGTGAAATTTAAAGACGCCGATCTACTGGGAATGCCAATTAGAATAAATATTGGAGCTAGGGGTGTTGATGCCGGTGAAATCGAAGTTGTCGAACGCAGCGGTAAAGTGGTTCATAAAGTGGCCCCCGATAAAGTAGCGGAAACCGTAAAAAAGATACTCGGTTAAAAAATAAAAAAAGGAGTTTGTGATGAGGTCTTTTTCGCCATTAAAAAATCCATTGATTTTGGCTTTGGATGTTGATGATGAAAAAAAAGCCTACGAGTTGGTCGAACAAACGGCCAGCATTGTTGGTGGAATTAAGATTGGTCCTCGTCTCATGCTTCGCTACGGACCCCAGTTTTTAAAACACGTTGCTAAACAATCTCCCGTATTTCTCGACATGAAATTTTTTGATATTCCCTCTACCATGGTGTCTGCCGTGCGCTCGGCTTTAGATATTGGCGCCAGCTTGGTAACGGTTCATGCTCAAGCGGGAATAGAAGCACTTTCACATTTATCCAAACTTGAAGAAGAGTATAGAAAAACATCCCCAGTAAAAATCCTCGCGGTCACAATGCTCACTAGTTTCGATAAAAAAACTTTACCATCAGTTTTAAAAGATCAAAGCATTGCCCATCATGTCGATGAACTAGCAGTCTTGGTTATGGAATCGGGACTGAATGGAATTGTATGTAGTCCCCATGAGCTCCCCACTCTGTCAAAGTACCAAAATCTATATTTGGTAACGCCAGGAATTCGAACAGAGGTGAAGCCCGGTGAAGATCAAAAGAGAGTTATGGGGCCTCGGGATGCAATTATTGCGGGATCCACAGCAATTGTGGTTGGGCGCCCCATTTTGGAAGCTCAGTCTCCGGTAAAGGCATGTGAAAAAATTATTAGCGAATTACCATAGGTGATTGGGCATTAGCCTGCTTTCTTAAATTGAAATTCAGGGAGTTCATCAAATAGGGGTTTGTATTCTTTTTGCTCGTCATAAGCCTTTAATCCGATTGCTTTTCGACTATAACGTCTCTCATACAATTCTCTATTTTTTTTTCGCCGTTCAAGGAATTCAAGAAGGGGGTCGTCGCTTGGTGATGAGTGCTGTGAATTAGAGTCGGGCGAGTTATTCGTATCGATGGGCTCAATTCCGCTATCCGACGATGAGCTGCCCTCAAATACTTGCGGCAGATCTTGGGGGCCCAAGATTCGAAAACCAACTCCATCTGATTTTACCAAGGTCACTTGACCTCCTAGCGAGACAATCTTTCTCTCGTCAATCCCTAGTCTAAGGTATAGGAGCCCTTGTTGAAAGGCCCTGGAATTTAATGATTAATTTTAAGATAAAAATGAGCTGGCCTGGGTTTTGATTCTTTAATGAACGTTTCGAAGTGAGAAATGTAAAAATAAATCTTGTTTGATGAGAAAAGATTAAATACCTAATCTTCAATATAATCAGGTTCGACGAACGGAAACTGATGTGGAAACTTAAACGAATGATCTAATTCAACAGGGGGGCTTCCTGCAGCTTCAAAAATCTGGTCCCAGGTATGCGCTAGCAGGGCTGCGGCTCGCGCTAGGTGTGTGACTAGCATGGGCTGAAAAATCTGAATAACAGCATCGGGGCTCTTGCGCTTTGCGGGAGTTTTTAGCTCCATTCCCTTCTCTTTTCGACTGGTAGAGGGCTCAAGGAGTGGATCATTTTTCATGATGATGGACAGGTCAGCATAGGAGAGTACCGAAAGATTACGCATGTTCACTAAAATAGTTTTAGAGTTCTTTAGATCTAATTCTTTTTCTATAGACGGATAGGATTTGATCACATCGACAATGACCGAGGAAGGTAAGGCATTCACCAAATCAGACTCATAGTAACCATGAATTCCTCCGTGGCCGTTTTCCCAGCCATCGTAATTTTTGGTGTTATGGAATGGTTGTGCATTGTCGGCCACGAAGTGCCCGAGTAAGCCCATCATGACCCAGAATTCAAAGATATCTTGATCATCACGATCGAGAGTCTTTTTTAGTTTTGCCTTTTTACCGGCCAAAACCGCCTTATTAAAAAATTGATTGGCTCTCCACCAGCTAGACCCAAGTTCGCGTGAAACAGAAAGAATTGGTCTTTTGGTTATTAGATTCTGTTTACCCTTGAAATCTTGGGTTAATTGACCAAAGGATTTGTTCACCGAAACACTCTGAATAGTCAAACCCACCAAATCAATCTCAAAAAAGTGGGTGGCCCCCCCTGATTCAGCGCCAGGAACACTCCGCCAATAAGTGTCTGGCAGATTACAAAGATAAGTTATCGCATTCGTTTTATTTATGAGGTATTGCTTGAGTGTGTTATTTTTCACCAAATGAATCGCAGATTCGCAAATGAGAGAATGACCCCGCCCACCCCAGGATTGGGCCGGCTGAACATTAAAAAAAACAAAAAATAAAACTAGAGCAAATTGATATCTGAGAATTTGAACAGGTTGAATACGTTTTCCCATCGCTTACTCCAGGGTGTTTTAATAATTACACTGACGTCTTGGTAAGGGTGCATGAAAGATAATTCGAAACTATGTAAAAGCAATCCAGGAATATTTAGGTTTTCTCTAAAAAAACGATTATGATGGGAATCTCCATGCATAATGTCTCCAATGATTGGGTGAGAATCAGAGGCGAAATGGCGTCGAATCTGATGATACCGTCCTGTTTTCGGCTCTACCTTCAGAAGGCTGTAACGACTTGTGGTGTGTTTTTTGCCAACAGCAAAGGGGAGTTCTAATTTTGAAAGTAATTGAAACTCAGTTCGTGATTCTAGCATTAGGTCTGACGAGTCACTTAAGAGCGGTTTTTCGTTAACCCCCTCATCAGCACAATAACCACGAGTAACGGCAACGTACTGTTTACTAATAGATTGGGTCTGAATGAGGTGCTGGATTTTTCCAGCAGCTTCTGAGTGCTTTCCAAACAGAACAACGCCTCCCGTAGCCGCATCCAGCCTGTGGATTGGGTAAACGTAGGATCCTAAATAATTGCGCAGCCAGTAGAGACAAATGAGATCTCTGGGAACTTTCCATTGAGAGTTTTCGGGAGGATGCACGTGATAGCCTGGTGGCTTGTCGATCGCTATGTAATCGGAATCTTCAAAAATGACTGAAATCACAAAAAATGAGGGTGAGTCCTTTAAGACTCACCCGTAAACTTTACTTTTTATTTTTTTTGATCAGTTTTCTTTTCTTCGCCAAACGTCGTGCGTGAAGTTTGTTAGCTTTGCGGACTTTTTTTACTTTCATAAGTGCCTCCAATTCATGGAGGCGACAATAGATCGGTCGTGGGACTATTTCAACCATTATGGATTAAGATTCAGACAAATTGCCGCTTGCAATTGACTCCTCTGTAGAAGGTGACAAAACCAGGGGTAATGAAGAGGCAAGAAGGGGGTACGTTGTGAAACAACTTTTTATCTTAACCCTAATAGTTTTGATTAAAAATATAGCATTAGCTCAAGACCATAGCTTCTTAGAGAGACATTTTAAAGATCCGGCACTTGCTTCTGAAGAGCTTCCCAGAAAAACAGGAGCTGCTTCCATTTTGAAATTCTCAAGCACAGATATCTCTAGAAAAGCTTTTGTGGCCGCAAAAGATGACTTTCGTAGCAAAAAGCTTTGTAAGGCCAGTGCTCCCGGAGAAGTTTGTCAGGACTCGGCAGAATACCAGCTTTTTGAATTATTTAGTGATGAAATTCAATTGAGGGCCTTTCTGGGAGGAGGCTACGAAAGAAATATTTTAAAGTTATCAGCCTTGGATGAAGGAAACGTAAAAGAAATCCCTTGGGCAGGCTATTATTGGCCCATGTATCAAGGCGGTCTTGGAAATCGCTATGCAGATCCTAAATTTCCGCGCTCAGAAAGCTTCAAAATAAATTATAAGTACTATCAAAATAATTATCTCAAGCCCTTAAATGGTGATCCTGATGAACTTGGAAAACTATCTCCCGCAGAAAAGTATGATTACCTTCTCGGAGATAAAAAATGGAGCCTAACCCAAGCGGTTTGGACCGAGGGGAAAATATACCAAGATATGTATGGAAAAGTTGAAACTTGGTTTGGAATTTGTCATGGCTGGGCACCTGCAGCGTTTAGTGTTCCTGAACCAAAGAAGGCCTTTGACATTGATCTCAAAGAAGAAAAAGGCACTCTACGTATTTATCCCCATGACCTCAAGGGACTCATTTCACAGCTCTGGGCTCAAGCAAGCTTTAACTATAATTTTCTTGGTGGGCGTTGTAATGATAAGCATCCAAAAACCGACTCTAATGGGAGAGTTATTAGCTCGGAATGCTTTGATGTGAACCCGTCTACTTGGCATCTGGCTCTCACTCACTGGGTTGGACTAAAAAAACAAAGTTTTGTGCTTGATGCGACCTATGATTACGAAGTTTGGAATCAACCGATTTCTAGTTATCGTTTGAGCTATTTTAATCCCGAAACTCAGAAAATAACCAGTTTAGAAAATTCCATTGTCAAATACTCTGACGTTAAAAAAGATCCTTATAAAAAATATCGATCACCGGGCACTGAATACCTCGTTGGTGTGATTTCAGATATTCAATATGTGGTGGAGGAGGATGCTAATCATCGTAACTCAATCAGTAACCCATTAGAGAGATTAGTGGCAGTGACTTATTACTACGATCTCGAATTGGATAAAGACGCTAACATCATCGGGGGAGAATGGTATCAGCAAGCTCATCCTGATATGCTTTGGAAACCTGCAGATGGGTCGATGGCGTTTGTTAATGGAGAAGAAACACTCCCTGTTTGGGAGGGAGTCATGCCATTACCGACTGAATATTTTAATATTGGCGTACGCGGTTCAGCGCAAAAAATGCCGCTCTCAAGAATACTAGATAAATTAGTCGAGTGGTCCCTCTTGGCGAGATAGGCCTTTTTGATCGAGGGGCGTATAGCATCGAGTGTCGACAGTTTGATCAATGACAAATGAATTTTGTTACATTTGAAAATAAGGTTTTTCGGGCGGCCAAGGGTTGTATCACTTTGAGACGCTTTTGATCTGGAAGATGTTTATTTTGATTTAGAGTTTTAAGAGATGGGTGTCGAGACTGGCATCCTCTTTGTATTGTCATAATGACATGAAATCTTTATCTTTGAATTTATTTTTTAAATTCGGCTTGTTATTGGCTTTATTGTTTGCGCACGAGACGACCTTCGCGCGCAAACACCAGAAAACTCACAAAAAGCTGAATTATTGTAGGGCTCAGGTCGCACCGCCCCAGGTCGATTCCGATGGATCCGAAGTTGCTCGCCAGTGTTCCGCGATCAATGGAAAAAAACAAGAGAGAAGCTTTAGTTGTATTCAATGGGTGGCACAACAAGCAGAGAAGGCCTATGAGAGAGAACCTCGGTGTAAAAATAAAGTCACCGCCCCATTGCTGATGTGTATTTTCAAACGCGAAGTGGGTCGGTATTCGAATAACCCGTGTGGAAAAAATGGCTGTGGTATGAGTCAGTTCACATCTGCTGGAGTTTCCTATGTGAGGCAATCATTTTCGACAGGGTTGGGTGATAACTATGATTATTTTTGGGATTTAGTTGGGCGTCCAAATGAGAAAGACAACAAATGTGTTCTCAATCGTCGCCACGCGCTGGATCGTGACACAGCCGTAGCTATGGCGGCAACGCACCTCTGTGCAGAAGCAAAGCATAGTGGGCTAAAATCAAGTGAGGCACTCGCTCAGAGATACAATGGGCACCCACGATATAAATATGCGTACGGGCGCTTTGTTTCGAATTGTGTACGAACAGGTCTATGGAAGACTAATTCACCAGCGCAGCAGGTTCGTGTGGGTGTTAAGTCCCAATGTCGTCGATATAAAACTTGTGGCGGTAAAAAAGTTGGTTCGCGCTATAGTCATAGCCGGCGTTCAGCGAAACATTACGGTCACGTCAGGAGTGGAAATCTATGAAAATTCTCCAGAAGAAATACCTTTACAGTGTTTTGTGTGCGGTTAGCTTGGTAACGCTCTTTGGCGCTCAGGCCGCTATCTCGCAATTAGAGCAAGAGATTGACGCTAAAGAGACCACTCTCGATTCAAACAGTGATGATGATGCGGGTGACTATCCACTTCTAGGAATTTTATTGGAAGCAGAAAATCGTTTTGAAATTCCGGTTTACGTTCGTAACAAAGTGGCATTGAAATCTTGTGAAATTGAAGTTGAAGACGTCAACGATTTAACGCCGGCAAGTGTTTCTGAATTTAAATCAAATGCCTGTGTTCCTAATAGCAAAGTTCTTTTTGAAGTTGGAAAGCTGAATATTCATGGCTGTCAATGGACTGAACAAGAGTCCACGAAACAGCCCATGGAAGCCTTCACGAAATTGGAAAATCAATTTCAGCTAGAAAATTTTGAGGTTCGTTTTGAGGAGGACGAGCTCTTTTGTTTTGCCGATCTAATAACCAAAAATAATCAAAGGTACCCCATGAAGGGAAGTTGTGCAGTTGCCAGTATGAATTCTCATAAGTTGATCAACGGCAAAAAACCTGAACCGGGAAATGATCCTCTATTTGTGATTTTTGAAATGGACGAGAATGATAACTTTTTCAAGAACGAGACGAGAGAGGACAAGCTCGGACCCAATCCGCATTTACTACTTTCTGTGAGTGTTCCTTTAACTCAAAAAGCATCGGACTATTTGGCCTATATGCTTTCTAGTGAAGCGATAAAGGCCTGCGACGCCGATCAAAAATAAGAGGTATCCTTTAGGGCCTTGTTGGATTTGTGGGCTTAGGGTTATAATGCTCATAGATCTGCTCGCCAACCCAAGGGGCTAGAAATTCTTCAATTCCGTATCGAGAAATCTCAAGAGAGGCCGAGCAAAACATAGAGGCAACGGATTGGAGTGCAGCTTCGCATACCATCACTCCTGACCAATAAGAGACCGCGCCTGCCATTGGAACAAAGTGGGCTAAATATTCCTCTTGGCCCCAGGGGGTTTGAGTCGTGGTGTTTATCTCTGGTGAGAGTGAAACAGGAATGCCGTAATTAATCAGTTTGATATCGTTAATATGATACATGACGCAAAGTCGATTACCTATTAGACTTTCAATATAGTTGTAGGTCTCTGTGAGCCAATGGCTGAGAGGCGGATGATCACCCAGCTGAAAACTATCAAACCCAGCCTGAAAATAAAAAGACTTCACTTGATTCCATTCATTTTGAATTTGAAGTGCTTCTTTTGTGAGGCCTCTTTGGTTGAGTCGATAGACAACAAGTTTAAAAATATGATCAAGAGATTTTTTAATGAAAACATGTTTCTTGGTGTCCATTTTCATGGAGAGGACAACTTGATTGGCTTCTTTTTCTCCAGCCGATTGAGCAAGAGTTTCTTGCTCAGTTTGAGCAAAGCTACTGTGGTTCAATGTGGTTGATAGAACGAAAACGACAAACACGATAAGGAAATTATTTTTTAAATTCATAGCAGAAAGCGTAGTCGTTATTACATTTGTTTGGCAAGTGGAAAGACCTTCCATAATGACGAGCGCCGTGCGACGTTTATGGAACTAACGCATTCATCGCTGAGGACTTATGAAAACTTCAAGCTCGAAACTGTACCTTTGGGTCATCGTCTTTATTATTTTAGGTGGGTTCACTGGCTATTACTGGCCAGAATTGGGCGTGGCGTTGAAGCCTCTGGGGGATGGCTTTATTTCATTAATCAAAATGCTGGTGGGGCCCATAGTTTTTTGCACAGTTGTTCTTGGCGTCGCAAATGCGGGGGATTTAAAAAAAGTGGGGCGAGTGGGCATTAAAGCGCTGTTTTATTTTGAAATTGTATCTACGCTGGCTCTGATCATTGGATTAATTTTGGTCAACACAATAAAGCCTGGTTTAGGATTTAATATCGATCCTAATAGTCTTGATGGTGCGATTGTGGGTGAATATGCACAAAAGGCAAAAGAGACTTCGATTGTTCAATTTTTTCTGCATTTAATACCCACTTCATTTTTAGATGCATTTACAGGAAAAGGTGACTTACTTCAGGTTATGGTGGTTGCGTTGCTTTTTGGCTATGCCATGAATCACATGGGTGAGAAAGGTAAGCCCGTTCACCATTTTATAGATTCAGTGTCGCATATCTTTTTTGCTATGATGAATGCGGTGATGAGGCTTGCACCAATAGGAGCTGGTGGTGCTATGGCTTTCACCATTGGTAAATACGGATTGCAATCCCTTCGGCCTCTATTCTCACTCATGGGAACCTTCTATCTGACGTGCTTGATTTTTGTTGTACTCATCTTAGGCTTTATTGCCCGCTGGGTAGGGTTTAGTATTTTTCGTTTCTTAGCCTATATTAAAGAAGAGCTTTTGACTGTTCTTGGAACGTCATCCTCCGAAAGTGCATTAGTTCCACTGATGCATAAACTTGAAAATTTAGGCTGTTCTCGTTCAGTCGTGGGGCTCGTAATGCCGGCGGGATATTCCTTCAATTTGGATGGAACTAATATCTATTTAAGTATGGCGGCCCTATTTGTCGCCCAAGCATTGAATCAAGAGTTAACATGGGTGCAGCAGCTGACACTTTTGGGAGTGGCAATGATCACTTCAAAAGGAGCTTCGGGAGTAACCGGAGCTGGATTCATCACTCTTGCGGCAACTCTCTCTGTGGTGCCAACCATTCCCATCCAGGGGCTTGCCCTGCTCATTGGAATTGATCGATTCATGTCTGAAGCTCGAGCGATTACAAATATGATTGGAAATGGAGTTGCGACAATTGCCGTTTCAGCGTGGGAATCGGATCTTAATAAAAAGCGTTTAGTGGAGGTTTTAGGAGGGTAGACGACGCTAAAACTGGAGGGACGCAGAGGCCTCCCGAGCCGGAGACCTCTGCGGTGAGGTGGGTAAGGTATCAGCTCGGATTCAAGTCTAAATAGCGGTGGAGTTGAAGGCCTAAATTCTGCAGGTTCATAGATTTGCTCCAGCGATCAACAACCGAAAGATGGCGGAAAGCTAATGAAGAATAGGCAAAATCTCCCTTGCCGCTATAAAAGATGACCGGTGTAGGGGGCGCTTGCTCGTCGATGACTTTGTCAGCTCGATTGAGGGTTTCGACTCCTGTGAGGTTTGGCATATAAAAATCCATAAAAATAAGTCGAAAATGCCTATGGCTAAGCTCATTAATTGCTTCAACCCCACTTTTTGCATATCTAAATGGAATTTTCGCTTTCTCTAGTAAGTTGATAAGTGGAAGAACAGATTGAAACTCGTCATCTACCACTAAGATACAAGAGTCGTCAGTGACTTCTTCCGTTTCACTGGCAATTTGAATCAAATATACAGTCGCCAATAAAAAAATAATTAGAGGACTTATTGTAATTAGCAGCCAACCAAGAACAATTGGTGCTAAAGTAAAATAGATTATAAAAGATAAAACAAACTCCATGGTGTCCCTCCCAAAACGTTGCATCGTGGCAATCTCTTATGTCCCTGAGATTGTGTCATGAGCTATCCACGATTCGATTTGTAATTACTGTATTAAAAATAAGGCTACAGTGTTTAGGTTTAATGTAGTGAAAGATTGTTAAGGGATATTTAAGGAACTGTTAAGATTGTTTAAATATTAAATAAAAAAAAGCCCCTAGTTTTAGGGGCTTTTGTGGTCTTCACATCTGGAGAGAATTACATTTGGCGTGCGCGCTTATCAACATTGAGCGCAGCCTCTCTCACAACTTCAGAGAGGGTGGGGTGGGCATGAAAGCTACGAGCAAGATCCTCGGCACTACCTCCGAATTCCATCGCAACAACAGCCTCGCCGATGAGTTCCGATGCACGAGGGCCTACGATGTGGACACCTAAAATCTTATCTGTTTCTTGATGAGCTAAAACTTTTGCTTGTCCTTCTGTAAATCCAAGAGCTTTTGCACGGCCATTGGCCATGAAAGGAAAGGTTCCTGCTTTATAAGGAATGTTGCTTTCTTTAAGGTGTTCTTCGGTCATTCCGACGCTGGCCACTTCGGGCCAAGTATAGATTACCCCAGGAACCGTGTTGTAATTCACGTGTCCAGCTTGACCAGCGATGATTTCCGCAACAGCGACACCCTCTTCTTCAGCTTTATGGGCAAGCATAGGCCCTTGAATGACATCACCGATGGCATAGATATTTTTAAATTGAGGTGTTTGAAAATGGTCATTCACAACCACTCGTCCAGCCTTATCGAGCTCGATACCGAGCTCTTGGAGTCCGAGGCCCGAAGAGTATGGGCGGCGACCTACAGCCACTAACACCACGTCAGCGTTGAGGCTAGTTGATGAGTCCGTCATCGATTCGTATTTTAAGCAAACCTCTTTATCGGTGACTTCGGCTCCAACGACCTTCGTTTTGAGTAAGAACTTGAAGCCTTGCTTTTGGAGAATTTTCTGGAAAGCCATCATCGTCGACGCATCCATAGCGCCACCAATTTTATCTGCAAATTCGATAAAAGTGACTTCTGCTCCGAGGCGGCTCCACACGCTTCCCATTTCAAGGCCGATGACACCAGCTCCAATAATCGCCATACGTTTTGGAACTGCAGTCAAAGAGAGAGCACCTGTTGAAGACACCACGCGCTTTTCATCAAATTTTAAAAAGGGCAATTCGATGGGCGCACTTCCGGTTGCAATCACAATATTTTTTGCTGTCACAACAGGTTTGAGACCATTGCTCATAGTCACTTCAATTTGATTGGCACCAACAATCTTACCCACACCGTTGAAGGTGGTAATTTTGTTTTTCTTCATCAAATAAGCAATTCCTTGAGTTAGATCTTTTACGACTTTGTCTTTACGATCTAACATCATAGGTAGATTTAACTTAACACCTTCGAGCTCGATTCCGTGTTTGCTGAAATCATGCTTGGCAGCGGCGAAGTGTTCTGACGACTCGAGTAGGGCCTTTGATGGGATACAGCCTACATTGAGGCACGTGCCTCCGAAGGTCTTTTCTTTTTCGATGATAGCCGTTTTCAAACCAAGTTGAGCGGCTCGAATAGCTCCAACGTATCCACCAGGACCAGCGCCAATAAAAACAACATCAAATTGCATTTCCGACATAATTACCTCGTACTAAATTTCCAACAATAAGCGCTCTGGATTTTCAACGCATTCTTTAACTTTAACAAGGAAGCCTACGGCTTCTTTTCCATCGATAATTCGGTGATCATAAGAAAGAGCCACGTACATCATCGGTCGAATCTCAACCTTACCATTGATAGCCATTGGTCGATCCTCAACCTTATGCATACCGAGAATCCCTACCTGAGGATAATTCAAGATTGGCGTCGACATAAGCGAGCCGTACACTCCACCATTAGAAAGAGTAAATGTACCACCTGAGAGATCATCAACAGTGATTTTTCCGTCTCTGGCTTTTAAAGCAAAATGTTTGATAGCCTGTTCGATACCTGCAATAGAGAGAAGGTCTGCATCTTTGATCACTGGTACGATGAGACCTTTTTCAGTTCCAACAGCGCAACCAATATTGAAAAACTTTTTATAGATGATATCGGTGCCTTCGATAGAGGCGTTGACTGCGGGATAGGCCTTGAGTGCTTCAATGACAGCCTTTGTGAAGAAACCCATGAAACCGAGACTTGTGCCATATTTTTCTTTGAAGATGTCTTTGTATTTTGCTCGCACCTCATTAACGCGAGTCATGTCGATTTCATTGAAAGTTGTTAGAATGGCAGCCGTGTGCTGAGCTTCGACCAATCTTTCGGCGATACGGCGACGGATGTTATTCATGGGCACGCGCTCAATTTCTCCCTGGCGGCTACCAACGCGGGCGGGTGCAGGTATTGTGACTGGTGCCGATTTGGGAGGAGTGGTCATAGGAGCTGCGGTTGTCGCAGTGCTCGCTGACATTGGCTTAGCTGTTAAAACATCTTCCTTTGTAAGACGACCATCTTTGCCTGTTCCTTTAATTTCAGAAGGATCTAAGCCTTTTTCTGTTACGATTTTTTGAACTGCGGGACTCAAATGAGTCGATGTTTCAAAACCCGCAGCAGAAACGCTTGCTGGGGCGGCAGTAGGAGTTGCTATGGTTGGCGCAGCTTTTGAGGCGGAAGGGGCTGCCGCTGGGGCGGAGGCAGAGGTATCAATAGAACCAACCACTGTTCCGATTGGAACCGTTGAGCCAGCTTCAGTAGTGATAGTTAAAACACCTTCTTTTTCTGCTACAACTTCAACACTGGCTTTGTCGGTCTCAATAAGGAGGAGTAATTCGTTAGCACGAACAAACTCACCACTCTTTTTGTTCCAACTAGATACCGTTGCTTCAGTAACTGATTCACCTACGGAAGGAATTTTTACTTCTAATTTCACAAAACACCTCTTTATTTATTCAATTCTAAAAGTTTTTCTTTAATGACTCGCAAACCTTACTTTGATTGCTTCAAAGTAAAGGCATCCGTTAACAAGGCTTGTTGTTCAACCTTGTGTTTATAAGTAGCTCCAACGGCCGGTGAGCTTCTTTCGTCTCGGCCAGCGTAGTAGAGAGCAGCCCCTTTTGTTCCCTTTAGCAACTCATGCAGTTTGAAGAAGACAAAACTCCATGCTCCATTATTTTTTGGCTCTTCTTGGGCCCAAACATAGGAGTGCACCTTTTTGAATTTAGAGAGAATCTTCGCCAACGCTTTTTCTGGGAACGGGTAAAGTTGTTCGATGCGAATGATAGCGAACTTTGAAGGGTCGGCTTGTTTAGCTTGTTCTTCAAGAAGCTCGTAGTACACCTTACCCGAGCAAAGAATAATTTGTTCGACTTTTGCCGCTTGAGCCGACGCATCGTCGATAACCTCTTGGAAGGAACCATTTGCAAGTTCATCCATAGAAGATACGGCTTTAGGATGTCTCAATAATAATTTGGGTGACATGACGACCATTGGTTTTCGGAATGGTCGACACATTTGTCGGCGAAGTGAATGGTAAATCTGCGCCGGTGTTGTCAAATTCATCACTTGCATATTGTTTTGAGCACAGAGTTGAAGGAATCGCTCTAAACGGGCGCTAGAATGCTCGGGACCCTGGCCTTCGAAGCCATGTGGCAAGAGCATTACGAGGCCACTCATTTGCTGCCATTTAGTTTCAGCAGAGGCAATAAATTGATCGATGATGATTTGGGCGCCGTTAGTGAAATCGCCAAATTGAGCTTCCCAGAGAGTGAGAAAGCGAGGGTCGTAAACAGAATTCCCATATTCAAACCCAAGAACGCCATACTCTGAAAGAACGCTGTCGTAGACACAAAATTTTACTTTTTCGGTATTGATCGTAGTTAACGCAGAAAAATACTCACCCGTTTTGTGATCGCAAAGGACGGCATGGCGATGCGTGAATGTTCCTCGGCAAACGTCTTGTCCAGTAAGACGAATGGAAGTGCCTTGGTTGAGAAGGCTTCCGTAGGCCAATAATTCTGCCATTCCCCAGTCGACCTGTTCTTTTCCGAGGGCCATGTTTCGGCGGCTTTCGAGAAGCTTGAGAAGTTTTGGATGCGGATTGAAGTTTTTGGGATAGCTCGCCAATGTTTCACCGATGGATTGAAGAACTTTTGCGTCCACCTTTGTGTCGGTGGTTTTTTCAAAATCTTCAGTGGTGGCACGACGAAGCCCTGCCCATGGTCCTTCAAATTTCTTTGCTGGAATTTTTGGTGGTTTAGCTTTGATTTCGTCAAAGATGCCTTGCAAGCGATTAATTTCGTCATTCAGACCCTGCTCTGCCTGCTGTGCATTGATCACATTATCGCGTTGCAATTGTTTGCTATAAATTTCTCGCAGAGTCGGGTGCTTTTTGATGATTTCGTACATCTGGGGCTGAGTATAAGCTGGTTCATCGCCCTCATTGTGACCAAAGCGACGATAGCAGGTCATGTTGATTACCATGTCTTGGCCAAACTGTTGGCGATAGCGAAGCGCGATGTCGATGGCGCGAATACATGACTCCACATCATCGCCGTTTACGTGAAGAACGGGAATCGCCAAGATTTTTGCAATGTCAGAAGCGTAATGAGAACTACGGCTATTTTCTGGGTTAGTGGTGAAGCCAACTTGGTTGTCGATTACAAGGTGGATGGTTCCGCCGACGCGGTATCCTCGTACTTGAGACATTTGTAGGGTTTCGGCAACAATTCCCTGACCGGCAAAAGCGGCATCACCGTGAATCAGCATCGGGATTACCTTTTTGCGTTTTTCAGTATCTTTACGAATACGCTGAGCGGCACGCGCCATTCCGATCACCACTGGATTAACGGCCTCTAAGTGAGATGGGTTATAGGCCATTGTGACTTCGCAAGGGCCATAAGCGGTTTTCTTAGTGACGTGGGCGCCCATGTGGTACTTCACGTCGCTATCGTAGTTTTCAATTTTTTCAGTGAGCTCTACAGGACCAGAAAATTCGGCAAGAAGCTGGCCTACATTTTTTTCCATGTAATTTACAAGAACATTGAGGCGACCACGATGGGCCATTCCGAAAACAATTTCTTCAACGCCTGCTTTAACGGCACGAGAGGTGAGGGCTTCGAGCATTGGAAGAAGAGCATCGCCACCTTCGACAGAGAAACGCTTGGTGCCAACAAAACGAGTATGGATGAATTTTTCAAGACCTTCCGTTTTGTTTAATGTTGCGTGGATCGCTAATTTTTCATCGTTTGATAGTTTAAAGGTTGAGGGTTGCTCAAATTCTTTGATGAAAAAATTGCGAATATTTGGAAGGGCCTCTGCGGCCTGTACCGTTAATTTACCACAATAGCACTGGCGCAAATGTGCAATGATGTCTTTTAGTTTTGCGTTGGGCTTACCAACGATGCTTCCGATCTGAAACGATTGATTGAGATCAGATTCTTTTAAATTAAAGCGGGCCAAAGATAGCTCATCAGAGGGGGTCTGAGAATTGCTGAGTGGATCTACTTGAGCTTCGAAGTGGCCGTAGTTTCTATAAGCGTTGATGAGGTGATAAACATCGAGTTCTTTGCTGGAAAGGCCCAGGCTCGTTCCTTGTGCGAACTCCACTCCATCAAAAAACATTTTCCAATCGTTAGAAATGCTTTGAGGGTCGGATTTGTATTGTGTGTAGAGTTGTTCAATAAATTCCAAATTGTTACGATTCGTGAATTGCTGATTGTCCACAATTGATCCTTTTTTGATGATTTCAGACAATGCTTATGCTACCGATTTTTTCAAGAGTCAGCAATCATTTGCAGAAGGAGTAGGTACATGTACCAGGTCGTATTAATTAGGCACGGCGAAAGTCTATGGAACAAAGAAAATCGTTTCACCGGGTGGCAGGATATTGATCTGGCTGAAACGGGAATCGCCGAGGCAAAAAAGGCCGGAGTGGCCCTAAAAAAGGAAGGCTTTCATTTTGATGTGGCCTATACCTCGGTTTTAAAGCGTGCTCTCCGTACCTGTTGGCTAGTTCTTGAAGAGATGGATCTTCTTTGGATTCCAGTTAACAAAACCTGGAGACTCAATGAACGGCATTATGGGGCTCTGCAAGGTCTTAACAAGGCTGAAACAGCGGCAAAGCATGGAGATGAACAGGTTAAGATCTGGAGACGAAGTTACGACACTCCTCCTCCTGCGATGGAGAGCTCAGATCCTAGGCACCCCAGCCATGATCTCCGTTACAATGATGTTCCGCGCAATGAACTTCCGGCCTGTGAGTCTCTCAAAGATACCGTTGCCCGCTTTTTACCCTTCTGGAAAGAGACGATTGTGCCGCAAATTCGTGAGGGTAAAAAAGTTGTTTTAGTGGCCCACGGCAACAGTCTTAGGGCTTTAGTTCAGCACTTAGAAAATATGACGCCGGCCCAAATTATGGAGCTTAATTTACCAACGGGGATTCCGCTTGTTTATTCCCTCGATAAAGATCTCAAGGTCATTGAAAAGCGTTTCGTCGGTGATCCTGAAGAAGTGGCGAAGGCCATGGAGGCGGTTGCCAATCAGGGTAAAGCAAAAGCATAAACTTTAACAGCGAGGCACGGTTTGGCGACTCTTATTCGGGGAATCGGAAAATTACTGACGCTCGAAGGCGCTTGGCAAAAAGCTGGTCGCCGCATAAGTGAGGCCGACTTGGGGATTATACCCAAGGCGGCCATTCTTATTCACCAAGGAAAAATTCTTTGGGTTGGTCCTGAAAAATTCCTTCGGTCGGCGCTGAAAAGCCTGCCTGCTTCGATTAAGAAAATTACTAAAGAGTACGATGCTCAGGGGAGAACAGTTCTTCCAGGTTGGATTGATTGCCATACCCATTCCGTATTTGCCGGAAACCGATGGCAAGAGTTTGAAATGCGTTGCCAGGGTGCAACCTATCAAGAGATCGCTCAAAAAGGTGGTGGCATCTTATCCACCATGCGAGCCACTAGAACCGAAAGTAAAAAAAATCTTTTTGAGGTTTCGCAAAAGCGAATCAATGAATTTTTGCGTCAAGGCGTTACCACTGTCGAAGTGAAATCGGGATATGCTCTCGATTTAAAGGGTGAAGTAAAGCAGCTCGAGGTGGCTCGCAGTCTTCGCGGACCTCGAATTATTACTACTTTTTTGGGGGCGCATGCTAAACCTCCCGAGTTTAGTACTGCCTTAGAATATCTTGAATTTCTTACCCAGAATGTCCTTGCAAAAATAAAAAAGAAAAAGCTCGCCGATCGCGTTGATATTTTTATCGAGAAGAACTTTTTTGAAGGTTCATCGGCGAAAACTTACTTAGAGAAAGCCAGAGATCTCGGATTTTCCTTAACGGTTCATGCTGATCAGCTCTCCCTTTCTGGTGGATCACGCACTGCTGTTGATCTTCATGCACATAGCGCAGATCATGTTATTCAAATTGGCCCAGAGGAAATTCAGCTTTTTGCGAAGTCCGAAACTACTGCCGTCCTACTGCCTATGGCCGATTTATATATGAAGTGTGACTATCCGCCCGCGCGCAAGCTCATTGATGCGGGGGCTAGAGTTGCCCTCGCAACCGATTTTAATCCAGGAAGTTGTCCAAGTCAGGACATACAGCTCGTGGGATTACTTGCACGTCTTCACATGCAAATGAGTCTCCCAGAAATCATTGCAGCATGGACCGTTGGTGGGGCTCATGCCCTTGGGTTGGATGATGTTGGTTGTTTAAGAAAGGGTTTTTCTGCAGATCTGCAAATTATTGAAACTGATTGGCAGGGTCTATTTTATCAAGCGGGAAAAAATCCAACGATGGAAGTTTTTGTTCGAGGATTGCGAGCAAAACAAAATTAAATTAAGTCGATTTTATCTCATCTGATCGGGGAGATAATAGAGATCTCTCACGAGTTCATTCATTTTTGTAAGAATAGTGAAGTTTGAATCGCCTTCACAGCTGTAAAGTTCTTTCTGGATTCCTTCCCAATCAATTTTAACATGAAGTCGATGGCGACAGGTTTTATTTTTAGATGGTGCAGAGGAGAGGCTTGAGAAAGTGTTTTTAAAGCCTGTCACAAATTGATAGTAAGTGGTTTCGGACAAAACCAGCGATCGGGTTAGTTGAGTGGCGTAATCAATTTCGAGTAAGACGTCTTTCTTGTTGGCGTGGCACAGTCTGATTTCATCGTTGAGTGACAGGCTGCCAGCCTTGTGGCCTTTCATACTGAAGGCGAAGAGGCAATGGGCTGTCCACGCTCCGGGTCCATAACTTAAAAGACCAATAAGAATAAAAATACGCAATCTCATTTATTCAACCCTGTTGGAGGGTTCAATTGGTGTCCACAATAGCTGGGTTTAGGAGACTCTTGATTGTTTGCCGTGGGCACAGTCGGTCGTTGGGTCGGTTCACAACCAATGGTCGTTCTGATTTTAGGATGATTTAAAAGTATTGAGTTGAGCTGATCTAAAGCCTTCAGACGTGAATCACCTTTCAAATCTTCGTTTTTTTCAATTGGAAGATTATTGCATCGTCTAGCGATGAAACCGAGAATTCTTTTTGAAGAGACCAATTGTTCCTGCAAGAGAATGAGTGATTTGTTGATAGAGGCCTTCTCTTTGTTAAGGCCTTCTGGCGAATTAATATCTTGTAGGGCAAAGGCCTCTGTAGCTAGCCAGTCAGTGAAAGCTTCATCTGTTTGACCCATTTGACATTTTTCTGTTGTGTCTAGGATTGGAGACGACCAGGCCATTTCAGGGTTACGATTGATATTTTGGGCGGTGGCATTTAGGCTCTCAGCTTTGCGGGGATCAATCGATTTATATTTTTGAGCTAATTTTTGATAGCAATTGGCATCTCCCGGTTGAGCATTGATAGAGACCTTGCTTTTGAGACAGTTTAATTCGGTTAAAAATGGATTTCGCGGGCTTGCTTTATTGATCGAAAATCGACTGCTTCCGGGGCCAACAATATGCGCTAATTCACCGACAAAAGCCGCGAGCAGGGCCTCCGGAGCCTCATCGGCATAGAGAATCATTCCCTCTAAATAAAGAGTATTTCGATAATTTTGATCCAAATCAGATTCTGCCCATTTTTGGGCTTTTGAAGGGATCATGGCCTTAAGAGAAACATTGAATGTTGTGGGATCTTTTTCGATAAAAGGGCCAAAATGAATTTCTGTTTCCTCAACGGATTCAATCATCTGGTTGATCGTGGGTAGGCTTTCGGACGGACCTGATTGCTCAATTTGCTTTTTCTTTTCTTTTAGAACCGCAACTATAGAACTCCTGGCCTGTAGAAAAATCTCTCGAGCGCGCTGTTTTCTCTGAGGGGAATAGAGTTCTTTTTCTAATTGATCTTCAATTAAAGACTGACATTTTCTCCAGGCATCGAGTTTAAGTTGGGAGCATCGTTGAAGTTCGCCTGCAGATTGGGATGCGATGTAATTTTTAATTTTTTGAGTTCCCTCAATCTTTCGTTTCAGTAAATCAAAATTGGTTTCAGCTTCTTTGGTTTTAATCATCAGGGGATTATACCGTTCATCACAGAGAATTTTTGAGGGATCACTGCAGAATTCGGTGCGATCCTTGGAGATGAGGGAGTCTTTTATTTTAATTTGGTTGTTTGGATCCCACTGACATTTCTTACCCGTTAGTGTTTGTACTTCATTTAGGGCCTGGTTAAGTTTTACCGGAAAGCAGTAATCCTTGAAAGGGTCTATGTATATTCCTAGAAAGGAGCAGTAACAGCCTCTTCCCCTGAGCTCTCCGTGTGCTATTGAGCACTGATCTTCAAGGGGAAGCGCCATTGAATTTAGATTTAAAAAGAGCAATAAGACAATTGTTTCAAACATTATACCTTTAATTTTCCTAGAGCCTTTTCGAGATCGTCAATAAGATCTTCGATAGACTCTAGTCCAACACTAAGGCGAATATCCCTTGGATTGAGATTAGTTTCTTTTTGTTTTTTACTAGGAATCGCTGAGTGGGTCATAAATCCTGGTACTTCAATCAATGTCTTGGTAAGGCCGAGACTGACGGCCAGTGTTATGGTGTAGGAGTTCTTGGCGATATCATTGACGAAACGTGCGCAGGTCTTGTCATCGCCCTTAAGGCGAAAGCTAATCATAAACCCAGGTGAGAATTTTCCTTCGGGAGACTGAAGAAGTGTTTTAGCTAATTTGTGCTGAGGATGGCTAGTGAGGCCAGGATAGACGACGAGCTCCACCTTGGGATGCTCTGCGAGAAATTGTGCCACAGTCATTGCATTTTTTTGTTGTTGTTCGAATCGCAGAGCCTGCGTCGAAATTCCATAGACCAAAATATGCCATGCTGACCATGGATGAATGATACCACCAAAATCTTTTCGAATCATTTTTAGCTGGTGAGCAAAAGAGGAGCTTCGAGCGAGGATTGCTCCTCCCATTTCGGTTCCGAATCCACAGATATTTTTCGTCAGGCTTTGCACGACAAAATCAACACCTAAGTCGAGCGGTCGCATTCCCCATGGCGTTGCAAATGTGTTATCGACAATAATGTTAATCTTTTCGGCTTTGGGGCGTGTTTTGTTTTCAGCCTTCACGAGGGCAACTAGTTTAATGAGATCGATAATTTCAAGTGACGGATTTGAAACGGATTCGCAGTAAATGACGCGCACACGTTTATTTTTTAGCAATTTAGACACCGAGGGATCATTGAGGTTCACAAAATTTGTTTGAATTCCAAGTCGCGGGAGCCAATTACTAAGAAGAGAGTAAGTGCAACCGTAAAGGGTGCGATGAGCGAGTACTTCATCGCCACTCTTTGCAGTGGCCATAAGGGCTGCACTGATAGCTCCCATTCCACTGCCAAAGCTGACGGCGCAAGCTGCAGACTCCATTTGGGCGAGTTGCTCCTCAAGCATCAAGGTTGATGGCTCATCGAGTCGATCATAAATAAGAATTGGTTTTTCGCTCGTGGAGCCATCGGCAAATTCTATAAATCCTTGGGCGCCTCGTTCGAGGCTCTCTAATCGAAAAGTGGTCGAAGAGGTCAATGGCGGGATAAGGTGCTTATCAAATTGCCAAGCGGAAGTGGTGTACTTTCCGTGAATGGCCTGGGTTCTTTTATTCATCATCTTTGCTTTGCTGTTTTTCAAGAGGTCCCCCTTGTTGATCGAACCAATCAATACATGTCAGACTAGTTTTATTTAGTCATAATGCTTTCATGATTCTAGACCAAGGTCTAGTTAAACCCATTTGAAAAATGAAACATAATTAAAATCTTACATTTTCTTAAAAAAACTCATTGCCTATCTAGACCCGCTATTTCTAGGCTTAGGGTTGAGACCAAAAAATGGAGTTAGAATATGACGCCTGGATTTTCGGCAATTACAAATTCGAAATTTTATCATCCGGCATTCAACTCTGCTATTTTTGACGGTCCCATTCGAATTTATTTTGTTCAATTTCATGAGAGTTATGCATTGAAAATTTATTTCATGCTCCAGGACCACTTTAAAGAAGCACTCAATCACTACAAAGACATCGCAAAAAAAAGCGAAAAGACTCTGCTAATTATGATCTACCCCACCGAGGATAGCTTTCAAAAAGCCTTTGAAGGAAAGTCGGTGGCGCCTAGTAACTTTGCGATGGCACGTGAAGAAAGAGAGTGCGTGTTTGGCCTTTTGGCACCCGTAATTGAAGATAATGTTGGTCAGCTCATGGATGAGCTGTCCGGCATTTTTAAACGCTGGGACGCTGAGAGTTTGGCTGAAGTAATTCGTTCTGCGCCACTTCGTATAGGCTTGGCGCCTGAAATATTATAGGCGAAGGGCATGAGTGCATCGAGTTCAAAGGGCATTTCGCATCGAAACCAGTCTGGTCAGATTCTCATTGAATATGTTCTCTTGCTGATGATTGGTTTGACCATCGGAAATATCTTGGTCAAGAGTCTAACGGCTTATGGCGATAATCCGGGAGTCATTATCAAGCGTTGGGGGCAGATCTGGGATGGTATTGGCAGCGACTATCCAGATAAGAAACAATAGTTGTAGCTCGCTATTTAATATTCGATACGAACTCTTTAAATATATCGCCTCTGTGTTCAAAGTTCTTGAATTCATCGAGGCTCGTTCCTCCAGGACTTAGTAAAACCGAATCTCCTGGTTTGGCGTTTTTTCTCGCAGAGTCGCAAGCTGCGATCATCGCTTCGTAGGATTGGCCGTTAAGTAAACTCTTAGTTTGGGCGATACCTCTGCATTGGCCAAAAAAGTAGAATTGTATTTGAGAATTGTTACTTAAAAAAGAAAGCTCTTCCCAAGGAAGATTTTTATCCTTTCCTCCTAGCAATAAGTGGAGCTTTTGATTGCTTTCCATAGACTCGAGAACGCTAGCCACCGCAATTCGAACGCTTTCCATTGTTGTGGCTTTACTATCGTTAATATAGCGTACGCCCAATTTGACTCCCAAGTTTTCTACACGATGCGCGAGGCCCGAGAATTCTTTAAGACCCAAAAAGGCAGACTTTGGCCACTTGGCTTGTTGCACGATTTCAGCCGCAAGAGCGATATTATCGAGATTATGAGAGCCTAAAAGTTGGCAATCATTGAGGCGATGTTGATTTACTGCAATGCTATTTCGATCGGTCCAAATCCAAGGTGTTTTAGGAACCTTCGTTGTTGCCCAGCTTTGTAGTTCGCCACCATTTTTATTTAAAACAAAATACGATTTAGTATGGTTCTCTAAGTTCCACTTCGTTTGAAAGTACTCTTCCTTGCTCGGATATCGTTCCAAATGGTTAGAGGTAAGATGGGTAATTACACTAAATTCAGATTTTAATTCGGGAAAGTTTTCAAGCTGGTAGCTAGACAGCTCAAGAACAACCCAATCGGCGGTCGATCTTTTTCTGTTTAATAAATCTGTAGCATATATGGCCAATGGGATTCCAAGATTTCCCCCAACAAAAAAAGAGGAGGAAAATTGCTCCAATGCAGCTCTCAATAGACACGTGGTAGTACTTTTACCCACAGAGCCTGTAATAGAAATCACCTTTTCAGAACTCAAAAGTCGATAAGCAAGACTCAATTCACTGGTAATGTAGATGCCGTTTTTTTTGGCCGTTTGAATCCAATCACTCGCAAGAGGAATTCCTGGCGAAACCACGAGTGTTTTGGGAGCAATCTCAGTCATTAGTCGTTGGGATTCCTTGAAATTGGCTCGGGGGGATTTTTCGTCAAAGGTAAAAATTTCTGAAGATGGTACACCCCCGGCCATTAGAAGATTCTGAACAGCGGTTCCCGTAATGCCTAAACCAACAATTGCGATAGGGCGTGGAATATCAGAAAAAATTTGGGTCATACCCCATCAATGCGTTGGACACTCTACATCTGTCAAACAATTTGTCACTTCAATAGGCAACTAAATCATTTTGATACGGGTTTGAGGAGGGCTTTTGTTGGCATGCCCCTTGTAATACCTACCTTTGGGAGGACCCGTGACAATGTTTGCAAGCCTTACAGCCCGAAATTTTATCAATCTTATTCTTGTTGGCGGCGCTGTCGTGGGTCTCATCGGTTGCTCAAAGGGCGACTTTGAAAAAGGAATTAGCACTAAATGTATGAGTGATACAGGAGCTTGTTCCTTTGATGAGACGATCTTTATCAGTGGTGGAATGGTTGATATCCTTTTTGTCGATGATAACTCTGGTTCAATGTCTTTCGAACAAAATAAAATATCTTCGAGATTTCCTACCTTTTTGAAAAAGCTCGATGATCGAATGTTGGATTATCGGATTGGAATCACAACTACCGACATTTCGAGTGCTAGTAACCCCCCTCGGGCTATTAATCAGAATGGTGCACTTCAAAATGGTCGATTGATTTCGTTTTCTAATTCCACAAAATTTCTTGAGCCTAATACTTCAGGTAAATCTAATTTGTTCTTGGAGTCGATGGCGAGACCAGAAACTTTACAATGTGAAAAGTTCATTCAGGATTCCTTTGCTGCGGGAGTTAGACAATCAAGTGCTGAGTATCAGCAAGGGTATTATAATAATTGTCCTTCGGGAGATGAAAGAGGAATCGTGGCAGCCCTGCGAGCAGTCAATAACAATGCCGATCAGTTTATTCGTGATAAATCACACCTGGCTATTGTTGTTATCTCCGATGAAAACGAACGTTCTTGGGGCTTAACCGACGCGAGTAGTAGCTACGCGCTGACATCAGAAGATCAACCTCAAACATTGATCAATTCTGTTGCAAATAAATATCCGAGTAAGTCTCTTTCTGTTCATTCCATCGTTGTTAGGTCAAATGATACAGCTTGTTTGAATGCTCAAAATGCCCAGATGAATGGATTAGTAAAGGGTCAGTACGGAACTGTCTACGAACAGCTTTCGAAATTAACAGGTGGCGTGATTGGAAATGTGTGTGACACTGATTATGGATCGCAAATGGGTGAAATCGGTGCGGCCATTGTGAAACAAGTAGAATATTTTGGCTTACATTGCGAGAACCCGATCGACTTTCAAGTGACGTTTATTCCGGAGTCGGCTCGAACTGGTTACCATTTAGAAGGGCGAAGGGTTCTTTTCGATAGGAATCTTGACGCTAGCAGTAAGGTTCGATTTCGCTATGGTTGCCCAAAAGAGTAGTTTGTAGAAAATCTTAAAGAAAGGGCTGGCCTTAAAAACCAGCCCTTTTTGTTTAGTGTAACTTAAAATCAAGTGATCGTTTCAAAATTTCAAAGCTATTCTTCGAAAGTTTTGGTTGGGCTACTAGGCGTTCTAAAACTTTTTGAACTAATGACTGGCGTAGGGGCTCGAGACGATACCAATTCTCAAAGGCTGCGCAGAGGCGGGCTGCCGTCGAGGGATTGAGGGCATCAACTTCGAGAATTTTTTCTCCAAAAAATTCATAACCTTTACCATCGTTGCGGTGAAATCCCCTCCAACAAGTAGTGGCGAACACTCCATAAAGAGATCTTACCTTGTTTGGGTTAGAAGCTTTAAAATGAGTGGATTGACTCAATTCTTTGACTCTTGAAAGATTATCATGGTGATTAAATTTTGCCTGCCATGCGAGCCATTTGTTCATAACAAGAGAATTGTCATGCCATTTTTTTTCAAATTTTTCGAAGGCATCAAAACGTTCTTTGCTAGGCAAAATGTTTAGAGCCTCCATAAGACCAGCTTGTTCATTCATTGATTTGGCGTTGTTGTATCGATCTCCGAGGCGGCTCGTATTGCTTGGAAGGTTTCCGAGTAGGTGCCAAAGGGTATTTCTCAACTGACGAAGTCCCATGGCCTTAAAAGAGTAATCATTAGGATTATCTAACTTATTGATTTGTTCTTCAATCAACCATAATTTTTGATTCAATTGAGTAGAAATTTCTTTTTCCAAATGTTCAAATGCCAGACTGAGCGACTCCGGATTAAATCCGAGAGGAAGAGTTTGTAAAAAGTAATCTTGGCTGGGAAGTTGAAGTAATCGTGAGGTCAGTTCTGGTTTTTCGAGCGAAGATTGCAATATTTTTTCAAAAAGCGTAACATAATTATTGGTAATACTAACTTGTTTATCCTGGGAGACTTGGTGGTAGATATTGGTGAGTTCTCTTAAAGCTAGTTTTTGAACACTCTCCCATTGGTTGAAACCATCGTTATCATGAGTTGCTAGAAACTCGAGGTTTTCAATAGAAGGGTTCCATTCAAGATTGACTGGTGCAGTCATGCCACGGAGTAGGGAAGCAATAGGGCGTTCTTCGCAATTTTTCAGCGACCAACTTAACGTAGGATTGGTTAATTCCAAAACAATTTCAGTTTGATCTGGTGTCAGTTTGATCGCTCTTTTTGTAGTTGGTGAAAAGAGGCTTAATTTTACTGGAATGACAAATGGCAGTTTGGAATCCTGGCCAGGAGAAGGTGAGCAAGATTGATTGAATTCAAGAGAGTACGTTTTTGAGTTTTCGTCATACTGTTCAGTGACACTGACTTTGGGAGTTCCCGCCTGAGAGTACCATCGGCTAAAAGCGTCGAGGTCCTTTTTAGAAACGTGTTCGAAGCAGTTTAAAAAATCTTCGATAGTGATAGACTGGCCATCGTGTTTATCAAAATAATAATTCATTCCCTTTTTAAAAAGGTCATCGCCTAGAAGTTGCTTGAGAACTCGAATAACTTCCGCTCCTTTTTCGTACACCGTGAGCGTATAGAAGTTATCCACTGCGAGAGCAGATTCGGGGCGAACAGGATGGGCATTGGGCCCGGCGTCTTCGGGATACTGTCTGTTACGGAGTAGTTCTACATCATCAATGCGTTTGAGAGCTTCAGAGGCCATGTCGCTCATATAGTGTTGTTCTCGAAAAACGGTGAGACCCTCTTTGAGGCTCAATTGAAACCAATCGCGAAGCGTAATTCTGTTTCCGGTCCAATTGTGAAAATACTCATGGGCAATGACCGCTTCAACCCGTTCGAAGTCTTCATCAGTAGCCGTTGTAGTATCGGCAAAAACAAGGCGACTATTAAAAATATTAAGACCCTTGTTTTCCATAGCTCCACCATTAAAATCATCGACCGCTAAAATGAGATACTGGTCGAGATCGTACTCTCTCCCATAGGCTTCTTCATCCCATTTCATAGAGCGCTTTAACGCCGCGAGTGCATGATGGCACTGGAATTCATTTCCGTGTTCGCAGTAAATCTCTAGTTCTACCTTTTTTCCGCTTTTCGTAATGAAGGAATCTTTGATGACACCATAGTCGCCTGCAACGATTGCGAATAGATAGCTAGGTTTAGGAAATGGATCCTGCCATTCTACCTGATGTCTGCCATCCGTCAGATCTTTTTTCGAAATACGGTTGCCGTTTGATAAGAGGATTGGGTATTTGTTTTTGTCAGCAATGATCGTAGTCGAATAACGAGCCATAACGTCTGGCCGGTCGAGAAAGAAAGTGATGTTTCTGAAGCCTTCGGGCTCGCACTGAGTGCAAAGGCCAGTTCCAGTTTGATAAAGCCCCATGAGAGCAGTATTTTCGCTAGGGACAAGGTGAGTAACCACTTCGATTTCAAAGCGGTCTAATGAGGTATTGAGAGTCAGAGTCTCTCCATTAAGAGAATAATCAGACCCCTCTCTGCAAATCAAAGTTGAACCGTTAGAGTGAAGTGTGAGGCTCTGACAACCAGAAGCGGGTCCGGTGAGCGTTAATGTGCCGGGCGCTTTTCTCTCCAGTCTCATTTGGTTAGTTACAATTGTCTTTTTTTCTTGTATTTCGAACGTGAGATGGGTTTCTAATATGACAAAGGCCGGAGCTCGGTAATCTTTGAGATACTGTCTAACTGGTTCTTGTGACATGGAAGTTCCTTTCTCAAAAGTAAAAAAATAGGTGCTTGATGAGAGTAATTCAACAGGAATTTAATCGATACTATGGTGCCCTTTATGGAGAACGCTGGGAAGCGTTGAAAATGGCTCTTTTGCAGTCTGAAAAACAAGTTCGACTCTGGAATTCCTTGGCAATGGATATAGTCGGTGGGGCAAGTTCCCATTTGTCTTGGATCAAAAACTGCGAATGGCATGTAACCTCTGAAATTATACCCAGAGCGGACAATGATCTTTTGGCCTACTACGTGCTTGATCCAGCAAGCGTTTTGGTGGCGGATAATTTATCAGTTGTTCCTGGTGAGAAAGTTCTTGATCTTTGCGCTGCCCCTGGTGGAAAGAGTTTGGTCTTGGCGCAAGCGCTATTTAATAAGCCATCGGCGACCAGTGAATTAGTTCTTAATGAGCTGAGTATGGATCGTCGAGAACGCCTAAAAAAAGTTGTTCAGCAATACATTCCAAGAAACATTCGAGATCAAATATGGGTAAAGGGAAAAGATGGAACCCGCTTGGGCTTGGAAATTCAGAGCTATTTTGATGCCATTTTGCTCGATGCACCTTGCTCTGGGGAGAGGCATTTAATTGAAAACGAAAAAGAGCTTTCCCAATGGAAAGAGAGTCGAACGAAAGGACTAGCTCAGAAGCAATATTCCTTGTTGTGTTCGGCGTGGCTTGCGTTGAAACCCGGGGGGCGATTAATGTACTCAACCTGCTCTATATCACGTTTGGAGAATGATGGAGTTATCGAGAAATTCTTAAAAAAGAAAAAAGAGGCTAAGGTCGCTGATATTAGAAATCGAGGCCCGAATTTTGAAGTGACCGACCATGGGTTGATATACTTGCCGGACCGAGCGGGTTTCGGTCCGATGTATTCGAGTCTTCTAATTAAGACGTCTGACCTTTGAAGGTGCCATATTGATAGTTTGTTGAACTTTTTTGATAGGTCCAGCCTGAAGCCTGGTGTAGAGCTCGAGGACTTCCTCTTTAAGGTCATTCTCCAAGGCATCGCAAACTTTGTTCGGAATGTGACCAATGTTCATTAAGTAGAACATGTAGTCTGCTACCACATTGTGAACAAAGTCCTCGGTGTTGCCGGGATTTGAGTTTGTTTTTTTAAGGTGTCTATAAAATATTTCTAATAATTGATCAGATTTCATACCCCCAATTCATCGGTTCGGTGGGCAAAAAATTTAGATCGCCAGAAGTCCATTTTCGTTTGAATTCATTGCGAATTTTTGAGTCAAATTGAGAAAGTAGGAGCGTGCCTAGACTCTTGACTGTGGTACAAAGTCGGCACAAACTCTCTATCAGGTTTATTTAGCTTAAGGTGAGGTTCAATTATGATTGAGGTACGTAATCTAACGAAAGATTATGGATCGCGAAGAGCGATTGATTCGTTGAATTTTTCAGTCAATAAAGGGGAAGTCGTTGGCTTTTTGGGGCCCAATGGAGCTGGTAAATCGACCACCATGAAAATTATCACGGGGTTTATGGCTCCCTCCGGAGGGCAGGCCTTAGTTGCTGGATTTGATGTTTTCGAAGAGCCGCTGGAAGTGAAGCGTCGAATTGGTTATCTTCCAGAAAACCCCCCTGTCTATGGCGAAATGTTTGTAAAAGAATATCTCGAGTTTGTGGCTAATCTCAAAGGCGTTGAAAAGTCACGTATCTCGAAATTGGTGCAACAATCGATAGAAAAGACGAACTTGGGTCAGGTGCAAAATCGATTAATCCAGAATTTATCTAAAGGTTTCAGGCAAAGGGTTGGAATTGCGCAAGCACTGGTGAGTGATCCTGATGTTCTCATTCTGGATGAACCAACAGTAGGACTTGATCCGAAACAAGTTGCAGAAATTCGCGATCTTATCAAAGAGTTGCGAGGTCAACATACAATCATCCTATCAACCCATATTCTGCCTGAGGTCGAAGCGACTTGCGAGAGAATTATAATCATTAACCAAGGAAAAATCGTTGCCCAGGAAAGTTTAAGCAACATTGGAGCAATGGCAAAAGGGGCTCGCCAAGTAACCTTTAGAATTCGTCGTAATTCGGATGAACTCATCGGAAGATTACTAGCACTCTCCGGAGTCATCAATGTGGTGAAGGGGGCGACTCCTAACACTGTTATTGCGGAATTCAATGGGCAAGATGAAGTAATCGAAAATTTATCGAGTGAAGTAGTACGTGCTGGGGCAGGATTATTAGAAATGCACTCACAGGCCCAACTTGAAGATGTTTTCATCAAACTAACTTACGGTTCAGTAGATCAATAGGGAGCAAGAGATGAGAGGATTTTTAACAATATTATTAAAAGATTTGAAGGCCTTCTTTGGCAGCCCAGTTTTTTACATGGTCGCGTTTTTGTGTACCCTAGTATTGAGTTGGGTGTTTCCAATTCAATTGGCCCAGTTTTCAGAAATGGCGAAAAACATGATGTTTCAGCCTGGTGTTCCTCAGCAGCAGCTTAATATCCATTACGGATTATTCTTACGACAATTGTCTTATCTGAATTTGATGCTAATTCTGATTGTTCCAGCTCTTTCTATGCGCTTACTTTCAGAAGAAAAGAAAATGCATACATTTGATCTTTTGTTAACAAGCCCTGTGACGAGTCTACAGATTGTCTTAGGAAAATATGTAGCTTCATTGGGTGCTGTTTTTGGAATCGTTCTTCTGGCCTATCTATACTGTGCATGGACTGGCTTCTTTGCAACCTTCTCTTGGCCTCTTTTAACGATTGCCTTTATGGGGCTTTTTATGGTGGGTGCCGTCTATGCGGCCATGGATTTATTTTGTTCGTCCCTCACAGAAAGCGCTTTAGGATCTTTCGTGATGGCGGTGATTATGAACATTTCAATCTGGTTTGTAGGGATCGGTGCAGAAGTGAGTGACAGTCAAACTATCAGAGAATTTTTTGAACACATTTCATTGAATGCACATCTCTCATCATTTGTGGAGGGAACCGTTCGTACGAGTGCAATAGTATTCCTTTTAAGTGTCGTCGGACTGTTCGTCTTTCTTGCCGAGAGAGTCGTAGAATCAAATCGTTGGAGGTAATTTATGAGTCGACTAGCGAAAATATTATTTCTTATTTCAGGTCTCAGCTTAGTAGCCTTCGTAGTAACCCGATTTCTTTTGAATGGATTTCACCCCGCTCTTTGGATTCCCTTCGGAGCCTTTCTTATATGTTTGCTTGGAGCCTTTTGGGCCGATAGAAAAATGTATGTGGAGTTCTTTTCGATGAAAACCACAAAGCATGGTATGAATATGGGAGCGATGATTCTTTCGGTTGTCATCATGCTTTCGGCTATTAATTTTGTTTCCATGCGCCACTATAAAACCTTCGATTTTTCCATCGCCAAACAAAATACGCTCTCGGATCAATCCATTCGACTATTGAAAGCTTTAGATTCTGATTTAAAGATTACGTTCTTTTACAAAGAGGGAGCTGAAGAGGCACAGCAGAGCAGAAAAGCATTTCAACTCCTGGTCAAGAAATACCAAGATGAATCGCCGAGGGTAAGCTTAGACTTCGTCGAAGTGAATAAACGGCCTGACCTCGCAGAACAATATGGTGTGAACAAAGGGAGCGGTGTCGTATTTGTTGAATATAAAGGTAGGCGCAATCGTATTGAAAAAATCGAGGAGCAAGAGATCACTGGAGCTATAGCTAAAGCAACCCGAGAGAAAGACAAGGTCGTGTATCTGGTTACTGGACATGGCGAAGGAACTCTAGAAAGTGTTAAGGATCCAGAAGGTTTATCGGGGTTGAGGAGCCTTTTAGAGGGAAATCGATACGTATTGAAGGAGCTTCCCTTGGCAAAAGTGGGTGCAGTTCCTCCAGACGCTGATAGTGTTCTGATTATTGGGCCCAAGCAGGAATTCATTGTCCTCGAAATTCAGGCCCTTGAAAAATATCTACAAAAGGGTGGTGGCTTATTTGTGGCTGTGGATCCCGCCGCGGCCCACGGTTTAACAGGCCTGTTAGATAGGGCTGGTATTCAACTGAAAAATGATTACATCATTACTGTGATTCAAACAGCCTATGGCCAGGTGTCAGATCCGTCAGCCACGGCAGGGGCAGAGTTCTCGTCGACTAATAATATTACGAAAGTATTTGGTCGAAATGAATTCGTCCTCTTCAGAATGCCTCAATCTTTGGGTAAGGGAATGCTCCCAGAGGGCGCGAGCTTTGATGAACTCGTAAAGACCGATGATAATGCCTATGGGTTCAAAGATAATAAATTCGAAGGTGAGGGGTCAAAAGGGCCGTTTACCTTGGTTGCATCGGTGAAGGGGAAATGGCCAAACAGTTCAAACGAATTTCAATTGGTCGTCGCTGGAGATTCTGATTTTTTAACTAATCAATTGCTGAAAAAAAATCTTAATAGAGACTTATTGCTAAACTCGATTTTTACTCTGGCAAAAGAAGAAAATATGGTGAGCATCAGTCCTAAAGAAATATCGGCTACTGAGTTAACGTTAACAGAAAACAAGTTTTATATGTTTTTATTTGCATTTGTCATTCCTCTTCCTTTGATAATGCTTATTTCGAGTGGTGCTCTCTGGTATCGTAGGAGAAATGCATGAAAAAGAAGGGGGCTAATTACTTTTACTTGTTCGTATTCCTGCTTGTCATTGGAGTTTATTACTTTGACTACTACAGGGGTGAAGAAAGTAAAAGTTCAGAGGAGCAAGCAGCCATTCTCCTACCAGTTCCTAAAAACGAAATTCAAAAAATTGAGTTAAAAAATACCTCAGGCGATCTTCAGCTCTCCCGCGAGAAGGGCGATTGGGAGCTGAAACAGCCAGTTGTTGATCTTGCGGCAGAGGATGAAATCAATGGTTGGTTACAAGCACTGACAACCGAAAAGTCGTTAGAAAAAATTGGCGCGGGTGAGGAAATTGATTGGGCTACTTACGGGCTAGATTCGCCGCGATCATCCATTAAGATTTTTCTCACCTCAGGCCGAGAGATAACTATTGAGGTCTCTGCTCGAAAAAACTTTGAGGGGAACACTTTTATTCGTAAGAGCAACGATAAAGTTGTGTATGTGGGAGCTCCAGTTTGGAGCTCCCTGACTGAAAGAAATATGAAAGACCTTCGAGACAAAAGAATCTTAAGGCAGCCCCTAACGGCATTGAAGGGGTTTAGCCTCAAAAAGGGTGACGATGAAGTTAGATTGGTTTTGAACGAGGGGCGTTGGATTTCTGTTTTGAAGCCAAAATGGAGTTTGGATCAAAATAAAGTCAGAGAACTTGTTAATAGTGTTCAAAATATGAAGGCCACTGATTTTGTCATCGAGACGGAGCCCATCGGAAGTCAGGTCTCAGAATTTGGGTTTGGGAGTACTCGCTTGAAGATTGCGTTCGAGGTTGAAAACTCAAAAGATCATTCGTTTGAATTTGGGATGGGAAAAGATCGTCAGTGGTATGTTTGGCCAAAAGATTTAAAAAAGGTTTTTAAGGTTGATTCTGCTAATGTAGAAAAACTGACTAAGGCTAATTTAGATGGATTGCGTGATCGAGAATTACCCTTCACTTTTAATAAGCAAGATGTGAAGGGCTTGAAAATTTCTGGAGACGCTCAACTTGTGATAAGTCGTGAAAACGAAAGGTGGAAATCGTCAAATCAACCCGCTCCGGAAAGCGTGAGCGTAGACCAGTTAATTGAAAGCCTTCGTCAAGTAAGGGTGGCGGAGTTTTTGGAGGGTCGACTAACAGCTCCCGGACTTGATTCGCCTAAAAAAAGATATGCGCTCCTCAATGGCGAAGGAAAGAGTTTGCTTGAGCTGACGATTGGTGATTCGCTTAAGAAGAAGGATGAGGATGTTGTGAAGACTTTCTTTTATGCCAAATCTTCCCTCTTGCCGGATGTTATTTTAATTAGCGAAGACGATGTAAAAATGCTCGCTTTAGATAAGCTATTCAAATCAGATCAAAAGGAAGAAGAAATAAAAACAGAAGCCCAAGATAAAAGTAGTGGTTTCAAACAGTAGGAAATAATTTTGTGAGCCAAATAATTACTATCAAATCACCTACCAGAGTAGATTTAGCCGGCGGCACCTTAGACCTTTGGCCTCTTTACAGTTTTTTTGGAGGGGCCAAAACGGTCAATATAGCCATTGATATTTTTACCTATGTAGATCTTGAAATTCTTACTGATTCAGCAGCTATTGAATTAGAGAGTCTTGATCTCAAAGTTAAAAAGATTTACGCCTCCTATGAGGAGGCCATTCAGGATAAAGATCCTCAATTTGCGCTCTTTAGAATTGTCCTAGAATATTTTCGTCCTCCCTTCGGATTAAAATTAAAAACTCGTTCCGAAAGCCCGGTGGGCGGAGGGTTAGGCGGAAGTTCAAGTTTAATGGTAAGTCTGTTGAAAGCACTTTCAAAGGCCACATCACAACCTTTTTCGTCGGTCTACCAACTAGTTAATGTGGCACATAATCTTGAAGCCAAGCTGTTATTAACTCCTACTGGAACCCAAGATTATTATCCCGCCGCTAGCGGTGGAATAAATATTTTAGAATACTCTCCAAGCGGGATTAAACAATATCTTTTTAATCACTCTGAACAAAGAGAAATTGAAGATCGGTTTTTGCTTGTTTACACAGGTCGCTCGCACCACAGTGGAATGAATAATTTTGAAGTTTTACAAAAGGCGGTAGCTAAGGATTCGAAGACCATTCGTGCTCTCTCAAGTCTGCGTTTGATCAGTGAAGAGATGTCTGCATTAGTGCGGGCTGGTCAATGGACGAATTTACGTGAACTTTTTAATCGGGAGTACGATGCAAGGATCCAGTTGGCTCCTGCCATCTCTAGTCCTGAGATCGAGGCACTTCATAAATTAGCTTTTAAAAATGGGGCTGAGGCTGTTAAAATTTGTGGAGCTGGAGGGGGAGGTTGTGTTTTAATATGGACCGCGCCTGAGGCAAAAGCACATGTTGCCGCTGCTTGTTCCGAGGCTGGATTTCAAGTTTTGGGTGCCAAACCTCATCCAATTTTGGCAGACCAATGAAGCCAAAAAAGCGGAGTTCAAAAGCTAAAGACAGCCTTTGGCCCGCCCAGGATCGACGTTCAAGTTCATCATTAAAATATCATCGCTTTATCGGTATATCTCTCGGTGGAGGTAAATCGGATCGAACGGCCATCACGGTTCTTGAATATTATGTAGATCAGAAAAAATTAATCGTAAGCCGATTGATTGATCGCCTAAAAACCGAAGGGGAGTTATCTTCAGACCTCAGACTTCATGAGTACGTTCAGCAGTTTAAGAGTGACGTTGAATTGGTGGGAATGGACGTTCCTCTCTCTTTGCCCAAGTGTTTTACTTGTCAACTGACGTGTCCGGGCTATGAGTTCTGCCAAGAAGAAGAAATACTCTGGATGTGGAAGCAACATAGACTGCAGGCCCAGAAAAAGAAGAATACCAGGGGGTTTACGCCCTATACACAACGCTGTGTGGAGATGCTTTGGGGCGAAGAACTTGAGGGCCCTTGGGCCGTCGGTGATTCGCTGGGTGCCAATACCGCTCCGTTGCTCGCTCGAGGGCGATTCATCCGTCGACGTTGGGAGCACGATGTGATCGAAGTGATTCCTCGCCTCAGTGTTCTTCGATGGGCGAGGGCCAAAAAGTTATCTAAAATTCAACTGAAGAGTTATCGACATTCTGTTGACGGACTTGAAGCACGTGCCTATCTCATGAAGCAATTGATAGACGATATGGAAATTTTTATTTACGAGCAAGACAAGTACTTGTTTGTAGATAATCTCGTCGCCTTTGAGAGTTTATGGATTGCCCTTACAGCCTTTTGGAAGTTCCAAAAAAAGTGTGAATCGAAGCCCAAATTGTTTCCTAAGAATGAGGGTTGGATTGAGGTACCAGAGTTCAAATAATCATTTTTGCTGAGAGGCTAAGGGATCGAAAACTTCACTTGAAGGCTGAAGCATTTCTTTTTATAACTTTTTTATGAAAAGAACGAATATCTTAATCATCATCTATTTCCTTTTTTGTGAATTCTTTTTTAACTCAGGTTGTGCTTCGACGACATCGGCTGGAAGCACTGGTGTTGATCGAAAACAACTTTTCTTAGTTTCATCCAGCGACATCGAACGAAGTTCTGCAGAAGCCTATGAGCAGGTAAAAAGAGAGGCCGCTAAAAAAGGTAACCTAGATAAAAATAGTGAGCAATTGAATCGACTAAAAATTATTTCAAGGCGTCTGATTCCTCATTCGGAAATTTTTAGAAATGACTCCATCAAATGGGATTGGGAGGTGCACCTTGAATCAAATCCACAGTTGAATGCGTATTGCATGCCGGGTGGAAAAATAATGTTTTACACAGGAATTATTGATCAGCTCAAATTAACAGATGGCGAAATAGCAGCCATTATGGGTCACGAAATAGCCCATGCCCTGCGTGAGCATGGGCGTGAGCGAATGTCGGAGCAACTTATTAAAATTGGGATCATTAAATTAGGGGTAGAGACTGGAGTCGTAGATAAAAAGTATGAAGGGGCACTTCTTGTTTTCTCTTCTTTAGTTATCGACCTCCCTCATAATCGTGGTCAAGAGACTGAGGCTGATGTCCTGGGTCTTGAGCTAATGGCGCGTGGCGGATATAACCCTCAGGAAGCCATAACGTTATGGCAAAAAATGGGTGCGAGTGGGGCGGGGAAGCCTCCTGAATTTTTAAGTACCCACCCCTCCGACTCTACCCGAATTAAAAATATTCGAGCCAACTTAGAAAAAGTATTGCCATTGTATCGGGCAGCTCAGAGATAAATTTCTAAATTTGACTCCGCCACAGGAGCTTTTGCATGCGTAAACGCTTGGCTGATAAGGCTTTCGAGTGATAGTCGTCTTGAGCTAGTTATAAAAAAGAGGGGGATCGCATGAGATTTTTTGAATTGAGTCATTTCTTATTTTGTTTGTCTATTATCTTCTGTTTGGGTGCTTGTTCTCAAGATAGTAGCTCTGGAGGATCAGGAGCTGGCAACGGTGCGCCAATAAAGAAACCCCAATGGCCTGCTGATTGCGATCAAGCGTGGGCGACTATTGTAAAGACGCAACCAAAGGGTCGTATGACTGCCTATGAAAATAAGAGTTTTATAAAAACCAACACTGCAAAAGACCTTACCAGTCATATTAACATTAAAACGACTGTAACTGAGAGCAATAGTAATGAAGTTGTAACCATTGTCGAAACTGAAATGTTGGCTCCAGTTGCAACCGAGGCTACTCGTCACGAAGAGAAACTGACTAAGTCTGACTTTCTACAATTCTGCCGTTTAGGAGATGATCGACCAACCAACCCTATGGAAGAACCTCAAGAGCGATTTATTGGGATCGAAAGTATTACGGTAAGGGCTGGGCGTTTTCAAGCGACTCACAGAGAGACAATCTTGAACCAGAGTCAGAATGGTTTGAATATGCGCACGAAAACTGATTTTTGGGTTTCAAACGAATACGAAGGTTTGACGATCAGATCAATCTCTGAGTCCTCAAGTGAGATGGAAGGTGATACCTACACAACTGTTTTTGAAACAGAACTGATTGAGTTCCGTAAATAAGTTGAAAGTCACAATCAACCGGAGGGTCGCTTTTTGAAGCAAACGGCGGCCCTTTTTTTTAAAAACAGGTATTACCATAGTCATTATTCACCATTGCCGTTCGAACCTCAGTCGGCAACGACCCAACTGATTCAAGGAATCTATGAGAGATTTCCTGATCAGGCGATGACCATGTTAAGATCCAGAATCCTCATGGACTATCAGCCCTCTATACTTTGCCGGGGTATGGTTTCAATTGCTGCAAAGAGATACTCCGTAGACTTAAATTTAAATCAAAAAATGTCCGAGTCTTTGACAGCTCCAATTGAGATTTCTTATGTCGTAAAAAATGATGGAGTCTTTGATTCTAATGAGACTTTTTTGTGTGCAGGAAAATCGTGGATTGAATTTAAAGATAACTCCTTAAAGAGAGATACCCAATCAAAGCCTCGCCATCAAGAAAGTCGTTTGGTGCGATCATTGATTCTTGACGAAAATCTCAAGATTCAGATGGGTGCAGAAAATCGAAATTCAAGAAATAAAACCAGGCATGCCGAAATCCAACTACTTCAGAACTATTTCGCTAAAAACAAAAAAGGTTTTGATAAAAAGAATGTCCTCGTATCGAGTCTCCAGTGTTGTAAGATGTGCGCCGCCATGATTTGGCATATGCAGACTGATCCCTTAAAAAATCTTGAAGTTTATTTTTTGGAGGAAGAAAAAGGTTCGAGTGCTAGAGATACTATTTTGACAGCCGGGGGGAATCTCAGGAGAGAACTGTTTAGCGCTGCTTACGACTATAAGAAGGTCGTCGAGCAGCGCCTGGGAGATTTTAACTTTTAAATACCTATTAAGGCCAAGCTAAGCCCCAAACCTATCTATCGATAGGTTTGATATTTTTGAATAAATCAGGTGTTTTTATCTTTGTACCACCATGGATATTAATACCACACATTGGACCGTCTTCATTCACACCGCAGGTTGGGTCAATATTAATTTTGTGGTCTCCCTCATTTTGAATAAGGTGATATCCAACACGAGCATCGTAGTAGTTTGTATTTCCTTGACGGCAATATCGCCCGTAAAAGTAGACATGACCTACCAGGGGCACATCTCGAGCCACACAAGCATCAATTCCTTTTGAGCCCCAGCCGAGTTGTGTTTCAAGAGAAAAAAGACGTGTTTTAATTCCGGCAGCGCCGAAGGTACCCTTTGCTCCCGTCGAATCTTCGACGCCAGCATAAAGTCCCGTGTAGGAATCCTGGAAGGGGTAATAAGATAAATCTAATCTCGCTCGAGTGTGGTTATCTTCATCTGCTTCGGTGTTACCATAGGCATACTTTCCAATGAGCGTGGCTTGAAGTTTGTCATTAATGTTTACAGGAATTTCACCTTCGGTCTGGTTAGACAGCACGTTGATATCATAATTCAGATATCCACCTTCTTTTCCACTCATCTCATCGTGTCCTCTGACCAGCTTTTTTGCAGCTTCAATATCGCGAGCATCCGAATTGCTATTTTTAGATTTTGGAGCACTCATTGTATGGTTATGGTGATCGTGGCCTGGTGGGTGCGAAGGAGGCTGGCCGGGTTGTTGCGCATCAGAGAAGTATGAAAACATCACGCTCATACCTGTCGCCATATGGTACATATTATGACAGTGAAATAACCAATTACGATCTTCACTCGCATAAAATTCGATGTCTTGTTCGGAATGAGGAGCCATGATCATCGTGTGTTTCCAAAGAACTGGTGCTGCATCGTGCTCTGGCGGATGTCCATCATGACCGCCGCCATGATCACCATGGTTACCATGGTCAGAATGATCACCACTCATAAGCATGGAGTGTCCTTTGTGACCTGAGTGATCTTCACCACCACCATGTCCGCCATGGCCACCATGGCCTCCAGAGTTACCTACCTTCGTGATAGCAAAAAAATGTCCATGAAGATGGATGGGGTGAAACATCATGGTATTGTTCACGAGATGTACTTTGACTCGGTCACCTTTGCGAATCATCAACGGTTCAGTGTCGGCAAAGACTTTACCATTGTTCATTGACCAAACATAACGATTGGCCCGCATATCTCCAGTCAATGTTAGATTAAACTTTTTCACTGGTGAATTTTCTTTCCATTTCCAGCGATTGTGAGCGGTATTTGTCGAACGAATATTATTATAAACAAGATTGGCCGCATGGTGATCGCAGGGATTGAGGTTGGCAAAAGAGGGCGCGTTTTCTTTTACTCCATTCTCTGGTCCTATAAAAGTCGACGAGTAAACATTGGGCTTTAATTCAAAAACAGCGGCTCTGAGCTCAACTTTTTTAGTGGGATCTGAGTCAACGATTACGTCGTAAGTCTCCCCAACCGCCATAATAATGTAATCAGTTTCGTAGGGAGTCACATCGAGTCCATCTGAAGCGATGATCTTCATTTTTCTTTTATTTCCGTATACAACTTGTACCAGCGACGAGGCCGATGAGTTAATGAGTCGTAGCTTTACTTTCTCACTCATATTTGGCGCTGTGCGAATCGCACTTCGCTTAAGGCCGTTGGCGTGAATAGCGTCAATAGCTACATCGGCAATATCCATTGGCCCCATTCCATTGGTTTCGCATTTAAGTCTCTTTAAGAGATTCTTAGTTTTGATATCCTCGAACAGAGAGCGTTCAGTACCCTTTTGACGAACTTCCCGTTCGTTGTCGGTTTTTAAAACGGTGAGAACATCCTCGGGATCTCGTTTTACGTAGTCAGAAAAATCGAGAACTTCATCATAATCGAAATGTTCATGTTGGTGACCACCAGAATGATTTTCTTCGGCTGGAAAAATAACAATGGGACCAAAAAGACCACGTTGCTCTTGGTAGGCAGAGTGGGAATGGTACCAGTAGGTTCCATTTTGAACGATCTTAAATTTGTATTCGAAGTACTTATTAGGATTTTTAGGGTTAAATGGGGCAATAGGTTTTGTCGTTATATGCGGAACCCCATCTTGATTGTTTGGGAGAATAATTCCATGCCAGTGAATCGAAGTTTCTTCGGGGAGTCGATTGAAAACACGAACAACTGCCGTTTCACCTTCTTCGAAATAAAGAGTGGGTCCTGGAAATCGTGGCCCATTTTCAGGTTCATTTTTTAAGTAGAGACCAATGGGTCGACTGTCATCCTTTGATGGAATATAATCGATCACCAATTCGTAAAGATGGACATTTTCATCTTTAGGTGCGAATTGACTGGCGGTTACCGATTTCGAAGTGTTTTTAATGCTCACCTGGTAGGCCAATGAAGTGAGCGACCAGACTGTCGTTAAGACAATCAACGGAAGTCTCTTTGTCAAAAAACTAAGGTTCAATAAAACACTCATTTTCTTTATCTCCTGGTACCTGTAAAAACTTTGGTCGCAAAAATTCACAGGTTTACATTCAAAAACTATTCCCAGAAAAAGGGTTTTTTGAATTTTATTGGAAGATCGAAAAATGTTGCTAAATGCTTAGAATGAGCTAGGTAAAAAAATAGGTAATTTGAAAAATAAATAGAAGTTATTTTGTAAACATAATTAGTTGGCCTTTTCCTGGCCTCTAGGTCAAGAATTGTCACCGCATTCTTCAAAAAGTTTGCAGGCCTGTTTGTGGTTACTTTACCAATACCTCAGGTTATTCACTGCGCGACAATTCATTTCAACAGACATTTCAAAGCCATCGCCATCATTAAACTCGAGATAGCCGACGAGTCCGCGGTTGCCATCGCTAACCTCGAGCGAGACGGTTTGATAGGAGTAAGAGGTGTTTATCGATCCATTGATTGTTATATTACTATAAGAGGGATGAACTAAAAAGTCGGCAAGTTCTGCTCCTTCAAAACTAAGCTCTTGAGCTGGTTCGTAAGGGGCCGCCGAAACAATTTTAAACTCGCGAATTATATTCTCATTAACCGTAGCAAAAACATGAGTATGAACATCGTCTACGGTATTCGAGCAGCTCAGTCTATAGATGGGAATGCCCATTAGAGATCGAATACTGTGAAAAGATCTCGAAGCGGCTTCGGAGGCAACTGTTGAGAGAAAAACCAAAGTTATTAATAATAGACGAGCAAGTTGGTACATAAAGCCTTCCGACATCAATATTGTAAAAACCAATCGATAGAGGGTGTGATATTTTAAAAAGGTTGTAGGGGCAACTCACGATGGGCTGCGTTCAGAGAACGCAGAGTAATAAGATCCAGATTAAGACCTATTTGCAGGCATTTTCACTGTTATAGAAACGGGTCGCCTCAAAAGTTGGCGAAGGGAAAGTATAGAGACTATCAATTGGAACCATGTGAGTGCCATACTTATGGCGAATTACTAAATATTCTCCATCAAGAAAAATAATAGGTAAGCGATCAGCATCAAATTGGTAAAAATCAAGAAATCCTGAGACTCTTTGGCCATTTGGAAAAGTCTCAAAAGCAATGGTTTGATTAGCTCTGACCTTTCGAAAACGAGTGTATGGATTTCGAATTTCTCTATAGACTAGCCTCAAGTGAATGGGGCCAACCTCCTTAAGGTCTGCTCGCTGAAATGAAACAACGGGTCCGCATTTAACTTCGGAGTGATTTAAGAGAGATGCCGAGGCGAGAGGAGTTGTTAAAAGTAATCCCAAAATGGCAGAAATCTTAAAATTTAAACTCATAGTTGCTTTCTCCGGATAAGGGGCCAAAGTCCGAACTTCAACATAGTCGTGAGGAATCCCTGTCACAAGGGGCAATGAAGATTATTCAAGTAAGAGTGTTTTGGTTTAGGTAAAATAAATTGTTATGTAGAAGGCTTGAACAGTTTCGTTTTATTAGTTTTCAATAAGTATAAAAAGCAAGTGTTTTCAATCAGATAGGTTGTTTGAGGTTTATTTTTTCAGTTGTTTTCTTTATCTACAAAATATCTGTCTACTGCTGAGACTTTTGAGCCCAAATGCAATTATATAAACTTAAACTCCGGACTATGAATTGCAATTGATTTCGTTAGAGGGGGCTCAGTGAAATCTCAAAATGAAATGTTGATCATCGTATGCCTTTCTTCTTGGTTCTTTGGTTGTCAACCAAGTGAATTCAAAATTGATGATCCTAAAAACTTAGCTTCCTCCGTGAGATCCGCAGAAGATATTATTAATCCAGTTTCAATGCCTACCCCCTGCACCGTTGAGCAAAGTCAAACAGGTGGGACAAACCCAGGGAGTGGTACTTCATCAGGAACAAGAACGGCGAATTCTTGTTTGAGGCCTTCGAGTATTGGTGGAACCATCGATTCGATGGATGTTCATGTTCTTCAAGATCTTCGCGGATTATACGGACAATACGGATGTGATATTTGGGATCCAATGTCTCTCGAATGCAGAAAGTCTGCTTTTCAGTATTGCCAAGCGAAAGGATATTTAGGCGGTATTGGGCCCTCTGAGTGGGAAAAATCTGTAGCCAGAATCAATTGTGTTCCGAACTCTGCGGGAAGCTACATGCGATTTGGATATAACGGTGATTGCAACGCCTCGAATCCTAGATCAATTTGGTGTCAGTCTATCACCAGACGCCTCTGTATTGCGAGGGGGTTCTCTACTTCAACAGGAGTGATTGATTTTAGTAACGAAGGGATTACGACTCTCTGTTTGAAGGGCCCGGAGATCTATGATCTAGTATCCTTTTCGAGTATTGCCGAATTGATTGCCCCAAGTAATGATAAGAGTTGTAGTCGAGAATCGATTATCCAAGGAAAAGGCTGCCAGCACGCAGTACACCGTTTTTGTATATCGAAAGGTTATTCCACAGGTTTCGATGTTTTAGAGTTGAATAGTTCAGAATCTGGAATCGTAAGTTGCGCAAAAACCAAGTTTGTTGAGACAGGGATGGCTAAGTCACCGACAATTGATGGTTATGAACGCCCGGCAATTATTGGATCAATGATTGTAGGAGGTGCGGCTTTTGCTCATGACATTACCTATGCCGATGCAGTGGTTAATAAATTCAGTTTTCCAATAGTGGTTTCCTCATTAAATCCGATTTCAAGCTTTATGGGAAATACCTTTAGTAAAGACTCTTGCTTCTATTTGAATAGGGGAGCGATTTATCAGTTCGATGATAGTGACGATGGTGAAATCGCCTGCGTTTATTCCGAAGAACAAGTGTCACCATCTATTAAATTCGCTGCTCAATCAGGAATTTTACTGAAGCCAGGTGAGCGACTTATTTTTCAGGGAACTCCACAGTGGGGCGCGGGAGGTGTTGGCCTTTACGCTGGAGCTAAGATAACCATCGCCCGAGAAGGCTTGGGTAATGTTGGCTTGCGAAGAGTTCGATTTCCTCGTTGGGACACGGCCTATAAAGTGCCTGGTGGGAATAATCCCGTAACGATAGGGGCTGGTTGCGATAAACCAGGTTGTGGCCCTAATCCTATCGCAGTACCACCTGGTAAGCCCTTGCAAAACTCAAATAGTTGGCAAGTCATGGACAAAGCGACCAAGATTCGTGGAGTTAATTTGTTTTTGTCGAGCGCACAAGTAAAAGGTTTACAGAGGTTCAAGGGATGCCTCAAGGTCGTGCAGCAAGGAGGTTCCGAATTACGTGCGCCTTGGTGCTTTGATATTACTGATTCAAATATGGGACCGTCCACTTTCAATAAAGTATTTGGTTCCCAACAAAACGGATCATCTTATGTTTCTTTAGATATCGATGTTCCTGCGGGAGCCCTAGTTGGCCTCGAGTTCACATTGATATCAGAAGATGAAGGTGGTTTAGATCTTGCTGCCTACGTATTTTTTGAGAAATAACCAACTCAAGGTTCGTTATATTTCCTAAAGATGCTGCCTTGAAAAAGCATCTTTATCGTTAAAGGGAGTTTGATTGGTTCTCCATTTTTGAATTTCCTCTTTGAGACTTAAATTACTATTTGGCTCAATGATGCTGAAGCATTCTGTTTTTCTAATAAATGCTTTTAGAAATGTGCCCATAGCTCGACACTGAGTTTTGTATTGATCGATGGCTAGGTCCTTTAATCCGGTCTCGTTCATTTCTAGCTTAAGGCAGGTCCGTCCTTGGGCACGCAAGGGAAGATCCTTAGGAAGGTAAAAGGCTTGACCCTTGAGATCAATAGGGTTTGAGGCGAAACCTTCTGCAGGCCAATCAGGGCCCCAGTGAATAAGGTAAGCTAATAGAAGAGGTCTAGACTCTTTTGTTTTTAATTTAGATTGAGTCTTTGAATTATTATTGAGCCACTCGTTAATTGCTAATTGTGCATAAATTCCTGTGCTTGAGTGGTCGGCGTGAGTTTCCATTATATCAGGAAAAGTAATTATCGTGGGATTCATTTCATTTAATATTTTAACTAATTGGTCAAAGACAATTTTTCCACTCTGAGGGGCCTTAAAAAGAAGGGCTGCATCGTACGGGACGTGATTTTTTTCGGTCATAGGAGAGCGAAAAGGGTTTGTCGGCTCCCAGTGGGGTACGAGCGTTGAGTAGAGACCGGCATCGGGAAATCCAAAAAAATCTACTTGAACTTTTCCATGACCAATTAGTTGAGCAGCAGCTTGAGCTTCCTTCAAGCGTTCAGCACCAAGTTTAAGATAATCTCCCGCTTCAGGTTTAGCTTTACCACTTTCAATAGTGGCTGATTCGGGAAAACCATCACCGGCGGTGAGTACCACTGTGCGAACCGTTCCATTTTTTTTGAGTACTCTTTGAATAAGACCAGCGGCACCGAGAGTTTCATCATCGGGATGGGGTGCTAGCACCAAGAGGCGTTCTTTCGATTTGATTTCTAGATTCTCGTATTTAACGCCAAAAGTCTTTGAAGAGAGCGGTGGGATCTTGATTGGCTCCGCCAGAAGTTTGTCGGCTAGTAGAAACTCTGAAATAAAAAGGAGAATGGCGGTAACACAAATTTTCATCGGAAACCTTTCAGCAGATAAACACACTCATCGTGGCCAGATTTTTTAAAAGGAACAAGTGATTTTTCGATTTAGAGGCCTGAATAACGATGGTGATCGCGGGAGGACTCGAACCTCCGACCTACTGCTTAGAAGGCAGTTGCTCTATCCAGCTGAGCTACGCGACCCTATGGATAAAAATTTTGAGCCCCGAATATAGAGCATTGGGGGCTCGGTTTTCAAGCTCTATGTTAGCAATATTGGATCAGAAACAGCAAAATCATGGCCTTGTTTGATTACTTTACAGGCATCAATCTTTGGGTCATGTTCGAAAAACAATACCCATCCCTCTTCAGCCGCCCGATTGAGGAGGGCTGTTTTCTCTTCGATGATTAAGAGAGGATTGAGGTCATATCCCATTACCCAAGCGCTTTTCACATGCGCGCTTGTGGGAATAACATCTCCACAGTAAGCGAGCGTGTTCTGCCCATCAGTGACCCGCACCCATTGTTGACCCACCGTGTGCCCGTTAGAAAGTTCTACAGAAACTCCAGGCAGAAGTTCAATTTGAGGGCCATGAAGAACTTTCAAGACGCCTTGTTCTACTAGGGGTTCAAAGTTGGCCGGCAAATAGCTCGCTTTTTCCCGGATATTTGGGTGTCTTGCCGTTTGGAGATTAGCCTCTTGAACATAATATGTCGCTTTAGAGAACTGAGGAGTGATTTTTCCATCTTTCCAAATCGTTCCCCCTCCACAGTGATCAAAATGCAGGTGGGTCAAAATAACATCGGTGATGTCATCGGGAGTGAGCCCCACCCTTTGAAGCTGATTGATCAGATTAGGTCCAGAAGCATCGACATTGTACATCTGAGCAAACTTTTGCCCCAGTTTTTCACCATATTTTTCTACGAAATAGCCGCCATTACCGCAGTCGATAAGTATGTTGCGTTGATTCCCTTTGAGTAAAAGAGCTCTTGCTTCCATTGGAATTCGATTTTGTTGATCGGCAGGAATTTGCTTTTCCCAAAGCACCTTTGGAACTGTTCCGAACATTGCACCACCATCAAGGCCAAAAATTCCTGTGGCAATAGGGTGAATTTGATAAGAACCAATTGTGAGTGATTTTTTATGAATTTCCATTCTTTGATCTAAACCACGGTAGAACAGTCGATGTAAAGGGCAAGTGCACTTTGTTAAATAAACTCTGTGTTAAACAAAGTTTTTTACAATATCTTCTTTGCCAATATGGATATCCGGAGCAAAAGCCTCTGGGTCGATGGTCTCTACCCATTTTTTATAGTTTTTATAAATAGCTTCTATTGGCGCCGGAGAGTGGACAGGGCCAATATGAACAATCAGTTTTCCGGGCTTTGCAAAAATGTTTCCCTTTGGCCAAAGGTTGGCGTTGCCTTCTATGAACAGAAAAAGAATGGGAGTTTTAGACTTCTCGGCAAAAATAGAAACACCCCGTTTAAATTCGTGGATCTTTCCATCTTTCGAGCGGGTTCCCTCTGGAAACAAAATGAGCCATATACGATCGAGCTGAGTGAGGAGGGTAAGACAAAGTTTAACAGCTTCGCCTTTTTTATCTTTGCGATCGATGGGAATAGCGCCTAGGCAATGCTGCGAGAAAAAAGTAATGAAGGCATTAGAGAAAAAGTAGTCCTTGGCGGCGGCGATAAAGAGATCCTTCCAGTAAGTGAAGGGAATCGTCGCAGCGATGGACACTGCATCTAAGTGGCTGGCGTGATTGGATATCACGAGAAGTCTAGGGTGATTGCGATAAATCTCTTTATAGTCGCCAACGATCTTGAGGCGGATATAAAACCGGAAAAAAAGGCCCTTTAAAATAAAGCCCCAAATACATCGCATTAAGAAACTAAAGAGATCAAAGTGCCGCGTAAAAAGCGGAAGATGCTTGAGGTAGGTAGGTAATTTCGTCCATTGCTCGTTATCGTAGTTCCATTTTTTCATTTGGCATTACCTACAACATATGAGCCACGTAATGCATGACGTAGTAATAAATGGGACAAACAAAAATCAAGCGATCCATTCGGTTTAAGAAATCACCTCTACCCAAAATGAAAACCCCGTAGTCTCTAATTCCAATGTCTCGACGGACAACCGTCATAGCGAGATCACCAAATCCACCGCCAAGCCCCGCAATTAGACCAGCAATGTGCCAATATTTCTCTCCGGCCGCAGGAAGCAAGTGTCTCATAGAGAACGCTAATGCCATCGTGAGAAAAATACTTATGCCCGTGCTCTCGAGAGTTCGGCGAGGATTGATTTTATCCACAAATCGTATTCTTCCTACGTATCGACTAATCGCCAAAATAGTGTTATCGCAAAATTCGGTAAGAATGATCAGGTACATCAGCTGATAAATGCCGTCTTGGAATTTCATAATAAGACCAGCGTGCATAAAGCTCCAGCCTAAAAAGATAAAACACATCATCGTTAGAGAGACATATTGGATCATATGTTTAAAACGATTTCTAGCGATGGGTACAAACCAGGAGGCCCCTAGAACAAGCATTGGCATTAGATTAAATAGGTCGATTCTTTCATAAGCAACACTAATGCCCAATCCAACAATACCTGCATAGCAAATAGAGACAAACCATGTGTGGTGATACATTCCTAGGATTTGAAAAAATATTTTAGCACCAAAAATTCCAAGAAATGTGAGTGCGATAAGAGGAATAGGTTCTGGAGCTCCGATGATTCCAAAAAGAATTGGGGCGGCAATGAGCCAGCTCTTTATGCTCGCCCATGAGACCACAAAGTAATAATTCTTTTTTCTAAAGAAATAAATCAAGGCTCCTGAGCAAAAAAGAAATCCCAGTACTATTAAGACTGTTTGTTGATAGACGGGGCTCGACCAAGCTGCTGTGTTCATTCAATAAAGCTAGCCGCAGATTCGTGCCTCGTCACGATTTAATTTCAATTTCATAGTCTTTGATTTTCTTGTAGAGACTTGATCGCGAGATTTTTAAAACCTCTGTTAATTTATCAATATCATGATCGAAGTTTGCCAATGATTTTTTTATTACATTCGCTTCGAAGCGATCCACAAGTTCACCGAGGCCTATTGAAAAATCAATCGATGTTTCGGAGGTTGTGATGTTATCAGACGAAACGATTGATTTAACATCGACTCCTCGAATCAGAGGGAGTGGGCTGGTGAGACACAACTGTTCGCAGACGCGTTTTAACTCCCGCACATTTCCTGGCCAAGAATAGGCTTCGAGAGCGGCAAGTCCATCGAGAGCAAATTTTTTATTTCTTTTTGGACGATCGATCGAAACAAAGTGTTCGGCAAGATCAACGATATCTTTTTTTCGCATTCGAAGTGGAGTCAGGCAGACTTTTTTGCCGGAAATTCGCCAGTAAAGGTCTTCTCGAAATTGTCCATCTCGGACCATTTTGCTCAGATCGCGATTGGTCGCACATATGACTCGGCAACTGGCAACCTGAAGTTCTTTACTTCCTACCTTTTTAAATTCTCCCGATTCCAAAAAACGAAGTAATTTGGCTTGAAGCCCGATTGGTAGAGCTTCTATTTCATCAAGAAAAAGATCTCCACCCGATGCGGCCTCAATGAGTCCGATTTTGTTAGAATCGGCACCGGTAAAGGCGCCTTTGAGGTGTCCGAAAAACTCCGATTCAAAAAGGTTTTCACTAATTCCGGCCATGTTAACTGAAATCAAAGGACCACGGCCTTCTTGAGCATGAAGAATTCTCGAAACTACTTCTTTTCCGGAACCCGATTCTCCAAAGATCAAGATGGGACCGCCTTCACCTCTGAGAGAGGCTATTTCTTCGCGAATTCGAATCGATTCAGGCGACTGTCCGACCCAGCGAGGCCCTTGAGATTCTGGGTTGAGTGAGGCGGTTCGAATTTGCACAAGAGCTTCAATTTTCGATAGGTGAAGAAGAAACTCATCAGCCATGAGGGGTTTGCTGAGAAATCGCTGCGCTCCAGCGGCAAGCCCTTGCTCCATAAGCTCTATTGAAATATCTCCAGATATGGCGACGACGTCTAAATGGGGCTGAGATTTGCGGAGTTTTTCAATCACTTTAAGGCCTGATGCCACAATAGAATTTCTCTGTAAATGCATATCTATAAAAGCCGCATGATAAGAGAAAGAGTAATTTACCGAAGGAGCTTCTGGAGCATAGATGATTTTCCAATGTGAGGGTAAAATCGCTTTAATTGAAGAATGTAGCAGTGAATCATCATCAACGAGGAGAAGGTGGTAATAAGGGTTCATGAATAGGGGCTCCTATAGTTAAAACCTTTTAGCCCCCACAGCAGTACAATACCCCAACTAAACAAATTTTGCACTATGTTAGGGGTTAAATTTTTATAGATTCTCGTATTTGAGTGAAGACCATATAAATGGTAGGTTATAAGTTATGAAAACAACTAAAGTATTACTCGTCGAAGCGATTCACAATGTGGCCAGAGAACATTTGGAGGCGGCAGGATTTGAGGTTACGCTCCTGCCACATGCTCCTGATGAGGCAGAACTTTTTCGTTTGGCCCCACAATATCAAGTCCTTGGAATCCGCTCTAAAACCTTTTTGAGCGAACGTTTTTTTCAGGAGAATGGCCATTTATTGGCAGTGGGCGCTTTTTGCATTGGTACAAACCAAATTGATTTAGAGATGTCTAATCGAAGGGGTGTTCCCGTTTTTAATGCCCCTTATAGCAATACTCGCAGTGTTGCCGAGCTTGTGATTGCCGAAATCATTGCACTTTCTCGTCAATTAGGTGATCGCAATACTGGTGCTCACAAAGGTGATTGGATTAAGTCGGCAGTCGGTTCTCGCGAGGTTCGGGGTAAGACTTTGGGAATCATCGGTTATGGGCATATTGGTTCTCAACTAAGCGTTCTTGCTGAGGCGTTAGGACTTAAAGTCATATTTTATGACGTCATAAAAAAGCTTCCACTGGGTAATGCCCAAGCCATGTCGACGATTGAGGATGTTCTTGCTCAGGCTGATTTCGTCAGTCTTCATGTTCCTGAAACCCCTCAAACAAAAGATATGATCGGACAAAGAGAACTTGGTATCATGAAGTATGGCTCTTACTTAATTAATGCCAGTCGTGGAACGGTTGTTGTGATTGAGGCACTTGCTGCGGCCCTAAAAGAGAAGCATTTATTGGGAGCGGCCATTGATGTTTTTCCTTTAGAACCGGCATCCAATAAAGAAAAATTTGTATCTGAACTACAGGGACTTTCAAACGTTATTTTAACGCCTCATATTGGTGGAAGCACAGAAGAAGCTCAGTACAATATTGGTGTTGAGGTGGCGCAGAGTTTGACCCATTTTGTAAAAAATGGGTCAACGACCGGGTCTGTAAATTTTCCGAACGTTGATTTGCCTATACACCGAGGTTGCAGAAGAATATTGAATGTTCACCGAAATGAACCAGGTGTGTTGAGTGAGATTAATGGAATTGTTTCGGGAGCGGGTGCGAACATCCTAGGACAGTACTTAGCCACCGATTCTAATATTGGTTATCTTGTTATGGATCTTGAAAAAGCTGAGGCTGATCGGGTGGCCAAGGAAATCTCACGCCTTGGTCGTTCTATTAATACTCGCGTGGTCGTTTAATTGCAGCAAGAGCGAATTGAGCCCAAGCTCCATCAGCGAGGAAAATTATGTTATCAAAGAAAAAAATAGCCATTGGACTCATTGGCTTGATATTAAACATTTTTAATTTATCGCATGCCAAAGAATTTCTAATTTTAGATGTCAGAACACCTGTTGAATTCAATGACAATCACCTAGTTGGAGCGATGAATATAGATTTCCTAAGCCCCACTTTTAAGGGTGAAGTTGAAAAATTAGATAAAAATAAAGTTTTTAAGATTTATTGTCGTTCCGGTAATCGCTCTGGAAAGGCGCTTGGGGTAATGAGAGATATGGGATTTAAAGATCTTGAAAACCTAGGTAGCCTAACGGAGGCATCCAGAAAGCTGAATATTAGGTGTGCTAAGCAGGGGCCTTGCTGAATTGAGGGGCTTAGTTTCTAACGAATGAATTATTTTTAGGTTCAGAAGAATGGTCGGGGAGACAGGATTCGAACCTGCGACCCTCTGAACCCAAATCAGATGCGCTACCAGACTGCGCTACTCCCCGACGTTTAAGAGTCTGCGAACTTATGAAACCTTTCTGGCATTGTCAAATTCAATTATAGTTAGCGCATTTTTTTTGAAAATGATGTTTCTCATGGCTCAATCCGTGGGCACTATTAAAGAATGGAATTATTAAAAAAAATACCGCCATCGATATTGGTTTTTGTCGTCATTGTCGGGGCTTCATTGTTTATAATGCTGAATGAACCTCCCAAAGATGTTTGTGATGCGCAGTTAGAAGTTTTGATGAAGTCACAATCTGGTCGATTAAGTTCACTCAGAGGCCGCATTAATAGTCTATGGGCTCGGGCGGCAAAGTCCTGTCAGGAGTCTAAAAGTTACGGCGGGTGTGTTGAGTTTCATGAAGCTCTGAGGTTGGCGCTGACTGATATTCAAAGTGCTCCTTATGAGTGCACAGATCGACTGGTAACTCAGGAATGGCTAAGAAAAGTGCTCACTAACTCCATGGTGTTGATGATCAAAGTTGCCTGGGGGGATAAAGTGCCCGAATCGGGCCCAGCTGTTTTTGGTTGGATGACTCCGTCAGAATTATCTGTTTTTTGTAAAATTCAGGAGTACGTCAAGAGGACTATGACGGACGAGGAGTGGGAAGCCTTTGTGCGAAAGACCCTGTCGGGTCTGCCTCATGTTTCGGAGCTAAAATTTGAAGAAGGTTATTGGCGAAGCCTTTTTTCGGTTCGTTGTGATGCTGTGCTTTAATCTTGATCATAAAATCCACTCAAGATGAGTTATTTTTGCCGACTTTTGGGTGTGGGATTCCATTTTAGCAATAACCTTTAATTCTGGATCATCAATATGAATTAATTCGACTCCTCTGTCGCCCTCTTCAATGGGAATCCACTGAAAGGGGTTGAGTCCAAATTCTATAAGTTGGATAAGTTCAATTTTTAAAATTTTTGGCGTCATGATGACCCTCTCTTTTTAATGAGTTGCTTTGGATTATCAGCAAGAGAGGGGCCCGGCTCTTCTAGGCTCTGTTAGCTATTGGAGTCCGAAAAGTCCGAGAATTAGTACGCATGTGTCCGAAAATAAAAAAGGAAGCCTTGAGCTTCCTTTTTTATTTTAAAAATCTTTTCAATTGAGAATTAGATTTCAAATGGAGCTGGTGAGATAGACTCAGCTCTGTTGAAAGTATCGTAGGCATCAGCTCCAGTAGGAAGTAGGCCAAGATTACGAGCTTTCTTCACAGCAGAAGCAACTTGTTTCTGTTGTGCAACTGATAGCTTAGAGATGCGAGAAGGCACCAGCTTTCCACCGTCGCCAATGAAGCGAGTGAGAGTGATAGGGTCTTTATAATCAAAATTATGATCACCAGTGTACTCTGTGCGATACTTGTTCTTTGCCATTTTTTGTCCTCAATCTTTAGCTATAAGGTCGTAGGCCGACCAATAAAATCTCTATTTCGGTAGGGTTCTACTACAAATTTCGGTTGCCAACAAGAGTCTTTTTACTTTATAGAGTTGTCTTTCAAGGCCGAAAAGTCTGCAATTTGATATAGAGGAGATAGCCATGAGCCGTTGTGAATTAACTGGCAAGGGTCCCGTAGTAAAAAACTTGGTGAGCCACTCGAACATTAAGACGAAGTCAACAGCGCTTCCAAATGTTCAACAAAAACGCCTATTTAGTCGTGCTTTAAACCAAATGGTTTCATTAAAAGTTTCGACTCACGCCATCCGTTCTATGGAACATGTTGGTGGGTTTGATGTTTACTTGCTTAACCAAAAAGAAGACTCTTTGTCGGCTAAAGCTTTGGAAATCAAGCGTCGTATTAAGAGAAAAATTTCTAAAAAGAAGCCAGCGGCTCAGTAAGAGGTTAGAAAATGGCAAAGTTAAAGATTAAAAAGGGTGATTCTGTAAAAGTTATCACTGGTTCTGACAAGGGTAAAACAGGCGAAGTATTAGCGGTAGATGCTGTGAACATGAAAATTAAGGTTCAAGGCGTTAAAGTTATGACTCACTATGACAAAAAAGATGGTCTTCTTAAGAAAGAAGGATTCATCGATTACTCAAACGTGCAATTGGTAGAAGGTAAAAAAGCCGCTCCCAAAGCTAAAAAAGAGACTAAGTCTAAAGCAAAAGCTAAGAAGTAATCTTTTATCGTTTGGGGGGGGCTCAAACAATAGAGGTAATTTATGAAAAAGGCTCAGGGTAAAGTTCTAATGGCAACAGTCCTCTGGGTCTTTTTTATTGCTTTAGGCTTGGTGACAAGCACTGCTGAGGCAGGGACTTTTCAATCCTACTGGCTCTGTCGCCGTGGTGAAGAAGTTCGTACGCTTAGGGTTGAAGTAAAAGAAAGTGCCTGTCGAGCTTGGTACAGCAAAGAAGGTCTCGATTCTAAGGTCGCCGATTCAAAAGGCGATCAATTCTGTTCAGATGTCATTAGTCAAATCAAAGATACACTCATTAGTGCCGGATGGAGATGTCGCGACATTTCTTCTAGCGGCGTGACCCAATATTAAACATTTTGACTTTAATCTCGCCCGTAGAAATCCTATAACAAAGGTTTCTGTGAGGGGAGTCCCGAATGTCGAAAGATTCGATTGCTGTCGCTATTGTTCAGATGACCTCTGTCGATTCGTTGGCGACCAATTTACATAAATTTGAAGTCGTCTTTTCCTCGCTAAAGCCTGGCTCCATAGATCTCGTCTGTTTTCCCGAAAACTGTCTGTTTATGAGGATTAGAGAATCAGATTCTGTCGAAAAGTTTGATCTCAGCCATTCTTGTTTTATGTGGTTAGGAGAGTGGGCTCGTAGACTCAAGACGACCATTCACTTGGGGTCGGTCCCTTTGTTTATTGAAGGAAAACTTTATAATTCATCTGTTTGGTTTGCCGAAGATGGTGTTCCTCAGGTCGGTTATCAGAAAATGCATCTCTTTGATATTGAGCTTGAGGGGCAAAAGCCGATTCGTGAATCGGCAGTGTTTTCTAGGGGCCTATCAGGAAAACTGCGTGATTTTAATGGATGGAGAGTTGGTGAGAGCATCTGTTATGATATGCGTTTCAGCGAACTCTACTCAGGCTACGCCTATGCCCAAGCCGACCTTGTTCTTGTTCCGTCTGCATTTCTGGTAGAAACAGGTAGGGCGCATTGGGAAATTCTTTTACGCGCGCGCGCCATTGAAAGCCAATGTTATGTTGTCGCTAGTGCACAGGTGGGAACCCACAATAGTACTAAATCACAGGCTGAGCGACGCACCTTTGGCCATAGTTTAGCAATTGATCCATGGGGTAATATCGAGGCTGATTTAGGTGAATCAGAAGGCGTTCGCATTGTTCACCTGAGTAAAGATAAAATTCGTAAGGTGAGGGAGCAAATTCCTATGGTTAATCACAGACGTGGAGTAAGGGAGTCACAAACGTGAAGGCTTATTTATTGACTATAATTGCATCGCTATTGGTGTTCGTTTTATTGGCTCAAGCTCAAGAAGTTTCAGTTAATGAAAATGCGGTAAATGATGAAGAGAGTGTAGCACGGCAGCCGGCTGCTTCTTCGGATGGGGAGAGTTTGAGAGACCCTGCGGGAGAAGATGACTCTTTGATTACACGGGTGATTCAAGAAAAAAATTATCCGGGTGCCCGTGATGAAGAAGATCTCGAGGTGCAATCTCAATTGAGCAAACCGACTCGTAAAATGGGTGGAAATAAAGAAAATTTCGAGACAGCCGTCTTTGACGATGAATTTTAAATAGACTCCTAAAGTCAGTCTTGATAACCAAAGACTCTGTATTCAAATTCGGAGGAGGGATCATGGTTACCGATGAACTACCAGAAGGGGTTGTCCGAGATACAATGGACGTCGACATTCTTATTGTAGGCGGAGGAGTCGCCGGGCTATCTGCGGCCTTGCACCTGAAAAACCAAATTGATCTACATAACGAATCGGTTCAAGCAGGAAAAATTCCGGGTGATGTCATCGCTGACCCGATGATTGTGGTTTTAGAAAAAGCAGCTGAAATTGGGGCGCACAGTTTTTCGGGCGCGGTTCTTAAGCCATCGGCACTTCAAGAGTTGATGCCTGACTATAAAGAGCAGGGTTGCCCTATAGAATCTGAAGTTAAAAAAGATGCCGTTTATTACCTCGGTGAAGAAAAGGCCATTAAACTTCCAATAACCCCACCACCTTTTCACAATGAGGGAAACTATCTTATCTCTCTCAGTAAGTTTAATCGCTGGTTAGGTCAAAAATGTGAAGAGAAGGGCATTAACATCTTTCCTGGATTTGCTGCCGTTGAAGTCATTTATGAGGGAGACCAAATCGTTGGAGTTCGCACAGGTGACAAGGGTCGAGATAAGTTTGGTAAACCAAAATCCAACTTCGAGCCCGGATTAATTTTAAAGGCAAAGGCCACAATTTTTGCAGAAGGAACTCGCGGATCTCTCTTTAAAACCGTTCAAAAGAAACTCAATCTTCGTGCCAGTAAGAACCCCGAGGTCTTTGAAGAAGGAGTAAAAGAGGTCATTCAAATGCCGGCTGGCACCGTTGAGGCGGGGCAAGTTATTCACACCATGGGCTTTCCGCTTTCTAAATCTATCGGTGGAACTTTTATTTATACTCTCCCCGAGGATAAAATTGTTTTGGGATTGGTCGCCTATTTAGATACTCACGACCCACTCCTTGATCCGCACCGAGAGCTTCAAAAGCTTAAAACACATCCATTCATTGCCAAAATGCTAGAAGGTGGAACGGTTGTGTCTTATGGTGGCAAAACTCTACCGGCTGGAGGATGGTATTCAATGCCAAAACTCTTTGGTAGCGGTTTTCTTGTATGCGGCGATTCAGCTTCGATGGTTGACGTGCAAAAGTTAAAGGGGATCCATCTTGCGATGAAGTCGGGGATGTTAGCTGCAGAAAGCTTAGTCAAAGCTCTCTTAAACAACGATTTCTCGGAAAAGCAATTGAGTGCCTATGAATCACTCGTTCGTGATAGCTTTATAACTCAAGAACTTTACAGGGTACGTAATTTTCACCAGGCACTCAGTCAGGGAATGTGGGCAGGAATGCCGCAGATTGCAATTCAAGAACTGACCGGAGGGCGTGGACTCGTTGATCCTATGCCAGTTGAGGCCGATTTTAAAACAACTGAATCGGTTGTTGATGTTTGGGGGCCAAGTGGAATCGAGGAAGAGGCCAATAAATTACCAAAACCTGATGGAAAACTGTTTTTTGATAAACTCGGCAGTGTTTATCTTACCGGTACGAGTCATGATGAAGATTCTCCAAATCATTTACATTTGCAGAATGGCGATATTTGTCGCACGGCCTGTGAAAGTAAGTTTAAATCGCCTTGTACTCATTTTTGTCCCGCCAGTGTCTACGAAATGGTGCCTTCGGCTAAGTACTCAGGGCAGTTTGATTTACAAATTAATTATACAAACTGTATTCACTGTAAGACTTGTGATATAAAATGTCCTTTTGAAAATATCGATTGGACTCCACCAGAGGGTGGCGGCGGACCTAAGTACCAAGATACTTAGGTGAGGTCAAAGAGGGTTCTCGAGTGATCCCTCTTTTCTTCTCTGCTGTGAGATTCAATCTGAGTGGGATTACCCACCGTAAGGAATGTTATGCCACAGTTTTTTGTATCTACCGCCAAAGGTCTCAGTGATGTTCTCGCAGAAGAAATGACTCAATTGGGTATTCCTATGCCTCGAAAAACTTCTGCAGGAGCTTTTTTTGATGGTAATTGGGAAGACGTCTATCGTTTAAACCTTCGTTCAAGAGTTGCAAGTCGGATTCTAAAACCTCTCATCGAGTTTACCGCCTATGATGGAGAAGAGCTTTATGGGCAAATAAAAAAGCTTCAGGATTTCTCTCGTTATTTAACTCCTGATCAAACGTTCATGATTGATGCTTCGGTGAAAGAGAGCAAAATTCACGACCAGCGTTTTGTTGCGATGAAAGTAAAAGATGCCATCGTGGATCAGCTAAGAGAAAAATTTGGTGAGCGTCCTGATGTGAGTAAAGACAATCCGGATATTCGATTTTACGTTAAAGGGTATAAAAACAATTACTCCATAGCCGTTGACACATCTGGAGAAAGCCTTTTTATGCGGGGTTACCGCATGGAAGCTGGTGAAGCACCTTTGAAGGAGAATCTTGCGGCAGCACTGATTATGATGACCGAGTGGAAAAAGGATATTCCAATAGTGGATTTAACCTGTGGTTCAGGAACGATTCTTATTGAAGCAGCAATGATGGCAATGAATATGTCTCCAGGAATTCACCGTCGTGAATTTGGCTTTCAAAGATTTAAAGGATTTAATGAAAAGGCCTGGAAGGCAGTTCTAGAGGAAGCGATTGATGAAGAGGTAGAAGAGCTTCCTTTTAAGTTTTATGGCTACGATGTTGATCGCAAAGTTTTGCAAAAAGCAAAAGCGAATGCTCGTCGTGCGGGAGTTGATCACCTAATTGAGTTTCGATCTGAAGGGGTTGCCACTGTGACTCCCCCGTGTGAAAAAGGCATCGTCATTATTAATCCTCCTTATGGTGCTCGTTTAGGTGATGAGGATAATTTGCGCGATGTTTATAGAGACTTAGGTTATACCTTGAAGAATCGGTTTGCTGGTTGGGATGTATTCGTACTGTCTGGTAATAAAGATCTTATTGGTGATTTAAAATTGAAAGCCTCGAGAAAGCATTTTGTTTACAATGGCTCTCTCGAGTGTCGATTTCTGAAATATTCTATTAAGTAATTATAAATCCTTCTCAACTTTTCTAACTTCCATTGGAATCATGGGTATTGCCGATGATTCCGAAGGAGAGTTACATCCGATTCCAGCTTCTGGCCATGTGACTTTGTAGTAGCTCATAGTGCCGTAACCACTGTTGTCGAAGGTTACCGACCCATCGGGGTAAACAATCATAAAAACAAATGAAACCCCATCATAATACACTCTCTCCGCGCGATTGTGGAGAATGAGCTCTAGCTTCAAATTCCAAAGTGAATTTCCAAGCGCCGTCATCTCTTGGTCATTGATGTTCTGCCATTCCAATTTTTCTCCGGAGTTCGCAAAGTGGCCATTCATACCATAGTGAACAAAGACTCGAACGCCTGGTGTTTCTATTTCTGGATTATTGTAAATGAAGACCATTTCAGAGTTAATAGAAGAGAAGTAAGAACAGTTGTTAAAATATTTCTTACCGTAGACTTCAACTGTAGCGGCCTTCGCCGCTGAGAATATCATTGCACTTAAAATGACTGCGAAAATATTTTTTAAGAAATTCATAAATCCCCCTTTGTTTGGCCAACTTCATCGCTTTCATATGATAGGCCGAACAGGTAGGCAAATAATTTTGCTGTGATAACTGGATCACGAAAGAATCAAAATTAAGTTAGTTTAATGATGTTCTTGCGACTTTATTTTACCAACAAGAAAGATCGAAAGAAGGGTGAGTGCGATTGTAATAAAGCCAACGGTTGAGTAATTTTCAAGTTGTCCTTGTGTGTTCTTAATAACGATTAGGCCAGCAATATAGCTCGCAAGAGAGGAGCCCAGTTGTTGAACACTGGAGCTCATGCTCATAAAACTTGCCCGGTATCGGGGGGTTGCGGCGGTTGTCATGATGGCTGACGCTGGAACCATTCTTCCTCCCATAACAAAGAAAAACGAAGAAGAAATGGTGAGAATGACCCAACGAGGAGAAATTGAAAGATTCGTTATTAAAAAAATTGGAATGATTGAAACTAATGCGCTAATTCTGTAAATGAGAGCTTTACCAAAAGAATCGGCTAGCCGACCAAACAGTGGCGAGCTTACCATCGAAATAATTCCTCCTAGAAGATAAATTAAAGGTAAATCCGTCTCCTGGAGACCTCCGTTGGCAACAAAAGAAGGGCTCATAAAGGGAATCATGCTGAATTGCCCAAAGACTACGGCGAAGATAAACGCAAGCGCAAAAAGTTGAGAGGGATTTGAGAGCACATGTTTAACTGTCGCAAAAGGCTCATGAATTCCCCCTGGTCCTTTTAAGTGATTCTTCATTGATGGAAATCGTAATGCAATAAACACCGAAATAAAGGCAGAGATGATTCCAAGAAACATAAAAGGACTGTGCCAATCGTATTTATTGGCCAGAGTTAAGCTAAAGGGAATTCCGAAAACTGAAGCTACGGAAAAAGAGATCATGACAAGCCCCATGGCGGAGGCTCTCCGTTCAGGATTAATTGTATCACCTAAAATCGCGAATACTAGCGAACTTAGAACGCCTCCAAAGGCCCCGCAAAAGGCTCGAGAGAGAAGGAGAAAAGAATAGTTCGTTGAGACTGCGCAAGCAATGGTTGAGATTGCAAAGCCCAGATAGAAAAATAGGAGCGCAGTTTTTCGATCGAATTTATCGATAAAGAGGGAAGACACAAAGCTACTGATAGCAGCCATAAAGGTATAGCTAGAAACGAGTAATCCAAACTCATGGGGACTAATGGAGAAAAGTCTCATGAGTTGTGGTCCGAGGGGCATCATAACCATAAAATCAACGATGTGTGAAAAATTGATAGCGCCCAGAATAACCATTAGAAGTTTTTCATGTTGGGAAAAGGTAATTTTAAGTGGAGGAATTGACCTAGTCATGTAGTCTTGGTCCCTTTGTGGGGGGTGGGAGATCTCACTTAGGGCCAATTAATCGACAAAACACTCTTGGGCTTCATCTTTGTCGATAGACAACCTTGTTTTGATTTCAGCAGGACCTTTATTTCTTTGTCTTGAGTGTTCATACCGATCCAAGAGAGTGAAAGATCCGGATTCTTAAAAGCTAAGTGGTGTTCAATTTTTTCAGCGGTCGATTTGATCCGAAGTGAATTTGGGTATATAACTGAGCTTGCCTGATGGAGCAGGTAAAATTCGGGGCTTCGCTTAAATTCATCAAGCTCCTTATTAAGATTGAGAATGCCTCTGCAGTCTTTGCATCCGCCATTCTGAGGCCCATTTTCTGCATCCAAAACAAGATTCCAATAAATCAAACTCTGGGCGCCGGCAGCCACTTGACCAAAGAGGAGATTCTTCAAGGCCCATTCAAAAGAGCCATCGAACTTAGGTGACCAGTTGCCACTGCTACATTCGGTGAGATGAATTTCTTTGTCGGGAAAAATAGCTTTCATTTTTTCTGCTGCAGAGAAGTGACCTTTATAGCAGTGAAAAGCAGTACCTGCCACGAAGGGAGCTGATCGAGGGTTTTTTAATACCTCGGTGGGAAAGTTTAAATTATCCCAGTTGTGGTCGTAGCTGAGGATCATGACCTTGTCGAACTGATTTTTGTTTTTCAAGTGAGGCGCCAAGTAGTCCGAAATAAATCGTGCCTGCTCACTCGCTTCCATTTGAGTCCAGGGATAATTCGTCGAGCTATCCGATGTAAATAGTGGTTCATTAATCACGGTTAAATAATCAACTGGCACATTTTCTTGCGCCATCTTCTCTAAAAAAAGACTCAGGTACTCAGCATATTCCTGGTAAAAGTCGGGTAAAAGTTTTCCGCCAAATAAACTTTTACTCGATTTCATCCATGCGGGAGGGCTCCACGGACTGGCTACAATGAGAAGATCAGGATTGGCCGCCTTGATTTCTTTTAACACCGGAAGAATGGTTCCCATACATTTTTCAAAGTTGAATAATTTTTTTGAAGTTGGAATTCCGCTATCAGGTATTTCATCCGCACACGAGTAGTTGCTCATTGCAAAATCAGTGGCACCAATAGGAATGCGAACCATATTAAAGCGCCCATCACCTTTTTGACCGTAAGTAAGGGCAATGATTTTTTTTCTAACAGCTTTATTGACCTTTTTTAATAGATAAGCGGATGATTCTGTTAGCGCAGCACCGAATCCAGTAATAGCTTGGTAGGTGACTGAATCATCAATGACAACTTCTGTTGTTTCTGAATTCTTGGCGGAGCAATTATCGAGCGTCTTGATGTCGTCTTTAACCGAAGTCATTTTCTTTTTACCATCAAGAGTCGACATCCACGCTCGAACTAATGTTTTAGATTTTGCGGAGGCTTCAAGTGGCGAAAAAAATAGAAAACAAAAAAGAAGAGTAACACAACTGAAAAGAGAAATAGGTGTATTCATATTCTCAGTATAATGAGTTTTGTATTGTCGACTCAATAGGTTAGAGCGCGAACTGGTCTTCTGGAGGATTCAGTTGCGCTCTGATCAGGACGGCAAAAAGACCAGAATTAAATCTCTAATCTAATGATTTACCCACTGACTTAATTTGAATTGTCTAGTTCGAAAGCCTGATGAAGGGCCTGAGCTGCAATTTTCAAATTTGCCTCATCAATAACGGCAGAAATTTTAATTTCAGATGTCGTTACAAGATGTATTTGAACATTTTCTTTTGCTAAGACTGAGAAAAAACGGGCAGCTACGCCAGGGTGATTACGCATGCCTACACCAACGACGGAAACTTTGGCCATTTTTGGCATGATTTCTTTATTTACTTTATTTTCAGGGAGGAGTTCCCGCAGGACCGTCTCGGCAAGTGGAAAGTCTTCTTGGGTCACAGAAAAAGCAAGCCTTTGTCCAGCTTCGCTTTGGCTTTGAGTAATAATATCTACCACAACTCCTTTTTCAGCTAGACGGGTAAAAAGTTGAGATAGGAAGGACGTTTCAGGAGGAACAGGAAAAAGTTTGAATACGATAGTATTGGGGTCATGAGTAACGCTCGAAACGACAGCTTGTTCCATTATTTCTCCTTCGGGTACGATCCAGGTTCCTTCGCGCTCTTCAAAGGTCGAGCGCAAATGAATGCGAACATTATATTTAGCACCAATTTCTACACTTCTGATATGCAAGACCTTTGAGCCTAATGAGGCCATTTCCATCATTTCATCAAAAGAGAGTTTACCAATCTCTCGGGCTTTAGGCACTAGGCGAGGGTCTGCACTGAAAACCGCAGGTACGTCAGTGTAGATTTCACAAGAATCTGCATTAATAGCAGCGGCTAAGGCCACAGCTGTGGTGTCAGATCCTCCTCGGCCCAGCGTAGTGACATTGAGGTTTTCGTCAACTCCTTGAAAACCAGCGACAACGGGAATGATTCCCTCGTTTAAACATCGTTGAAGTTCTTGAGTGCGAATATTTTTAATTCGAGCTTTCGAATAAACGGAGTCAGTTTCAATTCCTAATTGAAAGGCCAGAAGGGGTTGGGCTTTGAGTCCCCTTTTCTCAAGTGCCATGGCAACCAAACCCACAGAAACCTGTTCTCCCGATGCCAACAACAAATCATAAGCGGGGCCTCGATAGAGCGGATCAATTTGTTGTGCCAGGGCAACTAATCGATTTGTTTCGCCACTCATTGCAGATACAACCACAATAGGTAGCTGGCCAGATTGATATTCTTTTGCGATTCGAGCAGCGACATTTTCAATACGCTCGATTGTTCCTACCGAAGTTCCACCATATTTTTTAACAACGATTTGTTTCTTCATCGTCGTTAAAGCTAAGTGAGGCGATAGATTTCTGTCAATCTTGGACTTGCGAAAAACAAAGGGATCTCATTGAGAATCCCTTTGTGAGTTATGTTCTAAACTCAATACTAGTTAATTGTAATTTGGCGAATATTTTGAGCCGCTTTTTTTGGTAATTTCAAAGTGAGGACTCCATTTTCGTAGTGGGCCTCGGTTTTTTCTGCGTCAATGGGGGCGGGAAAAGTCATAGTACGAGTGAATGCCCCGTAAAACATTTCGGAAAAGTGAGTTTGGGTTTCTTTTTCTTCAGATTTTTTCTCCTCTTTTCTGTCACCTCGAAGAGTGAGTCGATTTTCGTTAAGGTCGATTTTGATATTCTCCTTAGGAACTCCGGGAAGGTCGACCTTTAGCACATAGGCTTTGTTATCCTCTCTTACCTCGCAACTTGGGTTGAAGTTATACTTGTCGATGTCGGTTTTTGCCATTGGCCAGTCCTCCATCATTCGGTCAATTGATTTGCTCAGGGACATTAGCTCTCTGAATGGTCCCCAGTTATTTCGCCATAATTCTAAGTTTGCCATGACTGCCTCCTTTGTAGCTTCTTTGAAATCACTAGCTATCGTTTTGAGGCAGTCACTGGCAAGTTAGGTTCTATTAACAAAATAAGAAGACAAGACCATGTCAACGGCATCACGTTTAACGATAGCCCCTTGAGCAAAATCGGGACGTCCGCCACCTTTTCCGCCCAACTGTTGGCTTAAGTCTTTTAAAATTTGCCCCGCATTTATGTCAGGATTTAAATTTTTTGTCGCTGCCACTATGACTGGGTGAGACTCTGTACCTAAGCCGACGGTAACGATTACTCCGCTTTCAATACGATTTTTTAATTGGTCCGTGATTTGAGCCAGAAGGTCTCGGTCGTCGACGTCGAGAGTTGCCACAACATATCGACCTTCAGCATTTCCTTTTTTAAAAGGTTTAGCTGATGACAGAATAGACTCAACATTAATCTGGCCTTTTTTAAGGTCCTTGATTTCTTTTTCTAGAGCCTTGATGGTCGATTTCTTCTCTTCGATCCAATGAAGAACAGGAGACGCATTTGAATCTAGAATTTGGCTCCATGACTCTTGGGCACCAATAGCTTCTCTGGCTGACTGGGCTTGAGAATGGTGCTTCATCAAATATTGAAATGCACAATCACCAGCGAGGGCTTCCAATCGGCGAACTCCAGCGCTCACGCCTGATTCAGAAACAATCTTGAAAAGGCGAATTTGAGCCGTATTGGAAACATGGGTTCCGCCGCAGAGCTCTTGAGAAAAATCGCCCATCTTAATCACACGAACCTCATCTCCATATTTTTCACCAAAGAGAGCCATCGCTCCGTCTTTGATTGCAGCTTCATGGGATTTAACCGCACACTGTACGATTAATCCCTTAGCAATCTCTTCGTTTACGAGTGTTTCAATGTTGTTTAGTTCGTCACTCGAAAGTGCTTTTGGATGAGTAAAGTCAAATCGCAAGCGAGAAGCATCAACGAGTGATCCTGCCTGGGTCACATGAGTTCCAAGAGTTTTTCGAAGGGCGGCGTGAAGCAGGTGTGTGGCCGAATGGTTCGCTGCGGTTCGACGACGTTCACTTTCTTCAACATTGAGAACTACTTCGGTTCCTACTTTTAGTTCGCCACTGATAAGTTCAATGTGATGTAAAAAGATATCATTTTGTTTTGTTGTGTTAAGAACCTGAAATTGTGTGGCTCCAGAATTTCCACGTCCTTTGTCACCGACTTGGCCCCCGCCTTCGCCGTAAAAACAGGATGAAGAAGTGATTAAAATTCCATGTTCACCAGTTTTTAAGGCTGGCACGGATGAGTGTCCGTTCGAAAGGCCAAGTATTTTACTGTTGCATTCGAGGTTATCGTAACCAACAAATTTTGTGCTCCCAGATTCTCTTGCAATGGTATTGCTCCACTGAATGAGGTGGGCTTCATCCGTGGCCATTCCTTTGCCTTTCCAGCTGGCTTTGGCCTTTTCGCGTGCTAATTGCATCTCGTGCTCAAAACCAATTTCGTCGACCTGTAATTTTTGTTCTTCTACCATGAGGCGAGTAAGGTCGACCGGAAAACCGTAGGTGTCATAAAGTTTAAAAACTACGTCACCAGATAGAATTTTCTTCCCTGCAGATTTTAATTTTTTGAGTTCGGCATTAAGAAGCTCAGTGCCCTGATCTAGCGTTTGTGTGAAACGACTTTCTTCGTCTTGAACGACATTCAAAACGTAGTCTTTTCTCTCTCGAAGTTCTGGGAAAAACGAACTCATTTCGTTTACCATAGCGTCGATCATGACGGGAAAAAAAGAGGCGGTCGGAGATAGTTTTCTTTGGTAGCGAAGTGCACGGCGAAGAATTCTACGAAGCACATAGCCTCGGCCCTCATTACTCGGAACGGCGCCATCTGTTAGAAGAAATCCAACCGATCGTGTATGGTCAGCTAAAACACGGAGGGCCGCAAGTTTTTCATTTAACTCCGCAGAGGCTTTTCCCTTGTACTGATGGTGGACTAGTTCGGCCAAATCACTTTCGTGAGGAACTAAACGAAGAGCTGAATCAATCAATGGAGTAAACAAATCAGTATCGTAATTATTAATCTTTCCTTGCATGACGGCGCAAAGACGTTCGAGACCCGCACCAGTATCAACTGAGGGTTTTGGCAGGGGCTCCATTTTTCCTGGTTCTTTTTCAAAATACTGCATTAAGACGAGGTTCCAAATCTCAACGTACCGGTCCCCACCGCTCAAAATTCCTTTGTAGGCATCGGTTTCGGGACCAGCTTTTTCCCCATGATCATAGAATATCTCTGTGCAGGGTCCACAAGGGCCTGTTTCTCCCATTCTCCAAAAGTTATCTTTTTCGCCAAAACGGAAAATTCGATCTTTTGGAATTCCCTCTTGTTTATGCCAGATTTCGGCAGCCTCATCGTCATTTTCAAAAACGGTTACATAAAGGCGATCTTTTGGTAGTCCCAGCTCTTTAGTGAGGAGCTCCCAAGCGTAGTGGATGGCCTCTTTTTTGAAGTAGTCACCAAATGAGAAGTTGCCGAGCATCTCGAAGAATGTATGGTGACGGGCAGTGAAACCTACGTTATCGAGGTCGTTATGCTTTCCCCCAGCCCGAACACATTTTTGTGAAGAAACTGCTCTGACATAGTCTCTTTTTTCGAGGCCAAGAAACAGATTTTTAAACTGGTTCATGCCTGCATTAGTAAACAAGAGCGTCGGATCTTTTTCAGGGATCAATGAAGAACTAGCCACTGCGGTGTGGTTATTTTTTTTAAAATAGTCAATATACTTGGCTCTAACCTCAGAGCTCTTCATTGTTTCTAAGTTTTTCATAGATCACTGTCCTTACTATGTCGAGAGGGAATCCCCGAGTTAATAATTGTCTGCCAATTTTTTCGCGTGCTGCACGATCGAGCTTAGCACTTTTTTGAGCTTTTTGTCTCGCAAACTCAAGAGCTTTATTCAGCTCGAGTTCTTTGTCAAATTCATCAATAAAGGGAAGCCCCCTTTTCTTGAGGTACTGTTGAATATAACGGCGGCCTTTTCCTCGACGAAGCAATTGATCTGTGAGAGCACGGCTCAATTCTTCGGCTGGACGAATATAACGACGCTCATCGGCCCATGCGATGGCTTTTTCAATGGTGTTGCTATCGAAGTCTTTCTGGGTGAGTTTTTGGCGTAACTCTTTGATGCTGTAATCTCGTCGACTAATGATATCGAAGAGTTTATTCAAACAAGTACGGAATAGCTGTTCGGGTGATTTGGTTGTCATCAGAAATCCTTCCGTCTCGTTGTATCACAACTAGACGCAAAAGCAAAAGAGGGGCAATTCTAATTAAAACAGATAGAGCTGACGCTCAATGGGTTGGGGGAGATTTAGATGCTTTTAAAAATTGCGACCATGTTCGGAATCGGAAAGGCGCCCAAAGCCCCTGGAACCTGGGGGAGTTTGGCCACGCTACCCATTTGTTTTGTGCTTATGAAAATGGGGCCTCTGGTGTATATGGCGGTCAGCTTAGGTTTAGCCATTTTAGCCATCGTGGCCGCCGAGCATTACGAGAGACAATCAGCTCACCACGATTCTAAAGAGATTGTTATTGATGAGTGCGTCGGAATGCTCATCACGATGACCTGGCTTCCATTGACCTGGCAATCATTCGTGTTGGGTTTTTTACTTTTTCGTTTTTTTGATATTCTAAAGCCTTTTCCTGTGAGTTATTTCGATCGCAAAGTTCCTGGAGGTTTTGGTGTGGTAGCAGACGACATCGTTGCCGGCATCATGGGCAACGTCATTCTACAAATCATTTTGCATCACACAGCTTGGTTGGGCGTACAAATTCAAAGTTTGGGCTAATTAAATTCATTTTGTGTTAAACTGCTGAGGAATTTCCTATGTCGGATAATAGAGAAAAGTTGCTAATTAGATTTATTGATTTGTTGCGTCAAAAGAACCTCTGTTGTGGTTTTGCTGAAAGTTGTACGGGAGGCCTTTTATCATCTTGGATTACGCATTTTTCTGGCGTGTCGCAGTATTTTATGGGGTCTGTTGTTAGTTATTCTAATGCCGTTAAGCATGAAGTCTTGCAGGTTCAGCAAAGTACGTTAGAGAATCACGGAGCCGTGAGCGCCCCGACAGCAAAGGAAATGCTGGTAGGTGTTCGAAAAATATTAAAGGTCGATGTGGCCGCGGCGATAACCGGAATCGCCGGTCCGACCGGCGGAACGTCAGAGAAGCCAGTGGGCCTTGTGTTTGTTGCGGTAGGTGGTCCGGGTTTTGAAGTGGTTGAGAAATTACAATTAAACGGAGATCGCTCAGAGATTCAGTCTCAAAGTTGTGAAAGAGCTTTGGAGCTAATGATCGAACATCTTCAAAAGATTTAATCAAGTTTTAAAAAGGAGAAAAATATGTCTACTTTAAATAATGAAAGATCCAAGGCTTTGGATCTCGCAGTTTCTACGATTGAGAAGCAGTTTGGTAAAGGGTCTATCATGCGTTTAGGCACCAATGAAACCTTGGTGAAAGACGTCGATGTTATCAGCACAGGTTCTTTGAGTCTTGATGTTGGTTTGGGTATTGGCGGCTTGCCTCGTGGTCGTATCGTGGAGATTTATGGTCCGGAGAGCTCAGGTAAAACCACTCTCGCATTGTCTGCCATTGCAGAAGCTCAGAAAAAGGGTGGCGTTGTTGCCTTTGTTGATGCTGAACATGCTCTCGATGTTTCGTATGCTCGCAAACTAGGAGTAAACACAGAAGATCTGTTGATCTCTCAACCAGACACTGGGGAGCAAGCTTTAGAAATTACTGAAACACTTGTTCGATCAGGAGCTGTGGATGTTCTAGTTGTAGACTCCGTGGCGGCATTGGTTCCTAGAGCCGAACTTGAAGGTGATATGGGCGATAGCCATATGGGCTTACAAGCTCGCTTGATGTCTCAGGCATTACGAAAGCTGACAGCGGCTATCAACCGCAGCAAAACTTTGGTTATTTTCATCAACCAAATTCGTATGAAAATTGGTGTTATGTTCGGTAATCCTGAAACAACCACAGGTGGTAATGCACTAAAGTTTTATGCGTCTGTTCGTTTGGATGTTCGCCGTGTTGGTTCTATTAAACAGGGTGAAGATGTGGTCGGAAACCGTACAGCGGTTAAAGTGGTTAAGAACAAGATGGCGCCACCATTTGCGAAGGTTGAGTTCGACTTAATGTATGGTGAGGGAATTTCAGCAGAAGGCGATGTTCTTGATCTCGCTGTAGCAGCTAACTTGGTTGATAAATCAGGTGCATGGTTTAGCTACAATGGAGAGAGAATGGGACAAGGCCGTGATCAGGCGAAGACGTTCCTTCATCAGCACCCAGAAATCATGAAAGATCTTCGTGAGAAAATCTTGGCTTCAAAAGGAATTGGTCAATTATTGATCTCTAACGAAAACAATAATACCGATGACGCCTCTGAGATGGACGAAGAAGCAACAGCCACTGCAAAAAAAGCTAAAAAGGCTGCTAAGCATTAGGCTGAGTTCTGAAAGGTTACAAAAGATAGAAGGCCTCGGGCAATTCCCGAGGCCTTTTTTTTGAATTTTTGAAGGTATCTAGCTAAAATCAACAATGGATATAAAAACTTGCTTTAATTTTGTAGCGGAAAGAAAATCGATAAAAATGGTGAAAAAAATGAACAAACAAGCTTTGTTTAAATTTCGAAAAGTTCTAATCTTTGCTCTTAACATCATTTTACAAATTGCATCTACTGAAACAAAATCGGCTAGTTCTTATCAAATGGAGCCATCCTCGGTGATGCAAATCACCGAACACAGCGCTTGTCGCGTTGTCAGCAACTATCATACGTCTGGACTCGCACTCTTTATTCCTACGGCAACGGCAGCAGAATGGACGGCCTTTCAGAATAATCCGCCATCGGGAGTATCGCTATCTAGTTGCTTCACAGCAACGGGAGGGGCAACGGCAAGCTCTAGTGGTTATAAATATCATTACTTTAGTAGCAATGGGACATTCACGGTTTCTTCAGGGCCAGGTGCAGTTGAGGTACTTATTGTTGCTGGTGGTGGTGGTGGTGGCCACTTCGGAGGCGGCGGTGGTGGTGGTGGCGTAGTCTATGGTCCATCGATTACCGTCGCTACTCAAGCCTACTCGGTCACGGTGGGCGGCGGTGGCAGTGGGTCCAACACGATTGGAGCCAATGGCAATAATGGTGGCGATTCAGTTTTTAATAGCTATACCGCCAAGGGTGGTGGAGGAGGGGGATCGAGACTCGGCTCCGGAAGCTCCTACGGCGGTCAGGCCGGAAGTAGCGGTGGAAGTGGGGGGGGCGGATCTCATTCGAACACGGGTACTGCTGCCAGTGGAGGAGGTAGCACGCAAGCAACCTACTCAGGAGTTCAGACTTACGGAAAGGCAGGAGGCACAGGAAAGCCAAATACGAATGGGTCTGAGCCGACCCATGCTTCAGCGGGAGGTGGAGGAGCTGGTGGAGTTGGTGGAAACTACAAAGTTGGTACCAGTGGAAGAGGTTCCGATGGTGGAGGAGATGGTGGCGTTGGCGTTAACTTGAGCGCGAGATTTGGAACTTCTTACGGAGCGTCTGGTTGGTTTGGTGGCGGCGGCGGCGGACAAATTTATCAAGATACAACTCTAACACTCAACGGAAAAGGTGGAACTGGAGGTGGCGGTAACGGCGGCATCGACGGTGGACTTGGACTCGACGCTACGGCTGGAGTTGCCGGAACCGGCGGTGGAGGAGGTGGGTCGCGCTGGTCTGGCTCTGGCGGTTCTGCGGGAGGGTCTGGTGCTGTAATTATAAAATACAGTGAGGTCCCGAGTTCCTGTGCCGATTGGCGAGCCAAAGGATTTACTACAAGTGGTCTCTATATGATTAGCCTCAGCGGCGTTGGGAGTCTTCTTGTCTATTGTGACCAAACGACAGATGGAGGTGGTTGGACTCTAGTGCTCAATTATCTTCACTTAGGATCAACAAACCCGGCTACAAATCCGCGAACTTCGAGTTTTCCTCGCTTGGGATCAAGTTCTCTAGGTACAGATGAGTCCTCTAGCGCGAATAATTGGGGGCACGTGGCGCCATCTCTTCTAAATAGTATGTTATTTTCATCGGTACGTTTTTATTGTCAGACGTCAGGACATAATCGCATATTGCATTTCAAAACGTCAGATGCGAATTGTATGACATATTTGAAAACCGGCACCGGTCAAACTTGCGGCAATATTAATACTAGCTATACAGTATTGACTGGGCATACGGCGGTTACCCCACCCGGTTTGGATGGTTTCTATTCCGCCCAGGGCAATGATGCCATGACAAACTTTACATTCTATAAGGGTAACGCCAATCACTGGGGAATTCGCGGCGGAGGCAGCCGTTGGGAGTGTGATGATTACGCCAATAGCAGCAGTAACAATACTCTTCATAGAGTTTGGGTGAAATAAATAAGTTTTAATTTTTTCTTACCTCAATAACAGAATCAATAGCGAAAAGTTGACTAGTCTTGGGTCTGGCTTTTTTGAAATGGACTAGTCGGCTGAAAGTAGAATTGAAACACTAGAAGGAGTTTATTTTCGTTCGAGCAGGAGGCTTGATTGGGAATCGTTGGAATCTTAATTCTCAGCTTAATTCAATTATTCTTCTTTGCTGCTCTAATATTTGTTTGGACAAAAATGAAACGTAGTTTGGATGATGATACCAAGTGGAGCCGAGGGCTTCAGCTTCTCCAAAGTAAAATTGCGGTAATCGAAGATCTGAGTGACCGAACAGAAGAGCAAGTGCGGCAGCTAACAATCATGATGGAAGATAAAGTTGCGGATCTACAAAGAAAAATCGACGAGGCTGATGATGTCCTCAATAAGATTTCTCGCTCTATGAAAAAATCAATCGAAGTCGCACAGATTTTTCAGGATAAGATTCCTCATGAAGAGATCATCGAACGCCAAAATACCGTCAAATTCGTAAAGGCAGCTCTAATGGCCAATGAAGGGCGAGAGGCCGACGAGATTGCAGAGGTCGTTGATCTTCCAAAATCTCAAATTGAATTCATCGTCAAAGTCAATTCAGACCGTTTGAGTTTTGATACCTCTCAAATGCCTGAGTGGCTAAAAGCAGAACTGAATAAAGATCCAATGACTAAATCAAGCTTATTTGAAAAGAAAAAGCTCAATGCATCGGTCGGCCTTAAAATGAGATCGCCGTTACGCCCTTTAGAGCAAATTCTTAAGCAAAAACCAATGAGCTTTGAGGTTGATGATGCAGACATTGAAACATCTGATGAAGAGTCAGGTTTCGACGCCTTCATCGAGAATAAAAAGACGGAGGCGTTTAATGTCGCACCCGTGGTTGTCGGCCCTAATAATAAAATACCGGTTATACAAACCCAGGCGGCAGAACAGCAAGCCAACCAGTTAGCTCAGGGGGCCCTTGGCAAAAAAGCCAAAGACATGGGAATCCGGCCGGTCGTATTCCCTCGCATAGAAATGCCTCGCTAGGGCATTTGCCCTAGCGTGCCAATAAATCCCAATAATATTGATATCTTATTAATGTAGCTTAGATCCACTACCGTATAAATAAAAAAAGTGCGATCGTGAGTTTACAGGAGGTTACTATGAAACACGTAATCGTAGCGCTTTTAATGTCTGGTTTTGTAACAACAGCTTATGCAAAGAAAAATTGCACTGACCAGCCCAAAGACAAATGGATGACGGAAGAGACTTTCAAAAAGAAAGTAGAAGAGCAGGGTTACAAAATTAAAAAATTCAAAAAGCCGGGGACTTGTTATGAAATTTATGGCACCGACAAGGATGGTAAAAACGTTGAGATCTACTTTAACCCGGTTGATGCCTCAATCGTAGAAAAAGACTAAGGGTAAAACTAAGTAGGAGAACAAGAATGAAACTCTTAATTTGGGATCTGCCAATTCGACTTTTTCATTGGCTCCTTGCGGGCTCAGTGGTTCTAGCCTTTGGCATCGCTCAATTTATTGAGAAGGAAACTCCGTTATTCTATATGCATGTGGTTTTTGGTGTTTTGGCTGGGCTACTTATTGTGTGGAGAATCATATGGGGACTCATCGGTAGCAAGCATGCCCGTTGGAGTGAGTTATTCTTTTCTCCTACTTCTATTGCAAAATACTTTACCGAAGTCTTTAAGGGACGCGGAGCCTATTATGCTGGTCATAATCCAGGAGGTTCGATCGTGGTCCTCCTTATTTTGGCGGGTGTCGCTCTTAGCGTGATCAGCGGTATTCTCAATGCTCAATCAGAGTTGTTTGAAGAGATTCATGAATCTCTTCCTATTTTGGTGATGGGCTTGGTCGTCGTTCATGTGACGGGAGTGATTCTCGCTATGAAAATGCATAATGAGAATTATGTGTTGAGTATGATTACTGGCTACAAAAAAGCGAAGACGACCGAAGCTATATCGACCTCATCTCCTTTTTCTGCTTTAGTGATGCTGGTTTTAGTGTTGGGTCCTTGGATCTATTTTATTGCAGGGTTCAATCGCGAATCAGCACTCTTTACTGCGCCCGGCACCCAATGGTCTTTCCAGATAGGAGAAGCTGAGGCCGAAGAGGGTGAAGAGCAGGGTGAAACTCCTTCCGAAAAAGAGGTAGAGCACGAGGACCAAGACGAGGGCCCGAATGAGGACAAAGACTAATCTCCCGGTAGGTATGTAAAAATATGAATGGGAACATCGATAGAGAACGCTGGATAATTATTTTTCTCCTTTGTGGAGTGTTTCTGTTTGTCGTTGGAGATTTGCTTTCAGATTCTAGGGAGCAGCTCAATGGTCTGCATTTAACCTTAGAAGTGGGTATTGGGTTGTTCTCCTTTTTAGGAATTGTCTTTTTCTACGTTTTATCTGCAAAAACTCGAATCGACTTGGCCGACACGCAGGCTAATCTTTCGGATAAAACGAGATTGCTGGATTCTGTTCAAAATCAACTCAACGAAGCTCAAGAGGCCCTGAAAGTTTCGGAAGCTCAAAAACAAAAAATAGAAAATGAAAGTCATAGATGGAGAGCTGAGACTCAGAAATTTACAAAGGGACTTTCCGAAAGCATTGATCGTCAGTTTGAACGATGGTCGCTTTCGGTTGCGGAAAAAGAAGTGGCGCTTTTGCTGCTCAAGGGACTTGGTTTAAAAGAAATTGCCTCTATTCGTGGTGTGGCTGAAAAAACAGTGAGAGCTCAGGCCACAGTGATATATAATAAATCAGGCTTAGGCGGGCGATCCGAGCTAGCAGTCTTTTTTCTTGAGGATCTGCTAACTCCTTCGACCTCAACCCAACAATAGATAATCAAATCAACTTCTAGTATCCCGGGTTGGCTGTGTCTTGAAGAAACTTTGTAAGATAATACTTAATCGCACTTTCAGTTTTTATGGCCTGGCCCTTGAAAGTCCAAGTCGGCTCATTGAAGGCTCCTAGGGCCATTTCGAGAAGGTCTTCATCACCGCGGAACTGAAGGGTGCTCATGATCTGCTGGTCGGCATTACCAATAAAATTCATAGAGCTCACAGTTGGAATTGAGGGATTAATGAAGTGAGTTCTTACAGAAATCACACCAGGCTGTTTGAGGTTAAAAACCAGTTTGAAGCCATTCCTAAAGAGCATAAAATCAGCATGGGTTTTAGCAATTCCGTATATTTTTACCTTACCGTTATTAGAAGTTTTCAATTTATTAAAAACGTCTAAAGCTTCATTGAAGCCTGCTCGTAGTTCAGCAAGGAAGGTGAGTGCCGCTCCGACCATAAGGCGCTCTGGGTCGAGGTTCGAGCCAAAATCGATAACCCCAGTTTCTTCCATTTGCTGTTCGGCTTTAACCAGGTCGTGAATCCAATCTAAATTTTCTTCCATTGAATGACTCCTTCCATGGATCAATCTTTGAAGCCGTTTTTCGCGGCTTACTCAATTTAAGCATTTTTAGATTTGAATGCCAATAAAGGAGCTTGTTTTATCTGGTCCAGAATAGTCGGGGCGTTGGTAAATTCCAAAAAATGCTGTCACCGGAAAGTAATATCCCAATGTTAGATCCCCTTTGAGCTCAATTCCATAGCTTGAGTAAATTTTATTTAGGTAAGTACGTTGGTATTTTGCATTTACATAATCTGTGACATAACCTTCTGCTGCTAAGAAATCAGAAAACAGGCTGATCTTTGTGCGCTTAAGGAAGGCCGGCATGGTTCCCCATCCACGTTGAAGAGCAAAGGGGATGTGATATTCCAAGGTCATATTGCGGGCGTGCCAAAAGTAGAAGTATCCAAGGTTATAACCTCTGAGAACAAAACGAGGTGAGGTAAAATCCTGCGAAAGCTGAAAGTTATCGCTTGGGGCGAGATCTTCGGTTCTTCTTTCTCCACTCATTTGTTGAGCAATCACATGGGCTATGGCCACTTGCCGATCGGGAAGATGTTCCGAGTAAAAATAGGTAGCGCCTAAAATACCACGTGTTAAATTCGATAATTTTTGGGTTTTGAAATAATGATTACCAAAAATCGCAGCATTCCATCCGGCGAAGGGAACAGCCGAGAACGCTGTTTTAGCTGAACCGTCGTATTGAAAGATGAATTGGGGTCCAAAACGGTTTACTGTGCTGGTTGTTGAAGTTTCGCGTCCGTTAAATCCGAAGCCTACTGTAATGTTGTCATTCGTTGGCCTGAGATCGCGATAAGTCATATAGTTAAATTGTTTTGCGCTATATTGAAATCTAAGGCCAGGTTGATTTCGTTCTTGAGCAGCAAATCCCAACGAAAAGGGCCATCGGCTTGTCGCATTGACATAGGTAATCCCAATACTGGACTCGTTGACGAAGGAGTCATAGCCAGCTTGAAGCGAATAGGTGTGTTTTTCGAGGGGGTCGTTGGTGGAGGTGGATATTTGCGTACCATAGCCAGTTCCACTAAAAAAAGCAAAGGGAAGCCAGTAGCGGGGACGAAGGTAGTTGAGACTCGAATACTCTTTTTTGCCTTCAATAGTAGAGCCAAATTCTTTTTCTAAAAAAATATTTGAATTACTTTGAAATTGTTCGCTGCTGGGGACGGAGCTTTCAGATACTTTCGAATAGCGGTCTTTAAAGAGAGGTTCAATAGCTGAGGGGGGATTGCTTTCAGTGCCGATATTAAATTTATTTTGGGTCACCAATAAGCCTCTACTCGACATCTGTGTGGAGTAGAGGAGAGCAAGTCGCGGATCTAAAACACCATCAAATGCGGCGGTTTTCGTATGAGTTAATCGTTGAGTTGTTTTGAAGAGATCTTTGGTGATATAGACATTTTGCAACCCATTTTCTCGGGCTACAAAGAGAATTCCCAGGGAAGTCCAGTTCAGTGAATCTGGTTGGGAAAGATTCTTGATCGGAAGAACTTCAATCTTCTGGGTTAGCAGAGATAGCTTTTTTAATGAGACTTGGCCTTGAGAATTTCTTTCAGTAAAAAGGAGATCCTCACTATTGATAAATAAGGGATTTGAAATTTTATGAAAAGATTCAGGTGTATAAACAATCTTTAAGTTATCTCCTTGGCGGCCGAGAGTAACGAGACGAGTATCGGATTGCTCTAATTGAATGGCCGCAATTAAGGTTCCGTCAACAGAGAGATCTGGCTCCCGAAGTCTCAGTCCGGTCGTTAGACGCTGACTTTTCTGTTTGTTTAAATCAAATAAAAATAAGTCACTATAATTAGAGTAGGGGTCAATCAGTCGAACTTGGTCGAAGATAAAGCCTGTTGAATCGGGGAGCCATGCTATTCTATTGATATTTCCAGAGGGTGGAGAGTCTTTATCGCTGCTATCTGATTTGTTATCAATGCTGATAAATTGAGAAAAAGAATCTTTTTTGGGGTCGAAAGGTCGAACGTCTTCATGGCGATCATAGATTTGAATTGAGCTTCTACCCCATTTATTTTTTGCGATAAACGTAAGAAAGCGTCCATTCGGACTAATGCGAGGGTCGTGGCTTTCTAGAAACGCCTCGTCGACGGGAGTTAATTCGGTAATTTTTTCTTGTTTGATTTGATCCAGTTGTTTTTCAATCTTTAGCGAAACATTGGATAATGCCAGTTTTAAAAGCCCCTCAAAATCGGATCCTAATTCATCTTTGATGGGTGGATTAATGACGTAAGGGAGGCGAGAGGAGTATCTTTGCAGAAGGGTATTTGAAATCGTGCCCCCTCGAATTGACTGTATTTCGCTAAATAATAAAGACCCGAAAAGATAGGGCCGAGCCCCTCTTGGCCAGCTATCGAGGTCTGATTCATTAATATCTGCAATAGAGTAATTTAATAGTTGGTTTTTGTCGGCAAGAGCACGAAGGGTGGCTTCTTGGTAGATTGATCTTAACCGACCATGACTGGAGAATCTAGTTTCCATTTCGACTGCCATTCCTTCATGCCACCATCGGGGAAGAAGCATGGTGGGGCTGATGATACTCCCCATTGTGCTCCTTAGAAAGCCCATGAATCCGTGCGCTGGTTGAAAATTAAGAATGTGAGTGTACTCATGAAGAGTAAGTTCCTGCGGCCAATCAGCATACTCTGAAATACTCTCGTGAGCGCTAGGCAGAACGGGATAAATCATCATGTGGGGGTAGGGGATATGAGTGGCATAGCCATTGGCGAGATCGGTGCTGTCGTTAATGATAACGATGGTCTTTTGAGGGGCTTCTTGAAAGTAAGAACTCAACAATTTATAGTTAAATTCGAGGCGGAGGGCATACTTTCTTGCTGTTTGATAGTGCCGAGCGTCGAATATAATTTCAAAGTGGGGAGTGGCCATAGTTTCCCAACTTATTTTAGGATCGACAACAGCGAAGGCGTCGTTTGATAATAAGAGAACGAGTAAGATCCAGAATTGAAGCATAGTTTTGGTCATGGGCTCGATTGCAGCATTGCCCCTTTAAATGAGCAATCAAAAGTTTGACAAGAACATGATCATGACTAAAATGGGACGAAAAATAAAAAGGAGACCTCAACAATGAAGAAACTTGTTTTAGTTGTCGCAGCACTCGTTTTCGCAGCAGGATGCAGCTCAAAGAAAAAAGTAGAAGATCAACAAGCGATTACTAATCAAAATATTGATTCTAGTCCTCTTGGATTTGATGCTGCCGGAAGTGACAGCGGAAAAATTTCGGGCCTTGTGACAGTTCACTTTGAGTACGACAAATCCAGTTTATCAACTCAAGCGAAAAAAGATCTAGAAGGCAATGCTGCTTGGATTAAATCTAATGGTAAATCCCTTGTTCAAATCGAAGGCCATTGTGACGATCGTGGAACGATCGAGTATAACTTGGCTCTCGGTGAAAGACGTGCGCAAGCTGTAAAGAACTATCTAGTTGGATTAGGTGTTCCTGCTGATCGAATGAGCGTGATCAGCTATGGAGAAGAAAAACCATTGGTTTCTGGTTCAAGCGAAGACGCTTGGTCTAAAAATCGTCGCGCTAATTTTCTTCCAATCTCTAAATAGGACTTATTGGTGAAGAAGTGGTTACTAGTATTTTTTCTGCCGCTCTGTTTTGGCAGCTGTACCTCAGTAACACTTCCCCTTCAGGAATACACTTTGGCTCGGTCAGCACTCGATGCGGCCGGGCTGAGTGATGCAGAACGTTTGGCCCCACTGATATACCAACAAGCACAGGAGCTTTTTCATAGAGCTGAGGTGCTGTATAATGAGCGTGAGTTTGAAGACGCTCGATTATTATTTATAAAATCGCGAAAATTATCTGAAAAAGCTGAAAATCTGGCTCGGTTGAAAAAATCTAAAACTGGTGAGGTTCTGTAATATGTACTTAAATTTGATTCTGTTGGCTGTGCTAACTTTACCGGGTTGTTTGCAGACTCGTGCGAGTCTCAAGGAGAGCGAATCTGCAACGGCTATGCGAGAACAAGTAACTACGATACAGCGTGATTATGCCAACAATCAAACTAGGTTAGAAGAGCTACAAGACCAAAATAGAGCTTTAACAGGTAAAATTGAAGAATTAGAATTTAGAATAAAAAAAACGGAGCAAGATGAGGGCGCAGGAAAAGAAGCCCAACAAAAATCCATCGATGAAATGAAGAGGCAAAACGATCTTCTTCAGGAGAGTCTTTTGAAGATGGAAAATCAAATGCAGGCCTTACAGGAAGAAATCATCGCTTCCCGCTCGAAGGAATCAGGCAAATCCAACCATGGAGGAGTTGCTAAAAGTAGCGAAAAATCAACTGAGGCGAGCAAGACGAAGGACAAATCCAAGGATTCCAAAGAAAAAGATAAAAGTGTCTATGATGCAGCTTTGACTAGCTTTGAAGGTAAAAAATGGAAGGAAGCCATTTTGAGCTTTGAACAATATCGTGAAAAAAATCCAAAAGGTAAGCATGCAGCAGAAGCTGCTTATAAGACTGGGGTTTGTTTTCAAGAGTTGGGTATGGTGGAAGAAGCAAAAGTTTTTTATCAAGACGTACTAGCAAAATTCCCTCAATCTGATATGGCAAAGAAGGCTCAGGCGCGTCTCAAGACGCTTAAATAAACTCTGGGCCCTTTGATGAGGCCAGATTCATGTTAAAAAAAGTTTTATCGATAGAGACAAGCTGTGATGATACCTCTGTGGCTATTGTGGGTCATGATGGCTACGTCCATGAGTTAGTGTCAGCCTCCCAAGACGATGTTCATGCCCCTTTTGGTGGCATTGTTCCCGAAATCGCCTGTAGAAACCACTCATTTCAGCTTCTTCCACTCGTTGAAAAAGTTATGACCAATTACGATTGGAATGACATCCACGGCATCGCCGTAACCAATCGGCCAGGGTTGGTGGGCTCATTGATTGTAGGTTTAGTGACGGCAAAAACATTGGCTCAATTAAAAAAGAAGCCTTTTATTGGCGTCAATCACTTGGAGGGGCATCTCCTGGCTCCCTTTCTTAGAGATGATCAATATCAGCCTTCATTTTCGCATGATCAACCTTTCGTAGCGTTAGCTGTGAGTGGAGGACACACGAGTCTCTACAAGGTCAAAGGATTAGGACAGTATCGGGTTCTGGGCTCCACTCGAGACGATGCTGCAGGAGAAGCGTATGATAAGTTTGCAAAGATGATTGGTTTGGGGTTTCCGGGAGGTGTCAATGTTGATCGATTGGCTCAGACTGGTAACCCGAAGGCCTTTGACTTACCAAGGGCTCTATTAAAAGAAGACACCTTTGAAATGAGCTTTTCTGGGCTGAAATCTTCAGCCCAGCGGATGATTGAAGCTCTTGGCGCAGATGCTTTTGGTGAAAGGCTGAATGATTTATGTGCTTCATTTCAGGAGGCAGTCAGTGATGTCCTTGTTTCAAAATTGAATCGTGCCATAGAAGTCGAAAAGGTCGATAAAGCTATTTTAACTGGCGGAGTCAGTGCGAATTCGAGATTAAGATCAATGACGGAGGATTGGGCGAATAAAAAAGGCATCGCCCTTTTGGTCCCGCCTCTGCGATACTGTACTGACAATGCTGCAATGATCGGCTACAGTGGCATTCTGCGTATGCAACGGGGCGAGCGGTCTGATTTATCTCTCGGGCCTAGTCCACAGGCTCTGCCGGGAGACTTTAATGTATTTAACAAGTGAAATTATAGCAAAGCTCGAATCTCTTGGGGCAGCCCCCAAAAAAGCGCTGGGGCAAAATTTTCTCGTGAGTGTCACTACAATTGAGCGCATCGTTAAGGCTGTAGAAGAACTAAAGCCTCAGGGGCTCGTTGAGATTGGTCCCGGACTTGGATCACTGACAGATTCTTTACTGAAACTCAAGGTTCCTTTAAAAGTCATTGAGCTGGACCGGGCGTTTTCTCAATTTTGGCGGGACCGCAAGGTCGATGTGGTTGAGGCAGATGCCCTCAAGTGGGACTGGAATCTCATTAAAAATGCGGAACAAACTGTTTTGGTTAGTAATCTTCCTTATCAAATTTCATCATCGATAGTTATAGATCGTAGTATTCATGAGAAAACTCTTAAGGCAATGGTATTGATGTTTCAAAAAGAGGTGGCCGATAGAATTATGGCCAAGCCTAAAACGGAGGCTTACGGATTATTATCGGTCATCGCTCAAAATTTTTGGAAGGTTAGTATTGTCACAGACGCTGGGGCCAAAGATTTTTATCCACCTCCAAGGGTTGCCAGCAGAGTTTTGCTCTTCGAACCACGAACAGATTTTGAAGGCTCACGTAAAGATTTCTTGAGGGTAGTAAAAGCTGGATTTGCTCAGCGGAGAAAATTTTTGATTTCGAACTTAAAGGTTCTCGGTGGTAACACCAAGGATGAGAATCTTCGATTAATTTTCGATTCCCTCGAGCTATCTCACAAAATTCGCGCTGAAGAGCTTAGTATTAATCAATGGCGGGATTTAACAAAAAATATTTATGGAGTTAAGCCCCAATGAGTATTTTAATAATTTCTGAGAATCGAAAGGCGCGATTCGACTACCAAATTATTGAAACTTACGAAGCTGGTATTTCTTTGACGGGTAGTGAGGTTAAATCAATTCGTAATAAGCAGGTTCAGCTCAAAGATTCCTATGTTTCCTTTGTCGGAGATGAGGCGTTTCTTCAAAATGCGCACATCTCCGAATACAAGGCGAGTAGCTATAATAATCATGAGCCAGAGCGCCTGAGAAAATTACTTCTCCATCGTCACGAACTTGAGAAAATCTATGGAGCTCTTCGAGAAAAAGGACTCAGTTGCGTACCTTTAAAAATATACTTTAAGAATGGGCGAATTAAAATCGAGATTGCGTTAGCTAAGGGTAAAAAACAACATGATAAACGCGAGTCGATTAAACAACGAGAAGCCGTTCGTGAGGTTAAACAGCAAATGAAACATAATCGTTGAGGCAAAAAAAATGAACCATAAGTCGGCTCTCTATCGCTTTATTTGCCTATTCAGCGCTCTTTTTTTTCATGGAATCCCCATGTCGGCCACTGAAATGTCGATTAATCTTCCCAATAAAATAAAGCCATGGCAGCAAATTTATTCGGAGGCAAAAGAAAAGATTCCCGTTATTTTTTCTGCTGGTCGACTATGCTCTGGCGCTAGGATTGATAGCGACTTGGTTTTGACAGCTGCCCACTGCGTGGCTGTTTTAAGAGAGGTCTATTTGTTTTGGGGGCAGCGCTACGATCAATCCTCCACTGCCATTGTTGTGGCTATTGACCGTAAGAATGACTTGGCCTTGTTGAGGCTAAATACTCCTGGTGTCGGCGAACCATTCTCTGTTTTGACCGATGATAATAACTTAAATGTTGCTGATGAATTGGCAACGATCGGACACCCTAGCTCAGCTAGAACATTTGAATTTCCGCCGTTTGACAACGAGAGTACCTACCTTTTTTCAAAAGGTGTCATCTCTCAAAGAAGCGAAGCTTCCATCATTTCTGATATCTCTGTGAGCCCCGGTAATTCTGGGGGACCAGCTCTGAACAATCTTGGGCAAATCGTGGGCGTTGTCTCGAGAAAGAGAATTGATCCAGGGGTAGGTAATATTACTCATCTCATTGGCCCTAAGATAGTTCGAGCGTTTATTGAGGAGAATAAAGGCAAGAATGATGCTGTTCCAGTGAAGTTAGCCGAATCAAATTTAGATCTTTCAGTTTGGTATAATCAGGGCATGCTAACATCCGCGGTGGATGCTTGGGATAACAATAATTTTGAGGCTGACTTGGGATTAACTATTTTTGATCGATTAGTCTTCTCACATGGTTTTTGGGTAGGGGGCGAATCTAAACGGTCAGAACTATTTTTTATTGGGTGGAAGTGGCAGAGAACAACGCCCAATTTGTTAACGGGGTCGCTAGTGAGTGGCCTTAGCTCTTGGAAGACTGAAAGTGGGAGTTTCGCTACGGGCGTTAACTTTATTTTTGATCACTCCTACCTACCATTAACTTTGAAATATACAGCGGCTAAAATTGATCAAGAGTGGGCTTCAATTTTTTCCTTGGGTTTGAGACTGTTTTAAAGGGCTTTCTTCCAGTGAACCCCAAGTTCAGCAGCGCGCGCATTTTCTCGCCCAATATCTTCAAAACCAAGGCGTGCTTTTTTTTGATTGAGCAGAGTTCTCCATAAAAGAAAGCTGTCCCGCTCAGAGGGATCTATTTTCATTTGTTCGAGAATCTGAATCTCTGCTTTTGTAATAGCTTGAATCGATTTATAGAAATAGCCGTACTGTTCCACCACTTCCTTAAAATCATCCGTTCTTCGAACACGGAGTGGTGGCACAAACCATTCTCCGCGAATTAAGTGCTTGAGGTGTCGATCAAGGGCAAATATTTGGCCTTTATAGTTTCGGAGAAGCTTCATGGCAAAACGCCAGTTGGATATATTGATTGCAAATAACAGAGCAATAGCAATTATATTAAACCAAGTTTGCTCACGCTCCAGGTGAGTTAACAGAGTTGGGCTGGTATCGATTGCTAAGTTTTGAAAAAAATTAAAATTTTGGTTAGTGAAGTAGATGAAGGGGCTAAGAATCAGAGTGTTTAAAAAGAAGGTAGAACCAATAAAGTAGAAGACAGCTTTATTAGGCCGTCCCCAATGAGGAAGTCGCCGTTTTAAATTGCTAAAGTGCGGTGGTCGCTTAATTTGAAACATCGCTACCAGTTTACTTTTTGTTTGTAAGACTGAGAAACAGAGTTCCTCTAAATCACAAAGTCACGGCTTTAGTAATAAGTCGAAGTCTTCAAGGTCTGAGAACTAGGGTCAGCTAAAATGAAGAAGTTGGCCTTTAGGCCCGTCGATGATCTGGTCTTCCATCATAGCGAGCTGGCCATTAACAAAACAGGCTTTCATCCAGCCTTTTACTTTCATTCCATCAAACGGAGTCCAACCACACCGACTCGCAATCCATTTGTTTTCAATTCTACGTTCAGCTTTCAAATCAACGATTGTAAGATTGGCGTTACAACCAATCTCGAGTTTTCCATGGCCCTGAATCTTAAAAATTTTTGCAGGATTTATCGAAATCAAACGAATCAAATGTTCCAAGGAGAGTTGTCCATTGTTTACGTGGTTCAACATTATTGGTAAAAGCGTTTGCACTCCAGGCATGCCCGAAGGCGACTGAGGGTACTCACGTTTTTTTTCATCAATCGTATGCGGAGCGTGATCAGATCCAATCACATCGATAATACCCTTTTGCAAAGCTCTCCAGAGTGCCGCTTGATGTGATTTATCGCGAATGGGTGGGTTTTGCTGGGCAAAATTCCCGAGTCTTTCGTAGCATTCGGGAGCTGCGAGTGTAAGATGCTGTGGAAGCACTTCGATCGTGGCGATATTTTTATGAGCAGCGAGAAACTCCACCTCTTGTTTTGTAGTGACATGGAGAATATGAATTAGACGCTGTGCTTGAGATGCAAGTCGCACTAATCGTTGAACGGCTATTAAGGAGGTTTCCTCATCTCGCCAAACCGGATGAAGATGGGCTGACTTTCCATCTATCGCAATCGACTTTCGCTCTCTCAATCGATATTCATCTTCGCAATGGACCGCCATTCTGCGTTTACCATGTTTGAGTATATTTAAAAGAGCGGCATCGTCCTCAACAAGCAATGAGCCGGTCGAACTACCCATAAACACTTTTACACCGCAGCAGCCGTCAAGACTTTCAAGTTCTTCCAGTTGGTCAATGTTATCGTGAGCTCCCCCAATATAAAAACCCACATTGCACCAAGCTCTATTTTCGAGCGCGCGGACCTTGTTTTGAAACGATTGGCGATCAGTTGTACTGGGTTGAGTATTCGGCATTTCAAAGACGGCGGTAACGCCACCAAGTAGTGCTGCTCTCGTCCCGGTTTCGAGGTCTTCTTTGTGTGTTAGGCCAGGTTCTCTAAAGTGAACCTGAGAATCGACGACACCAGGTAAAACGTGAAGTCCCTCAATATCAATTTTTTGAGACGTCGGTGATGATCGGAGGTAACCTATTTGAGCCACTTTGCCATTGATGATGCCGATATCAGTTTTAACTATTTTAATGTCACCGTTGGGAGTCGTCAGAGCGACTTGACCACCGACTAAAGTATAATCAAATTTTGTTTCATTCTCAGACGTTTTAGACATGACCAAAGTATACCAGACTTTTCTTTCAGGGTCTAGGACTAGGACTTAATTGTTTATGGGGTCGATTCTTGACCCCAATTTTTGGTGAATTAAACTGAAAGGGTGAATTTAGAGCATTTTTTAAACTTTTTCTTTAGAAGCAATGTCCTAATTATTGAGGTGCTTTTCGGAGTCGTCCTCGGGGCCATTATTTTGTATACGATGCGTACATTTGCAAAGCCAGAGGAGCCATCCTCGGGGGCTGATCTTAAAAGCCTGGAAGAAGGAATTAAGAAAATTTTAGAGAGCCATGCCCAGGCTTCCCATGGGAGTCCGGCTGTAGATAGTGATCCCGCAAAAAAAGATGAAGTTCTTGAGGGGCTTAATAAACAGATCGAAGAACTTAAAGATCAACTTGTTCACAAGCATGAAGAACTAGAGCAGTTAAAGAGTCATTTAGCGGCCGCCCCAGCGGGTGAAGCTGGTACTACCACCCCCGCGAGTGAGGGAAGTGGAGACACCGTAGCACTCGAGGCTAAGGTAAAAGATTTAGAAGCACGTCTTGCCGAGTATGCTGTCATTGAAGACGACATTGCAGATCTGTCGTTGTATAAAGAGGAAAATGCCCGGCTCCTTGCAGAAGTGGAACAGTTAAAAACAAAAATGATGAATCTCCAAGCCGATAGTGGTGTAGCCCGCTCCATCCCATCTCTAGAGCCTATGCCAGTTTCAGAACCAACTCCTACACCAACTCCTGAGCCAGTTCCTGTTACAGCGGCTGCACCAACTCCTGAGCCAGCTCTAGAGAAAGTTGCAACTTCTGACGCTGCTGATGATGCAATTATGGCCGAATTTGAAAAGGCAGTGGCAGAACAAAAAGTAGCTGCCAAAGCTGAGGCTGAAGTCACAGCAACAGAAGGAGGGCCGCTCGCGGGTGACGAACAGGAACCTGAAGCGAATGTTGCGCCTGAGTCAGCTTCAGATGCTCTTCAGGGAGAGATCAATATCGATAAAATGATGTCAGAAGTTAACGCGCTTCCTTCGGATGCTGAGGTAAAAGAGGGTGAAAACGCGTTAGAGCAAACTGTCGATACTGATAAGCTTCTCGAAGAAGCGTCTAGCATGGAAAAAGTGGATACTGAGGCTCTCAACAAATTTGATGAGTTCTTAAAAAAAGAAGGAGCCTAGGTTGTTGAAGCAAATATTGTTTTTAACTGCATCACTTATTTCAATTGATCTTGCGATGGCCGCTATTTCTCCTATAGAGCAGCAGAAAGATATTTTACAGGAAACAGCAAAGTTGCTTCAGCTCGAGAAAACAGATTTAGAAAAAGCTTCTAAAGATCTATCGGAAGAACAAAAAAGTGCACTTAAAGCAATTGCTTCAGATAAGAATACGGATTTGAACATTCGATGGAAAGCGCTGGTCTTAGCAAGTCGGTTGCTAGGATCAGACATGAGAGCCGATGTTTTAGCAGCTTCAAAAAGCCCCGATTGGTTCATGCGATCAGCGTCCTTGTCAGCAGCCAATGAAATCTCAGCCGATGAATCAGCCGATATCGCGCGAGCATTAATTAAAGATAAAGCTCTTGTTGTTAGGTCGTCTGCGGCCGATGTTCTTGCCACTACGGGATTGGACTCTGATAGGGAACTCCTTTGGAAGGCTCTTAATGACTCGGCCAACTCCAGAAAGGGCCAGAGCCTATGGATTCGGCCACAAGTTCTAAAACACTTGGCAAAGCGGCCGCTAAAGAAAGAGATTTCACAGTTCATTGAGATTCTCAAAGAAGGCGAAGTAGAGCTTCAGGCGGTGACCATTCACGCCTTAGAAAAAGCCTCTGATTTTCAATTTGGTTCCGATCAGGACTCCATCGAAGATCACCGCACTCGGTGGTTGAATTGGTGGGAGACCAATGGAAAAACAAAATCACTTTGATTTTTTTGAGTTCTGACTTATTTCCTTATTGATCGTTAATTCGCGGTCGATTCTGTAGAGGATCGACATTTCTTCGAGCCCATCAGATTCTATTTTTTCGGGTTCAGCAACAAAGTCTCTCACCATTTCTATAGTTTTAGTTATCCGAACTCGAGTTCCTGTTCCTTGTAGAAATACAAATTGGAACAACATATTGCAGCGAATTCCCGAAGAATATTTTTCAGAGACTCCGGGGGCTGTCCAGCAGTTTGGGCCTCTTTGGTAATCAGTTTTTAAAAGACCTGAATCAATGTTGCTTTCGGCAATGGGATAATTGGTCAATGCCTTTTCTGCCGAAAGCCATACTTGTTGCAAGGGAGCTCTAAAGACCGCTTCCTTGAGTGGAGCCTCTTGAGGAGTCAATGAGATGCACCCAGAAAGCGAGAATAAGAGGACAAGAGAAAGATTTTTTTTCATAACTGTACCAGTTTTGAGGGGGTCAGGTTTTGACCCCTCGTTAGCATCACTGAAATTCTATACTATTGAAACTAATATGAGTTGAGTAATCAACAACATCGGGGCCAAATTGAGCAGCGACTGGAATAGGTAGTTTTTGATTTGTTCCGATGTAGCTGACTTCCCAACGCAGGCCAGTTGAAGGTGTTGTGCTTTCGATAATTGTATCTGAGGGCCATTCTGGTAGGGCCACAGAGTCTCTCCATTCACCAGCGAACACTTCCCACTCGCGAGTAATAGTTTTTTGTTTACCACTTTTAGTGACTGTTGAAAGTACTGAATAAGTTGTTAAAGGAATTACAGTTTTTGGAGCTTGCGGAGCCTGTGTCTCCCACCCCTCTGGGGTTGCCGTTGGTTGAGAAAAAATATCTATAAACTCAGGGGTGTGGTATTGCTTTTGTTGCACGAGTTCAACGCTTACAGCTTCTTGAGCGGGTCTCCGAGTATTAAAATCACTTGCTCTTGCCAACATCGATAGGAAAAGTCGATTGGCTTTGTCTAATCCTCTAAGGGTGAAAGGTTGAGAGTCTTCTACCTTGTGAAGTGCCGTGGGGTAAAGGTATCCACCTCGCTCAAAAAGGGAAATCGCCAGCATAACTTTGTCATCACCCACGACAGGTGGAGTGATATGATCCTCACTATTAAAGACCATTTCGTTCACTGGTAGATTAAGTTGTAAGGGACCATCGAGAAGAACCTCTTTCACGGAGCCGCTGGCAAAATGAAAGTAGTTCACGAGATTAGGAAAGGGAACTTTTTGTCGAATTTGATCGACAACTTCCTTAAATGGAAACTTTCCATGGAGAGCATACAATTTTTTGTGCCCAATCTCACCGTAGTAAATTCGGTATCGTTCTTTCTCGATGACCACAGGAATAAAATAGGATTCTTTTTGTCGTGGAAAGGTAATATTGCTTGGGACCTCAGCTGATTGACCCGCAATTTCTAGTGTATCCATGTCGGTACTGATTATTTTATCCAAGCTAAACGAAAACAAATCACGTTTAGTTAATGAGTTAATGACGAGTCCAAAATCAGCGATATTATTAGATTTTAGTGTGCCGAATCCGGTGGTTGTTCCAGAGACTTCAATTCGCTGGTTTTTTTCGAGGGGTCGAAGTTTAAAGTTGAGCGGTCCAGGGGCCACATTGAGGTACGTGACTCGCATATGTCCCGGATAATTAACAGTCACCGCAATGGGAGCATTCCATTCTTTTGGAATTGGGGCATGGCCAGAGCGATTGGTTTCAATTAAATTATTAATAAAGGGCTGCCCCAGTCTGTTTCCAAAGAGAATTTGGGCCCCCTCTAAAGGATCGCCCTTTAGATTAGTGACGGTAATGGTTGGAGAATTTTGGCCTTCGATAGCTATATCTGAGGGTTTTTTTTGATCTTTGTTGATTCCGAACCCGCCCTTGTTGAGAGTTGGGTTACAGGCTCCCAGAATCAGAGTTAGGCCACAGGTGATTAATTTCTTCATCTATCCTCCGTAATTATTCCAAAAATCCTTTTTCTGGCCAATATTGAAGCCAAAATGGAAGTTAAGGGCCCGCTAAGGCGGTGTATTCAGCTCAAATTAGCTGCAAAGCCGAGAAGCCAATAGGTTGATTGCAGAATGAATGAGCAAAACTGTCAATCTTAGAAAAATTCTCCTGCGAAACGCGTGGTCGCTAATTGACAGGGGCGACTATTTCGATTTAGAAGGTCGTTCTGCGTCCGATATGTGGTGGGGTAGCTCAGCTGGTTAGAGCAACGGAATCATAATCCGTAGGTCGGCGGTTCAAGTCCGCCTCTCACTACCAATTTTCTAACTATTTCAAGTAGTTGGGATTCTACTCGGTCGATGGTGGAACACACTCAAAATCTCAAACATCTTAAATATTTAGTAATCGAAGTCTATAGTTAATAAGACTGCGAACTCCAAAAGCGTTGTATTGTTCGCCCTTTGCGCGTCGGTTGTAGCCCTCTGTTCTTGCATTCATCAATCCTGTTTCAAAATAGTGAAGGATTTCTGTCCTCCATTTCATAAGTGTTTTGCGTAGTTTTACCAGTAGCCCAGAGCGGTTTTCTTCCAACGAATTTTACCTACCATGTGAAATCAGGGAGCTGGCTCCATGAAGGCGCGGGAATCTATCGTCTTAAAAACCTCCCCAACTCTCGTGAGTCCCAAATGGCATTAGAGTGACTTCTCCAATGCGAACTCTCACTGATTCTTTTAGTAGTGAAACATCGAAGGAATTTGTTGAACAAGCCGTTACTCAAGCTTTCAATAGAGGTCTCATTACAAAAACTGAAAATATTGATATTCTGAAATTACGCAGACAAGTAGCGATTGACCATGCCCATTGAAGGGAGTTTTTGATGTGATTTATTAAGAGCGGAAGTTTGTTTCCATTCTGAAGCGATCAATGAGACCATTCAATGTCACAGGTCTTTGGTTTCTAGCCGCTAAATCGAAGTTTTTCATTCTATTTTTGTTGATTCAAAGGGATGCTAAAATATAGATTGACTACCTATGATTCGAACAAAATTTTCCCGATTATTTAATGTCACAGTATTCGCTGCAGCTTTTATTGCAATGGCTTCATGTGCACATAAAGAATTCATCGGAGAATTAGTAGAGAGTATCCCTGCTTATAAACATGAATTCGAATTTGCAGATGCCAAGAAGCTTCGAGATGACCTTAAAAAAATAAGCGATTTCAAAAAAACAGAAAATCAACAATATCTTGTTAAAATTCTAATTGCATACAACAATTTAAAAAAGGCAGGGGGCGAAAATAAAATCACTCTTGCCCCTTATTCTAAAACTCGAGTTGTTATAGCTTCTTTTTACGCATCTTCTGGAAAGGCTACACCTGAGCAAAAGGAAATATTCAAATGGGCTCAAGGAACTTCAAAAATTTCACTCATAAAAGAGGTTCTCGACTTTTATGCGAAGAACCCCGGGACCAACACTCAAAGAGTTCAAGAACTCATATGGAATCTTGAAAACGAAACTTACTATGATGAATATCCTGATTCTTTAAAAGAATTGGTTAAACAAGTCTCTCCGACGGCACCTTTAACGTTGCCTTCCCGATTGAAATCTCAGATTGTTGATGAGATAACACCGCAAAAAATTAAAGAGGCAGCTCATCTCGTTAAAGGAAACTATTATTCGTTTAAAGAATTCAAAAAGATAATTGAAAACAAGCGGTCGAGTTTTACGCCACTTGAAAATAACTTGGTGTCGAAGCTGCCCGGAACTGGTATTTCTGCTACGACATCTAGCAATGGTTATGAGTCGCAAGTTATTACTTTCTACAATCCTACCAATGCCATCAAAACCTTCCAGGCTACAAAATATTATCTACGACCTGTTCGAGACGACGTCCAACCTATAATTTTAGCTTCCGTTTTTCCTTACGGAGATGAAATACAGAAAATATTAGAAGAGCAGGCTCTAAAATTACTGGGCTACCTCAGCTCACAGTACCCCACCCTAAATCCCAGCGAAAAAGATTTAGTTAAGCAAAATCCGATTGAAGCCGCAGTTGTGTTTTACAATGCCTTTTTGGCAGAAAAGAATGGCGATCAATTTTTTCCTCATTCCGGAATCAATGGAGCTGCTGACTCCTTTAGGCATTTTGTTTGGGCGGGGCTTTTAACAAGAGATTTAGGTGAAGAACCCGCACGAAAATTCCTGAACGCACATGAATTAAATCCAAGACAATCTTTAGAAGAATAAACAATGGACGAGTTTAATAATGAGCGAGGTATTCAGGCAGCAAAGTCAATCTTGCAAAAAAGCCAATTTGAAAACGCCGAGTTGTACGAAAAAGCCATTGAGGAAATAAAAAGGGGCAATCTAAGGATCCTCAGATGAAAACCATCAGAAATATGACTAGCCTATTTAAAAGATCTGTCAGCATGGCATTTAAAATTCTTATTGGAATGTTAATATTGTTTTCTGTTTTCGGCATTTTTTATTGGTGTAACAACAGGCTTTTTTTATGGGAAGCTAGTTTTTTATGGCCACAAGAACCTTTTTCAGAATCAAAATTTAAAAGTGGTTCGACACAAGAACGTTCAAGAATGGTTGTGGACCTTATTCATAGCAAAAAACTTCTTGGAGTCGCCTCAGACAAAATCCATGAAAAACTTGGCGAAGAGACCGGTGACTATTATCACACCGATTCAAATTTCACTTATAGGCTGACGGAAAGAGGAAGTGCAGATTGGATATTAACTCTTGTGCCAGGAGACGATGGGAATATAGCAAAAAGTTTCATCCGGAAAAGCTGTTGCTCCGTCTCACAAAAAATATTGCACTGGGGGCTTGAAAGCTCGGAGTCTCTTCTTAGGAAAATGTCGCAATAATCAAATCCTTTTAATCGGCGCCAAAGTCAACTGAGCATGGCGGCTCTCTACCTTGTCCTGCCCCGCATCCGCAAAATACTCCTTGAAGTTGGTTCCCTCCCAATCTGATTTGCACTTTGCGGTCTCTATCAAGACTCATTCTGAGATCTTTATTTGTCTTGGGCCCATTGTTCATGGTAGTATGAACAATAAGAGGGGTGAACGATGCCAACAAGTCCTAAAAAAATTGAAGTCTTTTATGATGGTCTTTGCGTTGTTTGCTCGGCCGAGATCGAACACTACAAAAAATTAAAGGGCAGCGAGAACATCTCATTTGTTGATATTGCCAACCCGGAGTTTGACCCAGCTAAGGAAAACTTAGATCCTCACAAAATAAACGTAGAGCTTCATGCGAGAGACGCGCAGGGACAACTCCATATTGGGGTTGATGCATTTATTCTCATCTGGTCGCAGCTTGAAAAGCTTCAGTGGCTCCATCGAATCGCCACCAAAAACAGCGTTAAAAAGTTTCTGCAGTTCAACTACCAAGTCTTCGTTAAAGTGAGACCATTTTTACCTCGAAAATCTTGCGAGACCAGCCCTTATTGTGATTTAGGACCCTCGAAGTGAAATCTTTAATCTTTGCGATAACTCCCCTTAGTTCTTTTTATATGTGTGGAGTCATCTGGGTGATTCAGCTTATTCAGTATCCAAGCTTTTTGGTTGTATCACAGGATCATTTTGTTTCATTTCATGCTCGACATTCAGCAGTAATGGGACTTCTCGTGGGCCCAGTGATGATACTTGAATTAGTTTCTGCACTTTCCTTGGTTTGGCTCCAGCCTCATTTAGTCTCTATTATAAATTTGGCTATGGTAGTAGGGCTGTGGCTGCTAACTTTTTTTGTTAGTGTACCGTTGCATAACCAACTATCTTTGGGATTTAGTACAGAAACCATCAATCGTTTAATTGAAACTAATTGGCCACGCACGTTCTTGTGGACCTCGAAGGCGATTCTCGTCTTGTGGTGGTTTGAAATTAAGAAACTCCCTTGAGATCATCGAGACTTTCATTTTTTAATAGCGCCTCGAATGACTCCTGAAAGTCATTCAGCATTTTTGCAGCGTGAGAACCGTCGAAAAGGCGATGGTCAAAGGTAATTCCAAGGTTAACTATTTCGCGAATACAGATAGCTTCGTCGATTACTTTTGGCTCTTTTGAGATCTTACCGATAGACATCATCATCGTCGCTCTTGCTAAGGGTACTAAAGGCAAAAGGGCCTTCTTTATTCCTAGCGAACCCACATTAGAAATAATAACAGAACCAAATGGACGAAGAGGCAAAGGAGTGATTCCGAGTCTGGTTTCCAGTTCATAAATTAAAAATGAATACAAACCTAAAAACATTTTTAGAATCGGTCTGGGTATAAATCGTATAATTTTTAAAACCGGCCCGAGGTGAGGATCTTGATGTGAGCGTATCACTCTAGACTTTGAATTCAGAATGTTTTGTATCGCTTCGATAGTCATTCTATCAGTATCTTCTAAATTCATGGCCGAAAGATCTTTTTGCGTTTCTGGAATATTGACCATGAGAGAAATTGTGCAGTCTTTTCGTTGTGTGATCCCACCCCATTTAATCATCGAAGTAAGTTCAGTATTTTTTTTCATGGTTTGCCCAGTAGCCTTTGTGATCATCGCCAATAGGTTTGATTTGTTTTTCATTTGAGTTACATCAAGTTCAACAAATCCATAAACCGAAGGGTCTCCATGTTGACCCCAAAGGGCTAGCGCTACTTTTCTAAAATGAGGGCGACGACTAATTTTGGGTGATTGCGAACTCATGGCTGCTCCTGCTGGCAAGTAGGAAGTTGATTTTGCAATATAAGCATTTGAAGTAAGTTTTGTGAGTCTTTGATGAGTTCCTTAACTGAATGAATACGTTCCAAATTGAGATTCAAACGTTCAATATCTTGTTCTCGAAGGGTATTGAGTGATTCACAGGCCTTCTCAGCCTCTTCGAGCATTTTTAATTCACGCATTTGAAGTACGTTTGTTATCACCTTGAATAAGTCCTGATTCGCGACAAAAGCGACAGAACCGTGCTTACCGATGTGGTCAACTTGTATGACTTCATATTTTTGGAGATCACGAATGGCAAGGCTCATTAAGCCCTTGGATACTCCAAGCCGGCTCATGAGTTCAAGGGAGTCTAGTGGAACGCTCGAGGTGAAAAGGTGAGCCCAAATTCGTCCATGAATATTCTTAAAGCCCCAGTACTCCATAAAGTTTCCCACGGCCTTTTCGAGATCACGTAGATTCTCTATGCTGGGGTGACTCGACGGCGATTTTGGGTTCAATTTTAATTTTGAGTTTTTAACTTTTTTAGCCATGAATATTTCCAACTACGAATCGCAGTGATCATACAGCCGGCTTCTCTCAAAATCTGAAATTGATTCGCCGGCAATATAATGCTCGGTAGCGGTTGTTGAGTTGATTTTTCGAATCCCTCTCATCATCATACACATATGTGAAGCTTCAATTTTTACCAAAACGGCTTTTGGTTTAAGAAGCTCGTGGATAGCCTCGCCAATCTCTCTTGTTAAGCGTTCTTGCACCTGTAATCGCCTAGAAAAAACCTCGACGATTCGGGCCAACTTGGAGAGTCCGAGAATTTTCTCGTTTGGAAGGTAGGCAATCGAGGCCTTGCCCCAAAACGGTAAAATATGGTGCTCGCATAAACTGAAGAATTCAATTTCTTTTACAGTAATTAAGCCCGGCCCCTCCGATGAAAAGATACCTTCCCCTATCGCTTCGGCGGGAGATATATGATATCCAGCAGTGAGTTCTCTGAAGGCTTTTTCAAAGCGTTCCGGTGTTTTTGCAAGCCCTTCACGAAGAGGGTCTTCGCCTGTCGAAGCAAGTAAACTGGTGACTAAGTCTTGCACAGGGGAGGCTCCCCGAGTTCCCTGACTGATCGTTTTAGAAAGCACTGGTCCCGCCAAATTAATGCCTGCTGATTTACTCATAATACTTCCCTTCATTTAAGGTCTTAAAGTAGTTTAATAACTATTAAACTACTTTTCAATCAGAAAGTAAGATTGCATGGTTCCAGTCCGGTTAGTATCTACAAATTTCAAACCCATTGTTTCCTTTTGAGACAGGTGTCTAACCCCTCATTAATCTTGAAATAATCGTTTAAAATCATTTTTATTCAATGGTGCCACAGAGTTTGTGACGAGAAGCACTCTTCATATCGTCAAAGGCTTCGCTCATGGAGTGACCCAGGCCATAACCTAGATAAACCTTATAATTACGATAACTGTTCAGGTCGCTCCCGTTAAAGACTTGAACGTTAAAAGGATTAAAACTCGATGTCATTGAATAACCGTTTAGGGTCATCGGTTCAGAGGAGCTAAACTCAGACCATTTTTGATTGAAAAAAATGTAAGACTTCGCTTTGTCCGGGCTCTCTGTAAAGATAAAGTAATAACCTTGTCTTGTGTGATTGTTTGTTTCAATGGAGGCTAACATCGTCATTGAATTCACGTTTCCCAAAAGGGGGCAGTTAAAACTCGTATCTTTGATGACGATCTTCGACGGAACGCAGGAGGTTCCGATTTCATCGGAGTCATCTTTAAACGCCCTAAATTCACAGGTAGGATCATCATAAAAACCTCCAAAGAGATTTGAACCGTTAGATTTTTCGAAACGAGTCCATTCAACCTCTTTTCGACACCTATACCTAACGGAACTGACATTTTTTGAATCAATCTTGAGGTAAGTTTTCATGTTGTGTTCGAGAGATATCTGTCCAATTCCATTCGTGATTGGAATGGCCCTGAATCCACTGGCAATATCTCCTGTGGTGGAAACCGTAAAGGTACACTCAATTTCAGACGATAAGTTTGCAGAGGTCATTGATGGTTTAGGATTGGACGCTAAGAGCCGGTCGTCTCCGGCAGCATTGACCGATGCTGGTATTCTCCGAAGCGGCCGTTCTGGATTTTCAGGAAGCGACGAACGAACACTAAGATCTTCTTGTTCGTCCATTCTAGAAACGAAGCTAAAGAGAATTTGAGGGGTGGAAATTGCAAAGATGAGAAGCCCTCCCACAAGAAGAGAAATCTTCATAGGCGTACCCATCGATAATCCTCCGTAAACGTTCCGTTAATCACTTCAATACTTTAGCACGAGAAATAGGAAGCTAATGTGAATTACCCGTAAATTAATCATTTTGATATGGCAGTCGTTCTCATACTACAATTAAGGATTGAACCGTCGTCCTGAGATGAGGCAGTTGCGCCGAAAATTTTGCGACTTAATGATGGTAGGCGACTTTAACATAATAGGGGTCTGGCAAATTCTTAAACTCGTCGATCGAAAACCAACTCAAGCTTGAGCCAGATACCTGCAAGCCAATTCGAGGATTCTTTGCAAAGAAAAAATTGACTTTAACCCTTCGAGGTTCAATGACGACTTCACCGTTGGTTACGGGCAAAATTTCGGTGGGGCCATCCACACAATGTGACAAACGACTTCCATCCAATATGCAGGGAAAATCATAAATTCGATACACCACGAATTCTTGAACCGAGGCGATTTCGCCGGTCTGGGCATCGATAAAACGGATTGTTTTTTTACCGAAATCATAAGAGCTCTTGGCCCAACAAACGTGCGAAAAAAATACAATTAATAGCGAAGTGAAAAATTTCATTTTTGCCTAATCCCATTGTGTTTCAAGGCGTAGATTCTAAATGGTTTGCTCATGAGAAGTTAGGTGGGTCTATTTTTATTAAATCCATTTGTCAAAAGGGAATTGGTATTCGCCCCCCAGTGAGGTCGCTAAATTAAGATTGCTTTTCAAGGGGGAGTCCCTTAGTTTTCCGAGACTTAACTGACTTGATGGCCATTGGTAATATGAGAAAATCTGATCTTCAATTTGAATTTCCCGAGAATTTGATTGCTAAGGAGCCCAAACGCCCTTCTCGCATTTGTTCTGCCATTGAAGAGCCTGTGGTTGAACTTAATTGGGACTCTCTGTTGGGTCTCTTCAGGCCCGGGGATCTGTTGGTTCTCAATAATACGAAGGTTTTGAAACGGAGAGTTTTTACTGACGCAGGAATAGAAGTACTCTTTTTAGATACTGAAGATAGACTTCACTGGCAGGTGCTGTTTCCATCAAAAAAATTCAAAGTGGGAGATTCAATTCCATTGCCTGGAGGGAAGGTTTTGACGCTCTTGCAGAAGGGGCGGCCCCAAAAAGTGAAAGTCGATGAGGCTTTGCCTGAAATTTATTTTGATCAGTATGGTGAGTTGCCACTTCCTCCTTATATTCAAAAGGTTCGCAATGACAGGCACACGGTTGGGTCCGATTCTCATTGGTATCAGACCGCATGGAATGAAAAGCCCGGAAGCTATGCGGCGCCAACAGCCAGTTTGCATTTTACTCAGGAGCACCTCAATCTTTTGCGATCAAGAGGGGTTCGGGTGGCATCTCTTACCTTGCACGTGGGGCTGGGAACCTTTTTGCCAGTCGAGGTAGAAGATCTGAAAGAACATCCGATGCATTCAGAAGAGGTAGAGGTTCCTTTGAAGACCCTTACTGAAATCGAAAACGTAAAATTCGCTGGTGGGCGAGTGTGGGCCATGGGTACCACGGTGACTCGGGCTCTTGAAAGTTTTGCCGCAGGTAAATTAAAACAGACATCTGAGGGTTTTGCCGGTAAAACGGATCTTCTTATCCTGCCCGGATTTCAATTCAAGATGGTAGACTGTCTTCTTACCAATTTTCACCAGCCAGAGAGTACATTATTAGCCTTGGTTATGGCTTTTGCCGGAATCGAAAAAGTAAAAAAAGCATACCATTGGGCGATTAAAAATAACTTTCGTTTATTTAGTTATGGAGATTTATCGATATGGACGCGCGCGTAGGTCAATTTGAAGTAAATGCCACTGAGGGTAATGCAAGACAAGCAACGCTTTGGACTTCGCATGGGCCAATTGAAACTCCAGTTTTTATGGCGGTCGGCACAAAAGCTACAGTCAAGGCTATGACTCCCGAAGAACTTTTAGAAAACGGTTGTCAGGTTGTTTTGGGCAATACCTACCACCTCCATTTACGACCTGGTGAAAAGATTATCAAAAAATTGGGTGGACTTCATAAATTTATGAATTGGCATGGGCCAATTTTAACAGATAGTGGAGGGTTTCAGGTCTTTTCACTTTCGCAATTGCGTAAGCTCACCGAGGAAGGCGTTGAATTCAGAAGTCATATTGATGGCCAAAAATGTTTTCTGTCTCCTGAAACGAGCATGCAAATTCAGATGGATTTAGGGGCTGACATCATTATGGCTTTTGACGAATGCCTCAAGTACCCCGCTACCCGCGAAGAAACCAAAGAGAGTATGGATCTGACCTATCGCTGGCTAGTGCGGTCAAAAAAAGCAATGACCCGGGAGCAAAGTTTGCTTTTTGGAATAGTACAGGGTGGATTAGATCTGGATCTTCGCAAAGAAAGTTTACAGCAAATTACCAGTGTGGACCTTCCTGGATATGCCTTGGGCGGACTCAGTGTTGGTGAGCCCATCGAGATGATGCACACTTTGGTAAAAGAAATGGCCCCATTGATGCCGGCCCATAAACCTCGCTACTTGATGGGAGTGGGAACTCCTCTTGATCTCATTTTGGCGGTGGATTCGGGGATCGATATGTTTGATTGCGTGATGCCTACGAGAGTGGCACGTAATGGAACTATTTATACTTGGCAGGGTAAAGTGAGTATCAAAAGGGCTGAATACAAAGAAGACGATTCTCCTCTTGATCCAGAGTGCAACTGCTACACGTGTCGAACATATTCTAAGGCCTATCTTCGCCATCTTTTTCTCACGGGCGAGATTCTTGGTGCGCGACTCAATACAATTCACAATCTACATTTTTACTTTCAGCTTATGAAACAGGCAAGAGAAGCAATTAAGGCCGGTCGATGGGCAACCTTTAGAGATTATTGTCTAACGCGTTTTGCAAAGTGATTTTCGATGTTTAGTGAAACCCTTGCTATTTGAAACAAAAAGTGTTCAGTTTTTAGGGGACCTTAAGATTTCACAAGTTATGCGAGGGGACTTCTAATTTGTTCTAAACGCCATTAGGTTAGTGCGTTTAGAACAATACCTTTCGTCATAAGTAAAAATCTTGAACTGGAGGACATCGAATGAAAGTACTTTTTTTATCTTTAATGGCACAGGCACAACAAATAACCCAAACCGGTAATGGTGCACCCAAACAACCGGGAGCAATTGAAATGATGCTTCCGTTTATTTTTGTTTTCGCGATTTTCTATTTTCTCGTTATTCGCCCCCAAGTAAAGCGACAAAAGGCGCATCACAAGTTTGTCTCCGAACTTAAAAAGGGAGACGAGGTTATTACATCGAGTGGAATCTTAGGGACTATTGAAGGACTCACGGATCGTTTCGTTACACTCGAGATTGCAGAGGGTGTTTCAATAAAGGTTCTAAGATCACAAGTTGCTTCTACATTGGCACAACAACAAGAGGTCAAAAACTAATGGAAAATTTCCGATTTAGACTATGGACAGCGATTATTGGAATTATCGTTGCGGTGATCTGGTTGGTCCCCAACTTTATTAACGTTGACAACAGTAAGTGGTTAACAAAGAAAAAACTAAACTACGGTCTCGACATTCAAGGGGGCTTGCACCTTGTTATGGGCGTGGATGTTGATGGGGTAATGTCTGAGCAAATCACCAGACTCTCTTCGCAGTTAAAATCGGAATTCCAAGAAAAAGGGATCTCGTTAAACGATATCAGTGTTGTTAATCCGTCTGTTGGTGAAATTAAGATCGGTTTTATCGATGAAACCCAACAAAAAGCCATTGAAGGCCTATTCAACGACCGCTATGGCACAATTTTTCAAAGCTTAGGTGTACAAGACGGTGCTCTCCATTTTCGTTATTTTGACTCCTATCTTCAGGACTACAAGCAGCGAGTACTACAGCAAGCGATAGAGACGATTCGTAATCGTATCGATGAGTTTGGTGTGGCTGAGCCAAGTATTGCGGCTCAAGGTGCTGATCGAATTAGTATTCAGCTTCCTGGCGTTGCTGATGCTGAGCAAGCAAAGGCTCTTATTAACACTTCGGCGCGTCTTGATTTTATGATGGTCGAACCGACTAAAGGCGCTGAAGAATTACAGGGTTTAATTGCGGACGCTGAGAAAAAAGGTGGCTACGATTTTAAATCCCTCCGATACAGTCAGTACGTATCGAAGTTAAACGAGGATCTCAAGGGTCAATTGCCTGAAAAGACCATGATCATTTTTGAAAAGATGGAGAATGCTGCAACCTTAGAGGCTGGTCGTATTCCAATGCTTGTTCGAACAGATACAGGTTTGAGTGGTGATGCTCTTGACGACGCCTTTGTCTCGTTTGACCAATATGGAGTTCCAGAAGTGAGTCTTGTTTTCAATAACATGGGCGCCAATAAATTTGCGAGCCTCACAGGTGAAAATATCGGTAAATCGATGGCGATCGTTCTTGATAAAGTCATTAAATCAGCACCTGTTATCCAAACTAAAATTGGTGGCGGTCGTGCCGTGATCACTTTGGGTAGAGGACGTGTGAGAGATCAGGCTATCAATGAAGCAAAAATGATTGCGACCGCTTTAAGAGCGGGTGCTTTACCTGCAACATTGGAGCAACTTGAAGAGAGACGTGTTGGTCCGACGATGGGTGCTGACTCGGTCAAGAAAGCTCAAGTGGCAGGGTTTGTCGGTTTTGCTCTTATCGCTCTGTTTATGCTTCTTCGTTATAAAGGCAGCGGCGTTATTGCTGTGTTTACGCTTTTGTTGAACGTCATCATTTCATTGGCAGCACTTTCCTCACTTAATGCGACTCTCACTCTGCCGGGCATTGCTGGCATAGCCTTGACAGTAGGGTTCGCCGTCGATTCAAACGTGCTTATTTTCGAGCGAATGAGAGAAGAGTTAGCCAAGGGTAGCGGCTTTAAGTTGGCGCTTGCAGAAGGTTATCATCGTGCAATGAGTGCCATCTTAGATGCTAACATTACCACCGGTGCTACTGCAGTTATTCTTCTGTATTTTGGTACTGGGCCTGTCAAAGGCTTCGCGGTGACCCTATTAATAGGTATTTTCACAACGATGTTTGCTAACGTTTTTATCGGCAAGGTCATTATGGATTCATTAGTTCATAAATTGGGTTGGAACAAAGTTTCCGTATAAGGGGTGTAAAATGAAGAAAGAAGAATCATTCGGAAAAATTGATTTTGTAAAAAGTAGTCCACTCCTTGGAGCCATGTCGGGAATTCTTGTGCTCCTTTCGTTGGTGTACCTTGGGGTGCGTGGAGTGAGCTGGGGTATTGATTTCTTGGGAGGCACTGAAGTTCAGGTTAAGTTTGAAAGCCAAGTAAAAATTGATGAGCTTCGTTCACTTGTTGAAAAGGAGAATCTCATCAACCCCGGAATACAAGGTTTCGGAGATGATAAAGAGTATATTGTGCGTTTTCAGCTCCCAACAAAAGGGACTGAAAAAGAAATTAACCAAGCAGTTAAGGCGAGTGTAGAGCATCTTAAAACATCGATTGCTAATACCTTTGCCAATCAAAAGCCCGAATTTCGTCGTGTTGATTCGGTTGGTCCTCAAGTGGGTGCGGAACTAAAAAGAAACGGTTTTCTATCGGTATTTTACTGTCTTCTTGTAATCCTCATCTATGTGGGGCTTCGATTCGATTACAAGTATGCTCCTGGTGCTGTAGTATGTTTGTTTCATGATGCGGTTATTACCTTGGCAATATTTGTTTTGGTTGGAAAAGAAGTTAACATTCCTATTTTGGCCGCTATTTTAACCCTTATGGGGTACTCGTTGAATGATACCATTGTGGTCTTTGATCGAATCCGTGAGACCGAATCCCATTATTCGACAAAGGGTATTCGTTTTATTGTCAACAAGGCCATTAATGATATGCTTCAAAGAACTCTCATCACCTCTGGAACAGTGTTGACCTCAGCGTCGGCTCTTTGGTTGTTAGCGGACGGAACTGTTGCTGATATTGCCTTTGCGCTCGTTATTGGAATTATTTTTGGAACTTACTCTTCTATCTATGTTGCAGCACCTTTTGTGATGCTCTTCGATAGGGGTTCAGCCCAAACTCAGGCTTAATTAAGCTATTTTTTAGTCTAGATGCACAAAAGCCTCTGATGTTTGTCAGAGGCTTTTTGTATTTTAGGCCCATTCACGCTAGAAGGTGACCGAGAGGTGTTCATGTATCAAGTGTGGCGGCCACGTAGCGAGGTATCTCCTGCCTCATTGTGGGAGGGAGATGTTCCCGAAAAAATTCGACAACTAGCATGCGTGAGAGGGTTAGTTGATTTTGGAAGTTTTCAAAGTTGGATACAGCCAAAACTTTCAAGTTTGAGAGATCCTTTCAAGCTTGCTGGCATGGAAAAGGCGATTGATCGCCTTGTGCAGGCACACGAAAGGCAAGAAAAAGTCGCTTTGTATGGAGACTTCGATTTAGATGGAACCTCTGCACTTGCATTGTTGCAAACAGCTTTTAGTAATTTAGGTTTTAAAAATACTGTTACTTATCAGCCTAGCCGACTCACCGAAGGTTATGGATTCCATGTTCACGCGGTCGAAGCCCTTCACGAAAAAGGTGTGAACCTCATTGTCACTGCTGATGTTGGTATCACGGCTGTTGCTGCCGCAAAAAAGTGCCAAGAACTAAAAATCGATCTTATCATAACCGACCACCATCTACCGGCCTCCGAAAAGCCTGAGGCTTATGCTCTTATTAATCCTAATCAAGGAGGATGTCCTTCGGAGTTGGGCCATCTTTCGGGAGTGGGGGTTGCCTTCTACCTTGTTTGGGCGCTCAGACGTCGTTTGGTTCAGACAGCAAGAGTTGAAGAAGGAGCTCTAGATGTTAAGGAGCTTCTTGATTGTTTTGTTATTGGAACTCTCACTGACATGGTGCCAATTCGTGAAGAAAATCGAGTTCTTGTAAAGCACGGTTTACTGCAACTAAGTAAAACCAAGCGTCCTGGTATTCGATTTCTTTTGGAGGAGTTAGCTCTGATCGGAAGGGAGCTTTCAAGTCAGGATGTTGCCATCCGCTTTGCCCCTAAACTCAATGCTCTTAGCCGTATGGAGAAAAATATTCGGCCACTCGATCTCTTTACAGTTGAGAGTGAGTCGGAGGCTCGCGACCTGATGGGGCAGGTTCTCGAGCAAAATGATCTTCGGGTTTCACTTCAGGCAGAGGCTGAGCAGCTCGCTCTGACGATGGCAAAGGAGTGGGAAAATAAACCATTTACCTTTATCTTTGACCAAAGCTTTCATAAGGGAATTATCGGACTTGTCGCCACGAGACTGAGCCAAGTCTTTCAAAAACCCGCCTTTGTAGGTTCGGCAACAGAAGAGGGGATTGTTGTCGCCAGTGCGAGGGCTCCTCAGTCTTGGGGTGGTAACTTGGTTACTGTTTTAGAGAAAGCCTCGATGTATCTTCATCGCTTTGGTGGCCATGCAAACGCCGCAGGTTTTGAATACGCCTCGTCCCAAGTTCCAGAAATAGTTAAATTGCTCGAAGAGGCATTCGCATTAATGGCAGATAAAACAGAGGCCGACCCAGTGCTTTATGACATCGAACTGAGTCTAGAAGATGTTACGCCTGCTTTTATGAATTGGGTCGATGTTCTGGGGCCTTATGGGCAAAGCTTTGAGGTTCCCGTTTTCAAAATTCCAAATATAGAAGTCGTTTCTCAGCGAGAATTGCGGGGAGGTCACCGTCGACTGGAGTTAAATTTTGGTAGTGTCGGTCGAGAGGCTCTGATCTTTGGACCTACAGATGCTCAATTGTTGACGCTTCGCAACCATCGCCAGGTTGACGTTTTGGCTGAAATACAGTGGAACTATTTCCAGAATAAAAAGCGACTTCAGCTTTTAATAAAAGATATAAGGCCGAGTGCTTTAGGTGAGGAAACAAGTCATGGTGGGTAAAAAAGCAAAAGCAAAGAAAAAAGTAACCAAAAAGAAACCCGCTCAATCAAAAATGACTAAGAAGACTTCTGGCGCACTTAACAACGTTCTCAAAAAAGTCGATTCCAATCTTTTAAAATTGCCACCAAAAGTTCAGGCTAATATTGATCAAGTTCTTAAATCTATTGATGTTAGCCCAATTAAGCTTCAAGACCTGCGTGCACTCGGTTATCGGATTCTTAAGCATGCGACTGAAATCAGCGAGAATATCAAGCGCACCAAGCCAGGAAAAAAAAGCACGAGGAAATAGTTTGAAATCTGTTGTTTTATTATCAGGTGGTCTCGACTCAGCCACCAATTTATATATAGCCAGTCAAAAAACAGATGTTCGATTAGCTCTTACTTTCAATTATGGTCAAAGAGTAGCTCAGAAAGAAGTGCATGCGGCAAAAGAACTCACTCAACGTCTTGGTATTAACCACAAAGTTCTAGATATTTCATGGATCAAAGATTTCGGTCGATCCAGTCTGATCGATCGATCGCACCAGGTTCCGCAGGGTGCTGACGTAAAGATAGACGATCAAGCTCAATCAAAAAAAACGGCGACGGCCGTTTGGGTTCCTAACCGCAATGGGATTCTACTGAATATCGCTGCAGGTTATGCAGAGGCATTTGATGCTGACATTGTTGTTCCTGGATTTAACATCGAAGAGGCTCAGACATTTCCTGATAACTCTGAGGCATTTCTCGAAGCAATGACCGCATCACTTAGTTTTTCAACAGCGAACAAAGTAAAAGCACAATGCTTCACAACCAATTTGGATAAAACGGGCATGGTAAGGGTTGCGCATTCTTTGTCACTACCTTTCGAGTTGCTATGGTCTTGCTACCTCGATGGTGAAAAATGGTGTGGGACTTGTGAGTCTTGTTTGCGGTTCAAGAGAGCATTAATTAACAATGATCTATTGAAGACTTACCAAAATAAATTTGTAACAATCTGAAATCACATAGCAATAACCATTAAATGTAATTTATTGAGTTATGATCCAAGGAGGGCTCAAAGGGCCGTTTTTTGGCTCTGTTTGTAAATTAGTTTGGATAAAATTCAATGTCTTAGCTCCAGAATGGGTTTTTAGCTCGGATTAGTTTACTTTCGCACCATGATGAAGTCTGAAAATAAACAGTGTTTTGAGAATTCCAAGTTCGGTGTAAACCAATTCACGTTATTAACTAACTTTCTGTTTGTTTTAACGTTCTTTCATTCGGCACTGCAGGCTAAGGAGGTTCAACCACCTCATCCGGCCAAACAGTCAAACCCTGCAAAACAATCATCTCCGGCACCAGAAAATAAAATGCCGGTTCAGAGACCTCCTGATTCAAAAATTCCAAAGGAACCAACGGATCAACAGGCGGCTCTTAAATCAATGCTCAATAAGGTGAGGCAATATTCTGGGGAGCACTCCGCTTGTTATTTAGATCCGGGAGCCAATCAAGAGGATATTAAAGGGGTTAATATCGACCATCAGGTTCGATTAGCGTCTGTGACTAAACTATTAACCTCATACTGGGTTGTTTCACGTTTGGGCCCAAAGTATCAATTTAAAACTCAATTTATTTGGGATCCAACGACAGCAGAACTTATGATTAAGGGTTCTAAAGACCCATTTTTTGGGCGTCGAAGGTTACTTTTACTTATTTCTGATTTGAACAAAATTGGCATTCGCCAGATAAATAAAGTTTATTTTGACAAAGGCTTTCGATATTTTCAGGGAGTGGAAAATCCATCCAACTATCATACTGAGATCACTCAACATGGTGGAGTTTCTCGTGAGGTAATAGCCAAACAGTTAATGCATCTGATGAATACGAGAAATTGGAATAATGAGGATCGTACTCAATTTGCAAGCTTCCAAAAAACTGCAGAAGTTCTAGGAGTAAAGGTTCTTCCTTTCAAAGAACAAGATCTTAAGGTGCTCGAAGTGAACTTCGTAGATAATGATCCTCTCGAAGGGAGGGCGGGGGTTGAGGTATTTGAATCTCATTCACCAGCCGTGATGAATTATCTCAAAATTTTAAATATTCACTCGATGAACTATCCCGCAGACGAGCTCTTTTATTTGTTTGGTGGTCGACAGTCCTTTTCGAATTTTTTGGTGCAAAAACTGAATCTTAATGAAACGGATGCGAGACTCTTTACGGGGTCTGGCTTGCCATTCCGTCAAAGCGGCGATCGCTCTGATACCACAACAAGTTGCGAAATTATGATCAAGGCCCTCCTAGGAATGAAGCAGGAGCTGGCTAAATATAAGTTAGACCTTCCTGATATCATGATGATAGGTGGGATCGATCATGGAACACTCAATGGCGTCTATAAACAAGCTCCCTTGAAGGGGGCGGTTGTAGCAAAAACTGGAACTCTTGCGAATGCTCTGACGCTTTCTGGTTTTGTAAGTACAAACCAAGGTCGAGTTTACTTTGGTGTTTTCTTTCAGACCAAGAATATCGCTCAGGCGAGAACGGTGAGAAATCAAGTAGTCATGCGTTTAGCGAAGAGCCATGGTGGCGCTAAGCCTTTAAGTGGACGATCTAGCTTTCAGTTTTTTTCATTTGGTAAACAATCGCACCTTGCGAAACTCGACCCTTCAGTTGACGGCCTCAAATAGTCCGTCAAACCACTTGTCGCACAGACACTCATCTAGTCTGCTCTAAAAAAATCAAAATCCCTTGCCGGTTGTCTTGGTGGTTAAACTATCATAGAGAGACGCGTATTTAAAATGTTAGTCAAGCAAAGAGGTATTTTATGGGAAAATGGATTTTTCTTATATTATTAATGAGTGTGACAGCCTGTTCATCGAAGAAAAAACTAGAGTCAATTGAGACTGAAATGGAAAATCAAACACAAATCAATTCTTCATCGTCGATTGGCAAGAACAGCGACGGTGATACAATTATCCAGGAAAAAATAAAATTAGTTGATTATCTGATTGATCTCGAGAAGCAGGTGTATGTGTCAGAGGAATCTCTTTTTGGCAATAAGTCCTACGGAAATATCGGTAAATATGGAGCACTTGAAAACTGTATGACGGAGCTCCAAAAGAAAAACACCGGAAAATGGGGAATGGTAGAATTACCTGAGAAGGTTTTGTTAACCAAACTTGGGAGCCCGAAAAAGAAAGCGGGTGTTGATGAAAAAAATAATTTAGTGGTTTTGTCTCAAGAGGAAATCACCGGGCGTATCAAGCGCTTTGAAGAGTACAAGCAGGCCTATTCCGAACAAGAAGACTGGTTTGATACCGAAACTAAAAACTGTAAATTAAAGCTAAAAAATCCCGAACAAGCTAGTTCAGGTTCAAAACCTTTTCCAAAATTTGAAGAAGCCGAATAGATCACTGGAGAAATGAAGATGATAAAGAATGTCCTTGTTGCCTTAACCTGTTTAATTTTTGTTTCCTGTTCATCAAAAGAAAAGAAAGATGCAGATATTAAAGCTCAAGATCTCAAAACAAGTGTTGAACGTGCTGAATTGCTTAGTTCAAAAGAAACCCTTGGAGTTAACAAAGACGAAGAGGTGATCGTTCAGAAAAAAACAAAGCTTGTTGATTACTTAAAAGAGGTCTCCTACGAAGTTCGAAAAAAACAAGATGAGCTCTACGGAAGTCGTCGGTTCAATACCAGGGGCCTCTTTGGGCGCTACGAAGAATGCATGAGTCAGAAAAAGCAGAAGCCGAAGATCGCTCGACAGATGGTTTTAAAAGATCAGGAACTGGGCCAAATTAATGCTGATAAGTTTGGCTACGATGAAAAAGGGCAGTTGGTAGCTGTTGAGGAGCAAAAGTTGCGTGATAAAATTCGCGACATGGAAGATAAAAAGAATCGTCTGTTTGCTCAAGAAGAAGAGCTATTGACAGAGGTTCGAACCTGCGAAAATGATTCAAACTAAAAAAATTAAAAACTAGGTATTGTAAAGGCCGTCAAATTTTGATGGCCTTTTTTCAATCATCCTCTTGAATTAAACTCTATTGAGTGAAGGTCCAGGGGGATTGGCGAGTAAGTGCTTTACGGTATTTCTAAGTTTTTCGGGGTCAAAGGGTTTTTGGAAAAATTCGCTGGCCCCGATTTCGAAGGCTTTCTTGAGATCACCTTCGGTCACGTGTCCTGAAACATAAATCAGAGGAATATTCTTTAAGTCTTTATGGTCTTTCAAGATTTGCCCTAATTCGAATCCATCAATCCAAGGAAGCCCAATATCTAAGATGAGTAAATCAATCGCTTTGTCATCGAGCACCCTTGCCAGTTCGGTTGCATCAGAGGCAATCTTTACTAGGTAGGAATCTTGTTCAAGTATTCTTTTGAGTGCCAGTCTCATTGTTTCATCATCTTCGACGACGAGTATAACCTTGGGATCCATTTTTTTCTTCAATTCACGAAAAGATCCCAAGGGAACCACTTCTTGGTGAGCCATTTTGGCGCGAGTGATACGTTCAATTTTTTCAACCAAATCCTTGGTGTTAATTTTTTTCATATCCCCTCCAATGGGATTTTTATTTAGTGATTTTGATTTTCTAGCCAACGCTCACAATCTATCGCAGCCATACATCCTGATCCAGCGGCAGTAATGGCCTGACGATAAATGTGATCCTGAACGTCACCCGAAGCAAAAACTCCTTCAATATTAGTTTTTGATGAGCCAGGCACTGTTTTAATATAACCATTATCATGCAGATGAATAAACTCTTTAAACACTTCTGTGTTCGGTTTATGACCAATTGCAAGAAAAAGTCCCTGAACAGGAAGAATAGATTCTTTATTATCTTTAAGATTTCGAAGCTTTAAAGAGCTCATAGCTTTATTGTCGCCGATAACTTCGATAACTTCGGTGTCCCAAATGATCTGAATTTTTGGGTGATTCATCACTCTCTCTGCCATAATCTTTGAGGCACGAAAGCTATCGCGTCGATGGATAAGATAAACTTTACTAGCAAATCGCGTAAGAAACTGCGCTTCTTCCATGGCGGTATCACCACCGCCAACAACGGCCACTTCTAGATTTCTAAAAAAGGCACCATCACACGTAGCACAAGCTGAGACCCCTTTATTCATGTAGTATTTTTCGGAGGGGAGCCCTAGATACTTCGCACTGGCTCCAGTAGAAATGATAACCGATTTTGCCAAGAATTCTTCGTTGCCGACCCAAATTTTGAAAGGCTTTTGGTTAAAGTCAACTTTGGTCACATTTTTGGTAAGAAAGCGGGTGCCAAATCGGGTTGCCTGCTTTTTCATGACGTCGATGAGTTCAGAGCCAGAGATACCATGTTCAAAGCCCGGAAAGTTTTCAACTTCTGTGGTCAGCATGAGCTGACCTCCAGCTTCTTCTCCCTCAATCATGAGGGGGTCAAGACGAGCACGAGATGTGTAAATTGCAGATGTGAGCCCCGCAGGACCAGAACCAATGATAATAACGTTTTCAATCTTTTTATCCATAATCATTCCTTATTTCATAAATTCGTTACCGTTGGAAACCCTATGCCACTGCAACTTGTCGATGGGGGTATGGGCCCAATCTAGCAGATCTTCTGCTATTTTTTCTGGATCGGCAATCAATGAGCCATCTAGTCGTGGGCGTGAGTTAGGTGGGAGGAGGCCGGTGTCCATGTATCCGGGGCTGTAGAGGCGCAAATCGATTGGGGTTGCCTGAGTTTCCATCACAACACTCTTAATAAGGCCATTGAGTCCGTGTTTAGCAGAAGCATAGCTAGACGCCCCAGGATCAGGAGCGTTCTCAGCAATTGAAGAGCCGATAAAGATCACTTGTTTTAAGGTTTCAAAATGATTTTCTTTGTTTTTAAGGATCGTGTGCAATAATTGAGCGGGCACCAATAGATTCAGATTAAAAGCCCAAGTATGAGAGTGCCAGGGCTTGTCTGAGTATAAACCAAAAGGCCCCCCTCCAGCGCAGTAAAATAGTCTTGTTGGCTTATAGAGCAGCAAGCACTCAATGAGTTTATCAACATCCGAAGGTTTTGAATAATCGAGCGAGATGCTTTCGATTCGATCTTGAAATTCTCTGAGGTATTCATTGTCATTAAGAATTCCAATTTTGCGAGAGCTGACCCATAGATTTGCCCTGGTCTTTTCTAATATTTTTTTGAGCAGTTCTAATCCGAGGCCGCGGCTTGCTCCTAAAATTGCTATGCGTTCATTTTGATCGATTATTTGCATGTCCAATTTTAGCTCCTAAGTGGTCAGAGATGATAGATAAACTAACTCAGGTAAAAAACCTATATTTATCTTTAAAAGGAGGGTGCCCAAAGGCTCCTTGAAGGAACTTGTTAGAGTGGAGCTTGTGAGGAGGGAATAAAAATTATAGGATTGTTGAAAAGAAAGAGATGCCGTTAAAAGAGAGGTAAGCAACTGTGGCAACCATCAATTTTTTAAAAAATAAAAAACCCATTACGGTGCCTATGGGAGTGAATCTGATGAAGGCTTTACTCGAAAATGGAATATCGGTTGCATCATCTTGTTCTGGGGATGCGGTTTGCGCGAAATGCTGGGTGTATGTTTTAAATGGCAAAGAAAATTTATCAGCTATTCGATCAGAGGAGGCGCATCTTATTGAGATCAAAAATTTACCATCTCAGTGTCGTTTAACCTGCCAAGTCGAAGTTCTTGGAGACATCACTATCGATACCCCCTACTGGTAATAAAAATTAAAGCGGTTTGCGAAGACGACAGGCATTGATGGGAATACCCTCTCCCAAGAAAATTTTTTCGAAAGTCGTAATAAAATTTTCTGATGCCATCTCAGACTGATGAAGATCTAAAGTATGAAATTCTAAAACGTAGTTGGTTTTCTTGATTTCTTCGAGAGCCCATAGAAAGTATTCGCGTGAATCTGTTTTAAACTCCACGAAGGAGCCGGGTCGTTGTAATTTGTAGAGTCGATTTAAAAATGTCTCGCAAATAATTCTATTTTTAAATTTCTTAGGTCGTTCCCAAGGGTCAGGAAAGTGAACATAGACATTGTTAATTTCGCCCTCGGCAAAAGCAAGATCAGCATTGTGAGCATGATATCGAAGAATTCTGGCATTTTTTGCTCCACCATTCAGGGTACGGCGAATACTTTGAATGAGTGGTTTATATTTTAGTTCAAATCCAACTAAGCAGCGATTTGGGTTTGAATTTGCGTGATGGGCAAAGTGTTGGCCATTACCAGTACCAAATTCAAGATCTAAGGGGACGGAGTCTTCGACTTTAAATACATTAGATCGCCAAGCACCCTGGTTTTGTGGTGCGCGTTCTTCATTGAAGGCAAACTCTGCAAACTCGCCATCTATTGCCGAAATATAATAGGTTGGCTTAGGAATAGTTCTGGTTAGGCTTAGTTGAGGACGACGTTCGTTCATAGACCATCTTCTTCTTCTAAGATGGGCTTTTGGGTCAAGCTATGAGCGGTAACGTGTGATCTTTTTTCAAATTCGGCAATTCTTATGGGGCAGGGTTCAAGATCACACTGACCACAATAGGACTTCAGGCAAGGATCTACGTGAAAGGCCACCTCGCCCTCCAAATGGTACTCCTTAACAACTAGGCGCTCAAAGAGGGTCGTTTGATGATGAGCTTCACTAACATCCCAAAATTCAGGGACAACAACATGTGAATCGATATGATGAAAGCGCCCTGCCCGGATCATCCTTGTTTGGTGAATATCAATGATTCCTGGAAAGCGGGTTTTCTCAATCACGGCCGCCAGTTTTCCCAATGAGTCGTTGTCAATTTCGTCGAGTAAACCTCCAACCGCGGAGCGAACAACTTTGTAGCCACTATAGAGCAGATAGAGAGCCATTATTATAGCAGAGATTGAGTCAAGCCAAAGCTTTCCAGTCAGCCAAACGAGGCCCAGGCCGATGAGTGCGCCTATAGTCGTCCATATATCTGACAGAACATGGGTCCCACTAGAATTGAGTGCTGCTGAATGATGTTTAGAGCCCACATATTTTAAATATAGCCCGAGTCCCAGGTTGAGTAGACTGGCGACTATAGAGTAAAGAAAACCTACTTCAAAATTCGCGATCAACTCACCTTCGAAAAGGCTTTGAACTGATTCGGCAATAATCATTAGGCCGGCGAAGCAGATGAGGCCCCCTTCAAAAGCTGCCGAAAAATATTCGAGTTTCCCATGCCCATACGGATGCTTATCGTCAGCGGGTTCGCTGCTAACATGAACAATCCAAAGAGCAATGAGACTTGCAATCACATTAACAATACTTTCCAGTGCGTCTGATAAAACAACCTGGGAATTCGTTGCAAAGAAAGCGGCGGACTTGAGGCCAAGAACGCAGAAGCTCACAACGACTGAAAAAACGGAAGCCCATTTTAGGGTTTTTTCAATATTTTTTTGATTTACTTGGCCATGACTTTTCATGATTTTCTAATAGCAGTAGTTTTCTTTGTGGCAAAGTCTTTATTGGGCCTTTTTATAAGTTTGCTGGCTGAATTCTGGATGCTCCGCCAGATCGAAAAAACAAACACGGTTTCGGCCTGATCTTTTGGCTTCATAGAGCGCCCAATCGGCCACTCGAACGAGCTGCTTAGGATCGACATCCGGCCTTTTTGGATCTGTCAGTGAAAAACCAATACTTGCTGTTAGCTTCATGGTGTCGGATCCGCTTTTGAAAGTATAAGCCTCAACGCTTTGCCTGAGCCTTTCGCAAAAACTAAAAGCAGCCTCTTTGTCGACTTCACTTAGAACCATCAGAAATTCATCGCCTCCATAGCGAGCGGCAATATCTATATTACGAATGGATGATCGAATGATTTTTCCTACTTCTGATAAAACAAAGCTTCCGAAAAGGTGGTCATGCCCATCGTTAACACCTTTAAAGTGATCCATGTCCATCATGATAACACACACGGTTCTCTCATGACGTTTTCCGCGCATGAGTTCATGCTCTAGGCGTTCAAAGGTTGAGCGCATATTGAGTAAACCAGTGAGGTCATCAATATCGACAAGCTCTTGTAAACGAGCATTGTTTGAAAGTAATTGCTCGTTCATGTCGCGAAGTCTCAGTTGCGCACGAACTCTTGCTACGAGTTCGTTTTTGTCGAAAGGCTTCGAAATATAGTCGTCGGCCCCAGAGTCCAGGCCCGCGGCAATTTCATCAGGAGAATTTTTATCCGAAATAATGATGATGGAGCAAAGGCTCTCAGAGTCTCTTAAATCTGTGAGCAAATCCATTCCATTCAGGCTCGGTGCATGAACATCGATTAACACGAGGTGAGGATGCCACGAAAGAACGAGTTCTTTCGCGCTGAGAGCATTGTCTGTGACAGTTACTTCGTGTCCTTGGTGTTCCAGAGTTGTGCGAATAAGAGATGTGAGGCCGAGGTCTTCATCGACGACAAGGATTCTTCGTTGAGTGCTTGAGAAAACGGCCTTTAGCATAAGGATAGTTTCGCAGAAAAAAGGCACAAACGAGAGAAATAAAACGTCTAGTTTTAGGTTATGGCCCCACAGAGCTCGACCTATGGATAGAGTTCTGCAGTAAAATGAAAGATTTTCTGAAAAACTGAAGGAAACTTCGACAATTTTTGTACCTTTATGGCAGCTTTTAACTTTACAAGGATTTCAAATTGGTGCAGTTCAGAAAGGCAAAAGAGAAGCCGTTGATGGTTCTCTTTTAAACCCCCTGAAGATCAGAGAGTCTTAAGTTAAAAAAGATCTTTGTTTTCATATGCTTGTAGGAGAATTAATGTCTAAATCATGGTCTATTTCAGAGAGTGCAGAGCTGTATGGCATTAACCAATGGGGGCAGGGGTACTTTAGAATCAATGAAAAGGGCAATGTAGCAATTTTTCCGTATCAAAATAGTCCAAGGCACATTGATCTTTTTGAATTAACCGAGGATCTCCGAGATCGGGGGATCAGGGTTCCCATAATGATTCGATTTCCTGATATCATCCGTTCGCGCATTGAATTAATTAATCAGTGTTTTGCCACGGCCATTCAAGATCATGGCTATAAAGGAGCTTATCGAGGAGTTTACCCGATAAAAGTCAACCAGCAGCATCAACTGGTTGAGGAACTTGTGAGGTATGGAAAAGGCTTTGGTCTAGGTCTCGAGTGCGGAAGTAAGCCTGAGCTTTTGGTCGTCTTGGCAATGGCCACGACTGAAGATTCCATTATTATTTGTAACGGATTTAAAGATTCAGAATACATCGAGACAGCGATTCTTTCTCAAAAGCTTGGTCGTAATACCATTATCGTTGTAGATCGTTACGATGAGCTCCAATTAATCCTTTCGGCAGCAAAAAAGCTTGGGGCTCGTCCAAAAATTGGATTCCGTTCAAAATTAAATACTCAAGGGGCGGGGAAGTGGGTCGATTCTTCGGGCGCGCGTTCAAAATTCGGGCTTACAGCTATCGAGATCGTTGAGGGGCTAGAGCTTCTTCAAAAAGAAGGATACCTGGATTGTTTGGAGCTAATGCATTTTCATATTGGCTCTCAAATTCCTTCGATTCAGGCTATTAAATCGTCTCTCAAAGAGGGTGGGCGTTTTTTCACCGAAATCTACGGAATGGGCGCTACAGGACTTAAATATCTCGATGTTGGAGGGGGCCTAGGAGTTGATTATGATGGTACTGGGAGCAGCGATAGTTCTTTGAACTATAGCGAGCAAGAATACGCCAACGATATTATTTCTGTTATTCAATCAATGTGTGATGAAAAGAAAATCCCTCATCCTCACATTGTCACGGAATCCGGGCGCTTCTTAGTCGCGCACCACTCGGTGTTAGTGTTTAATGTCACTGGGGTGAACGACTTGCATCGCTACGAGCTACCGAGGCCCATCAAGAAAGATGATCCAAAGTTACTTCAAGATTTGCAGTATATTTATGAAAAGGTAAATGGCGAAAACCTCAATGAGTGCTTCAATGATTTGGTTCAGATCAAACAAGAAGCGCTTCAACTCTTCGTCTATGGAGTTCTCAGTTTGCAGCATCGAGCAGAAGCTGAGGCTATGGCCTGGGCAATCGCCACCAAGATGATTGCGATCGCCAAATTGAACCCGAACGAATTTGAAGATATTTACCGGGCGCTCGAGCAAGAAATTTGCGATACCTATTTCTGTAACTTTTCTGTTTTTCAGTCGGTGCCAGACTCATGGGCCGTAGGACAATTGTTTCCGGTCATGCCGCTGCATCGATTGATAGAAAAGCCAGAGCGAATGGCGACCCTTGCTGATCTCACCTGTGACTCTGACGGTAAAATTGAAAAGTTCATCGATGTTGAAACGGGTGGGTACCGAAAAACCCTCAATATGCATACATTTAATGGTAAACAAAATTACTACGTTGGCGTTTTCTTGACGGGTGCCTACCAGGAAATTCTTGGAGATCTTCATAATCTTTTTGGTGACACCGATGCTGTCCACGTATCTTTAACAGAGGGTGGTTATACCATTGATCAATACGTTCCCGGAGATACGGTAACAGAAGTTTTGAGTTATGTTCAATATTCTCGAGGTAGTTTAATTGAACAGGTTCGGCAGGCGACCGAGAACGGAATTTTGAAGGGGCACCTGAGCAAGCAAGATGCCAAGCTTCTTATAAAGCACTATGAGGAAGGTCTATCGGGATACACCTATCTCGAAGACGCTGAGTAAAATAGCGCCAAGCAAATAAAGGCTGCTGCAAATACAGCAGCCTTTATTTTTTAACCTTTTAATCGAGTTTCTAAGAGATCGCTAAACGCATTCAGTGCATCAACCCAAGTAAATACACCGACTAATTTATTGTTATCTACTATCAATGTAGATCCATATTTGTGTCTTGCCATTTCGTCGCAGACGTCATTCAACTTTGATTGGGGGCTTACAATATACGGATCTGGAGTGCAGGCATCTTCGACAGGCACCGTTTCTGGATTTACATCTTTAAGGCTTTCAACAAGAGCGAGATCACGATCGGTAAGAATACCAACAAGTTTACCGCCTTTGAGTACCGGTAAGTGCCTAATTCTATATTCGCGCATAAGTTCGTGGGCTTTTTTTAGATTTTGATCGCTCCCAATAGTATGTGGCATTGGGGTCATATATTTTTGGATAGTGGGTATTGCTTTCATAAGCTCTCCTTTTGGTTATGTATAAACAGGTCTGCTCCTCACTCAAAGATGTCAAAATGTTTGGGCGAGGTGGGATTCAAACTTCATAAATGAGAATCTTTAACCCATAAAAAATTAAATTTTGTTTATAATGTCACAAAAATCGATTGGCTGGTCGAGTGACTCAAGCAGTCGTGCCGTTCTTGTTTGATGGGTAAGTGCCTCGGTGTTACCTAATAGGTGAAAGCCAAAGAGAGAGTTCTCAGAGGCAAAAAACAGGGAGGAAAAATGAAAGCGTTTGCAAGATTAGCATTAGCATTGGTAGGTGCGTTAATGATTTCTCAGGGTGCTCAGGCAGGAGCTGACGAGAGAGAAATTCAAGTCGGATTTAGTGATGCCTTTATCCCAAGTGGGTTTGATAGTAATAGTGATACTTTTGTAGTTGCGAGCGGATTGTTTCCAAATGGCTGTTATCGTTGGAAAGAATCAGATGTTCGTCACCCCTCGACTAACGTCCACGAAATTCGAGCGTCTGCAACTGTTAGTCAGGGAATGTGTTTAATGGTGCTGGTTCCTTTCTCAAAAGAAATTCACTTAGGTAAATTGTCTATTGGTAAACATGCAGTTAGACTACTTAATGGAGATGGTACTTACATCGAAAAAGTAATTCAAATCGAAGAGTAAAGTACCGATAGAGTTGCAGTGAGGCTCGGAGGGAGAGTCTCGCTGCAATTTCCTAAGTTGATGCTTAGGTGAGGGGTAAGAATGAAGAGAATTGTTTTTGGTGTCAGCGTTTTTTTTATTTTGGGTTGTCAAAGGGAACTAGAACTAACGAAATATCGTTGGTCGGTTAACCAAAAAAATCTAAAAACAGAGGCTCAGCCAAATAATATTCCTCGCGCAGACATTACCCTCAAGGTCTTTGATGAAATCATAGAAAGATCTACCCAAAAAGTGGGTGGAGCTGCTGTCGAGTCGTCTTTTTATCAAAAAATTTCTAACGTTTCAGGCAAAACTCAATTTGTAAATGCAAACTTTAGCGAAGCGAACCTTTCAAAATTAAAACCGCAAGCAGAGCTAATGCATCTTCAGCGATTTAAGGCACTTGAAACAATAAAGCGCAAACATCTCGCACTCAATAATGCTAGTCATATTTTTGAGCCACAAGTTGTCGTTGGTGGATCAAAAGATAATCCTCAATTGTATTATAAATTTGAATATATTCCCAAAGATAGTAGTGCCGTTTATTCAATGAAAGTCAGTTCATCCTACGCCATCGAATCTGTTAGACGAGTAGAACTTTGTTTTCATGAGGGGCGATCGGTTGTATTTCCAATTGGTCCTCGATTCTCTGACCTTATTGAAACGGTATTAAAACCCCTTTTGGGAGATGGAACTCTCAGTAGTCCGCGGGTTTATGTTAGCAGTGAAGATGGGCAAAAAGTAAATGCCGAAAATGGTGAATTTGTATTTGGACCGGATGATCCCCGATTTGATCATGTGCAGGCGTTTTTTTATGCGCAGAAAATGTTGAGTTATGCTGAAACTCAATGGGATTTGAGTCTGCCCTTTCCAATTAAAATAGGACTACGTGCGGGATATCCTAATAAAGTAAATACGGCCTATTATTACAAAGGTTTCATTCGTCTTGGTGATGGCGATGGATTAAGTTACCGCGGAATTCCACGCGATCCATCCATAGTGAGTCATGAGGTTGCCCATGCAATTATTGATTCTCTCAGTGGTATGGGGACCGAGGGTGAATCAGCTTCTATTAATGAAGGTTTTGCAGATTACCTGACGGCTTCCTTGTGGGGAAACCCCGAAATGGGCCACACTGCCTTTTTGAAGAGACCGTTCACCAGAACGGTGAATAATAACACTCATTATTCAGAAAAAAATGGCGGTATTTATCATGATAGCGGGATTTTGAGCGGCACCTTTTGGGATATCGAAAAGTTGATTGGGGCAAAAGAAGCTCAAAAATTAGCGCTTAAAACTATCGTTCGCCTTAGCTCTCAACCAACTTTCGCAGATGTGCGGTTTGCGATCGGTGACTCGATGGCGAATATGAGTATGAGCCAAGATGTGATTCGTAAAATTCAAGGGGTTCTTGATTCCCGAGGTTGGCCAAACTAAAGGGTGCGCCGCCCCATGAATTGTGACCTTCCAAAGTGGGTGCTAGGTCCTATTCCACGGTTGGGGGTTAGGTTGAAAATTATAAGACATCTTTTGATAGGCCTCTGGATTTTCTCAATAGCTCCTTCGGCCTTTTCCGCGGATAAGGGCGCTCTTTTGGTAGGACGTTGGAAGTATATTGGATATGTCTACGATGAAGTCTTTCATGCACCCCCAAATCCTAATTTAATTCTTTCGTTTGAATTTTTGTCTGATGGTACAGATGTTTTGCGATGGTTTAGGCTCAACGAACATGGTTTCTGCGAGCGAAAAGGACTCTACACCTTTGATGGCTCAAGCTTAACGGATGAAGTGACCTGGGTAAATCCAGAGAACGCATTTGAATGCTATCGAGATCCAGATATGGTAGTTGGTAAAAAGAAAGTCACTCCCATGAGAAGGGTCCTCGATCGACTTTATATGGAGCTGCCTCTCTCCGATGAAACGCTCATTTACGTTTGGGAAAAAGAAAGAACCACTATTGACTACCAACGGACCCACTAATTTCGTGAACAAATTGAACGTTCACCCCTAAGTTATCTGCAAAGCTATCTTGTAATCGGTTAGGCAGAACAAAATCAAAACGAGTCGTTCCCACGATTTTTGAACCTGGGCCGAGTGGAATATCAGCGTTGAGATCAATACCGTGGCGGTCTCTGCAGACTTCGGGGTCTGTCACGCCATAATCATTTGGTTTGCAGCCTCTATAGTTAATTGAACTGTCGAATTCATTGGTGGGCCGTTTGGGTTCAGTGTAAAGATTTTTTCTTGCCTGATCATTGTCTGCATCGATAGCAGGATGAACAGAAAAAAGATTTTCTTTGGCTTTCATCTTTTCTACATCCTCGTAGTTAAAGGTAAGATCCAGTTTTGGCTTGGTGCTCTTAATGAAAACTGATTCTTTTGATTTCAAAAGTTGTCCCTCGATTATTTTTTTCATCGAACTTTGGGGGAGTTTAGCAATTTGAGCCGGGCTTAGTTTTAATAGATTTAAACATTCATCAGTAACATTGATTATAATGCCTAAACCATTTTGACTTCTCTGACTCCCAATCGCAGAAGTCTTAGCGCAAACATTTGGCCATCGTCCATTAAGGCGAATTTTTCCAGAAGGATCGACATCGATACGAAAGCTTTGAGAGGATAGCTTGGCCAAACTCTTTAAGTCGAGAGGGGTGAGAGGATATTTACTTGAGATCCCCCACGAAAGAACGGGGAACAGGAATATGCCTATTAACTTTGCTAGGTTCATTTTAACCTCCCCGAAAATTTCGACAGTACCTTCTTTAATACATGGGGATGCAAGTTGAGGGCCTTTCGCGTCTTTACCAGAACAAATTTAAGCAGGATTAGAATTTTTAAAATGTCTCACATTGGGATTTGTTGCCGAAGTTTATACAGGAGAACGAAATTTAGTCAGTGGATTTGGTGGCGGCAAAGCGAGGCCAATGATTCGTCGGTACTTAGTCTTCGTCTCTTCGTTGTTTATACATAAAAAGAAAAAAGGGAGAGGGCAGATAATGCCGTCTCCCTTTTGGGTTCGATCAAACGCGGATCGAAAAATGTTATTTAAAAGATTGTTTTACTTTCTTGTTTTCCGCAATCCAGCGAAAAACCGTTTTATTTTGCTTCGATGGTTCAATTGTTTCTAGTGGCACGGTCAGTGATTCTTCGAGAAGACGATTGAGCTTACCAATGATTTGAAATTTCTCTTCGCTGCCCCATGCGACATCTTCACCCCTGCCCTCATTGAGGAGGGTTGCAGCGAGTTCCCTAATGTCAGTTGAATATGAAAAAACCGGAAGTTTAACGGGGATTGTCTCGTAAACTTTTTCAGCAGCAGTAAGAACAAAAAGAGGTATTTTTACTTTGCTAATATATTTATCTTTGGTGAGATCGGTTTCAATAACAGTACCGCTCGTCGATAGAATATATTTTTCCATTTTTCTAGCAAGTACCTGAGCGAGCTCCAAAGACACTGGGTTGTTGCGAATAAGAGAAGATTTTGAATTTACATCGCGGTTAAATTCCGTTGTTCTTATTTTCTTGAGTTCGCTTTTAATCAAGCTTTTTTCGAGTTTTTCGACATAAATAAACAAATCTCTCTTAATTTGCGATATTTCTTGGCCGGTCATAGAAAAAGGTGTTCCGCCATAACCAAAGCCCTCGCGATAGGAAGGGCTGTTGAGAGCGGCTTCAATTCTCGACTTTGTTTTTTCTGAAAAATGTGGCGGTAGCACGTTGATTAATGAATTGAGGCCGCCTAGTCGCGAGACCTCAGTTTCGATATAGCTGTCATAAGCATCTTGCAATTGATCTTCAGTTCGTTCATCCACTTCTTCGAAGTTTCTTTCAACCTTGAGAAGCGCTCGATCCGAGGTGAGTAGTTTCATGGTGTCCGATAAAGGCTGTAAAAGAGTATCTGCTAATTTAGGAGTTGGTTCGAGAGGAACTTGTTCAATTAGATAAGGTTTCGCTAGCGAGTCTGTTTTATTACGAATGTATTTTTCGATAAGGCTTTGTGGCAGCTCATTAATGCTGGTTTCGATTTTCCAATGGGCGTACTCAAGTGGTGATGAACCAAAATCAAATCGTTGGCAATCGACAAACCCTTCAATATCGGCATGAGAGTCGGTACAAAATAATGGATTCGGATTGAGCTTTAGATCTTCATCAAAATAAAGTTTGCGAATAGCTTTTAAATCATAGCTTAAGGGTTTCGGATCAAGTTCAATCAGGTTACCCAAAATGGCTGATTCTTCAAGGCGGTGGTAATCCATGACCGAGCTCGAATAGGTGTAGTCAGTGTTCGCTTTTCCATTATTTAAGTAGTCCTTAAATAATTTTTGGCGGTCTGCTGCTTTGTAGCTTGCAGCCAACGTACCGGCAAAGTTATGTCGAAGACCAAGGGTATGACCAATCTCATGAGCAACCACTTCTCTCACGTAATCCTGTGAGACTTTCAAAACCTTATCATCTTCGAGATTCTGATTGATAACGTTTTCTAAAGCTTTTGCTAGGGATTCTCGGTACTCAAGATTGCACCATTCCTCTTTGTTCAGGCCCTTGAGAAAGGGTGATAAAGACTCGGGCGTCGAGAGGTCTGGGGTCAACGTTAACTTGCGAAGAGTTTCACGAGCTTTATTCTTGCCACCAAAAGCAAAAGCACTCGTCAAGTAAACCTGCGCATGAAGGATTTCTCCCGTGCGTGGGTCCATTTGGCCGTCGGCATAAGCGGAGCCGGCGTTATCATGAGTCACCCATTGAACCACATTGTAGTTAATATCTGGAGCGCGAACATGCTCGGGTGCGATGATAGCTTGAACGATTTCTTTACCGAAAGCTTTGTTCCAATAGAGAATTCCATCTTGGACGGCCTTTCTAAAATCAGGAGGAGTATTTGCAGAAATCGCAAAAACAATTGGTTTTTCAGGGTTGAAGCGAGAAGCTAAGGTAACTGTCATTCCCGATTTATTAAGCTGAGGGTTAATTTCAAAAAAGCCCATTTGATCAAAACGGCGGGGAGACTCGTAAGGTCGGTAGCTCTCGGTTGGTCGGTAGGGGCTTAGATAGTATTTTACTTCAACAGGAATCCTTATGGATCCTAGTTCTTTACTGGTCTGCGTAGCATTCATTAAACTTATTTGGCGAATGACCAGCTGATTTGAATTATCTATTTGTGCCTCTTCAATGTAACTATTGAGGACCTGAGAGGCAGCGAACTGTTTTTCTGTAGAATAGTTTTGGCCCTCAATGTCTTTTGCATACCAGTCACGAAGAGCCATGAGTTTCGACATACCAGCATTGAAATCAAAAGTAATGAAGTCGTCGTCTTGTTTTAGGATGTTGAAGGTTGCCAGAACCAATTTTTGAGAAAAGTCAGAGTTGATGCTATGGCCATGGGTCGCCTCGAGCATTATTAAGGATTTTCCACGAATGTGAAATGCTATCACGCGGCTCTTGATAGATTTTCCCATGGCAACGCCATCTTGAGGAATTAAAACGCCTTGAAGCAAAAACTCCTTATCGAGAGCAATTTTGGCAATCGATATCTCTGCCTGATTAGCCTTAAAGACTACTTTTGATTTTTCCGTTATCGGTGGAGGAAGGCTTGGTCGTGGTGTAACAGGAACTGATGGTTTCTGTTCTACCTTGAAGCTTTCTTCGGTTTTTTCTTTAGCTTCGACCTTATGATTGGACTTGGCTTTTTCAGCGGTTCGAACTCGAAATGCAGGTCGACCCTGTTTTGCTCCGTCACATCCCGCTGTTAATACCAGCAAGAAAGCAACTGAAGAGAGAATAAAATGTCTTGATCTCAAAAGCATAAAGCCTCCAGATTAACAGCACTATCAAGGAGTGTGCTGTATCTGAAGGCTAGAAAGTTTTTTTGAAAAACTATCTCTTGTAAGCCAAAGAGTGTCTTTGGCTTAACATAAAGGGCTGAAGACCTTTCAAAATCGCGGACGAGCTGCGCTCATACCAGGGCCGCCCATTGGAAACATTCCAGGGCCTCCCATAGGCATCATTCCAAGTCCACCTCCGTACATACCGCCGCCATACATCGGTCCTCCATACATACCACCGCCGAAAGGACCACCTCCAATTGGAGTGACTGCGATACCGCCACCATAACCACCAAATAGTCCGCCACCCATACCTGTGCCATACATCGGTGGCCGCATTCCGCCCATTCCTGGACCACCCATTCCCATTCCGCCCATTCCCATTCCGCCCATTCCCATTCCGCCCATGTAACCAGGATTTGAGTAGCCCATACCAGGGCCGTATCCGTAGTTACCCATCGGCATTCCAGAGTTCATTGGAGGGTATCCTCCATTCATTCCTGGATTGTAGTTGTTCATCATTGGTTGATAACCACCTTGGTTAAAACCTGTATTAGGGGCTCCGAATCGACTGTTCATACCATTCATATTGTTCGGGCCCATATTGCTGGGTCCGTAGTTATTATTATTCATTGGGTTCGAAACGTTTCCACCATTATTGAATCTCGAATTGAAACCTCCACCTGTCTGCGGATAGCCACGAGAATTCATATTATTATTCATACCATTATTATTTCCACCGGCCTGATTAAGTGGTGGAAAATTACTTCCACCTTGGCCACCCCTGGCCCCGCGTAACCCGCCATTGACGGCGTTTGAGAGTCCAGGGTTAGGAAGATTATTCAATGCTCCCGCAGGGTCATTGCTCCAGAGCGCATCTTTGTAAGCTGACAAAGGGTCAACGTAATTATCATAGAGTAGATTCAATGCTCTTTCGCGAGTAAGACTATCGTCATCCACAAGATTTTCATAGGCTTGTGCCATGTCTATCATGTCCTCATTATAGGACTGTTGAAAACCATTGCGACGAACATTGAATTCATTCAAGAGGCGCATTGCTCGCGAGGGATTGGTTTTTTCTAAAGAACGAGCCTCACGTTCAAGAACGGCCAAGTCTTGAACTTCGAGGATCATCGGAATTTGTTTCATTTTTGTGAGAGCTGTACGCACTCCTTCGCTATTGGGGGTGTCGAGCTTTTCAATAAGATTTGAAATCGCAATTTTGGCCTCATCTTGGCGGCCTTTATTATTTCGGTCCTTCAACTGATCTCGGAGATTCGAATAAATGTGTTGTTCGAAAATATCTTGGAGTTCTGAGGCATCAGGCGCATCATCTCCCTTGATATTGGCGATACGACCAAACTCTTTCATTGCGCAGAGGGTGAAAAAGTCACGGCTTCGTTTGTTGCCACATCGTTCCTCGATAACATCAACGCTTCTGAATTGATCACGCTCATTCATATCTCGAGGGCGTGGTCGACGGTCTTCGCGTTGAGGAGGCTGATTTTGCTGGGGCCTCTCTGCCACCGTGTCTTTATCTTTTTTGAGCTTATCTTTTAAAGCTTTGTTGATAGCCTGAATGTTTTCGAGATTTCCACCGTTTAGGGGCCTTGGAACACGATAGGTTTTACATTCAATGCAAGCTTGACCTTCAGTTTCACTGGCTGGTTCGAGGGTAACAAGGGTTTTCGATCGATCACTTTCATCTTGCTTATAGGTTGCTTCAAAAGTTCGCTCGTCCACGTTTAGCTGGCCTCTAATGGCTTTTTCCCTATCTCGATTTGGTGCAACGAGTTCATTTCGAGTCTCAGAACGTTCCTCAGCATCACCTTCAGATTGAGCCGACTCCTCGATGGCAGGTAACGTTCTTCGTGTGAGTGTTTGTGGAATATCATTTAATTCATCAGTGTTTGATTGATTGTCTCTCGAAGGTTCCGGATTGGCGATGGTGGTGGCCAAATCAGTCGATCCAAGATCGCTAATCCAAAGATGTGTCGAGGAGAGTGAACTCGCCATCAGAACTAAGAAGAGTCCTCCGACCATCAGTTTTTCGTTTTTTGATTGCCATCTTTTCATAATCGCCTCCGAGGGGGCGCGAAATAAAACACACCCTCAACTGAGTTCCTATCGAAAATCGTGCCAGAGGAGTGGAATCATTAAGTGTCTAATATTATGAGCTAAACGGATGGTGTTTAAATATTCTACAGTTGTCGAACTTAAGATCTTATCGATTATTACCAGTACTCATTAACGCAATAGCTCAAGATAACGTTAAGAATCCGTCAATTTCAAGTTTGATATTTTCAAGCTCGGACAGTCGAGATAACTCGGGGTAAGGGAAAATTTTGGGGGTTCCATGAAAAAATTAGTTTTTGCGTCAATCTTTATTTTGAGTTCACCTTTCGTTTTGGCCCAATCAGAAACTACGATTGTAGCGCCGGCGCCTGTTCTTCCATGGACAGCCACGTTGAGGAGCGAAATGGCAAGCAACATTCAGACCGGTAAGGAGCTTGGTGGGGCAGGCACTGAAACTCAATTTCGTCTGGCCTACAAATTCAACGACCAAGCTCAACTAGGTCTTTTGATTGGAGGAAAATATAATCTCGCAACGATTAATCAAGACCAAGCCGATCAAGAAATGATAGCTTCTAATGTTGCCGTTGCTGGGCTTTTAGTAGCACCTAGTTTTTGGGGTTCAGATAAAACCGAAATCGATGCTCGCATATATTTTCCAACTTCTGAGCAGTCTGGGCTCCTCAAAGAGAATTTTCAGGTTCGTGCCGATATTAAATTGCCATATACGATAGCTTCACAAAGAACGGCAACAGTGCAATTGAGTCCGCGGGTGACTGACTATGCCGTGACTGATTCAAAATTTGAATTGGTCTCTCAGGCTAAGTTAGCACAAGGTAAAGCGATTGTTCCCTACTTGGCAATGAACCATCGAATTAAAGTTATGGGTGGAGAGGCTATGTCGAGAACGGAAGAGTTTCTCGGCCCAGAATTGGGAATCGACCTAATACCTCATAAGATTGTTAAGATTTCCCTCTCAGTTTCCCAAGAGAGAAATATACTAAATCCAACGTCCAAAAAAGTTCGTTCTGAATATTCAGCTTTCGACACACGAGAAACTAAGTATCTGATGGGTGCTCAAATTAAATTGTAATTCAGAAAACTGGTAGACATAAAAAGGGGCTTATCTCAGCCCCTTTTTATGATGACGGGTCAGTCAACTAACTAACCAACTAAATAACTAACTAACTAACCGGTTCGAGCCTGGCGTATTTAGCTACGAATTTTTTAATGGTACGATCTTGAAAAAGCACACTGACCTTGAGATCTTCGCCGCTACCTTCAACTTCAAAAACCTGACCCACTCCAAATGTTGGATGGCGGACCTTTTTGCCTTTTGAATAAGGGGAGCTCGGCTGATTTGATGGTGCTTGAGGAATATCATCGGGAAAGTATTGCACGTCCCAATCATCATTATGTTGTTTTGATCCACTGAAGCCTTTGGTTGCGGCACTTGAATTTAAAAAGTTTGGTCTCGTCGCAAATGGTTTTTTCCATTGCACAAGGTTTTTAGGGAGTTCATCAAGAAAACGGCTAGGTTGATTAAACTGCTCCTGACCCCAAACTCTGCGTGATTGGGTGTAAGTGAGAAACAGGGTCTCCCTTGCGCGGGTCATTCCCACATAGGCAAGTCTTCGCTCTTCTTCTACCGAACTTGGGTCGAGATCATCCATAGAGCGGAAACTCGGAAAGAGTCCCTCTTCCATTCCCACAACGAAAACTATCGGGAACTCCAAACCTTTTGAAATATGGAGTGTCATGAGCGTGACGGCGTTTCGATCTTCTTTCATGTCGTCGGTGTCGCTAACAAGGGCCATTTCTTCGAGAAAACTCACAAGAGTCGCTTCCTTGCCACGTTCTTTTTCAAATTGTCCGATGGCGTTGCTTAATTCCTCAAGGTTTTCAATACGAGCCTGAGCTTCTGGAGTTTGTTCGATGGCAAGTTTTGCAACATATTCGGTTTGGTCTATTGCAAATTTATAAAAGTCGAGAAGGCCACTCTTTTCTGACTCCAATTTTAGTTTTTCGATAAGGTCAATAAAACGTCTTAACTTTTGTGTGATACCCGCAGAAAATTCACGATTTTCAACCGAGTGCTGGAGCGCCTGCCAAAGAGTGAGTTGGCGACTGTTTGCAATTTCTTCGATTCTCTCTAACGTTGTTTTTCCGATGCCGCGGGTTGGAGTATTGATGATTCTCTTAAATGCCAGATCATCATTCAGATTCATGGTGATTCTCATGTAACATAACAGATCTTTAACTTCCATTCGCTCATAAAACTTAACCCCACCAACAAGGCGATAGGGGATCTGGTTCATTCGAAGTTGCTCTTCTAAAACCCTTGATTGAGCGTTGGTTCGGTAGAAAACAGCGCAGTCGGCCCAGTTTTTATCGCCATGGCTGACGCCCTCTAAGAGGTTCTTTACGACAAAGCGGGCTTCATCGTACTCATTTTTTTCTTCTTTGATGGTGATGGGGTCGCCGTCGTTATTGTTGGTAAAGAGGGTTTTGTCTTTTCTCTCGGTGTTATTGCGTATGAGGTGGCTAGCAGCATTAACGATTGTTTTCGTGGAGCGATAGTTCTCCTCGAGTTTAATGACATGGGCCTCAGGAAAATCTTTTTCGAAATTCAGAATATTTGAAATATCAGCGCCCCGCCAGCTATAGATCGATTGATCTTCGTCTCCAACCACGCAGAGATTACGGTGCTGAGAGGCCAATTGCTGAACAAGCAAGTATTGAATATGGTTGGTGTCTTGATACTCATCGACCATGATATATTTAAACTTTTGCTGATAACCCGCCAGTAAATCGGGATACATTCGAAAAAGTTCATAAGTTTTTAAAAGTAGATCGCCAAAATCGAGAGCATTGGCCTGTTTTAGCTGGGTTTCGTACTTTTTATAAACATTGATTGTTTGCTCATCGAGATGTAGTTTATTTGATCGAGCAGCGTCCTCTGGCGAGAGTGCGAGCATTTTGGCGTTGTTAATCCGCGATTGAAAATTTTTGGCAGGGAATATTTTATCATCAATATGAAGTTGAGTGAGGACTCGCTTGATTACCTGGAGCTGATCTTGGCTATCGTAGATATTAAAAAAAGGTTGGAAGTCGAGCATGGTAATGTGACTTCGGAGAAGTCGAGCACAGAAACTATGGAACGTTGTTACCCACAGAGGAACTGAGACCGTATAATCGAGTTGGCACAAAATTTGGTAAATTCGGTGCTCCATTTCAGAAGCGGCCTTGTTGGTGAAGGTAACTGCCAATATTTCTTCGGGATAAGCAAAACCTTCGGCAATAATCTTTGCCATTCGATGGGTGAGGACTCTGGTTTTTCCTGATCCAGCACCGGCGAGAATGAGCACCGGTCCTTGTAATGTTTCCACAGCCTTTCTTTGCGGGGGGTTTAAGTTTTTTGTAAGAATATCTGTGGGTTGCATTATCTTAGTTTCTCCCTTAGAGAGTTTTAAAGACTTATGACTGGATATGTCATAAATCATCAGATAGAGACTGTCTTTTTACCTGAAAAGTCAGGTTGGTCAACGATATGTGACCAGAAGTGAGGGAAGATGCACGAAGAAAACCGACCGGTAAAAGGTGCCCTTTGGGGTGCGCTGCTTTTCTTTGTCGTTTTTAGCTCGATTGGCTGTACTCCCGCGAAGAAGACATCAATAAGCCATCAAATTTGGCTACCCTGGATGGGAGCTAACGGAGCCTATTCGGTTCAAAAGATTCAGCTCGACACAGTGACCAGTTGGGCGCCTCTCAATGGGGGAGCAGCCCAGCTACGAAGCCATGTTTTGCGAATCGATGAGAATACGCTTTCATCACAGGATATTTTATTAGAATACTCGCAGGATAAATCAGGGGCGATTATTCCTCTCACTCGCTTTTCGACAGAGGTTGCATCCATCTATGCACACCTAGAGAAAATGCAAAAGCTCGACAAAGAGCTTTCCCTGCCTGATTCGGATGTCGCTCGAAAAGTTTATGTGAAGTTCATCGAAGATCTTGGTGGCGGACAAATCATGACTAACAATGCGTTCTACGATGCCGCTGTTGATTCCTTTTTTGTGGTTCCCTATCGCCGAAAAGGCCTGCCGTTGTCTGTGAATGGAGCGGTGCTGGCTCATGAACACTTTCATTCTATTTTTGCGAGGCTGTTGTTGTTGCCTTTGCTGAAGAACTCAGAAGCAAAGAAAAAAAACATTCTCAATTTAAATGAATTCACCCCTCATTTATTTGATTTTTCACGTTCGGTTTTTAATGTTTTTTCGATTTCTCCTCCCTTTAATCGGCAGAATTCAAAGATCGAAGACCATTCAAAAAATATCGAGGTTTTAGAGGTCTTTAAAACACGATTCTTGAATAGAACGATTCTGCGCGGACTGAACGAAGGGCTCGCCGATGTATGGGGTTGGATGTACAGCTCTGATCCCTGTTTTATGACGCTATCATTTGATAAGAGCATCGGTGATGAGAGATGTCTTAAATCCGATCAAGGATCACCTTCATTTTTCACTGTAGAAGACCTTGGAAAAAAATATTCTCCTTGGCTCGATAAAGCGGGGCAGGAGCGGCAGGCCGTCAAGTACGGTTACGAACTCGGTTCGAGCTTAGCTCGTATGGTTTATGTGAGATTAGAGGAGAGAGGCGAACTGAATGATCTATTGGCGCGACGCCAATGGGCCAAGAGAATAGTCGAAGTTCTTCCGACCTTCTTGCCTCATTTCATAAAAGTTTATGTGGAAGACGAAATGAGAGTCTCGGTCGCTCAGTGGGAAAAAATTGTTGATACTCTTTTGTTTGGTCCAGGAAGCCCGCAAATTCCTTCTGAGCGTTGTGAGAAGTGGTTAGCAGTGTTGAAGACCAAAGAAAACCTCGAGAATTTTAATTCTCGCTGCAGGCAATAATATTTTTGGAACTTTAGGAGTCAATGCATGTCGCAATCACCTTTTAGTCAAAGACTGAAATTTGCCTCGATAATAGGTGTTATCATTTTAAGCTCTCTAAACAGTTTTGCTTTTGTAGAACAGAACATGAGCTTTAGTGAAAAGTATCAAACCTCGATTGGCATTTTTTCTGCTGCCGGAACTTTTGAAGAGACCAGTGAAGAGCCCAGCATGAGTTCTAATGGTGTCGGCCTTTTTGGCGATATTTACCTGCGTCGATCGCCTTGGGCATTGAGATTCGACACTTATTCGACTGAGCGGGCAACGGGCAATGAGGGGCTCAATGTGACTAATCGTTACACTGAATTCAAAGTGTGGGGGCTTGGATTTGTAGATCTAACCGAAAACTATGTTGTTTATGGCGGTGTGGGAACCGGATGGTTGTTGCCAGAATCAACCATGGGCGTTCTTGGCTCTTCAAAAACTATGGTGGGCAAAAATAATGCCCTCGGAGGATATCTCATCGGAATGCGCCTCAAAGGGGTATTAAACCTTTTTGTGGATATCTGGAGTCAAACTGTCTATGTGCCGGTGTATCCTAATGGGATGCTTGGTTCTGTTGCCGTCGCTCTTGGGTATCAATTTTAACCCCCCTCTCAAATGTTCTTAGACCTTGGCTCAGGGGGAGTCTAGCCACCAAATCTCCATTTGCGGTCCCTATTTTGCGAGTTTACCATGTGAGATATGTTTTCAAAAGACACTCGCATTCTTATTTGTGATGATATGCCAACCATTCGAGACATGGTGGGTACCGAGTTACGTCGCTTGGGATACAATAAAATTGTTCAGGCTGACGATGGTGCAAAAGCTTGGAATTATTGGCAGCAACTACTCCAGCAGGAGCCTGTAGGATTAATTATCTCTGACTGGAATATGCCCAACCTGTCGGGTTACGATTTTTTAGTAAGGGTACGAATGCATCCCCAAGGAACCAACTTACCTTTCATTTTGCTTACCTCGGAGGGGCAAAAGGAGCATATTCTTGATGCGATTTCCGCAGGGGTCAGCCAGTACATTTTAAAACCTTTCTCTGCAAAACAATTCGAAGAGAAGATCAAATTGGCTTGGCAAAAAGCCAACGGGCAGAAGATTGCTTAGAATCTAAGCTCGCCACTCTTTTCTTTAATCAAAGTGTAAAGTTGACAAGTCACCATCGGCGCGGTTAAAAAGTGAATTCAACACCATTTTTTTATATGCGCGGGTGGTGGAATTGGTAGACACGTACGTTTGAGGGGCGTATGCGAGAGCGTGAGGGTTCAAGTCCCTCCCCGCGCACCAAGTAAATCAGTTCTCCATTCTTTTAAAAAACTCAAGATTAAGCATTCATAGAATAAAGCAGTAACAAGAATAATAAAATTACAACTAAAACGGTTTCTGAGGTTGGTTCGGTAAGTCGCGAACGCTCTTTTTTTCGATAGAGTTGACCCATGACGGCGATGCCGGTTGCCGTCACCACACCAAAAGCCGTTACGACATGACTCCTACTGACCGCAGAAAGAAGTGAATTAGAGAATAAAAAATCTAATGGAACAAAAAGAACCATATTAAAGGCATTGCTTCCAAAAATATTTCCTAGAGCTAAATCGGGTTTTCCCATTTGGAACGCCGATAGTGTTGCAATGAGTTCTGGTAATGATGTCGTGAAGGCAATGAGTACGGTACCAATGAAGGTGTGTCCGAAGCCAGTGGATATTGCAATTTTATCTCCCGCCTCAACAAGATAGGGGGCAGCAATTAGAATAACTAATGCTGAGGCTGCGTACCCAAGGAAAGCAGTAAGTAAACTGTACTTATTTGATATTGGTGGTGTCGGTGCCTCTTTTTCAAGGAGTCCACTGTTGCCGTCAATAAAGATTAATCTCAAGCCAAATAGATAAATAAATAAAACGGCCCAAGAAAAGAGGCCAACACCGAGGAAAGAGTACTCAAGGCGAGAGGCGATTCCAACTCCAACCAGTGAGGTTAAGACAATGGTTAATACAGCAGAGAGAGAATGATGGAGAAACTTTGGTGAGAAAGTTGTACCCCGAAAGACTGACGGGTAGGAAAAATCCAATAAGGCTAATATTAATAAGTTAAAAAGACTGCTTCCTAGTAAGTCTCCAACGGCGAGGTCAGGAAGGTTTTCCTTAATAGCACGAACGTCGACGGTCAGTTCTGGCAAAGAAGTAGCACCCGCTACGAGGAGGCTACCAACAAAAAGTCGTCCCCAGCCAGTCAGTTCGGAAATTTTATCTGCATATTTTGTTAGTTTTGAACCGGCGAAAATAATAATTAGGGCGGCAACTACAAAGTGTGTAAAGATTAAAAGCATTACATAGCTCCCAGGGAGGCGACACAGTTGGAGGATTGCTTCCGTCTCGAGTAGTACTTCCTGAGTTCTTCTACCCAGAGAACGAGGCTTGCAACCGCTCCAATGGAAATAAATTGAGTCGGCGCGATGGGGACCGTATGAAAAAATTGACTGAGTGGTTTCCAATAAATGACGGCAAGATGAAGGATGTTGCCTAACACAAGGCCACCAATCAACCATGGGTTTTTGATAAGATCCAACGAAAATGCCGTTTGAATGGACGAGCGGCAGTTGAGCACATTGAACCATTGGCAGACGGCAAGAACTGTGAAAGTCTCTGTTTTCACGAGGTCAGGTGCAACTCCTTGAGAGGCTCTAAAGATAAACCAGCCAAATGTTGATGTCACTGAGGCCGCCACCATAAGTGGGATCCGCGATAGAAGGGATCGATCCAATAAGAGCTCTTGGGTAGGAGTTGGCAATCTTTGCATTTCATCGCCCTCGAAAGGCTCCATGATTAGATTGATTGTGAGAGTTCCTTCGGTAACGAGGTTAATCCAAAGAATCTGAACAGCAGCAAGTGGAATTGGATAGCCGAAGAGCAATGCTAAAAGCAAAATTAAAACCTCATCAATCGAAGTGACAAAAAGAAAAAGGATTAATTTTTTGATATTTTGGTAAACAAGGCGCCCTTCAGCAACAGCAGCAACGATAGTGGCAAAGTTATCATCGGTGATAACTATCTTTGAAGCCTCCTTTGCCACCTCTGTGCCAGTGATTCCCATTGCAACTCCAACGTCTGCTTTTACCAGAGCTGGAGCATCATTCACTCCGTCGCCCGTCATGGCAACAACATGGCCCATTCTCTGAAACGTTTCTACGATTCGAAGTTTCTGCGCGGGATGCACGCGAGCAAAAACAGAAACCTTATTGATTATCGCATCAAGCTCTCCATCAGACAACGTCTCTAACTCTTTGCCGTCGATAACGATATCGCCATCACGACTAATTCCTAGATTGGTAGCGATGGCTTTTCCTGTCGCTTTGTGATCGCCTGTGACCATGACAGTTCTTATTCCGGCTCGACCACTGTCAGTGATTGCTTGAGCAATTTCACTACGTGGTGGGTCAATCTGACCAACCAGACCTAAAAATACACCTTTATTTTTTAGACTTTTAAATCCTGCGGAGAGATCGATGGTAGAATTTTTAATATAAGCGAAGGCCAGTACTCTTAATGCTGAATCGGCCATCGTATGTGCAGCTGACTGAATTTCGGAGCGTATTTCGGATGATAGAATTTTAGTTTCACCATTTTGGTCAATTGCAAAACAGAGATCTAATAGACTCTCTGGAGCGCCCTTTAAAAAAACATAGTATTCTTCATCAAAACGATTTTGGGTTGCCATCATTTTGTTCTCGGAATCAAAGGGAATCTCAGCAGCCCTAGGAAATTCATTTCGTGTACCTAGAGCGTCTATACCGCCTTTTAATGCCAGAGTAAGCAGGGCCCCTTCGGTGGGATCACCAAGAACTTTCCAGTTTTCATTTTCTTGCTGTGGAGGCTGCAGTTGGGCGTCGTTACAAAGTACACAGGCTCGTAATAGACGAATTAATTGGTCATCTTTTTGAGTATCAGGGATATTATTTTTTTCGATAAAATTACCATTGGGTGAATAGCCGATTCCCGAGACGGTGAGTGACCTTTGTTGATAGGGAAGATAGATATTTGTGACTGTCATTTCATTACGGGTGAGTGTTCCTGTTTTATCTGTGCAAATAATCGTTGTTGATCCTAATGTTTCGACGGCGGAGAGTCTTCTGACGATTGTTCCTCTTTTGGCCATTCGTTGAACTCCGACCGCAAGGGCAATGGTCATTGCAACTGGAAGCCCCTCAGGAACTAGAGACACCATTTGACTAATGGCCACCATAAAAATTTCGGCGAGTGGAATATTTCGAAAGATACCGATGATTACTACAACGGCCGAAATGAGGATTGATGCAATGATGAGAAGACGACCAAAGTGATGAATACGCAGCTCAAGTTTTGTTTTTGGCTGCACAGTAGTTGATGCCAATTGAGCAATTTTGCCAATTTCGTTATTGAGGCCTGTTGCAGTTACGATGGCTCGGCAACGTCCTGAGTGAACGTAAGTTCCGGCATATATCATGTTGATTCTGTCTGCTAACAAAGTGTCTGCTGTTAGCAATTGAGAGTTCTTCTCCACAGGGAGTGATTCACCGGTCAGAGCTGCCTCAGCGGTCGTCAATTGGCTTGAATCGATTATTCTAGAGTCGGCGGGAATGGCATCGCCAGCAGCTAAAGAGAGGATGTCTCCAGGAACCACTTCGCTGGCCTCTACAAGTTGCTCTCTGTCGTTTCTTACAACTCTAGATTGCAATTGCGAAAGCTTTCGGAGTGCATCGAGAGATTGTTCGGCGCGTCCCTCTTGGAGCGTTCCAATTACAGCATTGAGAAAAACGACGATTAATATGACGAGAGAATCCTTCGCTTCACCAATAAAAAAGGCAATAATAGAGGCGAAGAGCAAAAGATAAATAAGGGGGCTTAAGAATTGACTAAAAAAAATATTTAAATGGGAGCGTTTCTTCGTTTCTGGTAATTGATTGCGACCAAAAGTGAGAAGGCGTTGCTGAACTTCGTCAGTTGAAAGTCCGTTGAGAGAAGACCTCAATATTTGTAAAGCCTCTTCTGACGTTTTTTTGTGCCAATTTTGTTCTTCAGTATTTTCACCTAAAATTGAGGATACTTTCTTTTCACCTTTTATTCGAGCTGTACCGAAAATATTAAAATTAAACATAGGGCTCCCTTAAGAAACGACCTAGTTCTTCATACTATGTATCATCATCGATGCACACCCTCTATCCAATTAAAATTTATTTTTTATAGGGGATAAGTCCAATAACTTAAATCTCAAGGCTCCAGAGTGACTCAACAAATTTCATAACGGGTATTATTTCACATTCGTCTTCTGTGTCGAAAGGCGAAAATAATCGGTTGTACATATTTGAATTATCACATCACTTCCGTGAATTTTCGATGAAATATCACGGTGGCCCCGTGAATTTTTGTAAGATACGTTTCATCTAAATGGCAAAATGGCCAAAATTAAAAAAATTGAATAATCTTGGTTTTTTCCACAGCTCTTAGTTTCCGAAAAGGCGGTCGGAATATCCGAAAAGCGGGCCTCTTATCGATTTCGTTTTAACTGAAACTGGCCGAACTATTGCTACCAGTGATTCCTTGGCTCATCCATAGAGCTTAAGGAGTTCAAAATGAATCTATTGTCATTATTTACATTAACCGTATTTTTGATCGCTATGAGAGTTTCAGCCAGCGAGGCCGTTGTTTGCAAAGGGATATCAGCCGTTCAAGCGGGAGCCGGACTCCTTCCCCAAGAAAGCGAGTTGCGATTTACGCTCGAGCGTGCACAAAAACCAAAATACTTAATTACCAATCTCAATGGTTATTTTAATGTAAAGACGCCTTTTCTTGATGGCGACAAGATCACACCCGACAACGGATATCGCGGTCAGTTTACAATTGCATCGATGAGTTCCGATACCACGTATCGACCCCGAAAATACAAAGGTTGGGTTCGCTTCAAAAACCTCGATGCAACTTCGACCGATGGGCTCGAGCATGGAATGTGGGGAGATCTTGTGCTCGACGCTTCAAAGGGTGATGAATTTGAAGCCCGTTATATTTTTCAAGCGGGCTTCCACATGGGGGGCACCTTGAGCATGAGTTGCCAAAGCGAATAGATGAGGCACGTCCAAGTTATAGGCCGGGATCTTTTTAATTCAAATTTTGACGAATCCAATCCATGTGAGGCTCGATCTTTGAGTAGATCGAGTAGTGACTGCAGTCTTTTTCGGGATCTTTATATTCGCGGCTGGTCACGCCCCATTGGTAATAACCCTTTGGAGTGGTAATAAAGGCCGGGCCGCCGGAATCACCATGGCAGGCGCCTTTGCCATTGCTTTGATTAAAGAGAACTTCGGTTTTTCCGTGTTGGGGATTCTCAATAGTAATAAATGTTTTTCTTAAGGTTCCAGCGCCAGATTTTTTAAAACCATCATTTCGCCCATAGCCGGCAATGAGAACTTCCTCGCCCGCCTGGAGAGTCTCAGCGCTCACAAATTGAATTGGTTTATATTCGCGGGGCAAATCGCCAGTAATTTTAATAACGGCGATGTCTCCGCGATCAAATTCGTCAGAATCATGCTCTTGCCATTGCGGAGTTGAGGCAAATGAAACCGCATCAAGCACCGAGGTCTTATCTTTACGATTGAGTCCCGTGAATAACCTCAAGCTATGAACATTTTTAGGAAGGCAATGAGCAGCGGTGAGAACATGAGTTCGATCAATCAGTGTTCCTGTGCAGAGGGAGCCTTTCTCCATATTAACGACACCTACGATTGATAAAATGAACGGGTCGCTAATATTAACCTCTTCGCCGCCAATAATAGCAGGGAGGGTTTCGATTGGTGAAAGGTTGACGGTTTCGAGGGAATGGTAGGCGAAGAGAGTGTGCGATCTCTGACAATGGAGTGAAGCGAGTGCTGTGATTACAACGATATAAATTTTAACTTTATTTATCATTCCTGACTCCGAACTGATGCTGAACGGCATCCCAAAGAGACTCGACCATAAAATCTGGTTTCACCGAGGCATATTTGCTTGATTCAGTGTAAGGGAACCCCGCTCCTCCGCAAACACCATAATTGAATAAACCCATGGTTTGAGCGCATTGAATATCACGCCAAGTATCTCCCACAACAAAAGAATTATGGAGATCGATGGAAAATTCGCGACAAAGCTTTTGAATCATACCAACTTTTGGTTTGCGGCACTCACACTCGACATTCCAAGGAGCAATTGTTCCTACCGGAGAGTGGGGGCAGAACTCAACAGAATCTAGGTGCGCGCCGTGAAGTTTTAATTCTGAGTGCATACGTGCATGGATGATGGAGAGACCCTCGTGAGTCAGAAGACCTTTTCCAATCATGGGTTGATTCGTCATAACAAACACCCAGTAGCCAGCTTCGTTAAGGGAGCGAATAGCCTCGGCGGATTTTTCGCGTAATTTAAAATCTTCGACGCGATGAAGGTGATCAACGTATTCACAGATAACACCGTCACGATCGAGAAAAGCAGCAGGTTTCATAAACTCCCCTAAGTGATTATTGTTTTAGGAGAGTTGGACTCAGGCTGTCAATAATCATCACCGGGGAGCGACGGGCACCCCGGTGATTTAAGTATGAGTTGAGCAAAGGAAGGAAGTTATTGTTTTGGCCAGTCGTAAACATAAACGTCGTTGACGGATTTTTTTACTGAATCGAAATCTTCATAAAAATAGCCGTGGTCATCTGTGTTTGGACCGTAGCTATTTCGAATTATGAATTGGCCTCCTCCTCCACGAGTGGCGTCATACTTATACCCAACGATCACCGTCGAATGGGATCGGCCAATGGCTACAGGAATTCCCTTGAGAAGCCATTGAAAGACTTCTTTATATTGGGAATCCGTCATTCCCACACTTCCATCGTTGGGTTTAATGAAGTGGCCATTGAGCTTAACCCCCTTGCGTGTGAAGACTTGCCCTCTAGAGATGAGTTCGCTCGATGCACTCACGTTGGCAAAGTTATAGCTTGTTTTATAGGGCATATCCGCCTCAGAAACGATTCCATATTTGTCAAAACCAGCGGCGATAAAGGAAAAGAAATCGCCATCATTCGTGCGCCCCGAGGCCAGATTGGTCATATGATTGAGGTATTCTTCCGATAGATCCTTCATTCTCGAACCACAGAGCTCTGTGTAGCCCCACTCCAGCAAAAAAGTCATTGCGTGCACGGAGCAGGTGGGGCGCGGCGATTGATTGGCAATCGTAATCCCGCGCCGATTTATTTCACTTCGAAGATCCACGGGGCGATTTATTTTTATTGAGCTCAAGGTTCCACCTACAAATTTTTGAATGCAGGTGAAGGGAGTACATGTGACGTCGCCAATCGGTCGTTTTAAAATGCCCTTATCGGCGCCTTGGTCTTTCCACTGGTTAAAGATATCTCCAGTTAAAACGTAAGTTTTATTGTCGGAGGGATGCCAATAGATAGCTCCATGTTGGAAGAGGGTGAATTTACCTTGTCCGTCTGCGAGGGTGAGTTCGTCAGATTTCGGATATCCAAGGGCACTTCGCTCCCAACCCATTTGGGCCCAGCGATTGCGGATGAGTCCATGAACTTCAAAGGGGCCCAAACAGGGAAAGTAATAAATAGAACCATTTTCGAAGTGATTATATCGCCCAGCACCGTCGGGAGTTGCCGATTCATCAGTAAGAGGTGTTCCGAGGAAACCGTTAAGTCCCCCAAGTAACTTCCATTTCGACCAAATCGAACCATGGAGTTCGAAGGCGCCATGTTCATAGGTGGCCAAGACAACTCCATTCTCGTAAGTGGCGACGCAGGTTTTTTTCATCAGAATAAAGGCGGGGGTTCCTTTGGCAGCTCCTAAGAAGGGGTATTGAGCCCACTTGGTATTTATTTTAGCAAGTAAATCAGGTTGGCAAAGGAATGGGTTCGATTGAGCCTGACTTCGAAAGGGTAGGGAAACGATGGCAAGAAAGATAACGAGGGCAGCAAGAAATTCACCCCATCCCAACGGAGGGTACATGCTCGCTTGCGGGATTTTTGTTAGAACAGGCAATGATTTTTTCGTAAATAGCTTTTTCATACACGACCTCCAAATCGAAACATGTTCGAGGCTAGTCATTGCAGCTTTTACGTCAAAATAAGTGATATTTAGTTGTAGTTACCTAACAAATTTCGAGACAACTGAGGCCCTGAGTACAACTAATGTCTCAGGGCCTTCTTAACTAAAAATAATACAGCGGAGGTATCGAGGAAAGCTAACCCAAAGGGGTCTTCCCCCAAAAAGAACCAAATCTCAGAGGTTACTTTGAAGCTAGAAGTTCTTGAAGTTCGCCTTCTTGGTACATTTCCATCATGATGTCGCTGCCACCAATCAATTGTTTATTGACATAAAGTTGCGGGATGGTTGGCCAGTTTCCATACTCTTTAATACCCTGGCGTATTTCGTGGTCTTCGAGAACGTCTACTGAGTAAAAGGAAGTTCCAATTTCTTGGAGAATGGCTGTAGCGCGGGCTGAAAAACCACATTGTGGAAACGACGGGGAGCCCTTCATAAAGAGAACGACTTTGTTTTCGGTAACAATTTTATCAATTCTTTCGTGCGTGGTCATATTTTTTTCTCCTTTGTTTTCATTGTTAGGGCGTGAACCTCCCCAGTTTTCAACTCCTCGTCAAAAGCTTGCATGACGAGTTTATGTTGTTGAATACGGGGAAGTCCGGAAAATTTTTGAGAAGTTACGTGAACTTCCCAATGATCTTCAGTGCCAGTCAGGTCAAAAACCTCGATATCCGAGTTTGGAAAAGCGGTTATTAGGCGATTAAGCATTTGCTCTTGGGTCATCTGGTATTCCTTATCAAGAGCTCTTTATATAAAGGGATTTTATTCACAGAGCAATGGCCAAAGTTTGTCATCAGTCTCAGAAATGCTTAATTTTTAGATAGCATTCATTGATTTTCTTTTGGGTTTCGTTTATCACCGATGCGATGGAATTTTTTATCGCCGCCTCTCCGGAGCACCAGCGCCGGGAAAAGCTAAAAGCACGAGATTTACGAGCCTCTCAATGGTGGAAAAACCAATTGGGTAAGGGGATATGCTCGCACTGCGGACAAAGATTTCACCCCAGTGAGCTCACAATGGATCATCTATTACCCATCGCTCGTGGGGGGCAATCAGTTAAAAACAATGTCGTTCCTTCCTGTAAACCCTGTAACACCGAAAAAGGCTATAAGACTTCAGTAGATAGGGCCTTTGAGGAATTAAAAAACCGTCGCGAAGGAGCCGAAAGGGTTGATCCTCAACAGGATCATTCTTTTGAGTCACCGTCTGTCGATCCCGATTGAATAGAAAGTACTTCAATTTCATAGATAAGATCAGTTTTTGGAGGGACGATGGTACCAGCTCCTGCGTCACCGTACGCCATGGGGGAGGGAATAAATAAACGCCGTTTACCCCCAATTTTCATTCCGAGGAGGCCTTCTTGCCATCCTAAGAGGATTTCGTCTTGGCCAAAGTTGATTTTTAGCGGAGTCTTATCGGTATAACTGTCGAAAACGAGGGCACCCTTGCCATCGCTCTTATTGGAGTCGTAAATCCACCCACGAAATTTAACTTCGACTAAATCGCCCTCTTGGAGTTCGGGCCCCGAGCCCTCACCAATATCTTCGGATTTGAACTCAGAAATGGCTTTTGAATAGGGTTTTGATGGTTCAAATTGATTTCTTTCGCACTGTGGGGTGCAGCCGACGCCTAGCAATACAATCAATAAAACCAAAAAGTTCCTTGTCACCATTCCATTATCCGTAACAAGAATTAGAGAGTAAGTTTAGAAAAAAACTACGGAAAAGACTCATTTAATGAATCGCACTGTGTTTTTTTAGTAACAAAAGGACGTAGATCAGTGAATAAAATCACAAAAAGTAGCACCGCAGAGTATTTTGCTAAGAACCTGCAACAGGTAGGGTTTTCGTCTCCTATTAAGGCCGTTCTCACCACACTCAAAGAAGCCGTCGACAACTCATTGGATGCTTGCGAGGGCGCAGGAATTCTTCCAACTTTAGAGATTGTCATCGAAAAGGTGGGGGCGGGGTCCACAAAGAATTCTGATCTTATTAAAATTATTGTTGAAGATAATGGGCCAGGGATCGAGCCCGAAGACCTAGCTCGAGTCTTTGGTGAATATTTGGCTTCCTCAAAGTTTGGACGCGGCCAATGCACCAGAGGGCAGCAAGGGATTGGTATTTCGGCAGCAACCACCTGGGCCCAGCTTACCAATGCTAAAGGGGTTCGCGTTATTTCTAAAACCAAGAAAATGCGAAAGGCCGTGGCGGGTATAGTTGAAGTTGATATTCGATCGAATACAGGTGTTTTGAAAAATAAAGAAACAATTGATTGGGACAAAGAGAGCGGCGTTCACGTTGAATTTATTATTGACGGTCGAATACAACTGAATGGTGATGGTGGGCTTCTAACCTATCTTGAGGGTACTGTGCTCGTAAATCCTCATCTCGAAATGAGATACAAGCTCCTCGATAGTGCACCCGTAATGATTCAAAGGGTGAGTTCGGTCATTCCTGAGGTTCCGTCGCCAACACTGCCTCACCCCCACACCATGAAGCTGGGGGAATTTATCGCCCATGCTCACTTATACGGTAAAATTTCCCTAGAAAAACTTTTGAAGACAGGGTTTTCGCGGATAGCTGATCAAACGATTAAGGATATCGTCAAAAATGGCATGCCCAAAGCCTTGTTAGATAAGTCGTTAACGTCATTTAAAGAAGATGATTTTAAAACCATTTTCTCAGCGATGCAAAAAACAGATTTGATGGCACCAAGTACCAAATCGGTCCTTACGGTCGGTGAGGAATCTCTTTCAAAGTCGATCATGCGTTTGGGAAGTGTAGACTTTTTCTCCGTTATGACACGTAAACCGACTATTTGCGATTTTAAACCTGTGTCTGTTGAAGTGGCACTTGCTCGATTTTTAGATCGAGGCGAAGCCGACAATCCCGTTCAAGTTTTACGTTTTGCAAATAGAGTTCCCTTGCAATTCGACAAGGCCGCCTGTGCGATCACGCGGGCCATAGAGACTGTTAACTGGAAAAACTACGGACTCAATCAACCCAAAGATAGTCTCCCACTGGGGCCCTACGTTTTTGCGGTGAGTGTTGTTTCTCCATTTATTAAGTTTAAAAACGCTTCAAAAGAAACAATCGATAGTTCTGATGAATTAGTCGAAGAAATCCGACGAGCTTTGATGCAGGCGGGGCAAAAGCTTTCGCGGCATATTCGTAAGGAGGAAAAAGAAGCTGATCTCGAAAGAAAACTAGCTCACATTGAACAGTTTGGCCCCATTCTTGTTGAGGGATTGGTTCGAATAGTGGGTGCATCCAAGGAGCGAAAGTTCAAGGCGGCAGAAGGCTTGCGTAAACTTCTTGGGAGAGATTCCAGTGATGCCATGAAAGAGTTGCAAGAGGCCGAAGGTCGCCTTGCTGCCCAAAAGAAAAAAGATGCACACCTTCATGCCGCAGTTGATGAGTTAAAATCGAAAAGCGACGACAGTGAAGATGTATAGACAAACTGCACAAGGTAATGAGGGACTTGATTCATGTCTAAATTAATCAAAATTCGTGATCTAAAAATTGATATTCCAAAAGAGGCCACTCGTTTAGCTGAGCAGATGTTAAAAGATTTGGAGGCATCTAAGCGCCCCGTTCTTGAAGCTGTAAAGTGCTCACTTGATAATTCCTACTATGATGCAAAAGTGGGTTTTCTCACTCCCGGAGACAAAACGGTTCGAACGGAGCTCAATGTTTCAAGTGTTCAGAAACTCGCTCGAGTCGTTTTTATGCTCGAGATTCTACTGCGGAACCTTGATATCGGAGCGGTGAATACCAAGAGGGAATTATATTATATTGCTAAAGGTCTTATCAAAGGCACGGGACAACTTAAGCCTTTAGATTTTGAGGATCAGGATGAAAGTGACTCTATCGTTGATTTCATTGGGGATATGCTCAAAGTTTACCGAGAAGAACTCAACTGTTATGCAAACGATCGGGGTGGGCAAACCTACTCGCAGCAACTTATCGTTACGGAAACTCTTCCCGACGGTGAGAAAGCTATTGTTGAGCTTGGTTCGCTTGGGACATCGCCTTTTCAGCCTAAAAATCGTCCTCAGTCACTAAAACTGAAGTCTAAAAAGAAAATCGATTTTTGCCTCGTTGTGGAATCAGAAGGTACGGCGGGCACATTGGCGACCATGGGATTTACCAAGAGAAACAATTGTATATTAATGGGTGCGCAAGGTGTTCCAAGTAACGGGGTTCGTGGTTGGTGCAAATTGATACAGGATCAACTGGAAGTTCCAATGTACTTTTTTGGCGACTTGGATGCCTATACGCTTCAAAATATTTATAGAACTCTCAAGGCGGGCTCAGCTGCAAGTTTAATTCGAAACAGCGATTTCTCTGCGCCAGATGTAAAGTTTCTTGGAGTTCTTCCTGAAGACGTTAAAAAGTATGATCTTCATTGTTATAAAGTAAAAGAGTCTGATCCCGCAGAGGCGCGCGCACTTAAAAAAGCTAAAGATGCATTAGAAAATGATCCGTTTTTTCAGGATAAAAAGAATAAAAAATTGGCTGATATTTTGCGATGGTTGGTAAAAGAAAAATTACGTTGCGAACAACAGTCATTTTTCTCCGTGGATCCTCGCGATCCATTGAAGACTGAGAAGATCATTCTCGAAAAAATTCGTACTGGTGCCTACGTCTAGTTAAATAAAAGTCGCGGGAGGTCGTCGTACCTTCCTCGACTATCGTCGTATTTTTAGACTCATCGATAGTCTAGATTTGTCTAACTTTTAAACTAAAAATCACCCTAAGCTAAAGTTTCCGACTCATTTTGCGGATACTTAGTCTATGAGAATCTGCAAAATTTTTAATACAAAATTATTTTTATTGTCTTTAGTTCTCTGGTGTCTGCCAAACTTAAGTCTGGCAGCGCCCAACAACACCCCCGATCATTGGCAATGTGAAAATAAAGTTGCGGGTGTTTGGTCATTTGGAGTGGCTCCGTACGCCTGTGATGCGAGCACCTTTGGCGAAGATACCTATGTTTGGAAAACCTATTTGCCTCTTATATTCGATATCAAAAAGAATGCCGAAAAGGAGCGCGTTCGCTATATGGATGAGCTTGCGGCAGTCATCAGAGAGTCGGCCGAGCTCTACATAAGAAAGAGAAAGCCTCAGGTGAGTCAGGATGAAATGCAGGCCTTTATCCACGCCTCTCATGCGATGGCTCACCAAGAAAGCTTTTGGTCCCATTATCGACTTCATGAGGATGGTACTCTCAAAATGATGAGGGGTGATTATGGTCATGGCCATGGCCTCATGCAAGTCGATGACCGATGGCACTTCGTCGCTGTGACTAAGGGAACGGCTTGGAATGTCGTTAACAATATCGTGTACTCTCTAGAAGAATATTATGACAATTGGGAGGCCGCAACCCAGGCACCCTGTATGACCGATCCAAACGACTGGAGAGCGAGAGCCCGCTCGGCCTATAGTGCCTATAATGGGGGTGCCTCTCGCATTTGCCGTTGGACAAACCCCGACGACAAATGGGCTCGCAACGACAAAGGCTTTATTCAAAAATTTGATGGGCAGCAGTGGTCACAATACATCAAGGACCCCTCTAAAAAAACAGTGGTGAACGTGCCATGTCTCGTTGATGGCAATGAAAACTGTCCGATGAGAGACTTTGCAAAACCACCTGAAGGTCCCCAGCCAGGAAAAATATATCAAAACTCACGAGGAGAATATTGTGGGCTTGGTGACGGCGGGTTTATTTGTATTACGAATTCTAAGGATTTGTCTTGTCTTCAACGTTTTGTTGGTGCCACTGATGAGTCGTTTAGTCGTATGAATTCTCAGGTGGAAAAATCAATTCCTCGAGAGCCAGTTGATCGCCATTCTCTTTGTGTTAACAAAACAAACTTAGGGGTACACCCTCTCGGAACTATTCTGAAAGCAACCAAAGCTATTTATGTGAGAGCAACACCTGCCGGTCAGATGACTCATGTTTTACCTGAGGGTGCTCTCGTGCAGGTCTTTGACTTTGAGGTTCGTCAGCAAAATCTCGCAAAGAGATATTATCAAATCTATTGGAATGGGCAATGGGGTTACGTTTACGGTGGTCAATTATCTGATCATCGCCAGTGGTTCAAAAAAACAAATGAACCTCTCAAGGGCGCATTGATTGCAAAACCTGGAGAAAAAGTGCGAGTTCAAAATTCTAGTGGTGTTAACTTGCGCACAACGATTGGTGGTGTGGTCCTCACACAGATTCCCCAGAACTCAGAGTTGCTTGTATCTGAGGTGATCGGAAGAGGGGATGTTAATGAACTGTATTATAAAATAGAGTATGCGGGAGGCAGTGGTTATATTTATTCTGGGCGCGGTTTTCCCGAAAAAACATTCTCTCAGTGGACTCGTGTTGTGGATTCGAAGGAATAAAAATGAAATACGATAAAGTTCCCTCCGGCCTATTCTTTGCGGTCTTTATTTTAGGAAGCATCTTTTGGGCAGGAGATCTCCAAAAATCTGATATCCAGGAATCGCCAGTGTTGGGCCCTTCGAACGCGACGTCTTTAGCGTCAACAGGTAAAGTCGCAGAAGAAAAGCGTTTAGAAATAAAGAATGAGTCTATAGCAATTCAGGAGCAAGTGATTATTCAACTAAAAAGCGATTTGAGCTCCTATCGCGAATGTCTTATTGATGATCAATGTCGAGCTGATCAGGAGCCAGACCCAAGAAGTCGTCAGATGACCGTGGCTCGCGAGTTAGCATATAAAGTTGATCAACGGTATATCTTCATAGCTAACAAGAAAATGCAGTCACCTAAAATTGCCGAACTCGCTCGAGAAATTCTCATGGAAAAAGAGGGTTACATTAAAGAAAGCGCTCTAAAATTACTGCTCACTCAAGATGCGGCCGCAGAAAATATTGAAGCCGTTTCTGAAGGAGTTTTAGATTTTCATGATTCCAATCTACTTGATTTAGCGATTCAAGAGTTGAGTCGGCATCTTGGTGGCGATGGTGCAGATCGAGTGCACGAAAAAGTGCGAGCAGCTCTATTTTCGGGATCTCTCTTAGTACGTCAGGGACTCTCTGAGAAAATTCAGCCATTCATCAATGAAGGATCTTTTGATTTCTACGAGCGAGCGGCCCAAGATCCAATGCTCGACACTAAGGTAAAAAGTAACCTTCAGTCTTCGTTGGCTGAGTGGAGGCTCCAAAAGGCGGGTGGTTGATTCTTACGAAGGTATGAGTTCGTGAATGGCCGCTATTGCTTTTTCTCGCATTTCTTGGCTAACAAGCACAGTGCAGCTAAGTCCAGACATCCAAATCCGCTCGATAGGAATTCCGATTTTGGCTAACTGACTCGAAATTTTAATTGCTATTTCGGGAGTTGAAACCCCCGTGCAAGTAGCAGTCACCGTTGAAAATGATTTATTATTTACTATGAGACTTGTTGCTTCTCGTTTAATCGCCGACAAGACTTCGCTTGGACCGGCAAGATAAACGAAGTTCTCATTTTCTGGTGTTGATTCTGTAGTTAACAATTGTGGGAAAGCAATTTCTTTTTGGCTAAATAGAGACTGTAAATGAGACAGCCCTTCTGGCAAACTTTTTTCTTTAATTTTTAATTTTAAAATTTCATTATGAGAATTAATAGAAATGACATTCATTGACTCAAACATGTTGCCGTCCTTTTCTTTGATCCATGTTCCTTGAGTGGTGTCATGGGCTGGTCCGATATAAATAGGGACATTTCTCTGATGAGCCAGTTCAACGGATCGGTAGTGTAGGACCTTGGCCCCCCAAAAGCTCATTTCTAACATTTGTTGGTATGTGAGCCTACAGATGTGTTTTGCTTTTTTACAAATCTTAGGGTCGGCAGAAAAAACGCCAGACACGTCTTTAAGTATTTCGCAGTGATCCGCACCAATGGCAGCGGCCATGGCAACGGCCGTCGTATCGGAGCCACCACGTCCAAGTGTAGTGATTTCTTTGGTCTTCGGAGAAACACCTTGAAATCCGGCAATAATGACAATTTGATTTTTTGAAAGCGCTTCTTTAACTCGAATAGGATTCACATCAGTGATGAAAGCGTTTAAGTGAGATTCGTCAGTTAGTACCCCTGCTTGCGATCCCGTAAAACTAATAGCAGGACATTGCAGGTCATTCAGCGCCATACTAAGGAGTGACATACTAATTCGTTCGCCGGTTGAGAGAAGCATATCAAGTTCTCTTTTTTTAGGGCGAACACTCACATTTTGAGCAAGCTCAATTAAATTATTTGTCGTCTGCCCCATGGCGCTGACAACAACGAGGAGCCTTTCTCCACGCCGATGGCACTCATTTAAACTTTGAGCAACGGCCTTAATCTTATCTGGATCAGCAAGAGTGGCTCCACCGTATTTTTTAACCAATGTTTTCATGTTTATTCTACTGCCACAGATTTTTCACTCTTGGAAATAAATTGTTTCGCAAGCTTCAAAGAGCCTTTAGGTACGTGAATAGGATGGTTTGCAATCTCTTTAGGAATAAATCCAACCTTGAGCTCCGGATTAATCTCTCTGAGATATTGGCGTGTGACCCCCAAATAATCGGCGAGCTCATCTAATTGGGAACCGCCTGGGGCGTTTACGATTTGGTAATCAATGGGTTCCATGGCTCGAAGAGAGCGAAAACCGTAGAGACTGGGAGCTTTGGCCACTAACATCGACGCTAGTAGTTTGGGGACGTACTCAGCCGTTTCCGTGGGAAGAGCTTTGAGTTGAATGAGCTTCCAGTAATCTTTGGTTTGGTGTTTTTGAATAGTTCTCCGTAAGCCATTCTCGCCCATGTTGTAGCTTGCAGCCACCAGATACCATGAGCCAAATTCAGCATAGAGATCACGCATGTAGCTGATAGCAGCTAAAGTGCTTTTACGAAAGTCTCTTCTCTCATCTAGCCACCAGTTAGTTTGTAGGCCATATCGATTAGCAGTAGACTCTATAAACTGCCAGGGGCCGACAGCTTCAGCATGGCTCGTCGCAAGAGGCGCAAATCCGCTCTCAATCATAACCATATAAGCTAAATCTTTTGGTAAGTTATTTCTCTCGAGTTCTTTTTTTATCATCGGAAAGTATTTGTAAGACCGTTCGAGCCATCGCTTAAACATATTCTGGCCACCCGTTTGGTAGGTCTTAATCCAACGACTGACTTGGCTGTTGTAGGTAACCGGAATATCAAATATCAACGGTGCTGAGGCATCTGAGATCATCGTCTTGGTACTCAAAGAAGCCTCAGGCTTTTTTATTGCCGTATTCGGCAGACAGTGTGCGGTACTCATCATTATATTGATCGTCCAAATGAGGGCTTTTTTCATAGAATCAGTATCTTCACAAAATGAAAACTCGTCGAGCGATTTATTGTTGGTTTTTAGCAGGCAGACCAAAGACAAGCGATTCAATTATTTTGACGGATCCATGTGCAGATATTGACGCCATTGAAAGTCTTTTTATTACCATCGTCCAAAAACATCCACGTTCAGAATTCACGCCCGAGCCTAAAGTCTAGCATTAAAGATGGCATTGAAGTTGCTTCTCTCTTTTCGGTAAGAGGGAAATATGAGTATTAAAGGATTGTATACTGCTGTGAGTGGTGCCATGGCACAGAACCTTAGACTAGAAACTGTGGCCAACAATCTGGCTAACGTAAATACTCCTGGTTTTAAGAAAGACACCCAAATATTTAAAGAGTACTTAACCGCAAATGAAAAACCACCGTCTGTAATACAAACACCTAAAGTTCCTGCGTCGATTGAAAGTTTTTACGACATGCAAGGTGGCGACAAAAGCTTTGTCGATTCAGCAGGAACCTATTCTGATTTTTCGCAAGGTGGATTAAAAGCAACCGGCAACGCTCTCGACTTAGCACTTGATGGAAAAGGTTTTTTTGAAATTGCTTCTCCGCGAGGAGTGAAGTTTACCCGAAATGGTTCATTTTCAATTGATGGACAAGGGCAGTTAGTAAACAAAGAAGGTTGGCCTGTTCTAAAAAGAGCTGAGCCTGGTGTTACTCCCGATCAAAGGGTCATCAAAATTCCAGTGGGTGCGAAGTTAAATGTTAACGAAAATGGAGAGATCTTATTTGATGGTGAGGTTGCTGCGCAAATTTCAGTGATTGACCTGTTAGATCCAGATTCTCTTCAAAAAGAAGGAAATTCTGTTTTTGGTTTAAAAGAAAACATGAACCCACAATTAACCAACGTGGTTAATCCGCAACTTCGGCAGGGCTTTGTCGAGACCAGTAATGTCAATATCATTCAGGAGATGACAGATATGATAAGTGCTACGCGCTTATTTGAGAGCTCGCAAAAAGCAATCCAAGCTTACGATTCAATGGCTGATAAGTTAGTTAACGTGGTGCCACGATCTAACTAGGTGCTTTTGTTGTTCATAAATAGGGGGATTTGAAATTATGATTAAAAGTTTAACGACAGCTGCGACTGGAATGCAGGCGCAACAAACGAATCTCGACGTTATTGCCAACAATCTTGCAAACGTAAATACATCAGGATTTAAAAAATCGCGCGCGGAGTTCGAAGACCTTATGTATCACACTCTCAAAGAACCAGGCGCGGCGACTGGCATGAATGCCGTCTCACCCACAGGGGTTCAGACGGGCCTAGGTGTGAGAACTGCCGCCATTCAGAAAACCTTTGATGAGGGTACAGCAATTATCACCAAAGGGACTCTCGATTTACAGATCGAAGGCTCTGGTTTTTTTCAGGTCATGACTCCCGATGGACAAATTGCCTACACACGTGACGGCTCATTCAAAAAAGATGCAAACGGAAAGATTGTGGATAAAAACGGAAACGCCCTTCAGCCAGAAATTACTATTCCAACAACGGCTCGAGGTGTTGAGATTTCTTCGGCAGGTGAGGTTCTCGTTCTGCAGGATGTAAATAGCCCACCAGCGCAAATAGGACAAATAGATATAGTCACATTTGTGAACCCTTCGGGTTTAAGTGCCGCAGGTAAAAATTTATTTTTACAGACAGGAGCAAGTGGTGCACCCACAACGACGCGTCCTGGCCTTAATGGATCGGGCTTTTTAGCTCAGGGTCAGTTAGAGGGAAGTAACGTGAATATTGTTGACGAAATGGTTAACATGATTACCGCTCAAAGAGCTTATGAAACCAATTCTAAGGTCATTCAATCGGCTGATCAAATGCTTCAATCGATTAATAATCTGAGGTAATAAGAATGAATAGATTTTTGGTTCTCATCTTAAGTATGATGATTTTTACTGAGGCTGTTCATGCCGATGATGAGCGTGCTGTTTTCTTTTCAAGCAAAGCTGTTCGTCTCTGTGGCCATTCTATCTCCTGGCAGTCTGTTATGTCGGGCCTATCTCCGAAAGAAGCTGATTGTTTAGATTCAGTGAGTCCTCTTGATTTTTCCGACAGTGAGATTATTAAATCAGCTCAAATCATTGAGCTAACCCAAGAACGCATAGTAGACCTGCTAAAAAAATCGCGGTCACTCTGTCTTTCGAACGTTGAGCTTAGGATTCCCTCTCGGATTACCTTTACACGGGAGAAATTTCTAACCCCTGAAACAGTTTTTCCATGGCTCGAGCAGCAATTTCTGAGTCAGTTTGAAGATAAAATTCATGAAATTGTAAGGGTGCAAGTTCCAAGACTAGAATGTGAGAAAAATAACTCTGTTAAATGGGGTTCCTTTCGAGTTGATGGAATCAATCAATTTAGAATGCTCATAACCGCTGATGATAAAAACTTTAGTGTTAACGGCGAGTTTCGAATCTTCCAAGAGTTGCCGGTTTTAAGTCGACCATTAACGGCTAATCAAAGGATTGATTCGAAAGACCTCGTTTTGGCCAAAAAGGATGTTACCTTGAATCAAGGGTTCGTTCCGAAAATGGAAGAAATCATAGGTCGAACATTATCTTTCCCCCTGGGAGCAGGTGAGCCTATCCAATATCGACAGCTAAAAAAGGAAAGCCTGGTCGAAAAGGGGCAGGTTGTTCAGGTGCACTATAAAAGTGATAGTTTTTTGCTGTCGGCTAGTGGGGTGGCCGAGCAAAATGGATCTATCGGTGATAATATAAAAATAAAAAATATGGAGACTCAAAAAACCTTTTCTGGAGTCATTTCTGGTAAAGGATTGGTGGAGGTACAGTGATGAATTACCTTTACGCTCTTATAGGTATATCGTTTTTGTTGATGGGTTGTGAAACCTTGGGGCCAATGTTCGATACCAGTCCAAATCCACCAGACAATGCAAGTCGGCAACCTGTTGAAGCGATAAAAAAAGATCCCGTTCGATTTTCGGAAAATCCAAATATTGGGGCTTTTAATGAAAGGCGATACCGTCGGATGACAAGAAAGTCTCTTGAAGAGGAGAGTGACGTTGGAAGTCGGGCTGGGTCTTTATGGAATACAGAGGGGCCTTCATCTTATTTGTTTACGCAAAATAAATTGCATCGAGAGGGTGACCTCTTGACTGTTAAAATGGAAGGCAATGCTAAAACACAAATTGATTCTAAGATCCAGGTGATCAAGAAGTTACTGGCAAGACTAGATATAGTTGCGCCCCAGCCGGGGAGTGCTAGCGGTGCACCTTTGGCAGCAAATTCTCCTCGAGATCCCGCTTCTGAGGCTACCAGTCCTCAGCCTAATCAAGGTAATGGTGAAAAAGCAATTCCGCCAGCCAATGCTCCCTCAACGGGTTCGGGAGTCGTTAGTAAACAAGCCGATCCGTCCGAGGAAGCCGATATTCCGATCAATCTCGAAACAGTTCCTACTCGCGTCTCCGAAAGAATGGGTGATGGAAATTATCGGGTAAAAGGACAGCAATCCTTCATGATTGGTAAAAAAGAATTTCGCGTGATCGTGACTGGCTTGGTTCGCCCAGAAGATTTCTCTGACGAAGGAATTAGCTCTAACAAACTACTAGATCCGCAAATTGACGTCGTGAGCCTCAGAAGGAGTCTTCAATGAGACTAGACCAAAGATCAGTAAAGATAAGATTTATTTTAGCCTCTCTATTAATTTTGCTGAGTTCAGAATGGTGTTTGGCTTCACGTCTCAAAGATATCGCGAATATTCGAGGTGTTAGAGAAAACCAGCTCATTGGTTATGGCCTAGTGATAGGTCTTAAGGGTACTGGAGATGCCAAGGATGAGTTCACAAAAAAAAGCTTTGTTAGAATGCTTGATAAATTAGGATTGAAACTTGAGAATCAAGATCTTGAAAGTAAAAACGTCGCTGCTGTTGTGGTTACGGCGACCTTGCCGGCTTTTGGAAAAGCAGGAAATACTATTGATGTGATGGTGAATTCAATCGGAAGTGCCTCCAGTTTACAAGGGGGAACTCTTCTTATGACACCGATGCGAGCCGCCAATGAAGAAGTTTATGGTGTGGCACAAGGGCCTGTTTTTATTGGGGCCGAAAAAGAAGCTCATACAACCGTGGGCCGGGTTCCCAATGGGGCAATGATTGAAAAAGATATTTCAAGTGATTTTAATTCAAAAAAAATGTTTCGTTTGACGCTTAATAATCCTGATTTCACAACCGCGACAAGGGCTGTACTGACGATCAACAAAGAATTGGGAGGTCTGTATGCCTCAGCAAAAGATCCAGCCACGATCGATATTATAGTTCCGCCTTCTTTCGAGGGGAGAGGCGTTGATTTTCTAGCTAATATAGAATCGATTGAGGTAAATCCTGATTCTCAAGCCAAAGTTGTTATCAATGAAAAGACTGGTACTGTTGTCATTGGTGACAAAGTGAAAATTTCAAGAGTTGTCTTAAGTCACGGATCAATTTCGATTAAAGTACCTAGCGCGGATGGCAAAAAAGACAAGTCGGCGGCAGAAGAAAAAATGGCGATTATTGGTGGATCGATTAGTGTTGGGGAGCTAGTCCAGGGCTTAAATAAGCTCGGAATCTCTCCAAAAGACCTGATAACTATACTTCAGTCCATAAAGGCAGCTGGAGCTTTGCACGGGGAATTACAGATTTTATGAGAAATATGTATAAGATTTTTACATTTTTTATTACACTAAATTTATAAGTTTGTTTTTAAGCCTTAGACACATGGATGTGTTTAAGGTTCGGGGAGGGTGAGTAAGAATCTCGAACCATGGATGGTCAAGAGTAAAAAAAACGTTTCTTTGCAGGAAACAAGGGCACAAGGTCAGCACACCAAGGAATGGTGATAATAGGCCGAAGCTTAAAGAGTCAGTGCAGGATGCACGCGATTCAAACTTAACCTCCCCACTTTTTTCTTCTTTAAAATATGGGAATCAACATTAAATCCAATCCGCCCAGTCGAATCATGGAACCTTCAGCTGCAGAAAAGCAGCTGAAGGATGTTGCTTCTCTCTATGAAAAGCAATTTCTTCGCGAAATGGTAAAACAAATGCGAGCCACGGTGAATGAGAGCGAGTTCATGCCATCTGGTTTTGCTGAAAAATACTATCGCGAGCAGCTCGATCAGCAGTATGTCGAACAGTGGGGCGACAAGGGGGGGATCGGGCTCGGTAAAATGATCTACGATCAGTTAGTTGATCGATACGGAGATCGTCTTGGCATCAGAGTTCCAAAAGAAAAGCCAATGGGGCCTTTACCACTGAGTCAAAAAGACCTCTGGATGGGGCAGGTTCAGGAGCGTAACAAGGCTATTCAATTTGATAAGATTCAGTCGAATGAGGGAAAGCCAACTCCGATTCAGAGTCCGTGGGATGCTCAGTGGCTTGGGAGCTTCAAACTCGAAAATGGTCTTGAAGTCGCAAAGTTAGATCATCAAGGTGTAAAGTCTTTGCTTATTGGAAACTTTCAGTTCTCTGACCGACAAATAGGAGACAAGATTTCAGCAGGAGAAAATCTTGGAGTTCTTGCTCCCGATGCCAAACAGTTTTTATGGAAAATGGAAGAGAAAGAATAGTTATGTGGCCAGTAAGAAGAGTTTTAGCTATTTCTGTTTTGATGAGTTATCTGATTTCAAATACAGCGTTGGCTGGTCCGCCAGGTTGGTATTGGGGCATGGGTTACCATAATCCACCCAATGCAGCCATCGGTTTAAATTTTACTCGATTGTGGTATCGGTGGGCCTTTGAGTTTGGGATGGGCTATTTAAATTCAACAGAGTCTGAAGATTGCACACCCGGCAGTAATGGCTCGATAAGATGCTATTTTAGCAACGCGAGCAGCAGTCATGCTAATTTAGATATGGCAGGTGCAATCAACGTGAAATATATTTTGGGGCAAGCTAATATTCGTCCTTATATACAAGTGGGATCTTTTGCGGGACTTGCAGTGCAATCTGGTCCCCATCTTAAGTTGTCGGGCGCTCTTGGCAGTAGTTACTCCGGTTTGGGCTTCTTCATTATGGGAGATACATTCGATTTTTATCTCTCTTACTTGTTTGCAGGGCCTGGTCTGCTCCAGTTTGGATTCAACTTTTAAGTTCAAAATTCCTTTGGCATAAATCTAGCAACCGACAGAAGTGGCGTGCTTCTATTGCCGGACTTTTTAAGCGCTGCGTTTTAGAAACCCATTAAACTCGATTTTAGGCTAGCTAATAAAAAAAAGTCGTACGAAAGAAGCCAAAAGTGTCTAACTTTGATACACTGAAAAAAGAGGTCGAATGGCCTCACATCACAGGAGGGTGCCATGAAGGTTCAAAACTCACCGGTCAATGTTACGGGACTCGATAATGCGAAAATAGACAAGATTGATATTAAAGGAAAAAAGACTCCTGGTGTTGGATCGCGGCCCGATGAACTAGCATCTGCTGCAAAAGTAGATATCTCTCAGCGTGCTCAAGACATGAAGAAAATTAAAGAGCTAGCAATGGCCGCACCTGATGTAGATATGGATAAAGTCGCTAAGTTTCAAAAACTGATCGACGAAGGGAAATATAAAATAGATTCCGAGGCTATCGCGGATCGAATGGTTGATGAACATTTAATGCTTGGCGAATAAATTTTATTTAAAATAAAAAACGAGGAGAGAATCAAGGATGATTGCTCAAGAAGGTACACTAGATCGCTTGTACATAAAATTAGAAAATAATCTCGAAGAAATAACCAAACTCTATCGACAGATGCTAGATCTTCTAAGAAAAGAAAAAGAAATTCTCATTAAGGCTGATGTTGAAAAAATGGATGAGTCCAACAAGCAGAAAGAGCTCATTCTTTCACGTCTTAAGAGCCTTGATTCACTGCGAGTTAAATATGCCTCTGATTTGGCTGGGCAATTGGGTCTTGACCCCGAACAACCTCGCTTACTTGAAATAGCTAGAAAGATTGGCAGTGCTCGCGGCGATAAACTTCGAAGTATTCATGCTGCCCTAGAAATTCTGATGAAGAAAATTCCCGAGCTCAATCGAGAAAACGAACAATACATTCAATCTGCTCTTGGTTCAATCAGAGGTGCGATTGACAACGTAAAAGAGACTCTCACTGGTGGTGTTACTTATCGACGAGAGGGTTATAAAGATAAAAGTTCAGAGGTTTCGGGTCATCTAATCAGTCGCGAAGCTTAAAGGAAGGATTCCTTTATTCGCGAGAGTTAGAGAAAGGGGGACAGGATGTCCAAGATTTCTCTCCTTATAGATACAGGTAAGAGGGCAATGATGAATAATCAGACTGCCCTTCAAACCGTTGGTCATAACATCGCGAATAAATCCACAGAGGGCTACTCACGTCAAAGAGTTGAGTTGCAAGCGAACGTCCCATTTTCTGTCGGCCGTTTACAAATTGGAACAGGCTCTCGTGCCTCACAGGTCACGAGAATCAATAACCCCTATCTAGAAAAACAAATTCAGAAGGAAACCTCTAACAGCGGTTTTATGGATGCCCGAGCCGAGGCACTTGCAAGTGTTGAGCAAATTTACAATGAGCAAGTGAACAAGGGGCTCAGCCAAAATATGAGTGAATTCTTTAATGCCTTTAGAGAGCTCGCAAATACGCCTGAAAGTATCGCCACAAGAACTTTCGTCAGAGATGCAGGGCAAATTCTTGCATCGGATTTTCAGCGAGTAAATAGTAATCTTGTGGGTGCCCAGCAAGACTTGAATATGCAAATTAAAACCCATGTGGTTGAAATCAATCAGATGGTCAAAGAAATTGCCAATTTGAACGAAAAGATTGCGGCTGTCGAAATGCAGGGAATACCTGATAACGATGAGCGAGATCGTCGAGATCTTCTTTTAAAAAAATTAAATGAGAAAATCGATATTACTTGCTCCGAAAGTGATAACGGACAGGTAACGATCGTTGCGGGTAGAAATGCGATTCTTGTTTCTGGTTTTACAGCTTTAGAGCTGGATACTCATCCGTCAGCCAATGGAGATATTTTAGATGTAGTATTTAAAACAACAGCCGGAGAAGCTGTGCCTCTCACAAAAACCATTACGGGTGGTAAGCTTGGTGCATTGATTGAGGTTAGAGATAAGACTATCGAAGAATTCAAAGAGCGAGTCGATACATTGGCTCATACCTTAACAAGTGAAGTTAACCGAGTGCATTCTCAAGGGGTTGATCTCGTCGGGCGTCCTGGCCTCGGATTTTTCGAAGATCCAAAAGACGTAAAGGGAGCTGCGGCAACGATGAGTGTAAACGCCGCGCTCAAAAAAGATGTCAATAGAGTGGTTACGGGCATTAAAGAAAAGGGTGTTGCTGATAATACGGTTGCCAACGTCATCACAAAGTTGCAATCCTTGCCCATTTTAAATGATGGGACGGCAACTCTTGACGACTACTACAGGGCCTCTATTTCCCAAGTGGGGGTTTTGGCGGCTAGAGCTAAGAACGAAAGTGAATCACAAAAAAACATTTTAACTCAACTATCAAATCTTCGAGAGAGTATCAGCGGGGTCAGTCTCGATGAAGAGGCGACTAAAATGATCGAGTTTCAGCGCAGCTTTGATGCTTCAGCTCGAATTGTGAGAACTGCCGATGAAATGTTTAATACTATTCTTGGCTTGAAGCCAATGTGATGATGAGAAAGGAACTCCTTTAGTTTATGAGAATCGCGGATAAAATGGCCCTTCAACAAGTTCAAAGTAGCCTGGGACGAAACAGGTTAGAAATGCATAACTTGCAGGAGCAAAGTTCCACCCAGCGTAGAATTAATAAGCCGTCCGATGATCCTCTTGGAGCTACTCGCGTACTCGGTGCAAAATCCGATGAAAGAAACCAACGCCAATTTTTAAAATCGATTGATATAGCGAGAGATTTTTTAAGTTTTACCGATCAATCTTTAAGTGAAGTGACTGATATTCTAAGTCGGGCCAAAGAAGTAGCCCTAAATCAAGCGAGTGAGGCTTCCGCCAACATAGGAACTCGACAAGTGGCAGCTCGAGAAGTTGAGCAATTGTTAAAGCAGACCTTGCAGTTAGCAAACGGTAAGGCTGGTGATCGGTATATTTTTGGCGGGTTCAGAACCAATCAGGCACCGTTTTCAAAAGATGGTACCTATCATGGAGATAATGGTGAAATAAAAATTCAGGTCAATAAGGATGCCTACTCAACGATGAATATTCCAGGTGACCGTATTTTCCTGGGTGAAAGTGCAAGCGAAGGCACTGTTGATGCGACCGATGTTCCGAGGGGGGCTGACGCTCTTAAGAAGTTCAAAGAGGCTCAACTAATCGAAGAAGAGCGCATTAATCAGCAGGTGCCTTTGGCAGAAGTACACCGATCAGATAAGATCACCAGAGGGATTGCGACCGTTGGGGGGCCCGATGACGGTCAAGAGGGCGCCGAATATAAAAAAACAGCTGGTGCCAATATCTTTGAGGTTCTTAACCATTTGGTCATTTCTCTGCAAACTGACAACAAAAAGGGTATTCAAGACAGTCTCGAAGAAATCGATTTAGCCTTCAATCAAGTTATTTCAGGTCGAGCTCAGGTCGGTGCGCGAGTTGCTACTCTAAACAGCACCCAAGAATCCCTTCAAAAAGAAGTGGTTGAGTCCCGGACAAGGGCCTCGCTCACAGAAGATGCAGACGTTTTCCAATTGGTAAATGATATTCATAGAGCCGAATCGGCTCTTAAGGCTAGCTTAGAAACTTCCGGCCGATTGATCCAACCAAGTCTCCTTGACTTTCTAAAATAGAAATAATACCTACAGTTCCACTTAGAGTTGCCGATAAGTAGGATGTCATCCTCAATCAGTAGCGATTATTTATAAAAATCGCTCTGAGAGTGTGATCAAACTGATCCGAGGACTTTGACCTGGATGTTGAAGGAGTAAACATGTTAGTGTTGACGCGCAAACTTGGTGAGAGCATTGCAATAGATGATCACATCAAGATTAGAGTTGTCCAAATCAAGGGAAAGCAAGTAAGGCTTGGTATCGAGGCTCCCAAGGACACTAAAATTCACAGAGAAGAAGTTTATATGGCAATTCAGGAGCAAAACCAGCAAGCGGCTAGTTCTACTTCTGATGTCACTCGCTCGATTTCAAGAATGTTAAAAAAAGAAGAGCATTCAGGTTAATTAGCACTTCATAAGGTAAAGTAATCCAAACCAATCTCCACTGTAGTGATGAGGTTGGCTTTGTGCGTCGAATCAGGCAGGTCTAGATTTATCTTGTTTCCCTTCAAAAATAAAGTCACATTTTAATCAGGGTACTATTTAAAGAGTCTCAATGTGGAATCTGCAAAGCGAGCATTAGAGTTTGTCTTTAAGATTTCTGCAGAGGCAATCGGGCAAACGAATGGCCGATTTGAACTAGTATCGGTAAGACGTTTTTTGGATTTAAAACCAAGGATGATCGCCAAAAAACGGTTTTTAACAGGAGGGACTGTGATTATCACTACGACACGATTTGGAAAAGTTCAGATCGCGCAAGAGGATGTCATTAATTTTCCAGAGGGAATCCTTGGCTTTAATGATTTACGTCGTTTTGTTTTGCTTGATGACCCTAACGACGAAATCTTTGCATGGCTACAAAGTTGCGAAGTGCCCGATATTGCATTTCCAGTTTTAGAACCAGAAATTTTTGCTCCTGAATATAAACCAATGCTCACAAAAACAGACAATGAGTCGCTTCGTCTTGAGGGTGGACAGCGCCCGCGAGCCTTCGCCATTATCACAATTCCAGAGGATCCAACCCTCATGACGGCAAATTTGAAGGCTCCTATTTTGGTGAATGTGAAGCTGCGTTTAGCTCGTCAGTGCGTGCTTCAGGATAATCAGTTGCAAATTCGTGAGGCTATTTTTGCAAAATTGCAGCAGCGAGTGGTGCAGAACCCTTCTGTTTCGATCAAGAGTCAAACAAATGTCTCTGATCTTGGCGTTGTTGTTAGGCCCATAGGACCTGAGGCTGCTACTTAAAGGGCTTTATAAAGTATGATTATTGTATAAACCCACTAAGTAATTAGTGGGTTTTTTATTTTTAGTGTTTGCGTGTTCTTAAGAAGAAAAAGGCGCCGGCGGCTACTAATAATGCTCCGACGGTGATCAGAATATAGGTTAGATTGTTTGATTTAGATTGTTTGCGGCGTCCAAAGGGCGCTTCGCCAGTCATGCTTAACCCACCTGGCGCTGAACTTGCGGCTCCCCAGACGCCTGCGGTATTGGCCCCACCCGAAGTTCCGCTGGGCTGAGCTAAGAGGTTTTTCGAAGCAATTACTCGAAGACTCTGTATGGCTTTAAAGAAATCGGTTGAGTATTTGGCATAGTGATCGGCATGGGCACTAAAAGTAACAAGGATAGCTATTTTTTCTTTAATTGTGGCAACATAGCGAGTGAAATAATTGGGAATCTCACTTCCTTTTTGTAATCCCTCAATCCAAAGCTGATCGTTGATTTTAGTTTGCTTTCCCTTCATCACAACCATCGACGTTACAGCCTTTCCTGTTTTGTCACTGACAGTTCTTGGGGTGTTAATTGTTTGCTCGTAGATGGAAAAGCTATCGGTAGGGCCCACTTCTTTAGCGGTAAATATGATAATCGCTTGCTTCGCAGACGCCGTATCCTGGCTACGACAAATCCACTCCGTCGCTTCTAGGGCGCAGTTCCAGCCCTCAGGTAGTTCGAAGGCAAGATAAGCGTTTCTAAACATTTTCGCTTCAGAGAAAACGCTAGTAAGAATAATAAACAAAAAGGCCATTAAATTTCTAAAATTCATGAAATTCTCTTTTGTTAAAAGTCGAAATCTCTGCTTTTATTTTAGATTATACAGGAGGATTAATCGTGATCAACCTCTACCAACTACAAAGTTTTGTGACCGTCGTCAGTGAAGGTAGCATGACAGCCGCCGCCGACAAGCTCTACCTCACTCAGCCCGCCGTAAGTCAGCAAATCCGAAGCCTTGAGGAGGGTCTAGGCGTAGAACTTCTAGTCAGGGGAGTTCGGCATATTAAGCCCACAAGTCAAGGTGAGCTCTTGTTTGAGCAGGCAAAAAAAATTCTCCAAATGGTACAGCAGACCGAAGCCTCTGTGACCATGATGAACGCAAAGCTGTCAGGACATTTAAGGGTTGGGTGTCTCAATTCGATAGGTCTACATTTGATGACAGGTGTACTTGGCAAGCTTCTAAAGCATAATCCAGACATTCAAATGAGATTGGAGTACGGTCGAGTTGATGATTTGATTAAGCTCTACAAAAAAAATCAAATCGATGTGCTCATTGCCCCCCATCTTGAAAAAGAGTTTTCTATTTCATTAGAAGATATCCAGGGCCGATTTTTACAAAAAGAAGATTTCTGGTTGGTGGCCTCTGGAAAGGAACAGGGAGTGCCTCGAGAAATAAGACTAAGTGAATTGGGCAAACACCCACACATACTTTTTCAAGGTGAATATCAAGCCTTTCATGAGAATTTGAATAAAAAAATCAAAGCCGCTGGAGTTGATCTAAAAGTCGTTTTTGAGTCCTCTAATGTCGGCACCTTAAAGAGAGTTGTGGAAACTGGTTTGGGCTGGGGATTTTTGCCCTCACATAGTATTAGAAAACAAGTAAAGTTGGGGCGACTTCAAAGGATCCATGTTGAGGATTTTAGTTACCAAGTTGACTTACTTTTTTATGCTCAGCCAAATGAAGAGAAACAAGCCTTGTTTGACTATTTCTACAACGCTCTATTGGCTCAAGATCGCATTTAGTCGTTTCACTTTAGTCAATTTTAAAAAAGGGCTGAATCGGGCCAGCCCATACGTGTAGCAACAATTCGAGTAATTTCGCTTGCCGTTTCTTCTAGTGCCCGTTCGGTAACGTTAAATATCGGCCACCGTTTATTTTTTCGAAAGAGTTCTTCTGCATATGCGAGTTCATTTTCGATGTAGGACATCGATGCGTACTCACCACCAGGATCAGTACCAAACTTTTCTAGTCGATTACGGCGGATTTTTTGTAAACTTGGGAGATCAATCAATAAACCTACAATTTTGCGCTGATCAACTTTAAATAATTCTTCGGGAAGCGCTTGATTTAAAACCAAGGGAATATTTGCTACTTTCCAGCCTTTATGACTCAAAAAGATTGAAAGTGGCGTTTTACTTGTTCTGCTAATACCCACGAGAATAATATCGGCTTTATCTAAATCGGTGAGACATTTTCCATCGTCGTGTTTCACGGTATATTCTATCGCTTCAATTCTTTTGAAATATCGTTCGTCTACGGCTCTGAGCGCGCCGACTTTATGTTGTTCGTCAGAAGCGCCTAAGTAAGAACCAAGTTGGCCGAGTAGAGGGCCGAGTAGATCAAAAAAGACCAGACCTTTTTCTCCAGCCAGATCGCGAATCTTATTCCGCAATTGTGGAGATACAACGGTATAGATAAGCATGGCCCGAGATTGAAAAGCTTCATCAACGAGGCTTTCAACTTGATGCTCGCTGCGAATATTTTTGTAACGAACAATGGTAATGTCGATTTCTGGAAAGTGAACAAGAGCGGCTCTGGTCATTGTGGCCGCGGTCTCTCCGGTGCTATCTGAAATGATGTATATAGTTCCTTTATTCATGGTTGAAGTGATAGCGCCCTTTCAATAAACTGGTGAGCTTTTTCCGTTTGAATTTGGAGCCATGGTTCAGCCAAACGAGTTATAAATAAAAAACGAATATCCGGCGAGATCTCAAAAAGGAGTGCAGACCATTCTCTGCCAACGGGAATCAAGGTTTTCCAAGAGACTGTTTTTAAGTTCCATTCAAGCGGACTAGCTTTTATCACTTTGTTTGGTCCGGGCGAAGGGATTGTGATTTCGACGGGAATCGGATGTTCAGCAACTGAAATACTTCCCTCAGAAAAATGAAGGGCACAGGTCCAAGCTTTATCTGAATAGTTATTGGAAGCTTCTAAAAGAAATCCCTTCTCAAAGGACTGGGACAGTCTCGAGAACAGAAGAATATAGAACTCTTCTCTATCGTTAGCTTGAATTTGAAATCGGTCATTCTCGAAGTCGGTGGAAACCTCAAACAAATCAATCGGCGTTGGCTTAAGCTCGAGTAAATGTTGGACCTCTGCCTCGATTTTTTTAAGACTACTTTTAATTTTATCTGTTGAAATAATGCTCATACAAGAAGTCTAGAGCATAGGTGGCGATGGTCAAGAAAGCAGTGCCTGCATCATTATTCTGTTTCGAAGACAAAAGTAGCTTGGTTAGTTATTTTGTGTCGAATCCAAAGTGATTCAAGGTTCTTGGAAGAAATGTCTTTGGGAACAAAGACTCTCATTGCGGGACGTTGAAATTGTTCCCACACCTCTTTAATTTTTTGAACAAACTGAGAGTCATTTGGAGAAGAATAGGGGAGAATAATAAGCCAATCCGCTGGAAGCCACTGTGCTACAGGAACGAGAAGTGGATCAGCAATCGGTATTTCAGGTGCCTTAATGTCGCAGGTGTCTAAGAGTTTTAGCAGCCAGGGGTCTAATTTAGGCCGCGAGTGCAGCTCATTAGCCGTGAGTTTAAAATTGGTAAGCCAATTCAAGCGCTGATACCAGTAAGAACTCGAGTCATGAGGGATTATCCATAGGCTATCTCCCCGATCGAAAGCTCTTGAATGGTCCATTCTCGTCAGCATTAGAGTCCTTTGGCGACTTGATCTAAAAGGCCGTTGATAAAGCTAGAGGAGTCTGTTCCGCCATAGATTTTTGCGATTTCAAGAGCTTCATTAATAACGATGGCAGGAGAAACGGGTTCTCCGGCAAACTTCATTTCAAAAACAGCCACTCTTAGAACATTTCTGTCGATGGTAGCCATTCTCTCTAGCTTCCAGTGAGCGCTATGTCGTTGAATAAGACTGTCTATTTCTGCTTTATAAGATCGCACTCCCCGTACTAACTCTTTGGCGTAAATTTGAATATCGGGGGAAAACTCTCCGTCGGATTCGTGAGCTCTCACAATGGCTTCTATAGTCAGCGGCTCAGAAAATTCGGCTTGAAAAAGTAATTGAAGAGCAAGTTCGCGAGCTTTACGGCGCATGAATGTTTTCCTTAATTTCGTTGGAATCGTCTTCAAGAGTATCAAAGAACTCTTGAACATCCTTGAATGTCCGATAAACGCTGGCAAAACGCACATAGGCGACGTTGTCGAGTTTTCTCAGCTCCTGCATGACTCTTTGGCCCAAAGCTTGAGATGGAATTTCTTTTTCCATCCGACCGAGAACCCAATGAGAAACGATTTCCACAATTGTTTCCATCTGAGCTAAGCTGATAGGGCGCTTTTGGCAAGCGGCTTGGATCCCTCGTAAAAGTTTTTCGCGGCTGAAGGGCTCTCTGCGGCCATCTTTTTTAATGATAAATGGAAATTGAACCATGAGCGTCTCAATTGTACTGAAACGCCCCTTGCAATGAAGGCATTCCCTTCGTCGCTTAATGATTTCGCCTTCTTTTTGGATGCGGGTGTCTAAAACTCGATCCTCATCCTTACCACAATAGGGGCACTTCATTCAAAAAACTCCTTTGAACACTCTTCTAGAGAGCCTCCTAAAAGTGGTCAATAAGAACCTCATTTTTGAGGGTTTGCTTTGCGTTAATTTGCTGAATTAACTAAAGATTCAATATCAAACCGAAGACTAGACCAAAGTCTCGATCGTAAATCGAAAGGGATGCCCTAGGGAAGACTTACTGACAAAAGGTCCAGAGTGCTCCTATGATTACAATTATGATGACGAAACTCAAAGTTCTAAACCTTAAGCTCTCTTGTCGTTCATTGTTGGTGTTGATTGCACTTTTTTCCACTGTGGTGCCGTTGGAGGCCAAAATTTTGGTCGAGGATAATGTGGGGAGTGAGGCTCTGAATCCTGGTACTAGCGTTGGTCGTTCGGCAGCGCAAAAGTATTTCACGAAGGAATCGTCCAACACAGGGGTCAATTCTCGGTTACTGAGTCTCCACGTGGGTGGTTATTTGCGCTCTAAAGCCTATCAGTGGGGAGATCAGGTGTCTTCGGAGCGAGCGGGAGTTCAAACCACCGGAGTTACCTATAAAGTGGGTGAGTGGACCCGAACCATGGATCTCAATTTGCGATTGGATTATTTTCAGTATGAAATTGGCCAAGAAAAGCCCATCAAAATAAGCTTTCTTCCGCTGCTCACGTTTCCAGATTCTGGAACAAATTTCCCAATTTACTTCGGTTTGGGGGCTGGCCCTGGTATTTTTCTCAACCAACTCGAAAAAGAATCCAGTTTAACATTAGATTATCAATTGATCTTTGGCGTCCGTTGGAACGATATATGGGACAAGAACGGCTTTTTTATCGAAAGCGGAATTAAAGATCATTTACATGTCTTATCGGATGGACAATTTACGAGCCAATTTTTGACGGCTGGGGCGGTATTTAAACTTTGAACCAACATTCTAGTAGGAACGAGCCAACTCGTATTCACGGTCTCCTGGTAGAGGCCATCGCTAAGGCGTTAAAAGATATTTTTGAAAGTGGCCGACATGCCGACAAGGTGATTGAGTACTATCTCAAGAACCAGCGCAAGTGGGGCTCGCGTGATCGTCGTTTTTTTGCCGAGGCCGTCTATGAAATTGTTAGATGGTGGCGCTATTTATGGTGGCTTCGAGGCATGGAGCCAGAACTTGAACTGAGTTCTTTAAAAACTCTGTGGGCCTTTTGGTGGGCTTGGAAAAAGGGTGAGGCACCAGAGGGATTTGCTTCCAAGGTAGATTTGGCGGTCTTAAAAAATAAACTAAATCAAGATCCAGAACCTGAGGTAATGTATTCCATTCCCGATTGGTTGCAAAGACGTGGAACCGCTGAGTTAGGCGATGCTTGGACGGAGGCTCTCCCTTGGCTCAATCGACCGGCTCGCGTTTATCTAAGAACGAATACGCTCAAAACTAAACCTGACGCTCTCATTAAGTTGTTAGGTGAAGAAGAGATCCTGGCTGAGCCAGTCACTAATGATGTCCCCGAGACCTTAGTTCTCAAGGAAAGAAAAAACGTTTTTGTTACAAAGGCGTTTCACGGTGGATTGTTTGAGGTTCAAGATTGGGCTTCTCAGCATGTGGCTCCCTTATTGGGAGTTGAGCCTGGTATGAGAGTTGTCGATGCCTGTGCTGGAGCGGGTGGAAAATCTCTGCATCTTGCGGCCCTAATGAAAAATAAGGGAAAAATCATCGCCCTCGATATTCATGAGTGGAAACTCAAAGAACTTCGCAACCGTGCTTCGAGAAATGGTATCGATATTATTGAGGTGAAGGTTATTGAGGGGCAGAAAACCATCAAACGCCTTGCAGAAACCGCTGATCGTTTATTGTTGGATGTTCCTTGTTCTGGTGTTGGAGTTCTTCGACGAAATCCTGATAGTAAATGGAAGCTGTCAGAAGAGGAACTCAAACGGCTGAATGAACTTCAGGCGGAAATATTGACATCATACTCTCGAATTTTAAAGCCGGGTGGAAAGATGGTCTATTCAACCTGCAGCATTTTTCCCTCTGAAAATGAAAAGCAAGTTGAGAAATTTCTCTCAGAAAACAAAGACTTTCATTTAATAAAACAGACCACTTTTTTACCACAAGATAATGACTGGGATGGTTTCTTTGGCGCTCTCATCGAGAGACGCTAACAAAAACTCAATAAAACTGAAGTTAGTAACTATGACCGTAAATGACTTTGTGCGGTTGCCCTTCGATTTCACGAACTAGCTTTGGTACTAAGTAGCCAGGTAACTGAGAGGAGAGCTCACGATAAATCGGAGCTACTGCATCTTCGTTCACCTCAAAGTGTTGAGTGCCTTGGGCGCGGTCTAAAAGATGAAGGTAATAAGGAAGAACCTCAGCGGTAAAAAGTTTCTCGCTGAGTTGTTTCAGTGTGTGGGCACTGTCATTGATTCCTTTAAGTAGAACGGATTGATTAAGAACGGTAATTCCCGCACGACAAAGATCCTTAAGCTTATTTTTTACTTCGGTATCGATTTCGTTGGGGTGATTGATATGGGTTACGATTACTGTTTGTCGATCCTGTTCATTGAAAATTCTGAGCGAATCAAGAAGACCTGGGTCTATTCTCGCCGGTAAAACCGATGGGAGTCGAGTATGAATTCTCCATCTTTTAATATGAGGGATCGCTAATAGATCTTTTGCCCACTCTGCAAGATTAGAATTTGTGAGGAGAAGAGGGTCTCCTCCACTAAAAATAACTTCTTCGACGGATTGATCCTTAGATAATAGACTCAATAAATTTTTTTTATTCGATTCACTCAATATTTGCTCATCGTAAGGAAAGTGCCGACGAAAACAATAGCGGCAATGCACGGCGCAGGCTCCCGTCATGATGATTAAAACGCGGCCATGATATTTTTGAATGAGGCCTTTTGTTTTTAGAGCCTTAAGGTCTCCAACAGCATCGAACTGAAATAACGGATTTAAATTATTTTCTTCTTTAAGAGGCAGAATCTGCAACAGGAGCGGGTCTTGCCGATCTCCTTTTTTCATTCTTTGTGCAAAAGAAAAAGGCACTCGAAGTGGAAACTCCGAATCTTCAATCATTGAAGCAATGTCAGCAGACAGATTTAAAAAATCCAGGAGAGCCCTAACATTACGGAAGCCCTCTCTGAGCTGAATTTGCCAGTTTTCCATGAATTCCTCTTTATTGATTCAAGGCCTGCTTTTTAACAGCGTGCATTCTTTTTGACAAAGTAAAAGTACCCGATGAGGATCTTCCCGCCTTTAGAGGTTTACAGGAGGGAATTCAATGAAAGTTATTTCAATATTAATGGTGATGTTCGCATCGTGTTTAGTTTCAGCTGCGAATCAGTCTGATCTTTATTATCGAATAGGGCGTGTTACGGCTATACCCGTGAGCAGCTCTATTGAATCGACGGGTCAACCGGTGATGGATAACTGTAAGCCTGAAGATTTTTCGTCAAAAAAAGGCCTAGGAGAAGACATTGATGAAGTGGGCGTGATAATTGATAAAATTGTTAACGTCGGAAAAAAAGTATGGGGGATTATTGAAATGGGTCGCCCTGTTTACAATATTAAAACCGATGTGGCTCACGCTCTTCCTGCGGGCATTCAGTGCTGGGCTACCCTTGAAAAGTGGAATGCTCCACGCAGCCAATCATGGAAAGTGACTTACGAAAATCAGTTGGGCGGCAAAGTCGTGGAATTTATTTATCGAGTTTCCTACATCTCTGGTGGTCAATTCAAGGGGCTTGGGCGCTACATCACACAGGCAACCGTTGATGTCGCAGGTCTTTCTGTTGCCTGGGGCTACAAGGTCAATATCGAGGGGAGCGTGCCAACAGTATTCAATATGGGAACTCGCGAGAATCCTGTGGCGGGTATGCAAATGAATATGAAATGGACCGTTGATACAGTGATCAATCATCACGAAAAAAACCAACAATTTTATATTAACGGGCTCGGCGAAATGCAGCAGATGCAAGGGCGAGAAGTTTTCTATTAATTCTGAGCGAAGTGCCACCCTCTGTTAGGGGGTGGTGCATGCCCAGATGGCGCCTACTGGGAATGGTTTTCTATCGTCAATACTGCAGTGTTTGTAATAAAATTCAAAGTCGTTAGGCGCACGTTCTTGTCTTGGCTTATCAAAAAAATAATCATCTGCGTAGGCCGCGGGATGAATTCTAGCGGGACGTTTGACCGTCGTCGTGCTTGTCATTGAGGTGCATCCCTCAATAGAAATAGAAATAAAAAGTAAGCAGAGCCAAAACTTTACCATTGCTTTCTTATCGGGAAAATCATCGATTTCTAAAGTAGCAGTACCCCCTGCAAAGAAAGGCTAGCAACAAACGTTATTTTTAAATAACTATCTATTAGGCTTGTCGGTTCAGATTTAAAATAATAGAAACAGGATCAAAGGGGTTTTTATGTTTTTTCAAAGAACCTTAAAAAAGTCTTCGGTTGTCGATGGTATTGGACTCCATACGGGTAAGCCCTGCCGTCTAATCTTTCGTCCAGCTCCTGCTGATATTGGCGTTCACCTTGTTAGAATGGTAAACGGTAAACGAGCATCAATCCGAGTTTTTGCGGAAAACGTCAAAGCCACCACGAATGCAACGACAATAGGATCGCATGAGTTTTCGGTTTCGACTGTCGAGCATTGTTTATCTACATTAGCAGCGTTGAGAATAGATAATGCATTCATTGAAATTGATGGACCTGAGATTCCAATTGTTGATGGCAGTAGTGCAAATTTTTTGGAGGCGATTCTCGCATCCGGCGTTGTGGAGCAAGATCAGTCTAGAAAATATATTTATATTAAAGAGCCGATTCAAGTCATTGATGGAGAGAAGCAAGCTTTTGTGCTTCCATATAATGGACTGAGAATTACTTGTACGATTGATTTCAGTCATCCTGGAATCGGAAAACAGACTATCGACTTAGATATTAATGAAGTTTCCTTTGCAAGAGAGATTGCGAGTGCGAGAACCTTTGGCTTTTTAAAAGACGTTGAAAAATTGCACTCAATGGGGCTCGCACTTGGCGGTAGCTACGATAATGCTATAGTTTTAGATGATTCAAGGGTTCTCAATCAAAGTGGACTTCGTTTTGCAGATGAGTTTGTTCGTCATAAGGTTCTGGATGCTCTTGGAGATTTAGTGACTTTAGGGGCACCACTAATGGGCCATTTAATTCTCTATAAGGCGGGGCATGATCTTCTCAATCAATTGGTGCGTAGAATTCTAATGTTGCCAGAGCGAACAGCCCCTTTCGAAATGGCAGAGGCTATTCCCATCGATGACTTTGGACACCTACCTTGGCAAATCAGCTAAGGATTTCAAATTTAATTCGAGAAATGAGGAGTTGATCTATGATTATTGGAGTACCGAAAGAAATCAAAATTAGTGAAAATCGAGTTGGTTTGACAGAGGCGGGGGTTAAGCAGCTAGTCAAAGAAGGGCATTCAGTTCTTGTTGAAGCTGAGGCAGGAGTTGGAAGCGGAATAACTAACTCTCAATATGAAAAGGCCGGAGCACAAATCATAGCTACAAAAAAAGAGGTTTATGCAAAAGCGGATATGATCATCAAGGTGAAGGAGCCACTCCCAGATGAATATGATCTTTTGCGAGAGCAGCAAATTCTTTATACCTATCTTCATTTGGCGGCGGAGCCAAAACTAACAAAGGTTTTATGTGAAAAAAAGGTGAAGGCCGTTGCTTACGAAACTATCGAGCTTGATAATGGTAGCTTACCTCTTCTCACTCCCATGAGTGAAGTCGCGGGAAGAATGGCAACTCAAATTGGGGCTTTCTATTTACAAAAAGACCATGGTGGAAAAGGGATTTTGTTAGGCGGGGTCACAGGTGTTCGACCGGCGAAGGTGAGCATTATTGGCGGCGGAGTGGTAGGTACCAATGCTGCAAAAATGGCAGTCGGTTTGGGTGCTGAAGTCACAATTCTTGATGTCAATCATGCGCGCCTCGAATACCTTGATGATATTTTTCATGGCCGTTGTCGCACCCTATACTCTAACCCACAAAATATCGAAAATGCCGTTCGAGAGAGCGATTTGCTGATTGGAGCTGTGTTATTAACAGGCCACAAAGCGCCCACGTTGGTTTCTAAAGACCTTATTGTTTCCATGGGCAAGGGATCGGTGGTAGTGGATGTCGCTGTTGATCAGGGTGGCTGCATCGAAACGTGTCGTCCCACCTCTCACACTCAACCCACGTACGAAGTTGACGGAGTGATTCACTATTGTGTTCCTAACATGCCCGGGGTGGTGTCACGCACCTCAACTTACGCACTCACTAATATGACACTAAAGTATGGATCAATGTTGGCGGCGTACGGAGTTGAAGATGCCGTAGCGAAAGATAAGGCCCTTTTAAAAGGCCTTAACGTCTACAATGGCAGGGTTTGTTATGAGCCAGTGGCAAAAGATTTAGGTTTAGAATATCGACCCTATCACCCAGTTTAATCATAAAAGTGGATATGTCCCCAATCTTCTGTTCGGAGGAGTCCACAAACAGTCTTGACGCGAATACGGACATCTCGGTGAGGGTGTCCGTATTTTTTTTCTCTACTCGAGGCTATGCATTGTTTTAATGACGGTAAAGAATTAAGAAGTTCTTTTGATGTACTCGTTTTACTCCCGTGATGTCCTAAAACGAGGTGCGTAATCAGTTTCGGTTTTGGCACGGATTGGAGCCACAGTTTTTCGAGCGAAATGGGTGCATCTCCAGTTATAAGCCAATGTTTATGGATAGCAATTTGGCTAGAAAAGTTATCATCTTTGGGTCTGATAGTTTTGGCATTAAAATACCAGGTGGTTTTTTGAGGCTCAGACCAACATCTTTTAATGCCATTAGCTTTAGTTCTTTTGATTGCAGAAGACGTCCAGCTTGGCCCAATTAGACATATATTGTTTAGTCTATTTCTTATCGACTTGAGAAAATTGTGGTGATCTTTGTCGGGATGAGAAAGAGCTAGAGCATTAATTCTCCCACTACAAGTTTTTGATACAAGTTCAATTGGATTAAATTCACCTCCAAAATCAAAGTGAAGACAATGGTCTTTTTCGACTCTTGTAATCCACTGGCCCTGACCTACGTTCCAAACGATGATTTGGGCACTCGGGTATTCTAGGCTGACAAAGTCAGGATATAAAAAAACGAAGCCAAAAATGAAAATAAAAGAAGCCCATCGATTCATATTATTCCTTCCTGCGAAAAATTAAGACTAATTGAAAGAAAAATAAATAGAACCAGCAGAACATAATAAACTGGTTGGAGGACTTAAAAAAAGAAAGGCTAGGCTTAAAGGAGCTAGTAAGATTTTTAAGAATCTGCAGAAGGAAATCAAGACATGGATCTGCAATAAAATGTGCTTGCGGCACTATGACCATCAAGAGACTCAATGGAAACAAAAAGATCGATAGTACAGGTGCTAAAACCAAATTAAATAAAAAGCTTAAGGGGTGAGGAGTTGAGAACAAGGACATGATCGGAAAAACTCCAATCGCTATTCCTATTGAACTCATGAGGCTACCTTGATTATAAAAAAGCCTGGTTATGACAGCACATAGCCAACAGAGTAAAAGGGACCAAGATTGAGACCACCCCGGAAACAAAATCAGACAGAGGCAGCCAGAGTAGAGAAGTGAGTATCCAGAGGGAATCCATAACTTCGCTCGAGAAGACAATGCACCAATGAGTAATTCAAAAAAGGCCCTGATGATTGGAGCTTGCGCCCCAGTCATTAAGCAATAAACAAAGAGTATTGGAAGATGAAGCATTGAAGGTCTCGGTATCATTCGCTGTAGGAGCCACTGAATGATTTTAAAGTGTCCCGCTGAGACAACAACCAAATGCCATAGAGAAACAGTTTTAAGGACTTCATAGTGTCGGTCGGCAACTGGAGTGCCACAAGAAAGTGCACGATAAAAATTCAGATGTATGGAGTTAAATGTTAACAGATTTTTACAGAATTCCTGGGCTGGGGCGGCAAGATTTTGTATCCAAATCTCTGAATCAAGTGGCTGCCAGTAGATATAAAGTAAAAATAAAACACTAAATAAAGTCATGCGAGAGATGTATTGCAATTTCAAATGACCGATCAATGCCTCGTTTTTCTAAACTCCATGTCCAGAATTCGGATCTCTGATAGTCGGATTTTATCTTCAGAGTAAAATACCTTTGAATTTGCTAACTTTTTTTAAATGATGCCCATTTTTCTTTAGCATTAAAAATAAGCAAATCGCTGAAAAGCTTTGTGGATAAGGGTTTAGCCTCTTCACAGAAGGTCTAGTCCACATAGACTGTGGATAACTTGTATTGACCCTTCTGATTTTGGGCTAGTCAGAATTTAAGAAAATTTAAGAAAAACCTATAGGTTCTGGAACAAGGTCTGTCAGCTCTTTGGCTTGGGTAGAGTCTTGGACTTGGCGGGTTTAGGTCATTGTGTAACTATCAAAAAGTGATCAAGTGATTTGCACACTTTATAATTTCCAGGAGGGAAATATGCGTCAAGGAATGATAGCTCTGATTGCATTGTCGCTGGGTGGACTTTTGGGTTGTCAGAGTTTTTCGAATAGAGCTGATACCAATACATCAATGATAAAGAATGAAATTCGAAGTAAAAAAACATTTCCTCACTTGAAAGTACCCGGGGGGCCTTCAAATATTTTAAAGGAGCATGGGGAATTTGGCGTTCGAATTCCAGAAGATGCAACGTCACCTGTTGGACCCATTGAACTCACAGATAAAGAAAAATTGTTTTTTGAATTAGCGGGGGAGAAGGTTGAAGGGCTTTCGGAGTTGCAGGTTTACCAGAGAGCCGTTGAACGCTCGAAACAATCTGACTCTGCAGCACTCAACGCCTATAGCAGCCTTCTTTTAAAGAGATTTCCGAACAGTATTTATTGCGACAATGTGATTTATTTGCAGGGAATGTTAGCTTTTAATCAAAAAAATTATGGGCCGAGCCTTAATCTTTTCCAAAAAATAATTGATAGGTATCCTCAGAGCAACAAAGCGGTCTCTGCTCTCTTTGCCAAAGGAATTGTTTTTAGAAAAATGAATTTGGAAAAAGAGGCCGTAAAAGTATTGGCCCAAGTGATGAATAAATATCCTGGAAGTCCCGAGTCTGAGCGAGCTCAGGTAGAGCTCAAACTTATTACTCAGTAAAAATAGAAAAGCGGAGGGTCTTTGAAACGTTTCTTACTGCTTTCTTTTATGATGGTTTTTTCTTCATCTGTTTTCTCTGCTGATACTGAAGAGAAAAAAGAAAAATATTTTCATAGGGTCTATGAAAAATACCATTCTCGTCCGACATCCGAAGAGATGTGGGAAAAAGCAATAGCTTTGAGAGAAAGCAAAGAGTACTCCGTTTTAAAGGGTGATACCTTGTGGGATATCAGCAAAACGCTTTTTGCTGACGGTTTTTTTTGGTCTAAGATTTGGTCACTCAATCCCTTCATTACCAATCCTCACCAGATTTCGGTAGGGCAGGTCATCCATTTTTACCCAGGCTCTGGACTCGAAGCCCCGGGTTTGAAATTAAAGGACTCCTCTGCAAATCAAAGTTTAACACCGCAAACGCCTCTTTCGCAGACGAGATGGTGGCTGAGCGAAGATGTGAAGCCAATTACAATTGATATGACTGACGTCATTATTCCTCCGCCAACAAAGGTTTACCCCAAGGCTCTGGAAGCGTTTCCGCCATCAATTCCAAACTGGTATTTTCAGTCGGATTCAGACAACGACAAGCCAAGAGTGGAGCTGATTCCTGTGGAAAGAACCGTGATAAGTTCAATTTTGAGTTTACCTTTTTTTATTGCAGAAGAACTGAAAAATATTAAAGGGAAAGTGTTCGAAATAGAAAAGAATGCCAAAACGGCGAGTGAGCGCGACTATCTCTTTATTCAGTCAGAGTCTGAATTAAAAACTGGAGATATCTTAACGGTGATGAAGTCGAATGGTCGAGTACGAGATCCTGATGCTTTAAATGACTTTCCTAATTCTTATGTGGTTCAAGGTGAAGTTCAAATTGAGGGAAAAGTTGAAGGTCTATTTAAGGCCAAGGTGATTTTAGCTCTCTATCCAATAGAAGTTGGGTCTGTCGTCATCATGGGTAAGAGCCCCAAAATGAACCTCACTGAACCAGGAGTGAGCTCAAAAATTAGTGCTATGATTATTGGTGGTGAAAACGATACAACACGTACTCTTTTTGGTCCTCAATCGGTGATTTATCTTAACCGAGGAGCTGACGATGGCGTTAAGGTCAATCAAAGTGCTCCCATTATGGCGCTTCATCGCATGAGACATCCCGAGAGCACGATTTTTTCGAATACTTGGAAAATCGGAGAAATTAAAGTTGTAAAAGTTGAGCCAAATTATGCAACAGCGATAGTGATGGAAGCTAGCGAGGGAATCAGTCCTGGTGATATCGTGGGGGAATTCACAGAGTCCGATGCAAAATTTAGTTACAAAAAGCTCAATGCGAACACTCATTTTGGATTTAATGATGATGGAGCCTTCGAAAGGGACGAAAAGCAGTTTAAAGATCTTCTGCGTTCTGAAGAAATAGAGGATACAGCTCCGTTGAATCGTCAGAAATCGAACGACAAGGAAAATTCTGAATTGCTTGAAGAGTCTCAGGGTGAGGCTGAGAGTGATACGAATCAGTCATTAGAAGATGACCTATCAAATCCGGAAACGGATAAAGCGAAAGAATCAAAAAAAGATTCAGAGGAGTCCTTGGACGATTTCTAAACCCATTCGATCGAAACTCGGACGCCTCGGACATCAAAATACGATTATATTTCTGTTGTAGTGAGAACATGAATTGCAACGTCTTTGTCGTATGATACTTACAAACATTAATTCACTTGGTTTAGCGATTTATTATAAGAAAAAAGATGCCCTGCTTGGGGCAAAGCTCTTACTCGAAGGCACAACCCAAGAATCATGGCCTCCCGATTTCTCTCATTGGTGGGAGAATAATCATGCATCCATTAATCATCAGGTTAGTTTTTTTTCGGAGCGAGGAATTCGGTTTACTCATCTGGGCGCTACTGATTATCCTCCGGGGCTCGCTGCCAATTTAGACTCTCCCCCTTTGTGGTTAACGTACGAAGGGGATCCAAAATGGGATCGAGAAAAACAATTAGCGGTCGTTGGAAGTCGCAAAATCAGCGCGTTGACTAAAAGCTGGATTCAAGAAGAGCTCTTTTCATTTCTTCAAAAAGTTTCTGTTTGTGTTTTAAGTGGTGGAGCGCGAGGGGTTGATCAAGCAGCCCACTTTTGTGCGATGAGGGCTCATCGACCGACCTATGTCATTCTGCCCTCTGGCTTGATGGAGGTTTATCCAAAGGAGCTTTATGAATGGAAACAGGAAATTTTACAAAGGGGCGGATGCTTTTTATCAGAGTATTGGCCAGATGTTAAAATTCAAAAACATTTTTTTATACAACGAAACCGACTTTTAGCGGCGATGGCAGATGCCGTTCTAGTGGTTCAAGGTGAAAAGCGGAGCGGAACGATGTTGACCGCTCAGTGGGCCATCGATTTAGGACGAGACATAGGCGTTGTTCCTGGGCATCCCATGGACTCCTCCTTCTCGGGAAACTTGGGTTTGATTCGTTCGGGGGTTACTCCCATCGTTGATCAAATCGATCTTTTTTGCATGATGAGCGCTAAAGGAAAAACAAATTAAATTGACTGCTTTTTTAAAGCGCTGGCCGTGAGAAAAATGAATATTAAATTCGGTATCCAAATGAGGAGGGCTGCGGGTGCCTTCACTGTGCGAGCAGTAGCCTCTGCACTGACAAACAGAACCCAGTAAATGACAATTACTGATAGGGCTAAGACCAGACCCGAGCCTCTGCCGCTTCGTCTCTGATTGTTGATACCTAGAGCACTTCCGAGCATAGCAAACAATAAACAGGCGACGGAGATAGCAATTCTACGATGGTATTCGACGTCATAAGATCGTTGAGTTTTTGTATCGAGTTGGTCTGATTTTCTTGCTTTTTTTAGCTCATCAAGCGACATGCTTTGAAGGGTTTTATCTTTCTCTCTCAGTTGGTAGTTTTCGTTGAGAGAAATAAAGAACTTTCCAAAATTAATCTTTGTATGGGTTAAAGTTTTTCTATGAATATCCCCCTCATGAAGCTCTAGGTTTACCTGCTGACCAGTGATTTGGGAGTTTTGGCTCATGAAGCCTTTTTTGGCGATAATAGTTATTGGAGGCGTTTGGCGCTCATCGTAGATAAAGATATGGTCAAGTTCACCAGACTCAGGATGTACCTTTGAGGCATAAACCACCATATCAAAGAACCCTTCCATAAAGGTTCCTTCTTTAAGATTTATGGCCGCTTTGGTATTGCTAAGTTGGCTTATCAAAACCTCAAATTTTCGATTACCCCAAGGGGCTATATCAAAAGCAAGTTGAGCAGAGGCATAACTCGTGAGCCCGCCAATCAAGACGACCGGAAGCATGATTTGTGTAAGACTAAGGCCAGAAGCACGTAGGGCCACAATTTCGGAGTCACTACTGAGGCGGGCGAATGTCATCACGACTGCAAAAAGTAAACTCATTGGCAAAATGGCGGGCAGTAAACTGATAGTCATATAAAAAAGGATTTCAATAAGCGTTCGCCCACCCACACCATGGATAAGTGCGAATTCTGCAAACTTCAGCCCCTGAAACATCAATATCACAAAAATGAAAACCAAATTCCCAAGAATAAAACTAGGGAGAAGTTCAAAAAGGAGATAGCGAAAGGATGTGAAGGAGAAATGCCAACTCATGGATTTGATCTTTTCACCTTCTGGGTCTAGTTTCAAGGTTCCTGATTGTCGCGCCGAGGAATAGTTCCTAGTTTCGTCTCGATCAAGTTAGACAAAAGTTGAGTTTTGCGAAATAGTTTGGAGCCCTCATTATTTCGAATTTCGAAGACACATTGATTTGGTATAATTCAAGGGGTGGAGAGTAAAGCATGCTGCGAATTCTACTTGCAATCGAAGACGTCAATCAGCTCAACTCGATCAAACTGATTTTGCTTAAACTCGGATGCATTATTGAGTCGATAAGCGTAGAGCTCGGAGTCAGAGATCAATTAATTTCATTTCGTCCTGACGTCGTTATTACGGCGGGAACGGGAAAAAAAATCAATCCACAAAATGTTTCCTTAAGAGTGAGAGAAACCGGAAGCACGATGAGCGTAATTTTGCTGCTTGGAAAAGGGTTAAAGATAAATCTTCAACAGCTGGCTGAGAACAAGTTTGACGCCTTTATTGAAAGTCCCGTAGAGCCTATGCGTTTAGTTTCAACCCTGAATCAATTGGTTAAAAAAGAAAATTTTCCCGATTTGGTTGAAAAATTTGTTAAGCTATCATCTTCTAGCTCTGCACAAGAAATTGAAAAAAACATCTTAGTCACTGGTGCAAAACCCTCTGAGGGGAATGAAAAAGTGTCTGTTTTTGGCGGTAAATTTGGAACTTCGGTTGATCCGCAGGCTCGATCTAGGGCCTACAAAGAGCTTACTAAAGATATCAAAATTCCTGCGAAAAGTTCGATTACCAAACAAGAGGCGCTCAAGAAAGTTGCAAAAATGCAAGAAGATTGGGATCAAGGTAAGCTAGACGAACTGGATGAAGAAAAACGTCGCTTTGTAAATGAACTTTTTCGTAAAAAATAATTGCCCATGCCTCGCCCAGGCTCTATTTATTAGGGTCTACCTTGGAGGAAAATGTGGCTGCAAACATTCAAAATATTACTGATGCACAGTTTGAAGAAACAGTTTTAAAATCGTCTCAACCCGTTCTGGTTGATTTCTGGGCAGAGTGGTGTGGACCCTGTCGTGCATTAGCTCCTAAACTTGAAGAAGTGGCTGGCGAAATGGTCGGAAAGGCCGCCATTGTGAAAGTTAATGTTGATGAAAATAGAGATCACGCGGCCAAATACGGTGTTCGTGGTATACCAACTATGCTGGTATTCAAGAACGGGGAACTTGTAGAGCAGATTGTTGGCAACGTGGCAAAAGATGCTATTGTTACCGCACTTAATAAACACATCTAAGAAAAACTTTGGACTCTTCGGGAGCCCAAAGTAATTTTCTAACCTAGTAGGGGAATTCGATATGGAAATCTCCCTCGATCAAGTTCGCGCCATCATTGCGGTTGCCGATATGGGAAGTATCACGGCAGCCGCTCGCAAACTCCACAAAACTCATACGGCGATACTCTATCAGATTAAGCAGCTTGAGAGTCACTTAGGCTTCATGGTTTTGGAGCGAGAAGGTTATCGCAGTCGTCTTACAGCCAAAGGCGAAATCTTTTTAGTCGAAGCACGTCGCTTTGTGGAGGCTGAAGAGAGGCTGTTGCAAAAGAGCCGTCAAATAAAAAGTGGCGGATTGGGGCGATGGAATCTAGTTTACGATGCATTTTTTCCATCAAACGTACTGCTCGAGATTGCAAGTGATCTGCAAAAAAAAACACCACTAAGTATTCATTTTTTAAGTGATAGTTTAAGGCAAGTTGAGAAAACTTTCTGGCGTGAAGAGTCTGATTTTATGTTAAGCCTTGCTCTCCCTGAAAGTAGAGATCTAGTTTCTCAACCATTGGGATCTCTTCGATCTTATTTAGTCATTAAAAAAAAACATCCCATTTTGCGCAATAAAAGTTTAGAGGCAGATCAGGTCAAACAGTGGTTGTTTGATAACTTGATTGTGGTGAGAGGCATCGATGCCCATTGGCCTTTAAGTTCTGATGTTCAATTGGCGGGTGGTAACTATGTCGTTAATGATTTTTATTCAAAAAAAGAGGCCATCTTGAAAGGCTTAGGTTTGGGTTGGATGCCTGAGCACCTTGTATTCGAAGAACTAAAAAATAAAGAAATGGTATTTTTTCGCGAGGCCGGTGACCATGAAAAGCAATTTCCCGTTTTTTACTCAGCTCGTTCTAGCTTAGCCAATGACCCTTTATTTGCGATAACAAAGTCAATGATTGTCGATTCAATGTGGCTTCATCAGTAGATTAACTCAGTAAAAATTTTGAACAGTCTTTGCAAAGAAGATGAACTTTCATTTTTATCGTCTTTTTGTAGGATAGGCTATCTTAAGGAGGTAGTGCTATGATTCCCTACGTAAAAGGTGTTGTAACTCGACAGGCTCACGTCAATATCCCCGACGGACTTTATGAAGAAGAGGTTGGGCGTGACGGCTTTTTTGGAAAGTACGCCCATTTATATCGCGAAAATGCACCCGTAGGGTGGAGCAGAATTGAAGGTCCATTAAAGCCGCAATTGTTTGATCTTCAGAAGCTCAATGGCAAAGAGTCGCAAAACTGGCTGCTCATGCGTCAGTCGATGCTCTTTAATGACGACGTCCAAGTCATGTATTTTAAAGCTGACAAAGCACCCGAGGCTTACTTCAGAAATGCCGATGGCGATGAACTTTGGTTCTGTCATGAGGGCACAGGAGTTTTTCAAACAGACTATGGGCCGCTTTGTTACGAAAAAGGAGACTATTTGATTATTCCAAGAGGAACTCTTTACTCCCTTGAAATGGCAACAGCGAGTCAGTTTTTGTTGTTAGAGTCAGCGAGTGAATTAACTCTTCCTGAGAAAGGGGTTCTTGGTCAGCACGCCCTTTTTGACCCAGCAGTGGTCACGGTCCCTGAACCTTATTCGACCAAGGCCGGAGCGCCGACTAGCAAACCCGAATATGAAATCCAAGTAAAGCGCTGTGGGGAATTGACCAAGATATTTTACCCCTATGACCCATTGGATGTAGTTGGTTGGAAGGGTACACTCACAGCTTGGAAAATCAATGTTCGGGATATTCGGCCTATCTCCTGTGACCGATATCACTTGCCTCCTACAGCCCATATTACCTTCGTTGCACAAAACTTCGTGGTCTGCTCATTTTTACCAAGACCCCTAGAAAATGGTGATCCTAAGGCTATGAAGGTTCCTTTTTATCATTCAAACATCGATTTTGATGAAGTTCTATTTTATCACGACGGAGACTTTTTTAGTCGAACAGGAATTGCCCCTGGAATGTTGACCTTTCATCCTCAAGGAATCCATCACGGACCACAAGAGGGGGCCATCAAGCGATCGACCAATGCCACCCACACCCAAGAGGTAGCTGTTATGATTGACACCAAGAGACCCCTTAAGGTTTCATCATTAATGGCTCCCACTGAAAGTAAAGAGTACTGGCAAAGCTGGAAAACAAAATAGAGGAGGTTTTCATGACTAATAATATAAATATAGATAATGAACTAAATCCGATCGGACTTGAGGGAATCGAATTTGTTGAATTTTCTTCTCCGCTACATGAATCTCTTGATCAATTATTCATAGAGTTTGGATTTTCACTAACTAAAACTCATTTTCAAAAAGCGGTTGATGTCTATGAGCAAAATGATATTCATTTTCTACTCAATAGACAAAATGATTCTTTCGCCGGAAAGTTTGCGCAACTTCACGGGCCGTCTATCTGTTCGATGGGTTGGCGAGTAGAGAACGCACAGAAAGCTCTAGAAGTAGCGAAAGCCAGAGGCGCCAATGTTTGTGCTAAAACTGATCTCGTTGATGCGGAAGGAAAATCAATCCCTGCAATTTACGGTATCGGTGAAAGCCTGATTTATTTAATTGATCGATGGAATTCGGTAGAGCTCTATGACCGTCTTGGCTTTATTGCGCACTCTAGTCCTAAAAGGGTTCAGGAAAAAGGCTTTCTCAGTGTCGATCACTTAACCAATAATGTTTATAAAGGAACAATGAGTAAGTGGTCCGCGTTTTATAAGGAAATTTTCGGCTTCACCGAAGTTAGGTATTTTGATATTCGAGGCGCTAAAACGGGCCTAACCAGTTACGCACTGAAGTCACCGTGCGGTAGCTTTTGTATACCTATTAATGAAGGCACCGAAGCTAAATCTCAAATCAACGAATACCTCGAAGAATATAAGGGGCCTGGAATTCAGCATCTGGCTTTCTTGACAAAGGATATTTTAGCCTCTTTGAAAAAACTTGAAGGTTCAAAGGTTAAAATGTTGGATATTGATGATCAGTATTACAATGAAGTCTTCGAAAAGTTTCCGCAAGTTACTGAAAACCACGATGAAATCCGTCGGCGAAATGTTCTTGTTGATGGAGATGAACATGGGTATCTCTTGCAGATTTTTACCAAGAACATCATCGGGCCCATATTTATTGAAATCATTCAGCGAAAAAATCACTATTCGTTTGGGGAAGGAAATTTTGGAGCACTTTTCAGGAGTATTGAGCGTGACCAAGAAAAACGTGGCTATCTCTAAATTTTAATGGATCAACAACCCTCAGCTTCAATAGCACAGCAGCCCTTGTCGGCCAAGCAACAGCTTATCTTTACACTTTTCCCAGTAATATTATTTACTGTGGTAGAGGAGTGGGGTGGGCTGACTTGGGCTCTGATTCTTTCGATTATTTATGCCATACTAGAGGTGAGTTGGGAATGGTGGCGCCATCGTAGGCCATCCGGAATCACCTTGTTTTCAAACTGTATGATTGTTGGTCTTTCGGGCGTCTCGTATTTCACTCAATCAGGGGTTTGGTTTAAATTACAGCCGGCCATTTTAGAGCTCGTTATGGCGGTTTTTTTAATAGGGTCCTATTTTTTAAAAAAACCAATGCTTGTCGTGATGATGAGGCAGCAAGGTCATCAGGTAAACCAAGCCATGGAGGCTTTTTTCTCTGGCCTAACGCTGCGGATGGGATTCTTTTTTATCTTTCAAGCGACGTTAGCAGCATTTGCGAGTTTTTATTGGTCGACAGAAGTATGGGCCTTCTTAAAAAGTATCGGCATTTTTATTATGATGATTGGCTACATGTTGATTGAAGTGGTTATTTATCGGTGGCACCAATCTAGGCGCGAAACACCTCAGTGATACTATTTCCTCCTCTTAATGCCGTTATTTGTTCTTCGTCTCGAAATTAATTCAAAAAGATGTTGATGAGGTGATGCTGGGTAAGGCTAAGAACCTACCCTCTGGTAAATCAATGTTCATTTAGCCTGAAACCTGCTATTAAGGGTTCTGACAATTCTCCCTTTTTCTGAGGTTCAAGTGAAACAATTGATAGCTATCGTCCTTTTATTTTCGGTATCAGCCAACGCCAGTAGGTTAGACGGTTATTTAAAAGCTGCTTCTGATAATATCGTTGAGTTGTTATTCCTCAATAACGGTGATTTTGCCTTTACTGTTGTAGCCCAAGACCTCTCTTTAGCTGAAAAAGGAATGAATTTTGGTGTTGAAACAAAAATCGAAATTAAGTCGCTTCAAACTGGCTCAGTGATGAAACGACTTTGCAACACTCAATTTGTTCAGACTTCACGGGGCTTTGAAGTTTTTAAGACCAATTGCATCTAGTGTTTGGAGATATTCAATGAAACTTTTTGTTAAAAAAATAGCCATACCATTAGTACTGTTTGTGACCTCGATTGGGTTTGCTAAAATTGATGAAGCAAAAAAAGTATCACACCACAACGTTAAACATATTTGGTCGTCTATTCCATTTTATGCTCTAGGTGATTTGGGCCAGTATCAAGATAGCATAGCCAAGAGTCGCGAAGAAGTGAGGGCTATTTACTGGTCACAGATGCTTGCTTATTATGAGCGATTGGGAGCTTATGGTTACCCAGTTGATACCAGTGCAGAGGCGCTGGCCCATTTATTAATTATGTTTGATAGGGCGCATGATTCGAATAAAGAGAGGGATCTCTATGGCGTCGACCTGTCGATCGAGGCCCAGTTTAAATCGGCGCTCGACAGACTTTTTAGAACTTACGACATCAGAGACACTCATCGGCAATTTTCTCTTGTTAGTGGTTATGTTGAGGGGCAGGTGCGTAGTTATCTATCCCAGCTTGAAGGGAGATCGTTCATTCCGAGTAAGGCTATTAAGGCTTTTTCTGGAATTGATTATGTGTCCTACGGTACATTTTCTCACCTTGGTCGCGGGCAATTTCAGTTGACGTATCATCTGAAGGGTTATCTCAGCGGGGAGTTGAGATCATTTGTGGTTTCGGGTTCTCTGGTTGAAGCTATTGATAAGCTTGCTAAAGAGGTATTTGATTTTTTTCAAAAAAACATCTATTCCGACTGGAATTCTTCGCAGCGCAGTTTGTCTTGGTTACCCATGCCGGCTAACCCCAATCGATCAGCGGGTTACAGTTGGGAAGAAGCGAATGGCTATTGTAAGAGAAGAGGGTTTCGTCTTCCCTATGCGCGTGAATTATTAATGGCTGAAGCAGGTGGTCCCTACAAACCGGGGGGTATCGATAACCTTGTCATAGGACAATCGTATGCCGTAGCCGATAAGCGCAGGGTTGATACTCGATTTTATTTTCGTCCGGGGTCTGAGCAGGCGACCGGAGGGCCAGTGGCGCCGATCATTTCTTCCACACTAAAGCTTGAGTTTTGGTGTGTGAAAGGACCAGCTTCTCCTGAGGTATTAATTTTTGAGACTCTGTGGGCTCACCTTCGCCAAAACCAAATGGACCGAGAGATTTATCGCGCTCTACATACTGTTCGTTATCACCTTGGTGACTTCGATTCCACGTCACCTCTGTTTTGGGGACCCAAATTGGACCGACTCGAGCCGATGAGATCGATGGAAGAGGCCCTAAAGTATTTGGCATCCCAAGGCATTAGAATTAATATTCCGGCGAGTTTAAAATAAGAATGGTTGAAGTTACTATGAATGAATTGAACCAAAAAATTCCTGTGATTTTGAATTTAGGATTTAGAGAATCGGCAATTCCTTCTTTGAAGGCCTATATTGAACTACTTTGGCGGGCCAATGAAGAGCTGAATCTTTTCAGTCGTCAGATGCCCTTTACCGATCTTATCAATAATCATCTTATTGACTGTTTATTGCCGTTGAAATCGTTGCCGAAAGACATCAAGTCGGTGGCTGACTTTGGATCGGGAGGAGGGCTTCCCGGTGTTCTCTATGCCATCAATTTTCCGGACGTTCAGTTTCATCTCTACGAGAAAAGTCCAAAAAAACAGGCTTTTCTAAAGCGTTGCTCGGCGATCGCTCCCAATCTACGTGTGCATGGCGAAATTCCTGTAGATTTGAATGGAATTGACTTGGTAATCGCCCGAGCCTTTAAACCAACCGATGTGATTTTAGAAATGAGTCGCTCATATTATCTTAAGGGTGGTCGATTTTTTCTATTGAAGGGCCGGCGTGAAAAAATTGAAGAGGAATTAGCTGATGCGATAAAAAAATTTAAGGATCTGAAAGCTGAAATTATTCCTCTTTCATCGCCTGTCCTTGATGTAGAACGCCATTTGGTTTTGATTTAAGTCTTTAAATGTAAAGGTGAAGACACTGCTTCGTGAGACCTATTAAATAAGAAGGTCTAGAACTGATTTTTCCACATCATTGATTCAACAGGTTGTGGGGCTACCGCATTGTACTTAGCCGAACCTTTGACATTGTAAGATGTTTTCACTGTGCCCTGAACTTCAAAATAAATCAGCTGTCCGATTGGCATTCCCGTATAAACACGAACGGGCTTTTTAACTGAAATTTCAAGAGTCCAATAGTTGCAAAAACCAACGTCTCCCTTTCCGGCAGTGGCATGAATATCGATCCCTAGGCGTCCTACGGATGATTTGCCTTCAAGAAACGGTACGTGCGCATGAGTTTCGGTGTACTCGAGTGTTACACCTAGATAAAGCTCATCGGGTTGAAGTACATAACCCTCTGGCGGAATAGTAAACAAAGTAATCGCGTTGTGCTTTTTTGCATCAAGCACTTTATCTCGGTAGGTTCCTAAAATCGGACCGAGATGGACGTCGTAGCTATTGCTTCCCAGACACTCGGGACGGAAGGGCTCAACTTTAATAAGCCCTTTAGTCATGGCCTCGAGGATCTGGGAATCCGCTAAGATCATAAAATTACTTAGTTTCTCTGTGAAGAGTGTGTTTCTTCATGAACGGATTGTATTTCTTTTTCTCCATACGACCTGGAGTTTTCGCTTTATTCTTAGTTGTAGTGTAGCGAGATGGTGAAACTCCTGCAGCGCGAGCTTCAGTACATTCCAAAGTTACAATGATACGGCCTGATTTTTTTGCCATAAAAACTCCTCAAATCATCAAAGTTGGTAGAGCCGTATACCGTAAAGGATCTTAAAATAAAACCTTTACTTAAGACTTACACTTTGATTTTTAATCTCTAGTGTTACTCCGCGTAACGAACGCCAGAAACTAGCAAAGTCGGCGGAGAACATCAATATCCAAATGGGGGAAATATGCAGGTATATGCCATTTTTTTTGGGTTAGCCGTGACATTGGGCTCGTTTTTACCGGCTTTTGGGAATTGCCGCAGGGGAGAGACGGGAGAATTAGTGTCACTGGAGCAGTTAGTCTCGACCATAAAACCCGGCACAACCTTGTTTTTAGGTGAACTTCATGGATTTCAAGCTGTTGCCGAGGGGCAATTGGCCATTCTCCGGGAACTCCGTTCCCAGGGGCATTCGATTGATGTCGGCTTTGAGTTTTTTTCTTACCCTCACCAAAACGAAGTAGATCGCTTTAGGCGTGGTGAGCTTTCTGAGAGCGACTTTTTGGGGTTGATCGGTTGGGGCAAGGGTACTGATTTTGGTTTTTACCGCGCCCAGGCACTTTTTCCAGATTATAAGAGGGGCGAGAGAACTCTAGCCATTAATGCACCAAGAAGTCTCACGGGAGCCGTTTCAAAAAGAGGACTTGAGGGGCTCAATGAAGAGGAACGTTCCCTTTTGCCTCCCAATCTCACCTTGGGTCGGATTGAGTATTTTGAAAGGTTTCGCACCCTTATGGGGGGGCATGTTAAAGAAGAGGCTCTTCAACGCTACTTTCAGGCCCAGAGTGTTTGGGACGACACCATGGCGTGGACTTTAAATTTGCACACAACGTCTCATACGAAAGTCGTGATCGTTGGTGAGTTTCACGTTCAATATGGGGGAGGGTTACCTTACCAATTGTCTCTAAGGGAGTCTGGTATTCCTATAAAGGTTGTTAGTTTTGTGGATATCGGTGGTTTATCCGGCGATGAGATTCAAGAGGCCGTGTTACCCCACAAAGGTTGGGGGCCTCGTGCTGATTTTGTGTGTTTGGTCAATCTGTCGGAAGCCTCGCAAGGGAGTAAATTGATTCAAGAATAGTTTGGTTTTTGCCGATAGAGAGGCATGGGTGCAAAAAAAGTTTTAATTGTTGAAGATGATGCCATTCTTGCAAATGCCTTAGCTGGAGCCGTAAAAAAAGCCGGTTATGCTTCACTCGTTTGCCAGAGGCCTGAAGATGCTATTGCAGCATTAGATAAAGATTCGTTTAAATTAGTTTTTATCGACTGCCTACTCCCCCAGACTCCAGGTGTTGATCTCGCTAGGAATATTCGAAAAAATTTCGATTCGAAAATTTTGCCCATTGTGATGATGAGTGGAATCTTCACAGACAAACAAATGATGAAAGAAATTAGCCAAGAGGTCGCAGCTGTCGATTTTCTAAAGAAACCTTTCGAAATCAATGAGGTTCTTAAGTTTCTCGAAAAAGAGTCGGCGACGGTTAATGATGAGAGTCTCGCGCGAAGTCACTTTTCACTTCCTGACAAGGTGGGTGCAAATCCATCGCGAGCAGCCGATATTTTTAAAGAGATCGATCGTATTCACGGCTATGAGCTCCCGCTCCTCCTGTCGGCTGCGACAGCAAGTTCGTATACTGGAGTAATACACTTTTTGAGCGAGCGAGATGAAAAGAGCAAAGTATTTTTTAACCACGGTTCAATCGTAGGTGTTGAAAGTCCCGACACCCAGAATTTCATAGGGAAAATCTTGGTTGCAGGAGGATGGGTCTTGCCCGAAGATCTCGAGTTTGCCCTTCAGCAACCTCCTGAACACAAAATTGGACAGCGTCTTGTTAACCTCAACTTCATTTCTCCGCATGCTATCAATGAAGCACTCGAGCAGCAATTATCTTTGCGCTTGGAGCGCCTAATTCAAGATGGTCATTACGTCGTGAATTTTGAAGAGCGCGAAGTCCTTGAGGCGGAAGCATCTATTGAACCAGAATCTTTTTACCATTTTTTGGATGAGTGGATCAATGCCAAGGTCTCGGGAGATTGGCTCAATCAACATTTTGTGACCTGGCAGGATTATGTTGTGCGATTGGGGCCTGGTCATGATCGAAATCGACGCGAATATCAGGTGCAATCCATACAGAACCTCAAAGATTTGATTTCGGTGATCGAGGCGGGTGGTGCATTATCGCAAATCAACCATAAATACTACCAGGCTATGACGGAGTTTAATCGCGCCATTTATTATTTACTTTGTATGAGGTTTATTGTTTTTGGAGAAAAAGCACAATTGATGTCAGAGGGCGAGCGAACGGCTCGACTGCAAAAAATATGGTCGCAGATGAGAGACCTCAATTTGCTAGAAGTCTTTCAGATGATCGGCGGCCGTAAAGATATGGATGCCAGAGAAATTCATGCTACCTATGGAGAGTTCATGCAGCGCCACCTTGGCGCGACTCCCCATCCGTCGGCAAATGAAGCCTATAAAATTGTGTATGAGAGTGTCCGTGAAAAAGTGAATTCATCGTATGAATTGTATCTCGATCCAGAGGCGTTAGCTCAGTACGAACGAGAGTTGGAGACGGGTAAAGTTTCGCAAAGAACAGAGGCTCAGGCAAAAGCCGAAGAAGCTAAAAAATTATTATCGATGAAGCAATACCCTCAAGCTATGGTGGCCCTCAATCGTGCAAACGAACTCTTTCCGAAATTAGATTTTTTGCTGCTTTATTCAATTTGGGCTCGAATTGGACTCCTAGTAAATTCCAAGAACAAGCTCAAGGAGCTTAGTGAGATAGATCAAATGATGGCGAGAGTCCCGTCCGAGGAAAAGTTGTCGGCGATGGGAAACTTTATTCAGGGGCTATTAGCCAAAGGTAAGGGCGAAACGGCGGTCGCGAAAAAGTTTTTTGAAAGTGCCTTGGCCATCGACAAAAATCTTATCGAAGCGCGAAGAGAGCTCAACGCTAAAGGTATGCCAGTGGTAGACACCGCTCCCAAGAAGCAAGATCTTTTGCACGGTGATCTTGGGCAGGTGATTGGGAGTTTGTTTAAGAAATCCTAGGTTCACCTTATGATTGGCGAAAGCCGTCCTATATTTATTCGGTGATTTAGGCGCCTTCTTCAAAACGGCCGATGCTATTTTCGATTTCGTTGTAGCTTTTATTTTGCAGAAGCATCTTAATGATTTTCATGCAGAGACTCATCTTAGTGAAAAAATCCATTTGATGGTGGATGATCCATCGTTGGGGATGGGCGGCCCAAGCCTCTAATATTCGATCATTTAACTTTTGCGCTTCAGCATAGGTCTCAGTGCGAATGGGATTTTCAGAGTCATAGTTTGATTCAGGTGCGGTGTCTAAGTGAAGAACCCAATCGTATCTTGCGATTTCTGATTCTATCGTTGAATCAACAGTTTCAAAAAAATTTGTGCCGTCATCAGGCCAGTAGGCAAGACTGTCGAGACTTCCACGATCACAGATAATTAGTTTTTGGGGGTATTCATCTTGAACCAGCGCCTCGAGTTCGAATTGTGTATAATAAATAGCACGTTGAATATGCTTTTGGCGTTCAACCCCTTTTCGCCGAGGAAAACCACCCCTATAGAGAATAGAAGCAGCCTCAGGCGCTACAGCAATTGCCGGGCCTAAATCTCTTTGTAGATTTTCAATAAGAGTTGTTTTGCCGCCCGAAGGGCCCCCAGTAATAGCTAATTTTCTTCGCTTGTGGTTCATGCTTAGATTTTAGCAGGGAGCCCTCAATTTTTAAAGTTACTTTCTTTGGGCAAGAGGTACGACTGTCCTCTGTGGTGCGCCAATGTACTCGCTTAAAGGCCTGATAATGCGGTTATTTGCCGCTTGTTCCATGATGTGCGCAGACCAACCGGTCGTTCTCGCCATGACAAAGATCGGGGTAAAGAAGTCAATCTCGAATCCCATCATGTAATATGCTGGACCTGCTGGGAAATCGAGATTTGGATAGATCTTTTTCTTCTCAATCATGGTTTGCTCAAGAGCTTCGTAGATCTGCATCCACTTTTGTTGCCCAGTAACGTCGGCCATCACTTGAGCGTACTTTTTCATAGTTGGAACTCGAGAGTCTCCACACTTGTAAACGCGATGACCAAAGCCCATCACTTTTTTCTTTTGAGCGAGAGCGTTGAGCATCCAATCCCGAGCAATGGTAGGATCATTAATTTCTTTCATCATGTGCATCACTTGCTCATTGGCGCCACCATGCAACGGACCCTTCAGTGCTCCGATACCAGCAACGGTTGCGCTGTAGATATCCGACTCAGTTGAAGTCACCACTCGGCTCGTAAAAGTTGAGGCATTAAAGCTATGTTCAGCATAGAGGATCAAAGAAACATCAAATGCTTTTACAATTTTAGCGTCTGGAATTTTACCAAAGCACATATTGAAAAAGTTTTCAGAAAGACTGAGTTCTTTTTGGGGAGCGATATATTCAAGACCCTTTTTAAAACGGTAGTCGGCTGCCACCATAAGTGGAATTTTTGCCAACAGGCGAACCGCTTTATCGAAATTAGTCGCAGGATCATTGGCCCAGGTTCGTGTGTCTTCGCAACCTAGAAAACTGACGCCGGTACGAATTGAGTCCATAGGGTGACAAGCCTTTGGAAGAAGCTTGATGACCTTGAGGTTGTCTTCCGAAAGAGAGCGGTAGCCTCTCTCGAGATTTTCAAATTCTTTTAATTGTTGTTCGTTTGGTAGCTCTCCCTTGTACATGAGGTAGGCAACCTCTTCAAATCGGCAATTTTCAGCAAGATCCTGAACCGGATAGCCTCTGTAGATAAGAGAGTTGGTGTCAGGATTCACTTTAGACACACTCGATGTGTCGATGACGGCCCCTTCGAGACCTTTTTTGACATTCATTTTTTCTGGTTCTGGAACGTAGTCAGGATTGATGTAGTTGTTGCTCATGACCTCTCCTATTTTTGCAGTTTAAAGTTATAAATACTCTGATCAAAGTGATTGTATTCGGCATACTTTACAAGTTCGTAAAGTCTTTGACGATGCTGCATTTTATCTAAAAGTGACTCTTGAGACCCTTTTTCGAGAATTTCTTTAAAGCCACTCTCAACAGCGCCCATGGCGATTCGTAGGCTCGTCACTGGGTAGATAACCATATTGTAGCCTAAATTCGACAATTGCGTCGCATTCAGAAGATTCGATTTACCAAACTCCGTCATGTTCGCTAAAAGGGGGACAGCCACTGCTTTTCTGAAAGCCTCAAATTCTTTTTCATTTTGTAGAGCTTCTGGAAAAATCATTTCAGCACCCGCATCGACGTAGGCTTTTGCTCTGTCGATAGCTTTTTCGAGTCCCTCACTTGCACGAGCATCTGTTCGAGCGATCAGTAAAAAATTCTGATCTGTTTTCGCATCTGAGGCTGCACGAATCTTTTTGATCATTTCAGAACTGTCTACTAGTGACTTGCCGTCGAGGTGACCACAACGCTTTGGGTTTTGTTGATCTTCGAGATGGCAGCCTGCTAAACCAAGCTCGGTGAGTTCTTGGATTGTTCGTGCCACATTCATAGGCTCACCAAATCCAGTGTCGATATCGATGATAGAAGGCAGTTTTGTGACTCGGGCAATTTGTCGTCCGCGGCCAGCGACTTCACTCAATGTGGTTAAGCCAATATCTGGGTAACCAAGGTCATTGGCTAAAACGGCACCAGATATATACACTCCATCAAATCCCAGTTCTTCAATGAGAAGTGAAACTAGAGGAGAAAAAGCTCCAGGAAAGCGAAGGAGCTTACCTGTTTTAAGAGCGGCTCTAAAAGCCGCTCTTTTTTCGGTGGGAGTTGTCTTTTGGAACAACATTAAAATATCCCTTTATCATCACGTTTGTTGTTGGTCAGTTTATCAACAGGAATTTGGACGTTCAGTTGTTGAACTTCTGCGGCCGACAATTCAGGAAGTCTCTGAACGAGATTCAAAAATCGCTGGCTTTCCTCGGGCGTAATAATGCCCTTCGTGAGGGTTTCGAATTTACGAATATAGTCAGCGCGTTTGAACGGACGTGCTCCCGCAGGGTGAGCATCGGCAACGCCTAGTTCGTCGATGAGTTTTTCGCCATTATTGAAAACGATTTCTACGCGGCCACCAAATCTTTTTTTGTTTGGATCTTGATCGTGATAGGCCTCAGTCCATTTCGCATCTTCAACAGTTTTAATTTTATGCCATAAACGAACGGTATCGGCACGCTGAGCTCTCTCAGGAGCATAAGAATCAACGTGGTGCCAAGTTCCATCCTGAAGTGCGACAGCAAAGATATACATGATCGAGTGATCAAGTGTTTCACGAGAGGCCTTTGGATCCATCTTTTGTGGATCGCCAGAGCCCGTTCCAATCACGTAATGCGTATGATGGGAAGTATGAATAATAACTTCTTTGATATCATCAAAGTTCGAAATTTTCGTTTTCATTTTACGAGCGAGATCGATCAAAGCTTGTGATTGGTATTCCGCAGAGTGCTCTTTGGTGTAGGTTTCCAGAATAGCCCTTTTCTCTTCACCTTTTTCGGGGAGTGGAACTTCATATTTTCCATCTTTGCCATCGAGCATATAGGCAATGACAGAATCTTCACCTTCGTAAATAGGTGATGGGGCACCTTCGCCGCGCATGCAACGATCAACAGCCTCGATGGCAAGTTTTCCAGCATGGGCAGGCGCATAGGCCTTCCAGCTAGAAATTTCGCCTTTTCGCGATTGGCGAGTTGTGAAGGAAACATGAACCGCCTGTTGGATAGATTGAAAAATAGTTTCCGTTGAAAGGCCGAGAAGTGTACCAATCCCTGCGGCTTGAGCGGGACACAAGTGAGCAATATGATCTTTTTTGTGTTTATGAAGACAGATCCCTTTAACGAGATTTACGTGTAACTCATAACCCGTAAGGATTCCCTTGAGCAGTTGTTGGCCATTAATTCCTTTTTGTTGTGCAACAGCAAGAACAGCTGGGATGTTATCGCCAGGGTGGCTGTAATCAGCAGCGAGAAAGGTGTCGTGGTAGTCAAGCTCACGAACCGCAGTGCCGTTGGCCCACGCTGCCCACTCAGCTGAAAATTTTTGATTGTTAGGCATTCCAAAAACGGTTGCACCACCTTCTCTCGGGTGTGCGAGAGCTTGAGCTCTTGCACTTGCTACGGGTCGACGGTTAGCGGCCGCAATTGCAACGGAGGCATTATCGATAATCCGATTGATCACCATATCAACCACATCGTCTTTAATTGGCGTATTGTCGGTTGCAACTTCAGCCATTTTCCAAGCGAGTTGATCTTTTCTTTCGATTTTTTCTTTAGAAGGATAAACGCGAACAAGATGCTTTTGCATAGATCTTCCTTTGTTAGGTGCTTTTTGTATGGGTGACACTCTGTTACGAAGTTGCCAATAAGTCCATTGGAAAATTCACCTTTTTCAGGGGAGAGCCTTGAGCAAAATTCATCATAAGAGATCGTTGAAGCAACGTGACAAATACACTTCGTAATCATCTTAAACCCTCAAAAGTTAAATTCTTCGAGTTGTCTCGAAATGACATTTTGCGTGACTCTCTGTGATAGATTGTCCCTTGGTTCGAGCGTCACGTTTCAAAGGTGTACATCCAAATTCGCCAGATTCAAATTAACCAGTTACCACCAGTTTTTTCAGATTTAGCATTTGGGACTTTTAGTTTTCAGCTTATTCTGGTCGAGTGCCTACTTTAGTCTTGAAGGTCGAAGTCAAGGGGTGGGTAGCAAAAGACGAACGTAAAGCTGAACGTAAAAAGGAGATAGGGTTGATGAATACGATTCGCAGAAATATACAGGCAGTGGGTTACGATCGAGAGGAAGCCTACTTTTATGAACGAGATCAGGAATGCATAGCTGAACTCAGAAAGCAATTAAAGCTAGAGGTCATCCAGGGCGGCAAGTCTGAAGAGGTGAAAGCCTCTGAATCGGCTTCAACCCAGGAAGAGGTCACGAACGAGGAAAAAAAGGCGGCATAAGGCCATCCCTAGAGGCTTCTTTTTAAAAAGTTCCAATAGAGATGTGTAATCGGAACGGGCTTTCACCCCTATCACGCTTGGGGTCAAGTTTCCAAGCAAATTCAATGTTTGCTGGGCCCACGGGAGTTGCGTACCTGAGTCCAAAACCGGCGGCATCCCTGTAGGGATCTTGAAACTTAAGTGAATCAACTTTTACTAGGCCGCCATCGTAGAAAAGGGCCCCACCTACCGATCCCCAGATTGGGAAGCGCATTTCAGATTTAATGAGAAAGTATTGTGCTCGGTTTTTCAAAAGGTAAACTTCATCATTAGAGATTCCTAAATCAATATCGTTTGGAAATCGCTCGCTAGTTCCAGCTTCAAAACCACGAATTGTTGAAATACCACCTAAGACAAAACCCTTTTTATCATAAGGCACCCCATCTTTACCGCTCAGATTCATCAAATCGCCTACGCGCAGGGAATTGGCAAAAACGATAGGATTAGGCGCTCTTATTGGCAAATAGTGAGTGAGGCCGCCAGTGGTTTTTAAATATTCGATGGAGCGGGTATTACCTAAAAAGGGATTAGAATATTCAAGCTGAAATCGGGTCAATGTTCCTTTTGTTGGATTGAAAGGGTGATCTCGATAGTCAATTTCCAAAAGCGGACCCGTGGAGGCAAGATTGAGAATGGTTTGAGTTACTCCGAGTCTCGAAACAGCAACATCTTTTTCAATTTTAAAGTCACGAAGTTGTGAGATATTCCATAAATCATAAGTAAACAAAACATGGGAAGTAATGTTTTGTTCTAATAGTAAGTCGAGTTGATAACTATCAATACCCGTACGTTTATCAAAATCGATCACCTGTATCGCTCGAGTAAAATTAGCGCGTCCTTTTGTTCGGGAGTTAAAAAGATAGGGCTCGAGATATCCTGCCATAAGTTTCATTTCTGGAAACTGGATGTCGGCCACATTATAATTTATTTCTGCGCGAGAGGAAACCGCGCGGCCCGTTCCTTTTAGGTTTCGATAGGCAATTCCCGTAAATCCTCGAAGTGTAAATGTGCGCTCGTTGGTAAACCCGACCCCAAGATTGAAAAGCCCCGGCGGCCTTTCGGACACCTTTATAATCACTGTTCGATCTGATATTTGGGTTTTTTGTTCGAGTGTTTTAATTTCTACTGAATTAAAAATACTCAATTTCTGTAGTCGTCGGGTAGACTCTTCGATTTTCGATGGAGTAAGAATATCGCCTTCCTTAAAGTCGACTTCTTTTCGAATCACGAATTCTTTAGTGAGGATATTACCATCAATGAGAATAGATCCAACTTTAACAAGAGGGCCTTCTTCGACAATCAAGTTGAGCTCCGCCTCCGTATTGTCGGTATTATATTTTACGAGATTATCTTTTTCATTGAGAATACGAAACTCAAGAAAACCACTTTCTTGGCAGTAAGTTTTAAGTTGCTGAATTCCCTGTTCGAGTTTCGCCATTTGAAGCGCTTCACCTGGAGAGAGATTAAAGTTTTCTAGAAGCTTCTGTTCGTTTAGTTGTTTTAACCCTACAAAAGAAATTGAATTGATACGGGTAAGCGGACCGTCATCCAGGTTGACCGAGATTGTAATTTTATCTTTATTTTTATTGTACAGGTATCGTGAAGAAATAAGTTTGGCCTTCAAATAACCTGAATTCTGAAGTTCAATGATGAGATTTTTGAGGCCCTGTTCAAAATCATTTCTGTGAAAAAGCTTTCTTCCGATCGTCGGACCACTGTGATCAATCAGAAATTCGCTATAGAACTCTTGAGATTGGCTTAGGTTTCCTTGTATTTCTATTTTTTCAATCTTTACACTTGGTCCCTCTTTTATTTGAAAAAGAAGAGTCGATGCCATATTTGGTTGGATGATCTTTTCTTCACCTTTCACTTCCACCCTTGCATGCCCCTTTTTGAGGTAGAAGTCTTTGAGTTTATTCATTAGATCAGGAAGAATGTTGGGATTGGTGAAGTTCACGGCATGTAGGTCTAGGGCAGAAGTTAGCCTCGGCGCAGGAATAATG
>JBEGVH010000015.1:0-2932 GCA_041178425.1 Pseudomonadota bacterium | reverse complement strand
TCTGGCCAAGCTCTTCCTTTATCAAAATAGCCATCGACCTTTTTGATCGCAGTCATTAAATTAAGAGGAGTGTTAATCATAATGAGAAAATCAAAGCCAAACATTTTTTGTTTTTGATCTTGGCGACTCAGTTGTTCTCCGTCGAGACCGCCATAGCTAAATCCCATCAAACCGTATTGTCGGGGCCGAATATTCTCTTCTCTCTCCAAACGGTATTTTAAAGTTAAAAGAAGTCGGTAGTTATCGATGCCATCTTTAGGAAGGTAGCCAGTGCGCCCATCGGAGCTGGCGGCAAGAGCGAAACTCCAGTGACTGGTGGATGGGAGTGTAACAACCGAGTATCCCGCTTTATAGGCCAGTTCAGCTAAAAAAAGTGTGTTGGATTGGGTGGCCGAACTTCCTGTGCCCGGCAAAATAAAGAGCATCGGAGATGTTGGGTCTTCCTGTAGAGCGTATGTATAGGTGAGCCGATTTCTGTCACCTAAAATGGGAATCTCATTTCGTTCGGGGTGCAGGGTGATTTCTCCCGTGGTAGGATCAAAGTCTTTGGGTTCTAAAAACAAAGCAGGAATAGAGTTAAGAAAGGGGCTTGGTTGAACGTTAAGCTGCGTCCATCCCAGGCTACTGGCAAAGAAAGAGGTAAAGGCCACTAAAAAAATTTTTTTCATAATTTTCATGAATTGCAAATAAGGTGCCTCTAACAACAGATCAATAAAAGAAACCTTAATAAGACGGTGGGTGAGGATAAAGATGGCCGTGGTGCCTGGGAAAAGAAGTGCTCATCCGATTTATTTATAAGTGCACCCGAAGAGTTGATTTTTTTTCTAATTAAAGTGAAAATTGAACCATAACTTCTATTTAAAGAAGATTCTACTTTTCTTCGGAGGGTTCGTGAAAAGCTTGTTGGTCTGTCTTTTTTTGGGCTGTGGGTTTGCTTCTTCAACTCAGGCGGCTCAGACACTCGAAGAATTCAAACAAAAACCTAAGTTGGTTGTGGTTCTGGTGATTGATCAATTTCGGGCAGATTATCTTACTCGATTTGAAAAAAGTTTTTTGCCCGCTCAAGGTGGTAAGTTAGGCTTGGGAGGGTTTGAATACCTCATGAGTAAAGGGGCTTACTTTCCTTTTGCTCATTATAATATATTTCAGGCGATGACATGTTCAGGGCACGCCATGATTCTCACAGGTGCTTATCCATCAGAAAACGGCATTTCAATGAATGAATGGTTTGATCGCGAATCGGGTAAGATGGTTTATTGCGCCAATGATGAGTTGAATGGTGTTTCACCTTTGCGCTTAAAATCAACAACTCTATCGGATGAATTTAAGAACATCGATAAAAAATCAAAAGTGGTTTCTATAGCTCTTAAAGATCGTTCAGCGGTCATGATGGGGGGGCACCGCGGTGACCTGGTGCTCTGGATGGACAACAAAGAGCTCAATTGGGGAACCAGTAAGTACTATGGACAGGTTCCATCTTGGTTGAAGGGCGTGAATAGCTCGCTTAATGATTTAAAAAATAAATCTTATTCGTGGAAAAAATTAGCTCGTACGATTCCCTATGCCGAGAAGAAAGTTTTCGCTTCGCCCTTCGGCATAGAGCTAACGGCAGAGTTAGCTATCCAAGCTCTCGAACAAGAAAAACTGGGGCAGAGTAAAGATCAGATTGATTTTCTTTTTGTCAGTTTTTCATCCCATGATTATGCCGGGCATCTTTATGGTCCCAATTCGCCTGAATTAGAAGACATGACGCTTACTGAAGATCGTCAGATTTCACGTTTACTGAATACCATAGAAAAAAAAGTCGGCCTTAAAAATGCCTATTTGGTATTGACCGCTGACCACGGTATCCCAGCGGCAACAGGTTACTTGAAGGAACGAAAAACAAATGCAGGCCGAATCGATTATTTAGCCCTCTTTAAAAGAATCTACGCGCAGTTGGATGCTAAATTTGGACAACCCAAATCGGGGCCTTGGATTCAGGCGTACAAGTACTTCAATTTTTATTTAAATCCTAAAGTGCTCGAAGAAAAAAAGTTAGAGGCTTCGGTTGTGAGTCAGGAAATTAAAAAGCTTTTTCTGAAAGAAGAGGGCGTTAGTGCTGTATATACCCGCGATGAAATTCTGCAAGGTAAGATCTATCCTGGATTATGGGCAGAGGCCTTAGTGAACCAGTTTGTTTATGGTAATAATGGTGATTTGATTTTTATGCCTGAGCCCTTTTATTATGAGAAAAGTGAAGACCTAACCACCCACCTCACCGGTTACAATTATGATACTCGAGTTCCGCTAATTCTTGTGGGTGCGCCCTTTAAGGCGGGTGTCTATAATCAGTACGCACGCATTATCGATTTAGTGCCTACTCTCTCACATGTTCTTAATATCGTCGCTCCACCCAAAGCGAGAGGGCGCGTTCTCACGGAAGCTTTTAAATAAAAAAAAGGCATCGCTCTGAGGAGAGATGCCTTTTTTGTTCTTATTGTTTTTGGTGTTTATTTTTTTGTGACTGTTGGAAGTGCGATTTTATCTTCGCCAAGTCCACACGATGGATGCGCGAAGCCTTTTGGTGTTTCGCCTTCACCAAGGTAAATAATGTTGTCTGACTTGTCAGTAGCGACGCCGGCAGGAACATAGTCAAGTTTCATGAGATGGCGTGTTCGCCATGCAATATTGTGGTCTGCACAAGACGTATCGCCGCTCACGCCGATCGCCCCAACGATTTGGCCTTTCGAATTATAAAGTGCAAGTCCGCCACCAAAAACGTTAACCCCACCAATACGATTTCCAACCATTGGGTCATCATTGGTTCCAAATTGATTAGCAGGGCCTGCATACGCTAATGCAGAAAGTACGGGGTTTGATTCTTGGAGGCCAAACAAACTTCCACCCGGTTGTACGGCCGAATAGAGATTGGCTGTTGAAAGAGCAAGTC
>JBEGVH010000014.1:0-167233 GCA_041178425.1 Pseudomonadota bacterium | reverse complement strand
TAGCACTCGGAGTGCTCGCCATGCCCGTGAGTAATGACTATAAGCCCCTTAGGGTTATTTCGAGTCCACTCTTGATAAAAAAGCTTATGGTTATCATGGCCAGAGAAGTAACCTTCATGTCGTTTCCAGGGATGTTTCATTAGCATTTCATACCTCTATTGAATTTGCGTTGGGATTATACCACATGCCCCAGCGAGGAGAATAAGAAAGATGAAAAATAGATTAATTCTCGTCATGGTCCCTCCAGAGCGTTTATCGGCAGACGGCGTTATTAAATGAGGCCTTCTTTCCTATTCCATACAATTTTTGTTTGGCGAGCCAAGCTAGACGAAGGTGGAGCCTCGGCGAATTGGCGGTACTTACTTAGACCGACTTATGGTTAGATAGAAATGAGCATTTTTCTTTTTTAAAACAGTCGAGCGAGGGTTTTGTGGCATTAATTCAAACCAAATTAACTGAGCTTTTAAATATTCAAATTCCCATCATCGGTGCGCCAATGTTCCTCGTTTCGAATGAAGAGATGGTTTCGGAGATTTCTGAGGCTGGGGCTATTGGAACTTTTCCTGCCCTAAACTATCGTCCGATCGAGAACTATGAAAAAGCACTTAAGACGATTCGTAAAAAAACTAATAGACCTATTGGGGTTAATATTATTGTCAACAAGTCGAACACTCGGCAGCACGACGATTTAAAGATGGCTCTCGATAACGGCGTTAATTTATTTATAACGTCTCTTGGAAATCCTAAAGACGTCATCAAAGCAGCGCACGCTTCTGGCGCCAAAGTTTTGTGTGATGTTACCAACCTTGATCATGCTCTTAAAGTTCAGGACATGGGGGCCGACGGTGTCATTGCTGTTGGTGCCGGGGCCGGTGGTCATGCAGGTCCGATTTCACCTATCGTTCTTATTCCTTGGCTGGCGGGCGAACTCGATATTCCAGTCATTGCTGCTGGAGGAGTAGCAGACGGCCAAACGATGGCAGCAATGATGGCCCTCGGAGCGGCCGGAGTGAGTGTTGGTACTCGCTTCATCGCCTCTACGGAGGCAAAGGTGGGAGCGGATTATAAGAACGCGGTTATTAAAGCCACCCCCGAAGACATTTTTATGACAACGCGTCTTTCTGGAACTCCCGCTGCAGTTATTCGAACTCCGTATACCGAAAAACTAGGCGCCGATCTCCCTTGGGCGCTTGAAGTCTTAAAGAAAAATCCGCTCACCAAGAAGTACGTGGTTCCTCTTATCCACTATCTGGGTATGAAGTCTTTGGAGGAGGCGATTGGGAAACCAACCTGGAAAACCGTTTGGAGTGCAGGCCAGAGTGTTGGACTCATCCATAGCGAACTACCTTGCCGTGAAATAATTGAAAAAATGGTTAAAGAATACCAGGAGGCAATCGCTTCCTTACCAAAAGTGGAGGCATAAGATGGCAAATCAAATGGTGCAAAATATAATTTCAAAAATACCTGCCAAGACTCAATTGAATTGGGGAGTTCGTGTTGGATCGCTTTTAAAAATTCCACTATTAGCATTCGTATGGCCGGAGGTACAAGAGGTCAGCGAAGAACGCAGCCAACTTCAAATTCCTATTTCGTATCGCACTAAAAATCACCTAAATGTTGTTTATTTTGGTGCACTTTGTATGGGAGCAGAAGCCGTTATTGCTCTGCATGTTCTCGATGAAATTCGCCAAAATGGTAAGATTGATTTTTTATTTAAAGATTTTAAGGCTCAATTTCTAAAACGAGCTGAATCTGATGTTGTTTTTGTTTGTGAAGAAGGACTCGCTATTCGCGATATGGTTCATCAGGCGCGATCCACCAAGGAAAGACAATCAATGACTTTTCACTCCTATGCGATGACGCCAGCAAAGACGGGTAGCGAAAAAGTGGCTGAATTCAGTTTAACTTTGTCTGTTAAGCAAAGATAGGCTAGCAAGAGCTGATTATACTTTGGAGGCAACATGGGTTTGCTCAGCCGTAATATCAAGTATCAGGGGCCAGTTAAGCTGAGCTCATTTCGAAAAGTCGCATTGGGAACTTGGCAAACAGCAGGTGACCCCAGCGTTTACTCTGAAATGGAATTTGAATGCGAAGCGGCTCTTGCCTATCTGGCTAAGATCAGTGAGCAAACTGGTAAAAAACTTACGATAACTCATTTTGTTGGTAAAGCTTGTGCCGAAACGATTCGTCGTCATCCAGAACTCAATTGCATTTTACGTTGGGGCAAACTCTATCGTCGACAAGATGTCGACATTTTCTTTCAAGTCGCCTCAGATACCAAAGGAGAAGATCTGTCTGGAACGACGGTCAGGCACATCGATAAAAAAAACATCATAGAAATCGCAGAAGATATGCAGAATAAAGTAAAGCGTATTCGCGACACCGGCGACATCGACTACAAAGAAATGAAAAAAACCATGCGAATGATTCCTGCTTGGGCGAGTCGGTATCTCTTAAACTTCTCGTCTTACTTGATGTACACACTGAATCTTTGGTCGCCTCTGTTAGGCGTTCCAAAAGATCCCTTCGGATCTATTATGATCACAAGTATCGGCTCAATTGGTTTAGAGCGAGCCTTTGTTCCATTGGTACCTTACTCTCGAATTCCGTGTCTCATTGCCATTGGTTCTATCCGCGATGCTGCCCTCGTACAGAACGGCCAAGTGGTTGTTAAAAAAGTGATTAGCCTCTGTGTAACCTTCGATCACCGAGTCATCGATGGTATGCACGCTAGTCATATGGTTAAAACCATGAAAAAGATATTTGCAAATCCGGAGCAGGAATTAGGCGAGTTGTAGGTGAGAGGGAAGTATTCGGAGGATAGCCCCCAAGGCCTCCGTACTTCAGCGAACAAGCGGTGCTCGCCTTCGGCTGCGCTCCGGACTCGAATTCCGGAGGCCTTGGGGGCTCCTCCGAGAACTGCGAATACGTTTAGGCTTTTATTTTTTCAGAATTTCTTGGGCTTCTTGTATCGTGCTAGCTTTTAGAACAGACTTGGCTAATTGCTGACATTCAGAGAGAGTTAGGCCCAAAATGCGTTTTTTGACCTTAGGAATAAGGGTTGAAGACATACTCAAATGATAAATACCAACTCCAATCAGAAATGGAGTCATTGTTGCTTGGCCACCCATTTCTCCGCAAATGCTCAGCTCTTTACCATGGCGTTGGGCTGCTTCAGAAACCATATTGATCAGGCGCAAAACCGAAGGTTCAAACGAACTGTATAACGACTTCACCACTGGGTTCAGACGATCGCAAGCGCAAGTGTACTGAATTAAATCGTTCGTGCCCAAGCTAAAAAAGTCTACATAAGGAGCGAAATCAGCTGTCATTATGGCAGCCGCTGGCACTTCGATCATAACACCGTATTTGATGGTGTCAGAGACCTTGATTCCTTGGTTCAATAATTTTTGTTTCTCTTCTTTAACGATCTCTTGCGCAGCTTTGATCTCGCCGATAGTTGTGACCATCGGATACATCACATAAAGCGAACCATAAACGCTCGCTTTTAGCAGGGCGCGGATTTGAGTTCGAAATAATTCATGATTTTCTAGGCAATAGCGAAGACCTCGCAGGCCTAAAAAGGGATTTTCTTCTTTAGGAATACGCAAATAAGGAACCTCTTTGTCACCGCCAATATCAAGTGTACGGATAATGGTTTTGCGAGTTTCCATGGTCGCTAAGATTTGTTTATAAATCTCAAACTGTTCTTGCTCTGTGGGCGGAGCCTTGCGATCTAAAAATAAAAATTCAGTCCGAAAGAGTCCTACTCCATCAGGATTAAATTTTTTCAACACAGGAATTTCAGCCGTGCCACCAATATTCGAATGTAAATAGATTCGGACACCATCTTTTGTGATGGCTTCGGCGTATTTAAGTTTTTCGAGGTCTTCTTTTTCTTTAAGGTAAAGTGCCTGTTGCTCTTTGAATTGAGCCTGGTCTGGGCTTTCGGGCGCAACAAGAATTAATCCTTTGATGGCATCCATCAGAATAGTTGAGCCATCAGTGATTTGTTGGATTAAGTTTTTGACTCCAAAAATAGCTGGAATCTCGATATTGCGGAGGAGAATAGCCGCATGAGATGTGGCTCCACCGTGTTCAGTAATCACACCGAGAACTGACTGAGGGTCGAGTTCCGGCACCATTGAAGGAACGATGTCTTTAATAACAAGAATAAATTTTGATTTTTCGCTCCCCGAAAAATCAAGAGACTGACCAACGAGATTACGGAGAATTCTCGAAGAGATGTCTTTAACATCGTGGCTTCGTTCAGAAAGGTAAGGGTCGGGAAGGGCAGCCAACATTTTTGCAAATTCATCTGCAACAACGGCCACAGCCTTTGTTGCGTCGGCCTTCTCACTCGTTATTTTTTCGGTGATTTGATCGGTAAACTCAGGGTCTTCGATCATCATGATATGAGCGTCGAAGATTTTTCGTTCTTCGGCGCCAAGGAATTCACCTTTTTTTTCGATAAGTGTCTGAATTTGCTTTTTAGAAATTCGAATAGCCTTTTGGAGGCGCTCGATTTCTTTTGCACTATCACTGCACGGAGTTTCGACAATGGCTGGTAATTCAAGATGAAAAACTTTTGCTGTTCCGAGAGCAAGCCCCTCACTAACGGCTACTCCCTGTAATGATAGCTTGTTCATGGAGCCTATTCCTGAAATCGCGATTCAAATAGTTTTTTTAAGGTATCTATGGCCGTAGCAGCATCTTCACCATCTGCCTTAAGAAGAATCTCTTCGCCACCTTTTAAACCCATGCTCATCAAACTCATTATGGATTTTGCGTTTTTGGTCATTCCGTTGGCTGATAGTTCAACTTTGGATTGGAATTGACCCGCCACCTTCACTAATAATCCCGCAGGGCGGGCGTGGAGGCCATCTTCTGTTAAGAGCGTTACGGTCGTTTCAATAGTTGCCATATATCCTTCACTTTTCAATCGTGACCATCTTGTCAAGATGGTTTAAAGTTTGTGCCGATTCTGGTTTAAGAGACTTAAATTGATCTCCGTTAGTCACAATAACTGGTGTGATAATCGATTTAGCCTCTCTACGAACTAAATCTAAGTCAAACTCAATTAACTTTTGACCCGCTTTGATCTGGTCGCCTTGTTTTACAAAGGCTTCAAATCCTCGCCCCTGAAGCTTAACTGTGTCAATTCCAATATGAATCAAAACTTCGATCCCTTGATCGCTCTCTAAACCAATAGCATGTTTAGTGTGGAAAAGGTTTACAACAGTTCCATCAAAGGGAGCAACAACTGTATTTCCGGTGGGCTCAATTCCAACGCCGGGTCCGATTATTCCTTGGGCAAAGGTAGCGTCAGGGACTTCAGTTAGAGGTATTAATTTACCAACCATTGGAGAGCCAATAACTATGGAGGAGGCTGAACTCTCAATTATATTAGTATTCGCGGCTGGGGTTTGTTGTAGGGGGGGAGCCATTGGGCCGTTGGCTTGCTGAGCATTGGCTTCGATCACTTTACCCCCGGCAATGATTCGTTTCATTTCTTCTTTTAGAAGATCTGATTCTGTGCCGAAGATAACTTGCAGATTACCACCTGAGGCTTTCATAATTCCTGCGGCCCCCAAGGCCTTGAGATTGGCCTCATTGACATGATTGATGTCGTTAACTGTTAGCCTCAAGCGAGTAATGCAGGCATCGAGAGCCTTTAGGTTGTCTCCGCCACCGAGAGCCAAGAGAATTTTATTGGCCTTTTCGGAACGAGTGAGATTAGTGGGAGTACTTTCACTTCCGTTGCTAAGGTCTTCATCCTCTCGACCTGGCGTTTTATAACCAAGAGCAGGAATCAAAAAGTAAAAAGCGCTAAAGTACAGTGCGGCCATGATGGGGCCTACTACCAGCCAGAGCTGCAGGGCATTCTTTTGATTAAAGTATCCCACAACAAAATCTATAATAGACGCAGAAAAGGTATATCCCAAATGCATGTCTACAAAATGCGTTAGGAGCCCCGATAAAAAGGCGAAAGCCACGTGAATAACAAATAATATCGGTGCTACGAAGATAAATGCAAACTCAATCGGTTCAGTAATTCCAGTGACGATGGATGTGAGCGCTGCCGAAATCATAACCCCTGCCACGGCCTGGCGCTTCTCGGGCTTTGCTCTAAGAATCATTGCTATAGCTGCCGCGGGTAAACCAAAAAGCATAAGTGGATACTCAGACGCCATAAATAATCCAGCAGAGGGGTCGCCACCAAAGTAGCGAGCTGAATCACCCTTAAGTATCTTGCCAGCGGTCGTTGTAAACTCGCCAAATTCATAGAGAAATGAAGGGTAATAAACGTGGTGAAGACCGAGTGGAATTAAAAGGCGTTTGCCGGCAGCATAGAGAGCTGGCCCAAATGAGGAGGTTGTGACGGTTGCCCCAAAGGCGTTGATGGCCGATTGAATGGGAGGCCATACGTAGGAAAGTATCAAGCCAATAAAGACAATAAAGAACACTGACATGATGGGCACGAGGCGTTTTCCGGAGAAAAAACCCAAAACCGGATGAAGTCGTGTCTCATGATATCGTTTGTACATAGTGGCGGCGAGGAGACCTGCGATAATTCCACCAAAAACACCTGTATTAATGGCGAGAGTCAGGCCGCGAACGTCGGTCATAACCTTTAATAAATTAGTGAGAGTGAAATAGGCTGCCGCCGCAGATAGGCCCGCAATACCTGCACCACCCGAAAAGCCAATGGCCACACCGATAGCGAAAATGACTGGCAGTTGCTCAAATATTGCAAGCCCCGAAGAGTAGAGAATCTCACCAATGGCATGAATCGTTGGATGAACGACCAAGGTGTCTTGCATCGACGCCAGCTGAAGCATTCGTCCTAGGGCCACAACAAGGCCCGCTCCTGGGAGGACAGAGACGGGTACCATTAAGGATTGTCCGAGTTTTTGTAACTGACTAAAATTTATCCACTTCATAGAAACCCTTCTTCTTTTTGAACCTTGAGGTTCATTGAATTGCATTTTTAGTGCCCAGGTTGTCAAGCGGGCAATACAATTGACGAATTGTGAGTAAGGGTTTGGAGTGATTTAATAATCCGTTTACGAATACATTAACTAGTTTAAATCGATTTGTTCAGCAGCCATGAACCCACTGTTCGAATCACATCTTCTGTAAGCTCGAACGTAGCTGGTGTAGCTCCAAGTGAGGTCTTTTGCCCCCTGAGTGAAGCCGTGATCACGATTAAACTGTTCGGGCATTCTGCCGCCGGCATCAGAATGAAAAATCGTGCGAGTCATGAATGATAGCCCGCGATCGCGAAGCTGTTTTGATTCTCTGACCTCTGTATTTGTTTTTGAAAGTTGGCAATAGTATTCGGCGAAGGCATTTGTTGCCAAGAACCAAGGATTTCCCTCACCAAAGCCACTCCCTGTGTAAACATCTTCTGGGTAACGGCCGATGGCGGGGGCAAGGTCAATGTACTGATTAATTTTATAAAGTGATGCAAATGTTGATTCGATCGTTTTTGCAGTGGCAAGCACCCAAGGATCATTTAGATCAAAGAATCCATCATTCAAGGAAAAGTAGATGACACCGAGGAGAACTGAAATATCAATCTCAGACTTTTTATGCTGCCATCCATCTGTTTGGTGAATGGTTGGCACAATGTAGCCCCGTGCCTCACTGCGATGCTTCAATAAGTGTTTTTCGAGCTCGCGAGCATTGATAATGTAAAAGTGAGCCGCTTTGGGGTCTTTTAGTTTTTCAGCGAGCTGAGCCCCTCGGATGAGGGCCGAGCGTTGAGCCATTCTGGTGAAAAAATGAAGTCCTTTAACCTCTTCCCATAAGTCAAAGCTCTGTTCTTGCCAGTGATGAGAAATATACTCTAGGTCTCTTTTTATTGGGGATGTCGTAGGAAGTTCAGCTCTATAAAGCTTGTTTACCTCACTGAGGCGACCTTCACTGATGAGGGCTTCGGCATAATTGATCATAGCAAGGGCACGGATGGCTGGGCCGTCACTTTGAGGGCGGCCCCAAGGAAAAGGATAAATATCGCCACCGACTGTAAAAATAGGCTCCCCTAAATTTGAACGTGCAATCGCTGTGTGCTGGTTGCGCATCTCAAAGCTTATCCAGTTTTTAATATGGTGCTCGAAAATTTGTTTTCTCTCAGGCCTAAGAGGTAGTTTGTAGAGCTCCACAAGCTCCATCATGGTTAGGCCTGCATCTCGCACCCAGTGGTAAAAATAGTTTGGGTTTTGTTGCGATGGAGAGGCAATCACAGCCCCTGGAGTAATGTTAGGGTGGTTCAAGTTTTTAAGGATTCCAGTATAGGAGCTTCTTAGTGTTTCGGTGTAACGATCCTGACCAAAAGCAAAAAGGCTAAAAAGACTGAGGCCAATGCTAATTAATAATGTTTTCATCGTCGTTTCCTTATTCTCAAAGAATTTAAAGGATTTTTCGGAGCGGATAGTGGCATTGAATCTGAGGCTAAGCAAGTGGGTTTGACGGGGATGTGTCGATTTAGCTCTCTGGTTTTACTAGACCAAAGTGTAACCATGAATTTAAAGCTCGTCCGATGTTTTGCTTGCCATTAAAATGGGGAAAGAGAGTGGTAAAGTCTGAAAAATATTCAGTTTCGATGCCCATAAATAGTTAATTAAAACGAAGGATTAGCCATGCAAAAGCCATCAAAAAATCTAGAGCGACCCTTGGTTGCCCTTGTCGATGACGAAACTGAGATCACTCAAATCCTTGCCGATGATCTAGAGGCTGATTTTGAAACTATTCAATTTAATCACCCAAAACAGTTTTTGGATGCGATCAGGGCTGATTCGTTAAAGCCTGCTGTCTTGGTGATCGATCTGAAAATGCCCGGACTAACGGGTTTAGAAGTTCTTCGACAACTTAATGAATGGGGTCATCAGATTCCTACCGTCATGTTCTCGGGTTATCTGGATAAAGAGGATGCTATCACAGCCATGGAACTGGGCGTGTTGCACCTTCTCGAAAAGCCGATCGACCTCGAGTACCTCAGAACAGCAGTTTCTGAGAGTGTGACGGATTGGGAACTTAAGAGAGTTCGTCAGCAAATTAAGGAAATGCTATCGCAGACTAAAGAAATCATTTCTGGAGTTCGACTTTCAGTGTCTCAATTTGTCGCACCATCTATTTTGGATAAAATTTTTGTTATTCATGAGGGGCATGCGAAGGTCGCTGTAGACCAGCTTTTGGAACAACTAGATGAGCGATTAACAGAATTACTCCAAGAGGAAAATCTTCTGGTAAAAATGAAGCAAACCCAATACCGGAAGGCCTTCGAGAAGCAGTCAAAAAGGGTGTCTTAAGGCATCTCAAAATGGAACAGAAACGATTTGGCTTTGAGCGCTGATCGCTTCAGTTTTGAACAATTTTAAAGGTCAGATTTTTTTAAATTTCCATCCTTTAGATCCTAAATTTTTAACGGAGACTAGCCGATAGGTCAGTACGACCAAAGGAGAGTCCATGGAATTTAAATATTCGTTTCATCAAATTCCCCATTCCGATTTTGTAGTGCAGGCGGTTGAAGATAAGATCGGTCACTCGATGCGTTATCTTTTTAGCCACGGAACTGTTCATGTGAGTTTTGGAAAGCGGGGACACGAGTTTTCGATCGCTATTGCAATAAGAGGAGCTGGAGGGGCCTACTATAAAGCGAGCGCAACTTGTGAAAATTTGTATGCTGCTATTGATCTGGTGCAGGACAAGCTCGAAAGACAGTTTGAAAAGCGTCGTAAGAAGATAAAGAACCACAAACATTATACGCTCTCCAAAGAGGGGAGAATGGATCTTTTAGATGAGGGTTTAGGTACCGACTACAGTCATTATTGGAAAGGAAGTCGTAAAGCCGCTTAATTTAAATTTTATTGAGGGCCTCGTTCTGATGAAGAGTTGGAACGGGCCCTTGTCTTCCCTTTTAACTTTATGTCCCACCCAAAAATCTACGAAAAATTTTGACCCTTTACGTTCCCTTTGTTACCAATTCCGTTTAACTCCAAAGAGCTAAAGACTAATAAAGTAAAGAGCCTATTTTTTAAGCTTCAGGGGGGCTGGCCAAAGCCTTCTAATTGGTCTTAAACGCAAACAACAAGAGACGAGGGGCATAAATGAAAAATTACTTATTCACAAGCGAGTCAGTGTCAGAGGGGCATCCCGATAAAATGGCAGATCAAATCAGTGATGCTGTTCTCGATGCCATTCTTGCTCAAGACCCCAGAGGGCGTGTTGCCTGTGAAACTCTTCTAACGACAGGCCTTGTGGTTGTGGCTGGAGAAATCACGACGAGCGCAAATATTAATATTGCAGAAATAACAAGAGAAACGATCAAGCAAATTGGCTACGATCATACTGACAAAGGCTTTGATTATAAGACATGTGGAGTCATGGTTGCCGTAGGCAAGCAGAGTCCTGATATCGCGATGGGCGTAAACACAAGCGAAAACAAAGAGCAGGGCGCTGGAGATCAAGGTTTAATGTTTGGTTACGCCGTGAATGAAACGCCAGAGTTAATGCCGCTCAGTTTGTCGCTTTCACACAAACTTCTAATTGAACTAGCAAAAATGAGAAAAACAGGTGTTGAATGGCTTCGCCCCGATAGCAAATCGCAGGTGACTGTTCAGTATGAGAATGGGAAACCTAAGAGAATTGATACGATCGTTCTATCGACCCAGCACTCTGAAGATGTGGCCCAGTCGCAAATTGAGGAGTTGGTGCGCGAACAGCTTATTAAAAAAACAATTCTACCTGAATGGATCGACTCAAAAACTAAGATTCTTGTGAACCCAACCGGGCGTTTTGTTGTAGGTGGACCGATGGGTGATGCGGGCCTCACAGGCCGTAAGATCATCGTTGATACTTATGGTGGGCATGGTGCTCACGGTGGGGGCGCGTTTTCGGGAAAAGATCCCTCAAAGGTGGATCGATCAGCAGCCTATGCTTGCCGGCATGTCGCTAAAAATATAGTTGCGGCGGGCTTAGCAGAAAAGTGCCTTGTGCAGGTGGCCTACGCGATTGGCGTAGCTGAGCCAGTGAGTATAAATGTAAACGATTACGGAACCAGCAAAGTGGGGGCAGAAGTGCTTGAGCACGCTGTTAAAAAGGTTTGGAGCTTGAAACCAGCTGCTATTATTAAGGATCTCGATCTCTTAAAGCCTATTTATCAAGCGTCGGCGACCTATGGACACTTCGGAAGAGACCTCTTCCCGTGGGAAAAATTGAATAAGGTGGACGAACTAAAGTCCGTCGTGCAAACATTGAAGCAATTATAAGATCTCAATAAAGAAGGAATCAGGCGTGGATCCTAAGCGTATCCGAAATTTTTCAATCATCGCGCATATTGACCATGGTAAATCGACCTTGGCTGATGCGCTTTTAAATGTGACCGGATCCTTATCCCAACGGGAGGCAAAAGCGCAATTCCTCGATAACATGGATCTCGAGAGGGAGCGTGGAATTACCATCAAGGCTCAAACTGTTTGTTTAAAGTGGAAAGCCAAAGATGGAGAAGAGTATCAAATTAACCTCATCGATACTCCCGGCCATGTCGATTTTAGCTACGAAGTCTCTCGAAGTTTAGCGGCCTGCGAAGGGGCCATTCTTGTTGTTGATGCGGCCCAAGGGGTTGAAGCGCAAACGCTGGCCAATGTGTATCTGGCGATTGAGAACAATCTAGAGATTATTCCTGTTCTCAATAAAATTGATTTGCCGTCTGCTGACCCTGAGGGAGTTCGAAAGCAGATTGAAGATTCGATTGGATTAGACTGCACAGGAATTATCATGGCGAGCGCCAAAGAAAAGATTGGAATCGCGGAAATTCTGGATGCGGTGGTGGAGCGAGTACCGCCACCAAAGGCCGATCGTAATCAACCTTTGCGAGCTCTGATTTTTGATTCTTGGTTTGATTCCTACCAAGGGGTCGTAGTTCTGGTGCGAATGATGGATGGTGCCGTTAAGTTGGGGGATAAAATCCGATTTATGGCGACTGGCCGTGACTACGAAGTTTTAAAAATGGGTAAATACGAGCCATTTCCTAATCCTTGCAGTGCTCTCGAAGCTGGTGAAGTGGGCTTTATCATTTGCGGAATTAAAGACATTCGCGATGTTAAAGTGGGCGATACCGTTACGAGTGTTCGAAAGCCGGCGCTCGAGCCTCTCGCTGGTTTTAAGCGTGTTCAGCCAATGGTATTTTCGGGAATTTTTCCTACCCAAGCTCCAGATTTTGAAAATCTAAAAGATGCCCTCGAAAAATTAGTACTTAATGACTCCAGCTTAGTTTTCGAAACAGAAAAATCAGATGCACTTGGTTTTGGATTTCGTTGTGGGTTTTTGGGTCTTCTTCACATGGAGATTGTTCAGGAACGGTTAGAACGAGAGTTTAACCTGAGCCTTATCACAACCGCGCCAACCGTTGTTTACCGTGTCTATATGCTAGATGGAACCATGAAAGAGTTGGAGAATCCATCTCAGCTACCTAATGAGACCAAGATCGAAAAAATTGAAGAGCCAATGGTTAAAGTCACCATTCATACGCCCACTGACTTCTTGGGCTCTTTGATCAAGCTTTGTGAAGACAAGCGTGGAACTCAGTTGAAAATGGATTATTTGACCGAGAAAAAAATTATTCTCGAGTACAAATTGCCAATGAATGAAGTGGTCATGGATTTTTACGACCGTTTAAAATCTATTTCTAAAGGTTATGCCTCCCTTGAGTATGAATTGCTAGATTACCAAGAGGCAGACCTTGTTAAGTTAGATATTTTAATTAATGGCGATGCGGTTGATGCGCTCTCTTTTATTGTCCATCGATCAAAATCTCAGGCTCGAGGTCGCTCGCTTTGTGAGAAAATGAAAGAGTTGATTCCAAGGCAGCAGTTCCAAATTGCCATTCAGGCAGCGATTGGTGCTAAAATCGTGGCTCGTGAAACATTAGGAGCACTGAGAAAAGATGTTACCGCTAAATGTTATGGCGGTGATATTAGCCGAAAGCGAAAACTTTTGGAGCGTCAAAAAGAGGGTAAAAAGCGTATGAAACAGATTGGAACGGTAGAAGTGCCGCAAGAAGCGTTCTTGGCTGTTTTGAAGGTGGAGGATTAAATGTCAGATAATCAAAAAGACCAGGAATCTCAAAAAACAGGTGCCGAAGAGTCTGTGGCTAATGAAGCATGGGATGTCACCTCGAAATATTTTTGGACTGAAGGTTTAGGCTCCATTTTTCTAGCTATCTTTGTTGCCCTGACTATACGTTGGGCACTGCTAGAAGCTTATGTTATTCCAAGCGGAAGCATGTTGCCGTCACTTCTCATCAACGACCATATTTTTGTGAATAAGTTGGCTTATGGGCTGCGTGTGCCTTTCAGTGAAAAGTGGCTTGCCAAATTTCAGGAACCGAAAAAAGGCGAGGTCATTGTTTTCAAGTACCCCCGTGATATGAGCACTTTTTTTATTAAAAGAGTGGTTGGAGAGCCCGGAGATAAAATACGAGTCGAAAATGGAACTCTCTATATCAATGAAATACCGATGGAGAAAAAGGTTGTGGCATCGCCCAATGATTTCGATTGGCTCCGTGATGAAGACTTTCAGCGCGATGGAAACAACTTTGACAGAAAAGATAATTATGTTCACTTCATGGAAACACTCCCTGGAAACGTAGAGCACAATGTTCTTCTTAGGCGTGGAGAGGCTTTGATGGATTCTTTTGGTCCGGTAACTGTGCCTCCCGATAGTCTCTTTGTAATGGGTGATAATCGCAATAATTCTATGGATTCTCGAGTTTGGGGTTTTGTTCCCAAAGAGAATATTCTTGGTCGTGCGGGCTTTGTTTGGCTCTCATGCGAAGAAACATTTATGCCATCTAATGTTGTTCCCGTTTTTGGTTTTCTAGACAAGATGATCTGTAATCCTCTGACCATTCGCTGGGGACGTTTTTTTCACTCGGTTCATTGATAGCAATGTCCAAAAAAGTGACTTGGAAAAAATCATTACTGACTTTTTTCACACCAATAATCTTAATTTTCTTTTTTCGTTGGGCTCTCTTCGAGCCCTACGTCATCCCTAGCGGGAGCATGATTCCGACCTTGCTGATTCATGATCATATTCTCGTTAATAAATGGGCCTACGGCTTTCGTATTCCTTTTAGTGATCGATGGTTGGCATTTTGGAGTAAGCCACTTCCTGGAGAAATAGTTGTATTTCGGTATCCCAAAGATCCCGATACGTTTTTTGTTAAACGGGTGGTGGCTGTGGGTGGAGACACCATTGAAGTTCGTGAAGGGCAATTAGTTCGAAATGGGGAGCCGATTGCTCGATTCGAAACGTCCAAGCCCTTATTTTTAGGAGAAGAATCCCAAAGTTTTGATTATTTTAAAGAGAAACTAGGACAGCGGGATTTTGTTACGCGCTCTTTTAGTGCTCGGGCGAGATTGGAAGGGGCTCTTGTGCAAGTTCCGATGGGCCATTTTTTTGTCGTTGGAGATAATCGCGATGAATCGAGTGATTCCAGGGTATGGGGTTTTGTTCCTGAAAAAAATCTGATCGGACGAGCGGGGGCTATTTGGTTGAGCTGTGAAAACACGTTGCCAGCGGCTCCCTTTATCTGTGATCCTAAGACTGTGCGTTGGGAGCGAGTTTTTAGCACAGTGTACTAGGATAGGGTTTTTTATTCATGGAAGATAAAAAAAATACGTCTCAAGTTCGTCGATGGCGAGACTTTTTCGAAGTAGTGATTGTTACTTTTAGCGTCGCTATCTTTCTCAGGATTTTTTTTGTTGGATTCTATAGAGTTTCAACGAGTAGTATGGCTCCGAGTCTTCGTATCGGAGATTTTGTATGGGTCTCTAAGGCATCTTATGGAATACGATTACCCTTTTCGCCGAAGAGAATTTTTGAGAAAATTCCTGAAAAGGGAGATCTCGTGCTATTTCGTTATCCCGATCAGCCCAATACCGTTCATATTAAGCGGGTGATTGGACTTCCCGGCGATAATATTTTGATTCGCGGCCAACAAATTTTAGTCAATGACCGTCTGTTTTCGCAAGAAGTCTTGGGTGCTGAGGGCTTTGCTAATTTGCCTGGAGCTGAATTTATGCGTTTTTATAACGAGTCGAATGGCTCTAAGTTGTATTCGGTGATGTTTACACAAATGCCTTCACAATTAAAAGATGTTGGCCCCCTAGTTGTTCCACCTGGGGAGATATTTGTAGTCGGAGACAACAGAGATGCCAGTGATGATTCGCGTTATTGGGGTTCGGTTCCACTTTCGCACATCGAAGCCAAAATGAAAGGTATTTGGTTCTCTCTCAATTGGTCTCAATTCGGACGTGATAGAAAACCCGAGATTCGTTGGGACCGCATTGGTTTGGATTTCTGAGAGAAAAACGAACTCGCGATTGACTTCCCATGGTGGGATTCGTAGGGTTGTTTCTTGATGAATTCCAAAAAAAATAGCTTCCTCGATTTTCGTCATTTCGAGCGGGAAGACCTGATCTCCCTATTTCAAGCCGCTGATCAATTACGGCAACAAAAAGAAGTAGATTGGAAGTTTCAAGGGACCGCTGCGCTCTTATTCTTTGAGAACTCCACTCGAACGCGAATGAGTTTTGAATCTGCCTGCTGGAGAGTGGGTTTGGGGCCGGTCCTTCTTGATGCTAATTCTGGTTCTAGCTTAACAAAGGGTGAGACGCCGGAAGACACTATTTACAACATTGCGGCCATGGATCCTAAGCTAATGATTATCCGTTGCAATGGAAGTCTGGATCTAGAGAAAATTGATAGCGAAATTAAGCCGTTGATCGTGAATGCTGGGTGGGGAGCAAAAGCGCATCCTTCACAGGCGCTCCTTGATCTTTATACTCTCTGGCGCGAAAGAGAGTTGCGCGGATCTAAGATGCTCATTGTGGGAGATATTTTACATAGCCGCGTGGCTTCTTCTCACTTTGAGGTGTTTTCAAAAATGGGTGTGCAAGTTGCAGCCTGTGGACCTGCGATTTTTAAACCCAAGAACCCGGTTCCAGGGCTTCAGTGGTTTGACAGTTTGAAAGAGGGTCTCGAGTGGTGTGATGTTGTGATGGCTTTGCGATTGCAAACTGAACGGCACGGTTCAGGGGTTGAACTTGATGCTCAAGACTATCACGCTCATTTTGGTTTAAATAAGACAAGTTTAAAGACATTAAATCCAAACGCTTTAATTATGCATCCTGGCCCCGTTAATCGCGGTGTTGAACTTGCTGATGACGTGTTTCAGGATTCTCGATGTCGGATTTTTGATCAGGTTAACTGCGGTTTGTACGTTCGGACCGCTTTATTAAAAAGGCTTTTGGTGTAACTATGAAGCAGGGCTTTTGTGTTTTAGAAACCGGTGAGATCTATCGTGGTCAATGGCACGGCGGTGAGCCCCGCGCAGGAGAAGTGGTTTTTAACACTTCTCATTCAGGTTACGAAGAGATCGCGACTGATCCGAGTTACTACACCCAGATCGTTGTAATGACAGCACCAATGATGGGAAATTATGGTGTTGATCGCGATGTTTGGGAGTCGAATAAACTTTGGATTCAAGGATTCGTTTGTGTGCAAATGCAATCGAGTAATCGTGATCAAGCGTGGCTCGAGAGACTTCGCGAGTTTAAAATTCCAATTCTTTCGGATTTAGATACTCGTTCATTGGTCTTACGGTTGCGACAAGGTGGAACCCCTTGGGGTGCCCTTGTGCATGCCAATAGCGAGGCTGAAGCCATCGACTTGGCAATGCCCCTGATTGCAAAAGAAAAATCAAAAGACAAAGACTGGGTTTTTGCAGCATCTTCGAAGGAGTTTCAGTCGCGACGGGGAGAAAAACCTGCTGGACCACGGATTGCTTTGCTGGATTTTGGATGTAAAGAAAACATCATCAGAGAGCTTTTACCAATGGCTTCTGAAATTGGGGTTTTTCCAAGTAGAACGACTTTTGAAAAAATCAAAGAATGGAATCCAGATCGAGTTATGCTTTCGAATGGTCCTGGCGATCCCGCCGATGTTCAGGTGGCTGTTGAAACGGTACGACAGATGATAGGTTGGAAGCCAATGATGGGAATTTGCATGGGGCACCAAATTTTGGGGCTCGCTCTGGGGGCGAAAACCTATAAACTCAAGTTTGGTCACCGCGGCAGCAACCATCCCATTAAAGATGATTTGTTGAATCGTATTTACGTGACGAGCCAAAATCATGGTTATGCTGTGGATTCGGCGACTTTACCTTCATATGTTAGAGTTTCCCATGTTAATTTGAACGATCAGACGGTGTCTGGAGTGTTTAGCAAGGAAAAGCGGTGTATGGGAATTCAATACCATCCAGAAAGCCATCCTGGTCCTCACGATGCCCATGACCTTTTTAGATATTTTGTGGAGCAGCTATGATTACTGAATATAATAATTTAATGGATAAAGTTCTCCAGTTTTTTGCCGGAGAACAATTTCAAGATGAAGTTAGAATTGCAAAGAGAGTCTTCTTTGATAGCTCTAGCGTATTTGATGAAGGCTCTTCGCATTTCGAATTGAGAATGGCGCAGTTTTTTGATTGGTACTTTTTCACTAGAAAAATTCGTGGTTATGAATGCACTCCCTTAGAGGGTGCTCTTCTGCCAAGAGAATTAAAGTACACACCTGCAGAGGTAGAAATGCTCAATATTATGAAGCGCTACCGAAATAGCCTTTTTGAGTATATCAAAACAAAAGATGGTAATTTGATCATCAAAGATCTCGTTGCCGATAAAAAAATTACGGTTAAAGAATCTCCTTTTATCGCAGGGTTTGCGACCGAAGAAATCTTCCAGGTTCGATTGATTCCTATTGGTGATAGCTATATTTTTACCCGGGGATTTTGTTTTCACCCGCCAGAGGCCAGCAAGTTTATTCTTAAAGAAGCAAAACGCTACAGAAAAAATCCAGATCTCAATCTTGAAGAACTTCTCTTGCGCATGACCAAAATGCGCTACAAGTACGAGCAATATCGTCACGTAACGGTTGATCAAATTTACTGTCAAGAAGCATAAGGGGGAAGCGGTGCCACGTCGCCAAGAAATTAAGAAGGTTTTGATCTTAGGAAGTGGCCCGATCGTTATTGGGCAGGCTTGTGAATTTGATTATTCCGGTACCCAAGCTTGTAAGGCACTGATGAAAGAGGGTCTCGAAGTTGTACTTGTTAATAGTAACCCTGCTACGATCATGACTGATCCCGAGATTGCGACGAGCGTTTACATTGAACCACTCCAGGTGCCGTTCATTGAGAAAATTATTGAAAAAGAAAGACCACAGGCGGTGATTCCGACTCTAGGTGGTCAAACGGCCCTTAATCTTGCTCTCGCCCTTCATAAAGAAGGGGTGCTGCAAAAGTATAATGTTCAACTGCTTGGCGCCGATCCAAAGGTGATTGAGGCCGCTGAAGACCGTGAACTTTTTCGGGATATTCTCGATAAAGTGGGAGCCAAATACCCAAAGAGTCATTTGGTTCGCACGTTCGAACAAGGAACTCAAGTGGGAGATGAATTAGGTTATCCGTTGATCCTTCGCCCCAATTACACTCTGGGTGGAGGGGGCGGAGGAATTGCCTATTCTCCCGAAGAGTATCAAAGTATGTTAGTGCAGGCACTTCATGAAAGCCCAACCACTGAAGTTCTCGTTGAAGAGAGTATTCTTGGCTGGAAAGAGTACGAACTTGAGGTGATGCGAGATGCCGCGGGTACCTTCGTAATTATTTGTACCATTGAAAATTTCGACCCCTGTGGAGTTCACACCGGCGATAGTATCACCATCGCTCCTCAACAGACTTTGTCTGATCGCGAATATCAAGCGATGCGTGATGAGGCCGGCAAAATTATCAACGAAGTAGGATTGCAGACGGGTGGTGCTAATATTCAATTTGCAGTTCATCCAAAAACGGGTGAGCGTGTAGTTATTGAAATGAATCCCCGAGTGAGTCGATCTTCAGCTCTGGCATCTAAAGCCACGGGTTTTCCGATTGCAAAGATTGCCGCTTTGTTGGCGATTGGTTATCGTCTTGAAGAAATTCAGAACGATATCACTAAGACTACGCCTTCCTGCTATGAACCAGCACTTGATTATATAGTTACAAAAATTCCTCGCTTTGCCTTTGAAAAATTTGTTGGTGCTCGTGATTTGTTGTCCACTCAAATGAAGAGCGTGGGCGAAGTAATGGGCATTGGTAGAACGTTTCAAGAGTCGTTGATGAAGGCTGTGCTCTCTCTTGAAAAACATCGAGAGGGTTTTCCAGAGATCACTGTCGAAGTGGATAAGATTTCATATCCAAATAGCCAGCGTTTATTTCATATTTATCAAGCCTTTCGTGATGGATGGACAATTGAGAGCCTTCAAGAACTAACACTGATCACACCGTGGTTTTTAGAGCAAGTGAAGGGGCTAGTTGACTTCGAAGGCACGCTCAAAGCCTCTTCATTGACGGCGGATCTTCTATTGCAGGCTAAAAAACGGGGATTCTCCGATGCCTTGATCGCTCGACTGACAAAGAAAACAGAAATTGAAGTGCGCGAAATGCGTCACCAAGAGAAAGTCCTACCGAGTTACCAGCAGGTTGATACCTGCGCTGGTGAATTTGCTTCATCGACTCCTTATTATTACTCGACGTACTGGTCAAAGCCGGTTGAGTTACCTCGTGCAGAAAAGCGTGTTGCGATCTTAGGGAGTGGGCCTAATCGTATTGGTCAGGGGATCGAGTTCGATTACAGTTGTGTGCGTGGAGTGAAGGGATATCAGAAAAAGGGTTGGCAAGTTTGTATGATCAATTCCAATCCAGAAACTGTTTCGACCGATTATGATACTGCGGATTATCTATTTTTTGAACCGCTCACCGAAGAACACGTGAGTGAGATTTTGTATGCGGCAAAAGTTGATTCTGTTGTGGTTCAATTGGGTGGTCAAACCCCCATTAACGTTGCTCCAGGGCTTGTGAAGCGTGGATTTAAATTGATGGGATCTGATCTTGAGACGATCGACCTGGCAGAAGACCGCGGACGATTCAATAAAATATGTCGAGAATTGAATTTTAAAATTCCTGAGTCGGGCATGGCCCATGATTTACAAGGGGCTCAGGGAATCGTTGAGCGTATTGGGTTTCCAGTCATTTGTCGTCCGAGTTATGTACTAGGTGGGCGACGCATGGAAGTCGTAGAAAATGCAGAAGAACTTGTTAGTTATTTTGAACGTCATCAAGAAGCGATTTCTACTGATCGCCCCTGTTTGATTGATCAATTCTTGGCCGGAGCGCTTGAGGTTGATGTTGATCTGGTGCGCGGAAAAGACTGGGTGGTCGTTGGTGGCGTCGTTGAACATATTGAAGCGGCTGGTGTTCATTCGGGTGATAGTCAGGGTGTTATTCCTCCGCAACGACTTCGCCGAGAAACAAGCGACAAAGTGGAAGTGATGAGTCAGCAATTAGCCGATCGCATTGGTGTGATTGGTCACCTGAATCTGCAATTAGCAATTAAACAAGACCAAGTATACATGCTAGAGGCTAATCCTCGTAGTTCGCGTTCGGTGCCTTTTGTTGTGAAAGCCACGGGCATTCCACTCATCGATTTGGGTGTGGCGGCGATGCTTGGAGATGGTAAAGAAAAGGTTAAGCCAGAGCGCTTTGTATGGCGCTCTCGCCCTGGAGTTTGTGTTAAGGGTGTTGTTTTTCCGTTTAAAAAGTTCCCTGAGGCGGATTCTATTCTCGGACCTGAAATGAAGTCCACGGGTGAGAGTATGGGAAGAGGGGCCGATTATGGCGAAGCTCTAATGAAGGGCATGCTCTCTTCCCACATGCGGTTTCCAGAAAAGGGTGAGGTTTTCTTCTCGCTCAGAGAAAAAGACAAAACTGAAATGCTCCTCATTGCTCGTGATCTTGTAGAGATGGGTTATACTTTGTCTGCGACCAAGGGTACTGCTCATTTCTTTCAAGAGCAGGGACTTCAATGTGCTGAATACAAAAAGGTTCACGAGGGCCGACCTCATTGCGTCGATAAGATTCGTTCGGGAGGAGTGAGCTTAGTGATCAATACCACCTCTGGACGTCGTTCGATCGAAGCTAGTTTTAACATTCGTCGTGCTTGTATCGACTACAGCATTCCTTGTTTAACTGAAAGTGATGCCGCCGAGGCTTTTCTCATCGCTTTGAAGAAAACAAGAGAAAAGGCTTTTGAGGTGCATAGCCTACAAGCAATGCAAGAGTTGTAAACACATCATATTTACGAGTGCTTCATGGAGTAAAGTTAGTTAACCTGGGGTCAAACCTAGGCCCCTCGTTTTAACGGCGTACTTGGCCTCTCGCGTAACTTGAGAGAGTTGAGAACCAGTTCTGCATTAGTTTCCATTCTTTTTGTTTGTTCTTGAGTGGGGAGCAAAAAGTTTTCTTCGAGGCCTTGAGGTTACGTTCAGAAAGGGATTTTATCTCAATCAACGAGATTCCCCCATGACCACAATCACCTTGAGGCGGTAAAAGATTTGCGAAATTCTTACCTTCTTTAAGCATTGTCGTAAAAAATTGGGTTGGCACCTCTACCTCCGAAATCGATTTATTGTCAATGAGGTGAGTGATTGTTCGTTTAGAGACACTTCCAGAGGTGGTTTGTTTGAGAACAAAACTTTCTTTTGTTCGAGATTCGATTTGAACCTTTAAATAGTGATCGAGCTTTTCCTGATTGGGGAAGGCAAAAATTACCGAATAGGTTAATAAAACTTTAAGGCCGAATATCATCGTATGTGTTCCTCGGGGGCCATTGGTGTTTGGTTCGATTCAGAAGCTGACTGGGACTTATCTTTCCAAAGACAACGTTGGGCACTCTGCTTAGGGTTCGAAAGGCATCTGAGCGTTTTTCTGATGGTTGGGTTTTGCATTAGAATATCTTCGCGATCTCTTGCAATCGGGTGGGCGTCGAGTGCGAGGAGCACAGCTTGCTGGTTATTTTCTTTTGTGGCGTCTTCTTTTTGCCAACAGCCCATGAGTGTGGGTAGCAGAGGGCTAGAAGTGATGGATGTTGATTTTATATCTCCCTTTTGAATCATCGAACCCACGGTTTCACCTGCGAGCCAATCAGCGAGGGCCTCATTCATATTGGAGAAATTGGTGCAGTCATTTTTTGCATTATGCCGACTAAAGCCAATAACCATAGGTGAGACTTCAACATTCGACATTCTGCCGACCTTTTTTATCAAGCGATCTTGCCTGTTTAGTGTTTCTGTATTGCGCTCCTCACTCGTTGTATTGGTTGCCTCTAGGTTATAGTTTTCTTGTAAACATTGATAGACCGCTTTGAAGGGATAACTCTCCAAGGAATCTTCTTCATTGATTGGCGTCATTGTTGTAAACGGTTGAAAGAGTTCGCTCATGCGCATCGGTGTATTTGCGAAGCGCACAGTCTGATCGGTTTTTTTAATCCAGAGCGTATTGCGAAAGTTACAGGGGTCGATGGCGTGACTCATTTCATGAGCAAGGGTGAGAGCCAGGTTTGCTTCTGACATCCCATACATGTTATCGCAAAGGTTTATCGAGTGGGTAGTGGGTTCGTAAAAGGCATTAGGCGAAAGGCCTTGGCAGGCCTGGTGGATCGAGACATCGGGATTATCACCATGATTAATTGAAATTGTCTCAATTTTTTTAATGAGTATTTTTTCGGAATCAGAGAGGTTGGAGTCGAGTCGGTCAGCCTTGATGGTGGCTATTAAGTTCTTACGGACTTTTTCGCTGATTTGGTCGACCAGCTGTTTTTTTGATTGGCGGGCTGATTGTTGTTTCTCGATAATCTTTGTTAAAACAGCCTCTTGCGAGGCTCCGATATTTTGCAGGGATCTTCCATGGTAAAAACCAACAGTTTCAAAATCAAATCGGTGTTGAGGATCAGGTTTTGATTTTAAGATTTTTTGTAACATTGAGGTGGGGATCTCTCTAATGGAGCAACTCTTTTCAGATTTATCTGGAGGCCAACATACGGAAATAGATTTGGGGGCTGGATTTTCTCCCATTTGAAACAAAAATTTTTCATCGAGGATGCTGTCGATAAAGCCGGTGTTCCATTTTTTGAGATCGTAATCATAGATGTAGGAATGCCATTGTTCCAAAATCTCTTTTTTTCTGGCAAGGGCCTCGGGCTTTTTGGGATCACTAAAAGACTCGACGGCTTCGAGTTCTCTTGGATTAACATAAAAAGAGCCGTCGGGAAATTCGGTTAATCCATTTGCTTTTTCATCATCAAGAATAGCGCACGATTTGGTAAGGCCCTCGATCGTACAGTTTACGTTTTTGGTTGAACCAAATAAAACGTCGATAGTTAAAAATGGCATAAAAATAGGAATTGTGAGAATCACAAAAGGCTTCATAGACATATTCTTACCTCTTTTTGATTAGAATCCTCGCACAATTTGAGAGGCTCCCTCCCAAGGTCTAGTTAATAAGTCTAATGGGGTAGGATGGGTATTGCCTTGGTTTTTTGATCATGCTAGGGTCCTCGGAATGGGAACCATCTCAAATTTTAATCGGTTATGCCTTTGCTTTTTGATAGTTCTTCAAGTGTTTTGCGGAGCTCTAAATCGCTCTTTTTTTGATCCCCTTAGCAGTGATGTTTTTCTTGTCGAAACGGCGGAAGATTGGGTAGAATCCTCCGAGTCAAAAGAATCCAATTTAGAAGAAACTGAGAATTTTATCAGCCACAACGATGAGTCTAATGTGTTTTGTAATCATCTCATTTGGTTTCAAAACCATGTTGTTTTTAATGCGAATGACCTAGCACACCTTTTTATATCGCATGCCACCGAGCCCCTAGTTCCTCCTCCTAAAGTTTTCTTATCGATCGGCTAAAGTTTTTTTTGTAAGTCCAATATTTTTTGACTTGCACATCTTAATGATCTCTTAATTTGATTTGCAATTCTATTTCATCCCATGGAGGTTGATTTGTCGGAAGGTTTATCAAGAACTCAAAAAAAATATAAAGAAACTCTAGAAGAACCCAAGCGATCCAAGGCTGACGGGTTTGTGCGCCTTAGTCGCTTGGGAGCTCTGAGCGGGGATTATGAAGCCTTAACTTTAGGTCGTGGTTTCTTGCATCCTTTAAAAGACTCTCTTCGCTTTTTGGTGAATGACTGGAAGACCTTGATAGAAGACACCCAGTTTGGTCCGAACCTCACTGCAGGAATAACGGTTGCGGCTGTTGCATTGCCGCTGAATCTAGCTCTAGCGATAGCCGCTGGTTTGCCAGCTTCGACAGGATTGGTAGCCGGTGCTATTGGTGGAGGAATCGCGGCCATTCTTGGTGGTAGCCGCTTTCAAGCAACTGGACCTGCTGCCGCTCTCAGCGCCATGGTTTTTGCGATTGTACAACAATTTGGTGCGGCGGGTGCAGCGGCGGCAGCACTATTAGTGGGGCTCATCCAAATTCTCCTCTCGATAGGGGCTGCGGGCAATTTGATGAAGTTTGTTCCTGAGGCTGTGTTATTGGGTTTCACGACCGGAGTGGGAGTTAAATTATTAGATGGTCAGGTGCCTAAGCTTTTTGGCATTGAGTGGGCTCTCGATCAGATGATTCTTGATCTCGGTCATCCTGTATGGCTGCATGATGCTTCTTGGCCCGCTGTTGTTTGCGGACTCTTTGTTCTGTTTTTTATATTATCGTTCCGCTCGATTCCTCGTTTCCCAGCCGCCTTAGTGGCGATCGCAGTAACCACTGAGCTTGCCAGTTTTCTTGATTGGCCCATTCATTTAGTGGGCGAAATTCCACCGGTCGACTTAGCCTGGAGCTTTCCAATCATGGCACCAGAAAGTTGGTTGCAGCTTCTTCAGTTAGCTCTTCCTTTAGGACTATTAGCCGCAGCAGAAAGTGTTCTTTCTGCTCAGGCCATCGATAGAATGAGTGGTGATAAACACCATTCAAATCTTGAAATCCTGGGGCAGGGGTTTGCCAATGTTGTCACGGGTTTGTTTGGTGGCATGCCAGTATCAGGAGTGGTTGTACGATCTTCTGTAAACGTTCAAAGTGGCGCTAAGAACAGGTTAGCCAGTTTGCTTCATGCCGTTATCTTACTTTGTTCAGCCTTATTTCTTGGTGCGATGCTTTCGAAAATTCCAATAGCATCCCTCGCCGGACTCCTCTGTATTATTGGGTTCAGGTTGATTGAGTTTTCTGAGTTTATTCATTTGGTAAAACAAAATAAATTACTCGCATTAGCCTTTCTTGCGGCGGCCATTGGAACAGTGACTGATCGAATTGTGTCTGGTCTTGCCCTTGGCTTAGTGCTGGCCTGGATTGGTACCTTTGAAAAGAAAGACGAAGGAATCACCGGAAAACCAAAGAAAACCGATTTGACGTCAGCAAAACCTAAGGAGTCGCTTCAGTCAGGAGTGGTGTATTCTGTTCTTGAGCGAGGAGAGCGTTGGCTTCATCATCTAAAGCAGCAAGCCAGCGTTTCACAGACAGCCTATGTGCATCCGAACGCATCCTTAATTGGGAGAGTCGTACTCGGAAAAAATGTTCACATCGCGGCTGAAGCCTCTGTGAGGGCCGATGAGGGAACGCCATTCTATATCGGCGATAATACAAACGTTCAAGATGGTGTTGTTATTCATGCTCTCAAGCAAAAATGGGTGCGGGTGCACAACGAGGAGTGGGCCGTTTACATTGGTTCGCATGTTTCGCTGGCTCACCAAGCGTTAGTTCATGGGCCTTGTTTCATTGGTAACGAAACTTTTGTAGGATTTAAAGCTGTCGTTCACGACTCGATCGTTGGGCAGGGCTGTTACATTGGTATTGGTGCTGTTGTGGTAGGTGTGGAAGTGCCAGATGGTCGATATGTTCCTCACGGAGCCATCATTGATACTCAAGAAAAGGCCAAAAACCTGGCCCGTGTGAGTCCTGTGCACCAGCACTTCAATGAAGACGTTGTGGAAGTCAACAAGGGTTTGGCTCAGGCCTATCGTGAATTAGACGAAAATTTAAAATTAAAAAATGATCAACCGAGGAGTTAGACATGGAATTTGATATTTTGAGTTTTATGGTTGGAGTGGGAATAGCGCTTTGTTGTTTTTTAGTTGCGTGGTTATGGTTAGCTTATTTCCACGTGGAAGAAGGACACTTAGCCGTTTTAGTTCGCTTTGGGGCTGTTGTCTTGGAGGGGCATAAAAATGCATCTTCAAGCCAATCACGTGAGGCGGAATTGACTGATTCAAAACCAATGCAATTGTATTCGCCAGGTGGACATTGGAAATTTCCCTGGGACAAGGTCATTATTTTTTCTACCATGGAGAGAGTCATCGATCTATCCGGAGAAGAAGGTGGAAAGTATGCCATGGCTGCGGATGGCACTGTTTTAAGATTAGATTCAAAAATCCGGTTCTTTCCGAAAAGCTCTTCGTATTATAGCTACCTTTTCGAGTTAAAAAACCCAATGGGTCACATCAAAGAGATGTTTATTTGTGTTATTCGTAATGAGATTGCCAATTTCAAGGGGTCTTCAACAAGCACAGAAGAAATTCTTGGATCTTATTCGGAGATTCGTCGTGAACGAAAACTTTTAAATCAGCAAGTCGAATACATATGTCGCAGCCAAATCGGAAGTTCTTATGGGATTCAATTTTTAGGCGTTGATCTGATCGATATCGTTCCGCCTCAGGAACTAGAGTCGGCGCTCAATGGTATTCAAAATGCAAAGACCGAGGCTGACACAATGTACTCCAAAGCCGAGGCGGATACCCGCCAGAAAGTCTTAGCGGCCGAGCAGGGAGTTGAGATTGCAAAAGTACGTGCAGAGTCGGTTGCAAATGAACTCAGAATTCTTGCAAAAACAATCAAAGGTCTTATGGCTGAAGGAAATGCTGATCATTATCTTGCGCACCGGAGAGCGGAATTGCTTGGTGATTCCAAGTTAGTATTTTTACAAAAAGGAGATATCTAATGGAGTTATCGACAGTTTTTTTTGGTTTTATCGCAGTTATCTTATTGGTTGGAATTGGATGGTCTATTTTTTCTAAAATAACTCTTCAGGTGAGAGAGCATTCAGAAACATTTTTGCTCAACGCTGGTCGCTTAGAAAAGTCCTTCTGGAAGCCGGGTTTGCATTTTGCGCCTAAAAAAGTTTTGCTATGGGTAGAGGTCATCACTGTTTCTAAACAGATTGATTTTAGAACCTATCGAAGTATTCAGGTTAATGACAAAAACGGAACCACCGTCGTTGTTGATCTGTGGATTGAGTTTAGAGTGACGGATCCTTACAAGGCTTTATTTGGCGTTGAGAATTGGGAAGAGGTCTTGCAGAGCACGGTGATACATTCGACGGCTTCGATTCTTTCTTCTCAGTCAGTAAACGAAATTTTGCTCCACCGCTCTGAGTTGGGTGAAAAGCTTAAAAAGTCGATTGCGTTTGAGACAGAGCGCTGGGGAATTTCTCTGTCCGATGCGATGATTCAAAATATCGGTCTTTTATCTGATATTACGAAGCAATTTTTTCATGCTGTTGCTGCTCGAATTGAAAGAACAACGGCCATTGTTCAAGAAGAGGGGCGCTTAGAAGTTGCTAAATTAGAAGCGACGACTTCTAAGAAGATTGCGGAGCTCAATGGTTTGGCTCGATCGCAAATGCCGATTGAAATTGCCAAGTTCTATCGGGAACTATCTAGTGATCCTGCCTTGCTTGCTAAATTTCAGGAATACTGGAATTTGTTGAATATTGATCCACGCAAAACAGTAACGTTTAGTGGATTCAATGAAAATTCTATACAAATTGTTGAAGCAACAAAAGCTGTAGAGGCTCTTGTAAGTCGATAGAATCTGAGCGAGTCGGCTCTTTGTGTCGACTCGCCATTTTCACCTTTAATACAGTAAGTATTTTGCTGTTGATTCTTTCCAGGCTCTCTCATCGATGAGATTAGCCTTTTCAAAATCAGCCACCGTTCCATTCTTATCGTCAACCCATTCGCGCAAGAGCGGACTCCCGTTTATCAAATCGATAGCTAAGCGATCGTGCTCGTACTCGTAAGCGAACTGCTTCCAAATTTGATAACCAGGGTATTCCAGTCGAAGCGCTTTAAAAAAGAGAGCCACGAGGCGATAAGGTTTAAATTGATAATGATTGTAGGTGGGGTGGTCGACGTGTATTTGGAAGCCCTGGCAGAGTGTTTTTTGATGCTTATGAAACGTAGGTTCAAAGTAACACGCACGAATAATACAGCCCTGGGTCCATTCGGGGGCAAGAGTTTTCATTTTCTTCAAGATTCGATGAATATCAATATCAGAGGCGCCGAGGAGCTCCAGTGGGTGAGTGGTACCACGCCCTTCAGAAAGGTGGGTTCCTTCGATCATTACCGTTCCAGGGAACGTTTTTGCCATGTGTGGTGTGGCCGCATTCGGTGAAGGGTTTACCCATGATAATTCTGAGGGCCAACCAAAATAAGGTGCGGCATCCGGATTGTAATCTTGCATTTTTATGACTTTTAAATCGATATCGAGCTTTAAAAAGTCTTTAAACCATAAGGCACATTCGCCAAGGGTCATTCCATGGCGCATCGGAAACGGGCCGGCACCAACAAACGACTCCCAGCCTTCTCTTAAAAGAGTTCCCTCAATAGGGCGTCCAGCGGGATTTGGGCGATCTAAAATCCAAAGGGCTTTTTTGGCTTTCGCACAGCCTTCCATCATATAGCGAAGTGTTGTTAGAAATGTATAGATTCGAGTGCCGACATCTTGTAGGTCAAAGAGGCAGATATCAAAAAGCTTCAAGCTTTCTTCTGAGGGACGTCTCGAAGATCCATAGAGACTAAAAACTGGAATCTTTAATTCTGGATCAAGATAGTCTTCGCTCTCGATCATATTATCTTGCTTTTCGCCTCTCATTCCGTGCTGAGGTCCGTAGGCGCAAACTACATTGAATTTTTGTTCCACTAGAGCATTCAATGAGTGAGTGAGATCTTTAGTGACAGACGCTGGATGGCCAACAAAAGCCAGTTTCTTGTTCTTGAGTTGATCTTTGAGTTCTGAATTTGTGAGTAACTGATCGATTCCGAGTTGAAACATTATTCGAGCTCCTTCAATGGGATAATAAAGCCAGTTCTGTTGTGAAAGTCTGGTTTTTCGCTTGGGTGTTTAAGAGAATAATAGTCTGTGGCTCCAAGATTGGTCCGAATGACCGCTGTAAGGGCTAGAGCACCATCGGCTATAAGATTAGGCTGGGCCCTCAGGAGCGAGTTCAAAGCGATGTTCATTTTAAACGAATAGTTGCACTTGTCCTCATTCAACGATTGAGAGGAAAAATTAATATCGTCAGCACCTATATGTTCGCATTCGGTGAGATTTTTTCGATAGTCATCGAGCTGATAGAAATTCCATTCTCCAGAGGGAGAGGCGTTAAATTCCCAATATTGGCTGTTCGTTTTCGAGCCGATAAACCACTCAAAACAGGTGTCTTTCCAGAGTTCATTTTTTCTGTTTTTTTTTGAAGGAAAGTTATGGAGGAGGTTTATATTTTCTAGCGCGCCAGAAAGTTTATAAGTTATCTCGAGATTTTGACCAGAAATTTTACTGTCGGTTTCGAATTTAAGGGTCGTTAGACTTGATTGAAAGGGGATCAATGACGATTTCATACTTTTATTGTTTCACCGGCTTGGGTTCAGAGACAATCATTATTTTTTACTTTTTGAAGTCTAAACTAGCGACTGTGAATTTTGGGTGGCCCAAAAAAACAGAGTGTCCAAGGGGAGAGACACTCTGTTTCGGGGAAGGGTATGTCTTATTTGATTTAAATATCGCTTATTTAACCTCCTATTTTCTATTAAAGAGGTTACTGAGCATCGAGCCCAATCCTGAGGTGATCGCTGAACTCGAGTTTTGGGTTTGAGTCGTATTTGTGGCCGAAGCATAATTTGTGTTGATGGCTTGGTTAAAAATCGACTTTGCTTCGGAGTGGCATCGGCCAATTCTTGCATTTGCACTCTTCGCAAATTCTCTCCATTTTTTAAAGATATCGATAGTCACTATTTTTTTAGAGTCGCGTTCGCAATCGTGGTCATCATCGTTCAACTCGAAACCAATTTTCACTGTTAGCAGTTTGGCAATAAGAAGCCTGATCTCCTGGGCTCTAGCGTGATGAATCTCGATTTCTCTGTGGTATTTCTCTTTACCTCTTTTTTGGAGTGTGAGAATTTGATTGTTGATGTCTTTTAGTGTTAATTCATGTTCTCGGATGGCTTGCTCTTTTTGCTCAGAGAAATCCATTTTAGCTTTAACACTTTCAGAAGACATTTTGGTCCAATCACCGAGAGATGTAATCTTGTTAGCATTGATCGAGAAAACTCCTGGGTTTAGAAGCCCGCCACTGAGAGAGGCCGATGAGATTTTGATTTTATTATTCATCAGTTCAGTTCTGTGAGAAACAAGGCGGCCACGGCTGTATTCGAATTTTTTTACCTCCGAATTTACAAGGGCAATCTTGCCTCGGATTTGTTTGATCTGATCAACCACGAATCCGCAGAGGATGATTTTGCCTTTCCAACCGTCGATTTTAAAAATGCTCCCTTTGCCTTTTTTGCCAGTAAACATAATAACGAGTTTACCGTGGCCCCTGATAGGTTCTGTGATGGCACTATCAGTAAGCCAAACGTTTTTATGGTTTTCGCGGATTCTAGGCATATGGCGACTATGAATTCCCGCGGAAAGATTTAGTCCTCGGAACGCTAGACATTCATTGGCATCGTCTTGATCCGTAGAGGAATCCATTCCGTCATCACCGCATTGCGCGAGGTGAGATTTAGATCCACACATATTTTGGGCGACGGGAACACAAGAATCCACTGGCGGATTGACGATGGGAGGTAGTACCACAGGCGGAGGAGTCACGATGGGTGGGTTAACCACCACGGGAGGTTCTTGTACGGGTGGTTGTTCAATAACCACTGGTGGTTGATCGACGATGGGTGGGTTAACCACCACTGGAGGTTCTTGCACAGGTGGTTGTTCAATAACCACTGGTGGTTGTTCTATGATGGGTGGATTAACCACCACTGGAGGTTCTTGCACGGGTGGTTGTTCAATAACCACTGGTGGTTGATCGACGATGGGTGGATTAACCACCACTGGAGGTTCTTGCACGGGTGGTTCTTCAATAACCACTGGTGGTTGTTCTATGATGGGTGGATTAACCACCACTGGAGGTTCTTGCACGGGCGGTTGCTCAATAACTACCGGCGGTTCCTCTGCAATCGGAGTGGGTGTTGGTGTTGCTCCCCCGATGATTGTGCCGCCATTTGTAGTGTCATCAATGACGTCGACCCAATCAGAGGCTTTGGCAGAGAACCCCATCACACTTTCTTTCGTATTGACGGGTCCGTTATAATTGGAGCAACCCGCAACGAGCGTGCTACTTGTTAGGAGAATTTTAAAGACAGCTTGATTCAATTTTAAAAACTTCATGGTTTCCCTCCGTAGTTTTTTCTGACGAGGAGGTAAAAGAGCAAGTGTGGTGCCACTTCAGAGCTTAACTAGGCCATCGAAAGTTAAATAAAATGTCTAAATGCGTGAACTAGACCTTTAGCTAGACAGTTCTAAAAACATTTCTTATGAGCGGTTTTGAGAAAGTCAGCTTTATAATTGCGAATCATTGGCATTTTCGTAATCAATGTGTCGAAGACTTAGATAATTTATCTTAAGATATTTTTTCAAGGTGATACGGCCCCTGAGAAAATTATTAATTTATGAAATACTTTTAAACAGAAGAGGTTTAAGCCCCTTATTTTTCGAAAAATGATTAAATCACTGACGTATCTATTTTGGATTTTTTCTTTTTAGGTCGAAGCGATTTTCCTGCGAGGGTTATATAGTTTCCGATGAGACAAAGGGTGAGACCGAGAGCAATGTAAAGAGTAATTTTAAAATCTTCAAAAACTGTCGATAAAACGACCGCAATAACTGGCGACAGTATTGTGGTGTATCCTGCGCGCTCAGCCCCAATTCTAGCAACAAGAGTCAGATAGGCTCCAAACGCAATGACTGTACCAAAAACAGAAAGATAGAGCAGCGAAGTCCAATAGGAGGGGGTTGTGGATATTTGAAATTCTTTTCTCATGACCAATGCGATTCCCAATGTGGTGAGGGTTCCATAGAACATTCCCCAGGCATTCGATATTGTGACAGGTACATTGTTCAGGTGATTCCGATACGACAAAAGATTCCCGGCTGAGGCGAATACCGTTGCTAGAATTCCCAAAGCAAGACCCTTTAGGCTAGAGCTGGCCGCTCCGAGATTGCTCAATTCATTGCCAAAAATGAGAAAAATTCCGCAGGCGCCTATGGCTGCGCCTAAGTAAACGCTCGAATCCATGGCCTTACGAAAAAACAGACGCATTCCCAAAATATTAAAGGCAAGAAGAAGTGTGAACGCCAGAGCGACAGTGGCGGAGGGGGCGAAGTGTTCCGCCCAATAGGTGATGATGTAGTTAATCGAAAAATTACAAGCACCTTGGAAGAAAAAAATAAAATGGAATCGTCGAGAGTATTTAAGAGATCGGCCGGTCGCTAAGGCAAAGGCAAAAAGAATAGCGGTAGAAATAAAAAAACGGAAAAACACACTGATAACCGGGTCGATGTTGCCGATTTGATATTTAATCACTAACCACGTGGATCCCCAAATACACGCACAAGACATAAACAAAAGAAAATTAGATGAAAGAGAGGCAAAGAGTCGATCGATTTTGTTCATTCAAAAGATGATAGCATTTAGAGCGATTATGTCCAGGGATCAAAAAGATAACTTACAGGATCGGCGTTTTTTCAATTTCCGGAGGCATGAAGTTCTTTGTACTCTGTTTGGGCTCCTAGTCCGTCGTTGTAATTGAGAGTAAAAGACCCGATGTAGTTGCCCTGTACGCTGGGGGTAAAACTCAACTCGATGGTACAGGTCGTTCCTGGTGCTAAAGTGCTTCCACAGTTGCCACCCGAACCAGGGAATTGTCCGCCCCTAAAGCCGAAGGCTGACGTGAATGAACCAGCGAGTTGCGTACCAGTGACGCTGCCCGCGTTTGTGAGGATGAATAGTTTATGTAGTGAACCTCCGGAGTTGATCGCACCGAAGTTATAAGGATTGACTTCGGAAAGGCTTATGATTGCTTGGGCGATGCCCTCGCCGGTCAAGCTCGTTGTTGTGTTAGTTGATGTGAGGCCATCTAAATAATTAAGGACGAGATTTGTATTTTTGATTCCTACCGCTGTGGGGCTAAAGGTAACCACTAGCGAACAACTTTGAAGAGGTGCAAGAGTATCGGTGCAGGAACCTCCCGAGCCGGGAAATGTGCCGCCTTTATAACTAAAGGAATTGGTCAAAGTTGCTGCACTGATACTGGTGGCCGACTGACTACCGTTGTTTGTGATTCTGATTGTTTTATCTGAGGAAAGTGTTTGTATCAATTGCCCCCAATGATAGTTCGTAGTTTCAAAAACTAGTTTAGCAGAGGGGACACTTTCGCCTGTCATTTCGGCTGATGCTAGAGAGTTTTGAAAACCGTTGTAATAAGAGAGGGACAATTGGCCAGAAAAAGTATTTTGTTGGGTTGGATTAAACGAGATTACGATTTTGCAAGAATTTGTACCTTCCGCGAAGGTGGGGCATGTGCCACCAGTGCCAGGGTAAGTTCCCCCTTTATAAATAAAACCAGTTCCACTGATGGCCGAACTGAAGGAGCCTACAGGATAGGCTCCTGAACGAGTCACAGTAATTATCTGATCCTTCTGTGCTCCGACCCCTGTCGTTCCAAAGTTAATACTAGCGGGTGATAGGGTGAGGCTGCCAGAGCTTTGGCCGGTACCAAGAAGTGACCGACTTGCAGTTCGAGAGATGCCTTCGGAGGTGTAATTGACTGTGAAAACGGCATTAGACACAGACGTTGAGTTGGGGGTGTAGGCCACGGCAACCAAACAAGTATCATTTAAGGTGAGGTTTGCTGAACACGTTAAATTCGTGACGACGAACTGAGTGTTATTTGTGGTCATAGATTGAATCGTTGCGGTGCTGGCGTTTCCTCCATAGCCGATTTTCAGATTCACTGTTTTCGACGCTCCTAAATATACAGAATTGTAGTTATAACCATCGGAGTTGTCTAAATAAGTGCCTTCAGGGCTGATGTAAGCGTGTGAAGTTTTTATTCCCATGCCAGGAACACTAACACTGCTCGTTCGGTTTTGGGAGCCATCGAAATAATTCAGGGTAATACTATTTTGATAACTAGAATCAGATGCAGGGTAAAAGAGAAGTGCTAAAACACAAGTGCTATTTCCCGGGAGACTGCTTTTGCAATAGCGCCCACTGCCGGGAAAGGTCCCATTCTTAATAAAGACATTGGGTGGTAAAATTGGGTTCAGCGATGTGGCGGTAAGAGAACTAGAGTTGGTTACGGTCACCTCAGTCGAAGAAAAACTATTTATCGGTGTATTGGAGAAAGATGCATTACTCATAGTGAGCTGAGCAGCAGCTGAACCTGTGCCTTCAATGGGAATTTCAAATGAGCTATTTGTAATACCGTCATGATAATGCAACTTCAAACGAAAACGGTATCGCAAAGCAGACAAAGGTTTAAAAGCAATCGAGATGCGACAGGGTCCGTTTATTGTAGGATTGCATGTGCCACCCGTTCCCGGATAGGTATTGCCGGCGAACACGAAGGGATTTGCCATTGGAGCATCGTTTGGATCTTGAATAAATTCGTGAGATAAATAAGTTATATTTGCCCCACCGCTAAAGGTTAGGTCAACAGAACCAGATGTAGTATTGCCGACCAAAGTATTTGGAAAAGAGAGGCTATTGGCCGTAAGATTCGATTGCGTTGCCCCTCTGAAAGAAAAGGTTTTTTTCTGAGTGGTTGATCCATCGTTAAAAGAAAAATCTACAGATGTGTTGTTTGTTCCTCGGGAAGTAGGGTTGTAAATAAAATCGTATTGGCACTGGCCCGAGGCAAGACTTGCACCGCAGTTGCTACTCGCTAATTTACTATATGGGGTTGAGAGGCCGGAGAGGGTAAGGTTGGTGGCGGGAAGTTCACCCGAAAGGTAAGTGATGGTGAGGTTGATTTGCCTAGATTGCCCTGTGTTTACGATTCCAAAATCAAGATTGTCTAAAATAGAAAAACTTAGTTCAGGTTTTTGTTTTGTACTACCGGTCAGTGTTCGTATTGAACTTACCAGGTCAATGCCATTGTGATAGCTAAAAATCACGCTGTTCTGCCACGCACCCGAGGTGTGGGAGTTCATTTCTAGAATGATAGTGCAGGTTCCTTGATCAATACTTAAAGAAGTTCCGCAGGTTCCTCCAACGCGACTAAAGGGAGCTTGTAGGTTGGCCACCGAAATTACATTGGCTGCGACATCACCAGCGGTGTGCCGAAGAGTATAGGTTTTTCGATTAGAATAACCGTTAGCACGAGTTCCAAAATTATCATCGCCCGATTCAGACTGTAATGAAAGAACGGCTTTATTGAAGCCCCATGCTGAAAGTTTGAGCGTTGATTTCTCCGGGCGGCCGTTGTTTGTGTAGGAAAAGGTGATTTGTTGAGAGTGCCTCCCACTCGCCGATGGTGAGTAATTTACAACGATACTGCATGTTTCTCCTGGAATAATTTCTAACTGGCAATTGCCGCCTGAGCCTGGAAAAGTACCTCCTTTGTAAGAGTAGGGGAGAACTATGTTATTGAGTGCGATTGTCTCAGCTTTGGATCGGCCGGCATTGCTGATTTGAATTCGCAAATCAGTCGAGGAGCCTATAAATTTATTCCCGAAGTCATAAGTATTCCCATAGTTAAAAACTAATATCGGGTGAGAGTCTGCTGAAATAGGAAAAGTTAAAGCTCGCGCTTCAATTGAGTCTCGATAGTTAATTGCAAGGGTTGCACGATGAGTTGTGGTACTCTGAGGTTCATAAAGAATTACAATAGTACAAGTATCGCCCGACTCGATAATGGTTCCACAGGTACCCCCTGTTCCAGGATAAGATCCACCGGCGAACGAAAAAGGGTCCGTTGTGACTATTTGAATATTGAGATCGTAGGTGTCTAGGCCGCCAGAAGCAAATAAGGTGATGGTAGTTTCAATTTGATTACCCACAACTGTTGATCCAATAAAACCATCAGAGTTGAGTACCGTAATCGCGCCCGGTTCTTTTTCGATGAGTTGAGAAGGAAATTCATTTTTTCTTCGGCAGTTCGCTGTGAGTAGCGTCGCAAATAAAAAAAGTAGAAAAAAAGTGATAGCCCTCATTGTTTGATAGCCCTAGGATCTCCGAACCAGTTTGTGTCTGTTGGAGTCAGAGAGTCAAAGTGAAACGAAAATTTGGCGGACCAAGAAAAAACGCCATCACCATGGAGACCTTGGAGCGTTAGTCGAGTATTGTAGGTCGTAGCAAAAACAATTCCGTAAAATAAGTCTATCTCATCCATAGCTGAGAAAAATTCTGCCGGAGGAATCTGTAGTTCTTTTTTGCTGGCCTCGAAGTTTACTTTTCCGTAGGTGTGCCTTAGGCCAACGTAGAGGTCAACGAGGCGAAGATAGTAAGAGGCCATCAAATCCTGATTAATTGAGATATTATCAAAGTAATTATTAAGCTGAGCGCGTCCGATTTGAACGCGGTAAGAAAGATAGTATCGATTTTCCTTTTGTAGAATTCTTTTTACTGCTGCACCCCAGCCTCTCACTCCCTCTGCACTGTGAAAATAGCTAAAAGTGAAATCCGTCGTGTTGCCGATTCCCCAATTTAAGTGCAGGCGGTCCAGGTAGAGAGTTTTAGGGATATCAGACTCGGCATAACCAAAGAGCCTGTAAGCGTTTAGTGCATCTGGAGTAATTGGAGTTTCAGAAATAGAAAATCCATAGTCTGAGGCTTTCTGAACAGGAATTTTAAAATTTTTGAGAAACATGCTCTCGGCGGCACGTTTTGGTGATATCGGCGAAGCTGACGTAAAATCAAAATGGGAACAAGATTTCGATAGCCATTTTCCAATTTCCATTGCTGCCCGACGTGACTCCTCGTAAGTCAGATCTGCTGAAGCCTTAGAGCCCAAGAAAAAAGCTAAAAATAAAAACAGTTTAACCATTAAGTTCCCAATGTTTAATTCACGGTCACCATCCGATAGCGTAACATTTTTTAGGTCACGAAGCACCGAACTAAGGTATTAAATATACTAGTTATTATGAAATTAACCGTGAAGAGATTGGACTCATTAATTGTGAGGACTGAGAAGTAAATGGAAGGAATAGGAGTCTATATAGTTACCTTAATTAAGTTTTTCGGCCCAAAACGGAGACGGGACGGAGGTTGGACCCCGTCCCGTTCGGTCGTCTTATTTACATTGGATAAAGGCGGCCTTATTTTGTGCCGACTTTATATTCTCAGTGCCAGGAGTTTGAATTCTTGGGATGGGTTCCGTCGCAAGTAATTTGATGGAGACGTCGCTTGCCTTCGAATAATAAGAGTTCACTTTAAGTTGTCCCAATTCCTCGATAGAGCGGGCTGCTTTCCATGCGTTTCCTTGAGAATTCACGAGACGACACCCAGATCCAATTTTGCTAAATCGGAGAATAGGGCTGACTGAGTCACGATACTCCGGACGAAAAAAAACCTGAAACACGTTTTGGCCAACAGGCATCTTCCAGTCTTTTCTAAAAACAACCTCATAAGATCTCGAAGGATTTACGATGACCCCAAATTTAAAATGGTGAGTGTATCCTTTTCTGCGAATAGCTTCTAAGTCATTATCGCTGCTATTATCGAGGCTGTCATAGGTTTGCGCACCATCATCTCGCCTTACGAGAAAGGGTAGAAATTTTTCTAGTTTTCCATTTCGTTTCGATTGCAGAGTGATTACGGCCTTTTCGTACTGACATCGAAGTGTCGCTGAATCCGGCATCGAGATACAACTTTGATCACGATTAAATGGGTGATCTGGCACTAATATTGAGTTTGCAAGACCAGACAAGCCTCCATCAATATCTCGTACCCCAGGCGTCGTGTTGCCATCAGCCCATGGATAAGCATTCCACCCAGAAAGGTAACCAACCCTTAGTGGAGGCCTCGGAAAAAAAGCGGTCGCGGAAACAACATTGGTAAAACGATCCCAAGCTCCAATCAGCGATACGGGCGATGGTAAAACAGTTTGCCCGAAAGAGGTGGATGCCTCAGAAAAATTTAGAAAGTCGGCATTTTGAAGATCGAAGGGTCCATCGTAAACTCTGATGCCGGTGAATTCGCCGTTAAATGGATCATCGCCACTTTGAACATTCGCCGTTCTTGCGGCAATCACTGCGTTCTTGATACTCGCACTAAAGGCAAAGAATAATCCCACGCGATTATCAGCTAAAAGAGGGGCCTCAAAATGAGAGGTGTTACCCCGAAAATAAATGGCCGCCGTCGTTGTTTTGTTTACAACCAGGTTAGAAAAGCGCGGAGGAATTTTGGGGCTATAGTGAGCCGTAGTAAGAAAACGATCTTTCGCATTATTCTTATTTTGTGTTAAGGCTCCATCGGCGGCGCCATCCCAAGTAATGCCAACCATGCAAGAGTGAGCTTTGTTTCTATCGAATTGCTGTGTATTGGTTGTGAGCGGAAAAACATTGGGTTTGTTGCTTCCGCTAGCTTTTTCGCAGGGCCCCGCTCCGCAAAAAAGATCTTTGTTAAATGAATTCCAAAAACCTGATCCTTCTGAGCCAGCCGCAACGTTATCGACCACCGTATTTTGTGGATTTGAGACCCAAAATGTGGAAGGACCGGGGAATCGATCGGGGTTAGATTGGTCAATATCAGATTGTAGCAATTGTCGGCCTTCGGGTGGACGGCGAGTTAAAATTCCCAAGTTACCAATGATCTGGTTGTCTGTTTCGTTTCCATCTTCGAGAAAAAAACCATGTCCGATGTGATCAAAACAAACGTTGTTTATCACTTGCACTTTGTTCGTTCCGTGAACTGTGATACAGCGTTGAAAAGAATGGTGGATGCTCGAGTTTTTGATAAACTGCCCCTCAGAGTTTCCCACGAGATGCCAATGGAAAGGGTACCGCGCCATTTCACTCAGGCGCCCCATATGAAATAATTCCACAGAATCTATTTGGGCAAAAGAACCTTTCATTACCATGATATGGCCCCCACGAAAATCCATAAGTTCTGGAGCCCCTTCTGCAAAAATAGAAATGTTTCTCGTTAGATTAGCAACCTCAGCTCTCTCATCAATGAGGTGAGTTTTTCTACCTTCGAATCTTTGAATATCGCCAAAGTGTGAAAATTTGAGGGGGTCACGGAGAGTCAAAATTCTTTGGTCGACAGACACTTGACTTACAATGGCCATTTCACCCTGTGAAGGGTTGTAGCTGCTTGGTGCAATAACTATTTGGTCCCCTGGGGTCCATGGGACCGATTCAGAGAGTTCAATTTGCCGCTCACCCTCCGAAATATTTCGGTTTAGGTGCAACCACCTTGAATTTTTCGAATCACCAAACAGAAGAATTTTTCCGCCATTCATTACCAAGAAATTACGATCGCTATTAACACCGTGAATATTTTCATAACGTCCTGGTTTGAGAGCGATTTTGAGCTGGCCCCGAAATCTGTTTGATTCACTTCCGCAAATGAAGGCGCCGTTTTTACCCGAAACAGAGAGGCCGGTTGTACGAATCGTAAAGTTTCCATGATCCGGGCAGAGGAGGGTTCCCAAAACAGTCAGTTTTTCAATATTGACGCTCGCATCTATCTCAACAGTTTGATCAGCCGCGATGACAAGATCTTTATTTTCGATGGCCAACGAAGAAAGGGAGAGTGTTTGATTGGCTAAATCTGCGTTATTTTCAAGTGTGTCACGGTTAATGGCGGATGCGAACCGAGGAGAGGCTAACGCAAAAAAGACAAGCCAAGAAATGATTACTTCACACATTTGAACCCTAGGCATAGATCCCCCTAAAAATTGAGACTCAAAAAGTTCTTTAAAATTCTGAAGCTCTAATAGAATAGTCCCAAAGAGGAGCTGCGCAAGGCCTTGTAAAAAAACCGTTAATAGGTCCTGGTATAAATAGGCGGAATGCATTGATTAGAGGTGACCGATGGCTTGCTGGCCTTGAAAGGAGATGGCCTGCCTTCAGAGATGGCTCTTGCAAGAAATGATCATTTCAAGGAGAATGAAGTGGTGCAAAATTACAAGAATTTCTTTTACCTGGCTGGGTTCGGATTTGCGATGGTAGTGCTCTTTTTAAAACCATCGGTTCGTGCGGCGACCTCTTATAAAGTAATCGCTGGTGAGACTAGGCAAATCACCGAGTATGCAACCTGTCGAACAGTTGCCAATAATCACGCCAGTGGGCTCGCCATATTTATTCCAACAAATAGTTCGGGCGAATGGACGTCCTTTGCGGGTTCACCCCCGTCAGGTGTCTCTATCGGGCTTTGTTTTGCTGCCAGTGGTGGCACTGAGGCGACGACAAACGGAATTAAACAACACAAGTTTACCAGTAATGGAACCTTTACCGTCACCACTGGAACTGGAAATGTTGAGGCTCTCGTCGTCGGGGGCGGTGGCGGTGGTGGACGTTTCGGCGGCGGCGGTGGAGGCGGTGGTGTTGTTTATATTCCTGGCGTTGGTTTATCCACTCAGGCCTACTCTGTGACAGTGGGTGGTGGCGGAGCAGGATCGAATACCGGCGGAACTAATGGTACTAACGGCAGTGATTCAGTTTTCAGTGGCTATACCGGTAAAGGCGGAGGCGGGGGTGGTTCGAGAAACGCATCGACGGCTGCTGGGCAGGCCGGAAATTCCGGCGGATCGGGTGGCGGCGGGTCACACTCCAATAGCGCACCCGCTGCATCGGGCGGTTCTTCCACGCAAGTAAGTTATAGTGGGGCAACTGTTTATGGTCGCACAGGAGGAACCGGCAAACCCGATACAGCGGGCTCTGCGCCCAATCATGCTTCTGCGGGAGGCGGTGGAGCTGGTGCTGTTGGTGGGAATTGGAAGTCTGGCACCGATGGCATTCGAGGTTCTGATGGTGGCGGCGATGGCGGCGCAGGAATCGATATGAGCGCGCGTTTTGGAACCAGCGTCGGAGCTTCGGGTTGGTTTGCTGGCGGAGGTGGTGGCCAGATCTACACTGATTCCTCTGGTACTCGCCATGGTCGCGGTGGTACTGGTGGTGGTGGTAACGGTGGAAATGATTACGATGGAACCACTAATGGTTTAGATGCCACCATCGGCGTTGATGGAACCGGAGGCGGCGGCGGTGGTTCGCGATGGAATACTAATATCGCAGGGACTTCAGGTGGGCGAGGTGGTTCTGGTGCGGTGTTAATACAATACAGTATTATACCTGCATCTTGTGCTGATTGGCGATCGCGTGGATTTACCGCAAGTGGACTTTACACAATCAATCTTAATGGCCTGGGCGATGTGCTTGTCTATTGCGATCAAACCACCGATGGAGGTGGCTGGACGCTCGTTCTTAATTATCTTCATGCAGGCAATACGAACCCAGCAACTAATCCCAGCACGACGGTGTTTCCGCGCCTCGGTCTCAGTAGCCTTGGAACAGATGAGTCAGCAAGTACCACAACCTGGGGGCACGCGGCTCCCTCATTGCTGAATAGACTCTTGTTTTCATCGATGCGATTTTATTGTCAAACATCCAACCATGCTCGAGTGGTTCATTTCAAAACCTCAGACGCCAATTGCTCTACCTACTTCAAAACAGGAAATAGCCAAAGTTGTAGTAATCTCAATTCCAGTTACACAACTCTGACTAGCCACTCTGCAAACACACCTCCGACTCTTGACGGATATTGGACGAGTCAAGGTAATGAGGCGATGACAGCTTTCCCATTTTATCGCGGGAATAATTATCATTGGGCTGTTCGCGGTGCTGGTTCACGATGGGAATGCGACGACTATCAGGGTTCTTACGGAAGCAATACTCTTCATCGGATTTGGGTGAAATAGGTTCGACAGAGCCTGTGGATCAAAAAATAATTTTGAAGGCCGCTTTTTCGACACCTTTTGTCGCAGTTTCTCAAAGTGACAATAGACTAACTTTATTGCTTCAATAGACAACTGGACAAGGGGGTGTGAAATGCCGGCCAGATTAGTGGGTGTGTTTCTTTTTTTGTTTTGTTTTCAATCTTTTTCAATTGAGCAACTAGAGTATCACTGCTCCTATTCCATGTACGGAGCCCCATTCGCCGATGTTCACTTGATGGTGCGAAACGGAAAGACGGACGATTTTGCAAAAATTGTTTTTCAAGGGCGAGAGTCACTAGAAACTATCACTCAAGAGTTTTGTGCTTCAGATGAAGTGCTTCATGTTTGGCTGTCAAAAGAGAGTCCCGACAATAATCTCGAATTGATTATTTATGGCACCGATTCCGAAAAAGGTAATTCAAAACTAATTAATCCACGCATACCTGTGTTGAAAGAACTATGGGGCCGATGTTCAACGAGCCCAATCTAAAATGATGTTTTTTTGATGGGTCGCTTTATTTTCAGCGAAAGGTCACTGTTTGGGTTTTATAAAGCTAATCATCATTTGGATTCTCTTTTGCCTTTGCGGCTGCAGTAGTTTTTTTTATTACCCCCATCAGAACCAATACGCTGATCCTCAGCACTTGCCATTGAAACCTGAAGATATTTTTTTTGAAACCAAGGATGGGGTAAAGCTTCATGGTTGGTATTTTCGCCACGATGACAGTTCAAAAAAGAAGCCGGAAAAAGCGAAGGCTAAAATTCTTTTTTTTCATGGAAACGCTCAGAATATTTCAACTCACTTCGCAAGTCTCTACTTTCTGCTACATCATCAATTTGATTATTTTATTTTCGATTACAGGGGTTATGGGCTCTCTAAAGGGGAGCCTTCGCCAATGGGGACCACCGAAGACGGTCTGGCGGCTTTAAAGTGGATGCTCGAACAAGAGCCTGAGGTGCCGCTGATTGTTTTTGGGCAAAGTTTGGGAGGAGCCATTGCGATGAAGTCTTTGGTTGAATTAAAAAAAACAAATAGGGCTACCGAACTAGAAAAATCGCTTCGTTTGATTGTGATTGATTCGAGCTTTTCGGATTACAAGAGAGTAGCCGCCGACACCCTCTCGAAGCATTGGCTCACATGGCTGCTTCAACCGCTGGCCTGGGTAATCGTCGACAATAGTCAGTCGCCAGAATCGGAGCTAAAAAGTCTATCGCCGACACCGATATTGGTGGTGCATGGAACCGCTGACCCGGTTGTGAGTTACTCGATGGGTCAGCGTCTTTTTGATAGATGCGCGGAGCCAAAGGTGTTCGTAAAAATTGAGAACGGCCGGCATACCGATTTTCTTTTTAAGAAGGGTGGGCAGAATAGAAAACCGTTTGTTGAATTGATAGAGAGAGCCATCCAGTGTGGCGCATGTTTTCGGGAGAGTGCGGGCTGGTTAAATTAGTTTATCTATTTTTAGTTCTGGAATTTTTAAAACTTGTCGGAGTATCGCCTTTTTGCTCTTATAGAGTCATTACGAATAAAAAACCAAAACACTGCGAAGAAGGAGCTTCAATGAAAAAAATGGTTTTAATTGCGACAGCACTATTAGTATCTGCGTTCAGTAGCGCGAGCATGGCGGACGGTAGAAAGAAGTCAATTCACGACCAACTCACCGGCGGAGGTTACGGTCTCGCTGGATGTGGTCTTGGGAGTGTGATTTTTGGCGCCAAACCAGGGATGATACAGATCGTTGCTGCCACTTCAAATGACATTTATAGCAATCAAGCTATTGGTATTTCTTTTGGTACTTCGAACTGTGACATCTCAGAGATGGGTATGGAAGCTGTTTCATACATTGAAATCAACAGAGAGACGTTAAAAAAAGAAGCAGCTCGTGGCCAGGGTGAAACACTACAAGATTTGGCTGGCATTTTCAACTGCCGCAATCAATCCGGCTTTGAAGAAGTAATTCATCAAAACTTCTCAGAGATTTTCATGAAAAACGAAAATTCGTATGAATCAAGTCGTCAGATCATGAAAGTGATTGAACAGAACAAAAAATTAGATTGCCAGAATTCATAATTGAAGGAGTTATTAAATGAATAAATTATTTTTAGTTGCTGTTGCTCTTGTTGTTACCTCTCTGGCCCATGCCCGAAAACCGGTTGGACCTGCTGGGTGCGGACTTGGTAATGTAATGTTTGGTAACGAAAATCAAATTTTTGCTTTCACAAGCAATGGTACCTCTCATACACAGACGTTTGGAATTTCTTCTGGGACGTCAAACTGTGTGGAAGTTTCTGGAGTTGCAAAGCTCGAAAATTACATCGAGGCCAATCCTGAGGCCTTAGCGAATGACATGGCGAGAGGACAAGGACAAACTCTTACAGGATTAACACAGGTTTTGAACTGTTCAAATCCAATGAAAGTTCATGGTCTTTTGAAAAATAATTATAAGAAGATCTATCAAAACGGCACCAATGATTCTACTCATATCAGTAAAGAAGTTCGATCTGTTTTGAAGGCGAATCAAGCGGCAAGCGAAGGCTGCCAAGGTTAATTCGGATTTCGAAATTGTTTGGAAAGCAAGATGAAATCAAGTAGTCTTGCGTTCTATGTTTTTTATAGTTTGGCGCTTTCTGATTTACGGTTTGTTTTTCGGCTACTCTGCTAATGTCTTCTCCATCGAGCTCAGTTCCAATCAATTGCAATCACTTTCGAGAGATCCTTATTGGCATCGGCTTTTGCATTATAAAGACCCCCTTTTTAGTAATCATACAGAAAGTCAGGCCGACGACGCCCAATTTTTTTTAGCAAGCGACGGTAAGAGCTCGCCGCTGAATGAGCTCAAGGCCACACTGGTTGCATTGCAAGCTCCAAAAAAAAGAACTCTTCACGTGCCGCTGACCCAAGAAAAAGTGGAGTTGTCGGCACTTTGTCAGTTTCCAGCAAGGGCGAAGTGGCTCAAAGAACAGCTCAAAAACCGATTCGATTTAGATCTTTCGATTGATGGTGAGTGTGCTGAATATAAAAAATTCGTGCAAAGACTTCGTGCTCGCTCGGTGACACTTGTTTTTTCGTCGTATTATATGAACAACCCCTCTTCGACCTTCGGTCACTCTCTGTTGCGGTTGAATCGGCAAAAACATTCGGAACGAAATGAAAAATCGACCGAGCTTTTAGATATCGGTGTTAATTACGCTGCCAATGCGACGACGAAGAATCCTTTTCTGTATGCAGTGTTGGGAATGGCTGGAGGCTTTCCTGGTACCTTTACGGTTATTCCTTATTATTACAAGGTTCGTGAATATAACGACTACGAGTCGAGAGATCTTTGGGAATATGATTTAGCCTTAACCGACCAAGAGGTTGAGCGGCTCGTTGATCATCTGTGGGAGCTTTCGTTTACAACCTTCGATTATTATTATATTACCGAAAACTGTTCCTATCACATGCTAACGCTGCTCGAAGTCGCAGCGCCACGTTTGAGTTTAGTCGAAAAACTGCCATTTTGGATCATACCTGGCGAGACGATTAAGCCCCTGTCGGAAACGCCTGGATTGATCGACAACATTATTTACCGGCCCTCGGTTTATCGCCAGTTGAAAGAGAGGGTTTCTTTACTCACCGATGAAGAGTTTAAAAGTTTCAACAAATGGCGTGGCGACGATCAGTCTTGGCGGGGAACCTTAAACCCCCAGGAGCTTGCGCGAGTTCTTGATGCTGGTCTCGATTATTACGACTACAAATTTGCTAATGAGCTTTTACTTGAACGTTCGGGTTCTCGGGTTGTTGAAAAAAATAATTGGCTTCTAGAGCGGAGCGAATTGCCAGCGGCTTTGCCACTTAAAATAATTGCACCTTTAGACGTATCCCCTGATAAGGCCCATCCGTCCGGACGGGGAGGCCTGCGGATTAGTGAAAAAGAGAGAACTGAATTTTTTTGGCGATTTGCGCTTCACGATTTTCTTGATCCAATTGCGGGCTATCCTGATTACGCTCAGATTGATTTTTTCTCACTCGGCTGGATTCATGATCGGGCTTTGAGTAAAAATCTATTGTTAGAAAAGTTTCACCTGGTTGGAATTACGTCTTTGTCTCCAATCAATCGCTTGGATGTGAGTCCGAGTTGGCGAGTGTCATTTGGATGGGAGCGTGAACCTGAAATTTCCCTCGTGGGTGCCCCTGCTTTTTTGAGATCGGCGGTAGGAGCCACTTATAAATTTGAATCGACACCGATTTCTGGCCTTATTGCTTATACTCTATTTCAGGGAAAGGTGAGTCACACAATGGTATCGACAAGAGCGGAGAACCTCTTTTTGAGTGTGGGGCCGGTGTTAGGTTTACGATGGGCCACTTCGCCAAAGTCTAATTTTGTTTTTGAGGGCCTCAATGAGGCTATTCTTGAGCCACGAAAAACCCAACGACTGACTTGGGCCCTGGCGCAAACCCTTTTGGCGGGTAAGGATGATCGTTGGTTGTTTGAAGCGCGACTTAGCAAGACCGCCGAGTCCTCAGAGGCAAGAGGTGCTCTTGGTGTTTATTACTATTTTTAAGCTGGTCAAGCATTGCCAAGTCTGGCGATTCAATGAGATACGCTTTTTATGAATATCAAAGATCTTTACATCTATCCCATCAAGTCGGCGAGTGCGCAAAAAACTAAACTATTAAGCATCAGTCACCTTGGCCCAGCGGGTGATCGCGAATGGATGCTGATCGATCAAGAAGGTCAATTTTTATCCCAGAGACGACTTCCAAAAATGGCCACTATCGAAGTTTTTCTCGAAGAGGAGAGTCTCACCGTAGCCTTTCAAAAGATGTTTTTTAAGATTTCCAAAAAGAATTCCTTCCAACGAAAAGTCATTGCCACTCTTTGGGATTCTCCTTTTGAGGTCGCTCTTGAGCCGGATCTTTATTCGCAGGCGATCTCTCAATACCTTGAGGTTTCCTGCAGGCTTGTTCGGCATATGCCCACCACAAACCGAAGGCTAAAATCCGATAACCCTGGTTGGCAGCCCGAGGTTCGATTTGCTGATCAGCGGCCTATACAGATCTTAAATCTAAAAAGTCTTGAGGATTTGAATGGGCGATTAGAGCAGTCAGTCTCTTACGATCGCTTTCGACCAAATATTGTGTTTTCGGGAGCAGAGGCTTTTGAAGAAGAACAGTGGCGTCGCATTCGCATTGGTCAGGTTGAGTTTGCCAACCCCAAATTGTGTCAGCGATGTCATGTGATTACGATCGATCAAACCACGGGGTTGGCCAGTGGGCCAGAACCCTTAAAAACGCTGAGTAGCTACCGTCAAAAAGAGAACAAAGTTTTTTTCGGTACTTTGTGGATCCCTCAAAATGAGGGCGTGGTAGCCGAGACAGATTCTATTGAAGTCATTGAGTAATGTTCGGATTAGATTTAGAACAAATAACCAATGTGAAAAATTAAGTCCCCATATGAATCTAGAAATTGCTTCTTTGCCTCTTCACTTTTAGTTAGTGTAGGGCTTTCGCCGCTTCGACTGCGTGAATAACGATCTTCTAGCATTTCTGTCTTTTGGACCGTATTCAAATGGAATTCTACCCCGGACACCCACTTTGAATGTTTGCCACTAAAGGCTTGGTAACCGATAGCGGCTACTGCCATCTTTAGCTTGGCCGTCCAATTGGCCTCGTCGATCGTTCGATAACAGCTTCCTTCAAAACAGGCCGTATAAGAATAGGAGACCACTCGTTCTTTGTATCCGGCTTGTATAAACCAATTGTCATGAAGAAAATATCTGTAGGCCCAATGGCTCTGTTCACCAGAAATATGTTTGCGATCTTCTTCGGGGCCAATTTGTACAATCCCGGAGATTGAAGAGGCAAAATCGCTCAGGCCCGAACTATATGTTTCATGAAGGAGACCATGTTGACCTCGAAAATAAAGAACACCCCTCCAACCTTGAGGAATTGGACCTCCATCGTAAAGTAAACTCGTGTCTACAGGTACCAAAGAAATTTCGAGTATCCGCTTTTTTCTTTCCTCGGAGATTCGCCGTTCGCGAAAGGCCTTCTTAATCCTTTGCATTATAGGTTGTTCCTCTTCGTTGTTTTCATCGCTCTCTTTTGGAGAGGGAGGAGGACGCAGAGTTAGGTATCTGTCGCCTAAGGCGAGCTTTGTGGCTTCCCAATTTGTTTTGAATGCGCGATTGGCGGCGGCCTTTGGAGCCCAGATCATTGACCATGGCCAGGTGATTAAATTTAAAAAACCATAATCATAGTGGCCCAGATAAAAATCGCCAGCCCCCATGAAATAATTGAGTTGCCAGGCTTTTTTAGCGTCTTGCTTTTGAACATAGACACCTTGCTCTTGCCAGTACAAAAGCTCCTCTTCTTGCTTTGGTGTTAGCGTGGAACAACCCAGGCAAATCGATAAAACAACAAACAATAACAAAGTTCGAAGCACCACGTTAAACTCCCATAGACTTAAGATCACACTGATGCGCAGTGTTCTCTAAGTCTCTGGGAGGCTTCTAAAAATGGCAATAAAATGGGTGATAAGAGGCCTCTTCGCTCTCAGTGAAAACTACTTCTTTGCTGGCACTACTAGCACTGGGCATTTCGCGTGGCGAAGCACCGACTCCGCGACGCTTCCCATGATGAGTCGGGGAATTCCAGTGCGGCTATGAGAAGCGACCACAATGAGATCGGCGCTCCAATTATTGCTCACGTCAACGATTGTCGTCGCGGGAATGCCTTCTTCGGAGAACTTTGTTAGGGTGAGATTGGCAGCTTTTTTTTGGAGTTTATCAAAAAGGTGTGAGATCTCTTCTTTGATCGACGCTTTGAGTGTCCAAGCGTCGATGCCGGAGTCTCCCATTTGGAGTTGTTTCTGATCAAGAACGCTCAAAATGGCCAACTCGGCCTTGAGGTCGGTGGCAAGGGCAAGAGCGTAATCAAAAACAGACTCAGCGAGGGGATCAGTATCCACACAGCATAGAATTTTAGAAATTTTCATAGCATTCCCTTTATTTGAATAAGCACTTTCTATTAACTAAACAACATGGCCTCAAGTCGATCGGTCGGCATTTTTTCGAGATCTTTTTGAAGCCAACGAATGTTGACTTTAAAGTGATCGTGCTCGATCGCTTTTCGTACCAGGCCCATCATATGAGGTTCTGCGGCAATAATAAGGTTGAGATAATTTTTGTTTAACTTGTGAGATCTTAAATAATGAGCGATTTTTTTTGCAAAATCGATCGCGCTGTCCTCTTGGGGGTTTTTCTCGTGAGTGAGAGCGTGTGGACTCTTGTTTTTAACAAACTTGCCACGACTGAAACCTGGCTTATCCAATCGCATGAGCTTATTTTTAATGGCACCGAGAGGATTGCGAATCGTGCGCAGATAGGTGAGTGTTTGAGGCTTATCGCTCACTTCAAAGACTTTTGCCGATTTTCTATTTATTACAACAAACCAATTTTGTGGACCCATGAAACCTCCCTTTTGATTGGGAATCTAAAAGGCATCGTCTTAGCGTTCAAGGGTCGTTTGGTAAATCGAGGCAAATCATCACGGTGATAGTGGCCAACGGGGTTTTATGGGCGTGAGACTTTAAATAATCTTAATTTATGCCATGACTTTGCGACTGTTCATTCCCTTAGCCCAGCAAAGAGAACTAATCACGATCACTGGCGCGCAAATTGCCATTCCTGTTTGAAGAGAGCCTGTCTTATCGGAAATAAGTCCGATGAGTGGCGAAGATATGGCATCTCCAAGGATATGACAGAGAAAGATCGAAATGGCCATGGCCGTTGTTTTTGCGTGGGCAGGGACGGCTTCAATAAGTGCAACACTGATCGGACTGGTTGAAAGAAAAAAGAAGAGTTGCGCAAACACAAGAAAGAAGGTCAACCACCCGATTGTGGGTGCATAAAGAGTTCCAATAAAGAAGGGGAGAGCCATCGCCATCGAGAGCGAAGATAATTTTAAATGCCCAGCGGAACCTTTTTGAGAGGCCCAACGATCACCAATATAACCCCCTAAAAGTGTTCCAATAAGGCCGCTGCACACCGCGATGCCACCAAAAAGCATATTGGCTTTCATTTGATCGAGATTGTAATTTCTCTGTAAATACGAAGGAACCCAGTGAGCCACTCCACCTACGACAAAACTGTAAGCGCAATAGCCGAGCGTGGTCCAAACGTAGGTTTTAATTTTTGATAGTTCTCTCACAATTTTGCGATAGTTAAATTCCAGATTACTGACTTTTTGTCGCGGATCGGGAAGTGTAAGAATAACGGCGGCAAGAATAATCCCAGGAAAGCCGACAATCAAAAAAGCATTTCGCCAGCCGACGACTTGCCCTAAGATTCCTCCCAAGACAAAGCCAAGAGCCGCTCCCACCGGCAGACCCGAGGAGAAAATAGCGAGAGCTCGACCGCGGCGAGAGCTGGGGTAAAAATCAGAAATGAAGGGCGTTGCTATGGTCGTGAACGCAGACTCGCCAAATCCTAAAATAAACCGCGAGAGCGCCAACATCATAAAGGAGCCGGCCCAGCCTGTCATAAGGCTCGCAACACTCCAGAGTAGAGCACCCGCAGCTAAAAGTTTTGAGCGATTTTTGGTATCTCCCATCCAACCAAAAATGGGAGAAGTAAACATATAAGCAATCATGAAAGCGGTCGCAAGAAGGCCCGCTTGAAAATCGGTGAGATTAAGATCCAATTTGATTGAGACTAAAACAGCGCTCAAAATAAATCGGTCAATGTAATTCAGATAGTTGACTGTGGTTAAAAGTGTGAGGGCTTTTCGCGCCTGAGGATGGCGTGACGGGTGTTGTTCAGTAGACTCCAAGGAGTCAGTCATTGCTGTAGTCATAAGAATGGGCCCTCCCCCACATCAATCAAAAAACGATTTTTCCATATGAAGTTAGAAAAGCTCAAAAGTCAAAGGGGCATTGGCTAACGAGGGATCAAAAGGGTGTTGCGGGGCGATTAAAACAAAATTCCTAGATCCCAGCGCCAAAGTGAATGCGCATTCGGCGAGGGAGTATTGCTCCAGTCTTGTTGGGCATAACTAACGCTGGTTGTGAGGTACTCAAAATTAAAGGAAACGCCCAGCTGTTTTTCGAATTCACTCACAGTGGTAAAGAGGTCAAACCATGAATAACTATAGGTTAAACCCGCAGCCGAAAAAATTCTATTGATCTCGGCCTGCTGAACCCACTGACTGGTGACTCCCATTTTAAAGGTTCCGTAGTCGGTCTGAGGAGCAATAGAAAAGGCAAACTGAGCCGCGGGGTTGTAATCGTAAGGGTCCATATAAAAATCAGGTTTACCAAGATTGGTAATCATCACCGAGGCGAGAGGGTTCCAGTCGCTGGATTCAGGCACATATAAAAGACTCGGCTCAATATAATAAGCGTTCTGAGACCTGATGGAATTTAAAAAATCGGCATCGCCCGTCATATAGTCACTAAAATAAGCATCGCTGTAAGTAAAGCGTCTCTGAACGCCTCTCAACTGGAGGCCCCACGACCACTCTTTGCTCAGGAAGCTGCCTAGCTGAAATTGGATTTCACGTTCACGCGCTGCTAACACGGTAATTCTTGGTAGGGCCGGATTTCGAAAGTTAGTAAACAAAACAAGCTTATCGGGAATCACATTAACGCCCCAGGTGCTCGAGACATAGCCCATTGAGAGCTCTAATTGAAAGTTGTCGTGAGAGTTGTGGTCAACGATAGCTAAAAGTTCTTGGGCGCGAATGGGGCCTCGAACAATATCTGCCACATCTTGAAAAAACTGAAGATTGTTGTTTCCGTAGCCGTAAACCCAACCCGTATTCTGGCGGTCGAGGCCCAAAAACGCAGGGTTACAGGGTAAACCAGGGGTACTGTCTTCGTAGGCATAGCACAACTGATGATTACGCTTTTGATCGGTTCGAGTTTGATTCAAATAATTTAAAAAAGTATCAGAGGGATAGGCATTGGCAAAGCAACTCACCATAAAAAGGAGAGTGCCGATAGTACCCGGTAGCGTCGCTTTTCGAAACGTTACTGTGCCGAACATAGAGTGTTTTCCAAGATGGATTGAGAGTTCATAAATCTTTGTTTAAACGAAACGAGGTCTTGTTCGAAGGGAGCCATTTCGGCAACCTTTTGCGGGAAAGCCAATTTAAGGTCAAAAAGCACGTCTGCTAAAAGATCAAGTGATGGGGGCAGTTGGTGAATCCAGCTACGGAGAGAATTCGAGCAAGGCCAACCTGACTTAGTAACAAGCGTTTCGTCGATACTGTTCGAGATTACTTGTGTTTCAAAGCGAACCAGTACGAGCGTGAGAAGAGCACGATAAAGATGAATGCCCCGATTGGGAATATCTCTAATAATTTCTCGAGCCATCATAATATCATTACGTTGTTCAATTCTTACAATCAGTGGAATTTGCTGAAAGCGCCATTTCAGTGTTTCTACTTTTTCGTGAGCGGCAATAATTTCTTCCGTTTTTGTGGCGACCTGATTTTGTAAATTGAGAGGAAGAAGTTGAAGTCGATCCATCCATTGTTTTCTAAAAGCAAGATTGGCCTCCAGGCTGGTGGGGGGCGGAACTCTCACTGAGGGTAAAGCTAAGTCCCAATACGAGTGAACTCTGACACCCGCACGCGCGGCATAGGCCGAGGCGAGGCCAATACGCACTGTGGGCGAATTATTTTGACGACTGAGTTGGGTAAAAAGATCAATGGCCGCGGAGTACTCACCTTGATCGATTAAATGGTACGCCCACTCAATTTGGCGATCCACATTCACTTTTTGCGGCGACCGATAACAGCCTGTGAACATTAAAAATAGGAGCGCTAGGGCTAAAGCCACGTTTTTCATTAACCCCGTTATCACAAGGGCTATGGGCGAGGTCTATTGAAGATCGAAGCTTCTCCGTACTTTTCAATGAGAATGGCAAAAAGTGTCACTCAGGATGGTTTAATTGGTCGGAGCGATCTACTACTTTGTGAGACTGCTAAAATCACTTTCATGAGAAAATACGAGCGTTTTTCCTCAAACAATAGTCAGTACGATTTTGTAGAAAAAAGAAAAGGCAGAGCAAAATCTCTGCCTTGGGTGTAGTTGTAGTAACTAGTGGCAGGCAAAAAATCCTAAACCAAAATAATTGGGTATTTCGCAAATAAACTTAAGGGTGCCCACCACGATTCTCTGTGACGCCTTCACAAGAAAAACTCCCGTTCCGGTGATTAAATAAAAACTACCTTGTAGGCCTTTTAAAGTAAAGTACACGACCGTTTTTCCGATGGTAGCAGCAGTGCTAACCCCGAGCCACACAACGCCAGCTCCAACCGCTAAAATATTGTATGTCATATTGATGGCAGCAGAAACAAAGTTAGCTGACGTTATCAACACTAACTTTCCTACGCTGTAGGTCGCCCCAATCGATGAGCCAACCAACGAGTCAACTTCAGGTCCCGTCATGACGAGCATTTGTCGATGTTTGTTGATCGTAAATCCTGCCTTTTGCGCGACTTGTTCAGCCTGATCGCCGGTATAAATGATGGCTTTTTGTGCTTGTGGGCCCGCTTGGACTCCCATCACTTGGTACTTAGTCTTAATAGATAAGGGTTGTATATCGAACTGCGTGAGGGCGTGACTCAAAGGCGCAACTAAAATTAGTAGTGTCGAAAGAAAAAATGTTCTCATTTTAAACTCCCTTGCATTCAATAAGTTGAATGAAAAAAAATATTGAAGCCCCATTTGGGGGCTTATTCGCCTCGCGAGCGCTCAATAAAACCTAGGCGAACTATTTTTGGTTTCAATAGAATTTATTTTTATTGAAGAGAAAGTAAAATAGGCCCGAGACATTTTGAAACATAATACTTGTTCGTCTCAGTTAGTTTTGAGTTTATATAATAAGTAAAAGTTAATTGATTAATTAGCCAGAAATAGTTCGGCCGCCATCAACCACGAGATTGTGACCGACCACAAAGCTTGACTGTTCCGACGCCAGCCAGAGTATGACCTCAGCAATTTCTTCGGGTTTACCGATTCGTTTCATGGGCTGAGAGGGTCCCATTTCTGCAGCAGCGTTGGGGAAGAGGCGATTGAGCATTGGTGTATCAATTGATCCGGGTGAAACAACATTGATACGAATGTTGTGTTTGATTTGCTCGAGCGCGATGGCTTGGCTCATACCAATCACCGCATGTTTACTTGTGACGTAAAGTCCAGACTCTGCAAAACCACGGATTCCGGCAATCGATGAGATATTAACAATGTTGCCTGGTTGGTTGTGTTGGCGAAACCATTTAATTTGTTCCTGCATGCAAACCCACAAAGCTTTAACGTTGGTGTCCATAACATGGTTGAAATCAGCTTCGGTCAGATCGAGAGTATCACCAACGGCACCTTCGATGCCGGCATTGTTGACGGCTATATCCAAACGGTCGATTCGAGAAAAGAACGCCCGAATTTCATCAAGGTTGTTAATATCAAGACTTAACAAATCGACTTTGGCACCAAACTGTTTTGCCGCTAAGGAGGTTTGTTGCAGATTTTCAATTCTTCGCCCGATGAGAATAAGATGAGCTTGATGTTGCGCAAAAAGAAGGGCTGTCGCTGCGCCAATTCCCGAACCGGCACCAGAAATAAAAACAGTTTTATTTTTAAAATTTGTGATCGCCATCATCGCCCCCTAATTTGTACGTTGATTTAACATAATCAAGTTAGTGGCTCTTGTCTAACCTTCAAAAAAAAAGAGGGCAGATGTGGCAGCCCTCTGGGTTTTAGCTCTTTGGTTGAAAAATGAGTTTAGGGCATCGGTTCGGAGGGTGTTTGAGTATTCTGATTGTTGAGTTTGATATCTCGTGCCTTTTTCGCTGCGGCAGCTAAAACTGAAAGATCATCAGCCGATAGTTCATTCAGATTCGAAATGAGCTTTTGGCTCTTACGCTCCTCTTCACTACGAGTTATAAGTTTTTGTTCATTATAGAGCGCAAGTTCGTCTTCATAAACAGAGGAGTCCCAAATCCATCCACCAAACAAGTTCACAGCTCCTTCAAAGAGATAGCGACCTGAATCTTCGGCGATAGATTCGTAGTTTTTATCACCCGAATTTAACACACCATTTCGAAGACAAATAGTTTTAAAGTCGCGTGTTTCGATCAAGTTCCAATCGGTCTCTTTGAGAGAGGGATTGATATCACGCCATTTGGTTCTGAGAACTTCAACCCCTGGTATTCGTTCGCGGCAAGCGGCCATAATGGTTCCTGGAACTGTTGCTCCATAGGCGATCGCAAATAGGCCATCTCGAAAACAATTGATTTCGCGAAAGATCGAATAGGTATCCATATTGGGAGCGACACGTCCTTTCTCTCCAGCCGGCAGATCGTTCGTGTTGAGCGAGGTGCAGGAGGCATAGAGGGAGTCAACTTTTTGAATATCGAGCGCCGATCGTGGCGGTAAGAGGGGTGTCGTTGAAACAACGGAGTCCAGAAAAAGGCCGTTCATGTCGCTGAGTTGAACCGAAGCGCTATTGGTTTTTGGAAGATACTCGAGGGAATCCTCCACGCGAGGAACCTTCTCGTGGTAGCAATTTGGTTTTTCCACATAGTCTTGCATAGAACCGGAGCGTTCACATGAGCCAAAGATAGGGGTCAGAGGGTTCTTTTCTCCAAGGGCAGTGACAAGCTTGCTCATGCAATTGGAGTAGGTGAGGATCCATGGGTTAATTCTATTGTGCCTCTCGTTGGTGGTGAGAGTGCTTTGTACGGCAGAACAGACCGAATCAACGAGATTTCCAAAACGTAACTCGTTGGAGCGGTTGCCGGTGAGGTCTTTAATTTGTTTTAAATGATCTCTAAAACATTTGGCCTTTTGCTTATAGAAAACAGATGGGATTGTATTGCAACCTATAGCAATAACTGCTGCGTCCCTCTGGAACCGATAATCTGCGCTCATGCTCATTGTGTCTAAGTGAGAGCGGATGAGGTCGAGAATTTGGCCTTCTGTTTTATTTCTGAGTTCCTGTTGAATGTGGTTATTGCCGCCCCCATCAGCAAAGGCCGTCAGGCTGAGGCACACCATTAAGAGGGTATTGTTAAAGAATTTTAAGTTCCAAAGGTTTTTCACACAACGCTCCTTAGTCGGTCCTTGCCACGAAAATCAATTTTGTTGACTGGCAAATAGGGGCGGAGGGTGCACAACCCATTCCACTTCTTAAATCAATTTTATTTGACCTTGGTGTGATGGAGTGTCGATTTATGAAACTAAAGGCCCGAAATTGTCACTTTTAAAACAATTAAATGGCCCCCCAGTTGCTTAGTAGGTCTTTCTTATTTCTTCTACGTGACGCTCTTTCAAATGGCCGCGGCGTGAACACATGAGATCGCTGGTATCGAGCTGGTAAGCAACGATGGCACTCAGCGATGGATCGTAAAATTCCAAGTAGCAATCAGGAAACCCCAATACATGGCCAAATTCATGTCGAATGGTCCACTGAACGTCATATTCAGAAATTGGTGCGTTTGCATCCATATAAATTTGATGGGATCCAAGTCCGGGAACATGCGGAGTGACACCAGGGCTCCAAATGACCTCTACTCCATAGGCATTTTGGGGAACCCAATTAATTTTGAGCGAAAAGGGGGAGTAATTCCATTCCTGTTCGATGTTGTTGAGCAAATAGGAGCGCATATTCAAATCGATGGGGTCTTTAAAAGGCACTTTTACTTCATTCTGTGTTTCCCATTTGACTGATCCAAATTTGCCATCGTCAGGAATATGCATCATTTCGGAGATAATTTCTTCGCTTCCAGCCCGATGACTTTCAAAAAAGGAAAGGGCCTGATTTTTTTGAATAGCCCTTTGAGTGAGGGTGCTGCATTGGTTTGTATCGCGCAGGTGATTGGAGCAAACCTGATTGAGCCATTGGGTAACGAGAGGTTTCTCTTCGGTGGCCAGTGAGTTCCAGTTTTTGAGGCGGGACATCAAATCAGTATTTGAAGTAATAAAATGATAGCCTCGAATGTCTTTCACGCCATTCATGAGTAAATGTTCACGATAGGGTTCAAGGGTTCTCCATCTTGCTGCAATCTGATAAACGCGATCCACTTCAAGACCCCATGTTATGTATTCCTCAAGGGAGCTCGGAAGCTGCGGTGGCAAGGGAGTTGAGCTGAAAATAATGGTGCGAAGTGATTCGGGCATTTTTTCTTTCAGATCGTTATAAGATGCTCGGATAATTTCTGGATTATAAACACGGGGATTATTGATTGGGAAACCCTGTTGCGATTCTGGAGTGCTGAGCGAAATTTTGTCGATTCGATTTTGGTTAAGCAGTCGAATCCAATCTAGGTTGCGTTTGCCAGTAACAAAAATATCGTCAAAAGCATGTTTTCTACCCTGGTTCTCTAATTCGAGTTGGTCCCAGGCAATGAGTTTTTCGTACTCGTACCCGCTCATTTCGATATCCAGGTGAGGCGGTGCTTTAGCGGTGGCTACAGAGCTCGTAATTAAAAGTACCGTGGTGATGATCAAATTCATGTTGGCTCCTTATGCTTTCTTTTCGTCGACGAGTGCGGCAATAACTAAGTCACCGCTAACATTGAGGGTTGTTCGGCACATATCAAGAAATCGATCGACACCCATGATAAGTCCCATTCCTTCAGCAGGGATTCCCATTTGTTGAATGAGGATCATTATTAATGGCAAAGATCCGCCGGGTACGCCAGCGGTCCCAATTCCCGCCAATATCGACATCAGTACGACTTTCACTTGTTGGGCTAAATCAAGTTGAATTCCATAAACCTGTGCAAGAAAAAGAACTGTGATCCCTTCAAAGAGGGCTGTTCCATTCTGGTTAGCTGTGCTTCCAATAGTTAATACAAAACGCGAAATCTCTGGAGTTAGCTTCAGGCGATGCTCTGCCACTTCGAGTGATCTTGGAAGTGTGGCATTGGAAGATGCCGTGGCAAAAGCATAGAGATAAACTTCACGACATTCTTTAAAAAAAGTGAGTGGTGACCAATTGGTGAATGATTTTAATAGAAGCGAATACACAACAAGTTGTTGTGCGAGCAAAGCCGCGACGACCACAAAAACATAAAAACCAAGTGAAAGTAAAATTTGAATTCCAAATTTAAAAGTAGATTGAAAAACAAGGGCAAAGACGGCGTATGGGGCGAGTTTCATGACCCATTCGACAATCTTCATACAGGTGGAGTAACATTCCTCGAAAAGATCGACCCAGCGGGGAGTTTGATCTGCGGGGCCTTGCTTGCAGAGTGCGACTCCAAAGATTAAAGAAAAGAACATAAGCGCTAGCATCTCGCCATCAAATGCTTTTGTGGCAGCTTCGAGGGGGTTTTTGGGAATTATCTCAATGAGAGCCTGAATAGCCGGTTTTGAATCAGAGACATTTTTTTGTATTTTTTCGATATTGGCCGAGGCAGTAGAGGAGAGTGTCGGTAAATTTAGTCCATCGCCGGGCCGCAAGCTGTTCACGAAAACCACCCCAATAATCACAGAGGCCGAACTTGCAATCAGGGTGTAGAAGAGAGTGCGACGCGCGACCTTTGCAAGGCCATGGTGGGAGGTGAGCTGGTAAACGCCCACAATCAAACCGCTCACCACCATTGGAACCACGATCATAAAAATACTTCTGAGGAAGATTTGGCCCATTGGTTCAAAAAAATAATTATTAAGTCCCTGGGCAAAAGGAGATTCGTAGGCTGGATGGAGGAGAAGGCCAAAGATCGCACCAAGGAAAAGACTGATGATTAGTTTATAATGTGATTTCATGACCTAAGACCCTAAGCCAAGTCGTTTAAGGACTCAACTTTAAATTCAAGATTTAATGAGGTACTTTTTGATAGGATTATTTGGCCATGAGGTTTATGACCCTCGTGCTTCCATTTAAAAATACCCGATCAATCTGTAGACAAGTTAATAGGGTTTTGTACATACTTGCCGACGTAAGAAACCTTGAATGAATGCGGATCTCGGGAGGATTAATGGCCATCAAAGAACTAACGCCAGAGCAAATTCGAACAATGACCTTAGAAGAGAAAGATCGTTGGTGGCTGGAGAATGTTTATAAGGGTGATATGCCTCAATTAAACTTTCGGTCGGCGATCACAGGAATGCTTCTTGGCTGTGTGCTCAGTATGACGAATCTTTATATCGGGATTAAAACGGGGTGGACTCTCGGAGTTGGAATTTCATCGGTTGTGATTTCTTATGGGATTTTTCGAATTCTCTCACGGCTTAAGATTGGCTCTGAGATGTCTATTCTCGAAAACAACGCCATGCAGTCGATCGCTACCAGTGCGGGATATATGACAGCACCTCTGTGCGCCTCGATTCCAGCGTACATGATGGTCACAAATCAGGTGATACCTATGTGGCATGTCATTCCTTGGATTATTTCTCTCGCTGTTCTTGGAGTTCTTTTTGCTTTTCCTCTGAAAAAACGATTCATCAATGATGAGCAATTGCCTTTTCCTGAGGGGTACGCGGCAGGGGTTGTGTTGGATAGCCTTCATAGTGATCAGGGGGCCGAAGGCACATTTAAGGCTAAACTACTTTTGGGCGGAGCCGGATTATCTGCATTAATAGAGATGATGCGAAGTGAGTCTTTCATGGGCACTCTTAAACTTAAGTTTTTAACACTTCCTCAGTATTGGGATGATATTGTTTATAAGTTTGTTACTCCAAAACTGATGGATATTCCGCTCAAAAATCTAACTATTCAGTGGGACTCCTCGATTGTAATGGCAGGCACTGGTGGATTGATGAACATGAAAACATCGATGTCGATTTTGCTGGGCGCCTTTGTGAATTATTTTATTTTAGCCCCATTCTTAATCAGCCATGGGATTATTCCAGAAGCTAAGTTTAAGGCGATTACGATGTGGTCTTTATGGTGTGGAGCTTCCATGATGACAACGGCCTCCCTCTATTCTTTCTTCTCAAAACCGCAGATTATTGTTGAGGCCTTTTCGAAAGTTTTTTCGAAGGGGCCAAAAAAGAAAGACATCCTCGAAGACATTGAACTCCCAATGTGGCTTTTTGTGGTTGGGATTCCTCTCGTTGGTGCAGTGACGGTCTATATGGCGAGCGCTTGGTTTGGTATCCATTGGTGGTTGGCAATTTTAGCGATCCCATTGGTTTTTCTATTCACACTCATTGCTGTCACATCCACGGGCCTAACGGCGATCACTCCCGGTGGAGCTCTGGGTAAATTAACTCAAATTACCTACAGCCTTTTGGCCCCCGGTAATGTGACGACGAATTTAATGACAGCCGGAATAACATCTGATGTGAGCCTCAACGCTAGTAATCTTTTGATGGATGTAAAGCCTGCCTACATGCTTGGTGGAAAACCAAGGCACCAGGCGGTAGGTCACGTTCTAGGAGTGATTGCCGGGTCTCTGGTTGCTGTTCCTGTGTTTTACATGATTTTCAAGGGAGATATCTCTCTTTTTACCTCCGACAAAATGCCATTGCCTGGCGCGATGATATGGAAAGGGGTGGCCGAGGCTCTGACTAATGGTTTGAGCACCTTGCATCCGACGGCTCAGTTTGGCGCCCTCGTTGGTGCGATCTTGGGAATTGTTCTCGAAGTTCTCAGTCAAAAAACTCACGGACGTTTTCCTGTTTCGGGCGTTGGCCTTGGATTAGGCTTTGTATTGCGCTTTACCGACGCACTTTCTATGTCGCTGGGAACATTGGTCTTCTGGCTTGCTGGCAAAAAATGCACAGACAAGACGAGTCTTGGCTATAAAGCTATGGTGGAAAATCAAGAGACAACGGCCGCAGGGGTCATTGCTGGGGGATCCATTATAGGGATCATCCTTATTCTGCTAGAAACAGTTCTTGGGTAATGGGGAGTACATTATGAAGTTTTTGATTCTATTTTTATTAGTATTATTCAACTCAGGAGAGGTCATGGCGATTGAGGAGCCTTCATTCGAAGTAGTTACTAAAAATGAAGTTTATGAAGTGAGGAGATACGAACCTATTCTCGTTGCTCAGGTTGAAGTTCAAGGAAATTTCGATTCAGCAGGGAACACTGCTTTTCGAACCCTTGCTGCGTTTATCTTTGGAAATAACAAATCGAAAAAGAAAATCGACATGACCGCACCAGTGATCCAGGAGCCAGAGACTGAAAAAATCGCAATGACAGCTCCTGTAACACAAATAAATTCCGGGGATAAAGAAGGCACTTTTATAATTCAATTCACGATGCCAAAAAGCTACTCTATGGAGACTCTTCCCGAACCACTAGATCCAAGCGTTCAAATTCGACAGATTCCAGCCAAAAAAAGGGCGGTCCTTGTCTATTCGGGTCGATGGACCGAAGAAAGATACAACGAAAAGTTGAACCTGCTGCAACGAACTTTGGAGCGCGATGGTTTAAAAACCATAGGCCAGCCAACCTTTGCTCGCTATAACTCCCCTTATCAACTCTGGTTTTTACGGCGAAATGAAATTTGGCTAGAAATTAATTAGTTGGCGTTTGGAGCTTAAAAGAGGCTCCAAGAATGTAGATTGCGCCTAAAAAGGCTAAATGCGCTGTGTGGCAAAAGCCAAGATCTTCTCGATAGATTTCGTGCTCAGAACCAAGTATTTATGAAGCTTTCGAATTCAGGAGTTTTGTAGAATGCTTTATGCCGGTCCGGAGCGCCAAGAGATATTGAAACGCCGTACGTTTGCGATTATTTCGCATCCTGATGCGGGAAAGACGACTCTAACAGAGAAACTGCTCTATCATGGCGGAGTGATCCACGAGGCTGGTGAGGTTAAGGGTAAGTCGGGCACAAAGGCCGCCACCTCCGATTGGATGGAACTCGAAAAGCAAAAAGGGATTTCCATCACTTCTTCCGTCATGACCTTTAAGTATGAAGATCTCTGTGTGAATCTTCTAGATACTCCCGGTCACAAAGATTTCTCAGAAGACACTTACAGAGTGTTAATGGCGGTTGATAGTGCTACGATGTTGATAGACGTGGCCAAGGGGGTCGAAGAGAGAACCCGAAAACTCTACGATGTTTGTCGCTATCGACACATTCCTATTTTTACCTTTGTAAATAAATTAGACCGTGAGGGAAAATCGCCCCTCGATCTCATCGACGAAATCGAATCAACTCTTGGAATGAGTTGCCATCCAGTGACTTGGCCCATCGGAATCGGTCAGCGTTTTCGCGGTATTTATAATCGATGGAATAAAGAGGTTATTCTTTATGATCAACGTCGCGAGGATGATCGTGACGTAACGGTTTTGCAGACCACAGGAATCAATGATACCCAGCTAGATTCTCTCATCGATGCCGAAATTCTGGCTCAGGCCCGCGAAGAGCTTGAGCTAGTCGAGGGAGTTCTGCCAGAGTTTCATCCTGAGGAGTTTTTGCTGGGAAAGATCAGTCCCGTTACTTTTGGAAGTGCAAAGCAAAACTTTGGTGTGGATACCTTTCTACAATTCTTCTGCAAGTATGCTCCGGGGGCGCAGGCGCGCACTCTTCGTAATGGCAAGCAAATGGATCCTTTAGATCAAAACTTTTCTGGATTTGTTTTTAAAATCCAAGCCAACATGGATAAGCGACATCGTGATCGAGTTGCCTTTTTGCGAATTTGTTCAGGTAAATTTGAGCGAGGAATGAAGGTAAAGCACATGCGTTTGGGCCGGGAGCTCCGCCTCGCATACTCCAATCAATTTATTGCTGGTGATCGCGCAACAATCGATGAAGCTTATGCCGGTGATATTGTTGGTGTGAATGATACGGGGAATTTTCAAATTGGAGATTCGGTGGCATTGTCGGGAGAGGTTCTCTTTGAGGACATTCCAAAATTTGCACCCGAGCTTTTTGCCCGGATGTCAGTGCGCGATGCTCTTAAGCGATCAAAAATGCAAGAAGCTTTGAAGCACCTTTCTGAAGAGGGTGCCATTCAACTTTTTATAGATCCCTATGTTGGACCACAAGATCCATTGATTGGTGTTGTGGGCGAACTACAATTTGAGGTTCTTGTTCATCGCATGCAAGAAGAGTACAACTTAGAAGTTCGGCTCAATCGAGCGCCTTATACTGTGGCTCGCTGGCCGCGCACTGCAGAGGGCAAGCCGGTGGATGAATTGAAGGGTAGTTTTACCATCTATCGCGATTCCATTGATCAGCCAGTTATTTTGCTCAATCAAGAGTGGGATCTTAACTGGGCACGGAGAGAAAATCCAGACGTTGAATTTCACACATCGATCAGTCGAGCGAGGTAATTTAAACAGTGGCAACTAAAGCTCTAGAAGTTTCAGCACTAACTAAGACCTATGGAACTACTTGCGCCATTAACAATCTTAGCTTTTCGATCGAGGCGGGAGAAATCTTTGGATTGCTTGGGCCTAATGGGGCAGGGAAGACGTCTCTTATATCAATTCTTACAACGCTTGAAGAACCCAGTTCTGGTGGGGCCAAAATTTTCGGCCATGACGTACTTACTCAATCTGATTTTACAAAGCCACTTCTTGGGGTTGTGCCCCAAGAAATTGTGACCCATGGTTTTTTTGAGGTGCAAGAAATCTTGCAATTTCAATCGGGGTACTATGGTGTTCGCAAAAATCAAGAACATATAGATTATCTTCTAAACAAGCTCAGCTTATGGGATCATCGTCACAAAAAAGTAAAACAACTTTCTGGCGGAATGAAGCGAAGATTGATGATTGCGAAAGCTCTTGTTCACAAACCAAAGCTTTTATTGCTTGATGAACCTACCGCTGGTGTTGATATTGAGTTGCGAGAGGGTCTTTGGGACTTTGTTCGTGAAATGCATCGTGAAGGTCTCACCATTCTTTTGACCACTCATTATCTACAAGAAGCAGAAACCCTTTGTGATAGGATTGCGGTCATAAATAAGGGCGAATTGTGTTGTTTACGTCCGACTCGCGAAATCATCACTGACTTGAGTCGGCGAGAGATTGTGTTAACCACCAATTCAGATCGTTCTTTTGAGCACCCACTTCTTGTTTCTCAAACTCAAAATCAATTAAAACTTTTGGTTCCTGCTAAGATGCAAGTTGGAGATATTTTACAAGATCTGGGTGTGACCGCTGCTGAAATCGTTGACCTTCAGGTAAAAGAAGGTGGTCTTGAAGAGGCCATGAAGTTCCTCCTTAAGGGTGTAAGAACATGACTTGGATTCAATTTTGGACGCTCTTTCAAAGAGAAATTTCTCGTTTTTTAAAAGTGGTCATGCAAACCGTATTTGCTCCCTTTATAAGTTCGTTTCTGTATTTGCTGGTTTTTGGAGTTACTCTTGGACAGCACGTTCAACTCAACGGCGAACTTTCTTATTTAGCTTACTTAATACCGGGTTTAATGATGATGGGGCTTATTAATAATTCCTATCAAAACTCATCGAGCTCCATTGTTAATATGAAGTTCACTGGTGATCTTGAAGACCTCCGGGTTGTTCCCCTTTCAAATCAAACCATCGTTTGGGCGATGGCATTGGCGGCGTGGGTGAGGGGAATGATCGTGGCGCTCGTGACTTGGTTAGTAGGAAGCCTGTTTATGTATTGGCAGAGCGGTAAATTATTAGGGCTCGCTCATCCAGGAATATTTTTGTTTTTCAGTTTGGTGGCGGGGCTTTCCTTTGGTCACATAGGAATTGCAATGGCTTTGTGGTCTAAAACTATGGATCAATTGAGCGCGTTTTCCTCTTTTGTTTTGCTACCGCTCATTTATCTGGGAGGGGTCTTCATTTCATTGGAAAAACTCTCTCCTTTTTGGCGAGCGGTGGCCCAGTGGAATCCTCTTCTTTACTTTATTGAAGGATTTCGCTACTCCTTCTTAGGCTATTGTAATGTGTCAATCGAAAGAGCCATGTTAATTTCAGTTTTTGGCTTAGGGTTCTTTTATTGGCAGGCCTTGAGAAGCTTGCGTCCAGGGCGTTTTAGTCGGTGGTAGTTGCCGAGAAATTAAGAGGAGTTTAGAATGTTTAATCAGTTATCAGACAAAATTCTCGGCAGCTTTAAAAAACTCAAAGGTCAAAATAAGATTTCAGAAAGCAATATTGAAGACGCTATTAAAGAGATTCGCATGAGTCTTCTTGAAGCTGATGTCAATTTTAAGGTGGTCAAGAATTTCATAGATCGAGTTAAAGCTCAAGCCATGGGGGCTGATGTTCTTGAAGGGGTTAATCCGGGGCAACAATTTGTTAAGATTGTTCATGATGAGTTGGTCAGAGTCCTTGGGACTGATGCCGTTGAAATTCAAGTTAAAGAGAAGCCCTCCGTTCTCTTTCTGGTTGGTTTGCAGGGTGCTGGTAAGACGACCTCTTGTGCCAAGTTGGCGCTTCATATTCGAAAGAAATTAAATAAAAAAGTGGGTTTGGTTCCTGCTGATATTTACCGGCCAGCGGCTATTGATCAGTTACAAACGCTCGGTAAGCAAAATAGCATTCCCGTTTATCCGTCATTAACTACTCAAAAGCCTGAGGAGATTGTGTCTGGTGCCAAATCATGGGCTCTAGCCGAAGATCTCGATGTGGTGATTGTCGATACTGCGGGGCGTTTGCAGATTGATGACGAATTAATGGGTGAGCTCGAGAGAATTAAAGGAATTTGGACGCCTCATGAGGTTCTGTTGGTGGCCGACGCAATGTTGGGTCAACAGTCTGTCAATGTGGCCGAAGGTTTTCATAAGAGGCTGGGGCTTACGGGCTTGGTGCTTACAAAGGTTGATGGCGACGCGCGTGGGGGTGCGGCTTTAAGTATTCGCGAAGTGACGGGGATTCCTATCAAATTTCTTGGAATGGGCGAGAAGGTGGCTGCCCTAGAAGTTTTTCACCCCGATCGATTAGCCTCCCGCATTCTTGATATGGGCGACGTATTAACTCTTGTTGAAAAAGCTCAAGAGGTGATCGATGCCAAAGAGGCTGAGGAATCGGCCCGAAAGATGATGCGCAATGAGTTCACGGTCGAAGATTTTTTGCAGCAGATTCAACAGCTTAAGAAGTTGGGAGGATTTGATGGAATCCTCAAGTTTATTCCAGGTATGGGGCAACTAACTAAGCAACTCAAGGATATGACCCCACCAGACCAAGAAATCAAAAAAATTGAAGCGATCATTCGTTCAATGACCGTTCAGGAACGCCGTAATCATAAGATCTTGAATGGATCGCGACGAGCGCGCATTGCAAAGGGTAGTGGCACCGAGGTGAGAGACGTTAACCGCTTCATTAAGCAATTTGAGGATTCAAAGAAAATGATGAGTCAATTCATGAAGATGGGTATGGGGCGAGGGAGTGGCGGGCGTTCGCCATTTGGCTTCTAGAATAGAAATTGGGGAGAAACCTTGTATTTGAAGTCATTTTCGGGATAAAAGTCTTGCGTTTGCAAGTCTTTATCGGTAAAGACTCCAGATGCTCGTTTTTTAAATCAAACTGAGAGCACGCTTAAAAGAGCGTTTTTATTGTTTTTGAGGAGAGTTTGCGATGGCAGTTGTGATTCGCTTAGCCCGTTGTGGTTCTAAACATAAGCCTAAGTATCGTTTAATGGTGGCTGATTCTCGCCGCTATGTAACTGGTAAATACTTGGATAACTTGGGTTATTACATTCCTAAAGTGGGTGTTCAAACAGAAAGCATTCATATTGATCTTCCTAAAATCAACGAATGGATCAAGAAAGGTGCTAAACCCACTGCTCGAGTCCAGCACCTAATGAAACAGGCTCAGAAGTAAGAAGTTCTTGATTCATTCTTGGTTTCGTATTCAACTTAAAAGTGTAAGCACCTGTTTCCGTGCTTAAAAGAATATGAGTGCTAAGGCTATTCTAGAGTGAGGGAAATTTTATGAGTTCAGGCCTGAAAGATGTTGTAGAGTTCATGGTTAAGTCTCTTGTCGACCATCCAGATCAAGTGGAGGTCAAAGAGGTAATGGGTGAACAAACTACTGTTGTTGAGCTCAAAGTAGCAAAACAAGACCTAGGTAAAGTGATTGGAAAGCAAGGTAAAACTGCTCGAGCAATGCGAACCATTCTTACTGCTGCTAGCGCTAAGGTTAATAAGCGAAGTGTTCTTGAGATTGTTGAGTAGTTGTTCTTTTTAAAAGAGTATTTGTAAAAGGGGACTGTGAAGTCCCCTTTTTTTTTAAGAGCCTTTTGATTTTATATCTGATAAAAACTGAACCGTTTTTTCTATCAAAATAAGAACAGGATATATTGATGACCGCACTTTCTGAATCTTTGCGAAAAATTGGTAAAATTTCTGGGGTTCATGGTCTTAAAGGCGAGCTCTATATTTATGTCTTCTCAAAAGATATCAGTTGGATAGATGAATTAACAGAAGTGGTCTTTGAAGATGCCAAAGGACAACGAACCACTCATCTCGTTAAGTCTCTCCGTCCTTTCAAAGATGGTTTTCTTGTTTTTATCGAAGGGGTTAATGATCGTACTGAGGCTGAAAAATTGAGGGCTCAGTTGGTTTATGTAAGTGGTTCGTTTTTTGTCTCGGATGAAGGTGATGACACGTTTTATTTGGCGGAAATCGAAGGTTTTGAAGTCTACGATGATGAGGTTCGCTTAGGCATTATAGAAGGATTCGGCACCAATACGGTCCAGGACCTCCTTCATGTTCGGATGGATTTTGGAATTGCAGAGATTCCTCTTGTAGAAGAATTTTTGGTTGAGATTGATTTCGAAGAGAAAAAAATTTTTATGGAGCTCCCTGAGGGACTCATAGAGATTCAAAGAGAATCGAAAAAATGAAGTTTTCCGTTATAACCCTTTTTCCCGATTTAATCTCTCAAGTTGTTAAGTTGGGAGTTGTGGGGCAGGCGGTTAGTAAGAATAAAATTCAAGTTAATATTTATACTCCGCGAATGTGGACCCACGATGTTCATAAAACGGTTGACGATCGTCCATTTGGTGGTGGTGATGGCATGGTGATGATGGCTGAGCCGCTTCATCAATGTGTGGATCATATTACGACCGATGCCCAGCCAAGTTCTGATAGTCAAAAAATCCGCAAAATATTTCTGTCGCCCCAGGGTCGGACTCTAACCCATGAGTTGGTTATGGAGCTTGCCAAAGAAAAACATCTTCTCTTGCTCTGTGGTCGGTATGCTGGTGTTGATCAGCGATTCGTTAATCACCATGAGTTTGAAGAGATCTCGTTAGGAGACTACGTACTGAGTGGCGGTGAGTTGGGGGCCCTTGTTGTTATTGATGCGGTTGGGCGCCAGATAGAGGGTGTTTTGGGGCATGAAGCGTCTTCAACAGAAGATAGTTTCGCTGGAGACGGACTATTAGAGTCTCCCTGTTATACTCGCCCGAGAGAGTGGCAGGGGCAGATCGTTCCGGAGTTTCTTTTAACCGGTAATCATGCCCAGATCGCCGAGGATCGTTGGTTGATAGGAGTTATGGTTACCTTTGTTAAGCGCCCAGATTTATTTGAATCCTATATGCTACGTCAGGTTGTTAAGAAAAAGGTATGGCAAAGAGCAATGGATAAACTCAAGGGTAGTTCCAGTAACGCATTGACCTCTTTGGGCTTAACTCGTAAAAACCTTGAGGATTTCGAGAATCAATTACACCACTATAAGGTTTTGTAGGTTCTCAAGGAGAAAAAATGACAGCTCCCTATGTGCCCCGCTTGGCCGTGGGCCTTGTGCACTATCCCATTAAGGATCGGGCCGGTGATATCGTGGCAACGAATATCACTAATTTTGATATTCATGACATAGCTCGGGCTTCAAGAGTTTATGGGGTAGAAAGATATTACATTATCCATCCTATGAAAGAACAATTAATGTTCGTCGACCGTATTTTGGACCACTGGAGAGTGGGAACAGGATCCGGTTACAACCCTAAGCGTCGCACGGCTCTCACCGATGTGCATACGGCACCCTCTTTAGAGGCCGCTTTAAATGACTGGGGTACTCCTTGTTTGAAGATCGCCACCCATGCTCGCCCCGTAGAAGGAGTAAAATCTTACACTTTTGGGGAATTACGAAAGACTTTACATGAAGATAAACAATCTGTGTTCTTGATTTTGGGCACAGGATTTGGTTTAACCACTGAGTTTATGCAGGGTTGCGACGGGGTTTTGGAGTCTATAAGAGGGGCTCCCCCGGATGACTATCGCCATCTTTCTGTGCGATCAGCCGCAAGTATCTGTCTTGACCGCTTAATGGGACCATGGTAATCCTTGGCCCCTTAGAGCTTTAGATCTAACTGTAGAATGAGGAAAATAAGATGAGCGATCTCGTTAGAAAAATATCACTTTTGAACAAGAAAAATAATCACCCAGAATTCGGATCTGGTGACACTGTCAGTGTTCACATGAAAGTTAAAGAAGGTGATAAAGAGCGTATTCAGATCTACAAAGGCGTAGTGACTAAAGTTCAAGGTTCTGGTGCTAGCCGTAGCTTTACAGTTCGTAAAATGTCTGCGGGAGTTGGCGTAGAAAGAACCTTTCCGTTCTTGAGCCCTTCTATTGATAAAGTTGAAATCGATAGCCGTGGTAAAGTTCGTCGTTCACGTCTTTTCTACCTCCGTGAGCTTAAAGGTAAAGCTGCTAAAATCAAATTCGCTCTTGTGGGTGGTGGAGAATCTGCAGCCGCTGAAAAAACTCAGGCTTAATTGCTTTAATTGCTTTTTTGTTTATTTTTTAAAAGGAGATCCTAAAAAGATCTCCTTTTTTATTTTGAGCTCTGATGGGGATGGTGGAGTCAGAAGCTTGGAGCACCAGTGATAGTGATGGGGGTAGGGAATGGCAGAGAAAAAAAACAAACCTGTCTTTGAAAAGATTGATTGGCGTTTAATAACTCCCGGGCCGGTCATTGGTGTCGATGAGGTAGGGCGAGGTTGTCTTGCTGGCCCGGTCTATGCGGGAGCAGCCATTCTTCTCAGTGAGGCTGTTGAATCTGAGCTCACCGACTCCAAGCTATTGAGTGAAGAAAAGCGAGAACGACTCTCTGAACAAATTAAAACTCATCATCGGGTGTGTGTCGCATGGGCCACCGAAGAAGAAATAGATAAGCTCAACATCTTTCAAGCCTCTCTATTGGCGATGCGGAGGGCCGTTGAAGGCCTTGGGGTGACCTCCGGTCATATTCTTGTTGATGGTAAATTTCCGATTCCTAATATGAAAAATTTTGTCCAGACTCCGCTCATCAAGGGCGATCTTCGGGCGGCGCCGATCTCCGCGGCTGCTATATGCGCAAAAGTGGCTCGGGATCAATTTATGCAAGCCCTTGCACTGAATTATCCGGGGTATGGGTTTGAAAAACATAAAGGTTATGCAACCGAAGAACATCGTCATGCAATTCAGAAAATTGGTCCTTGTCGGGTTCACCGACGCTCCTTTGGAGGAGTCCGAGAATACTGGCGAGGTGAGCCGTGGATAGGCGACCATGGGCCCACGCTCGAGGTGAATACGCCGAGCAATTAGTCTGCGAGTATTTTTGTGCCCGTGCTCATCGGGTGCTTTTTCATCAAAAGAAAATTTTTGGAGTTGAGTTCGATTGGATTTTCGTCGGACCAAGGGGGCGTGTTTATGTTGAGGTTAAGTCAGTAAAATCAACTGATTTTTATTTACAGCGATGGCCAATTCGACAAAAACAGCGTTTTACGAGGGTTGCGGCCCTTTTAGCAGAAAAAGAACAAGCCCACTTCTTTTTGGCCATGGTGGATTATTCGGATAAAGTACACTTGTTTAAAGTGGGAAGAGACCTTTGACTAAATTACAATCACCTAAAGTTTGCTAAATAAAACCTTCTTTGCTCAAATAAGAAATATCAAAACTAAAATACTAAGTTCTGCTTAAAGTGGGTTGTTGTGGCGGCATTGAGAATAGAGCAATTAAAACTACTAGTCGAAAATATTAGGCTCTATGGGCTGGGTTCTCAACTTCAAGAAATCGTTCTCACCGAAAATCATCTCTTCCTCCAGCATTATGCAAAGGTCGCTTTCACTATTGGCGTTGAATTAAAACCGTTGGCGCCTCGTTTGGGTTACTTTTATGGTGATATTCCTAAGAAAAAATCACTTGTTAAGCCAATTGTTCTTTTTCTCAAGGCACATGCGAGAAACCATCGCCTCACCAATATCATCACCGACGAAACTTTGGGGCGAGTTATAAAGCTCATCTATGGTTCAAATTGTGAATGCGAAGTAGAGATTCGCCTTATACCTCATGGAGTTAACATTATTGTTAAGACACCCGAAAAATCGCTTTCGTTGTTTCCGGCAAAAAGCCTACCTCCATCCTCGACAACAACCGATAATGCATTGAGGGAGTCTTTCGATATCGAGGGTTATCTCGATGATTGGATGGGGGCAATTCTAGGAGGCAGCAGTAAAAAAGTAGCCGTCGACGAATTAGATGTTAAAGAAAAAAGGAAACAAAAAGAGGTCGCAAAAAAACAATCTCTGATCAATAAATTGCAGGATGATTTAAAATCTATGGATAAACCTTGGTTGGCAGTTGGAGAATATCTAAAAATCCATCAAAGTATCGAGGTTCCCGAAGATTGGGCGAAACTGATTGATCCTGCAATACCCCTGAACGCCAATATGCAAAGATGTTTCGACAGGCATAAGCTGCAAGAAAAAAGAAAAGAGCAAATGATTGAGCGAATCGAGCATCTTGTAAATGAAATTGATGAGTTGCAATCGGAATCCCACTCAATCGCGGATACACCTGGCCGCCCGGTTAAATCTCTGGCCGGGGAGCTCCTAAGTAAAGCAAAAGCGAAGGGGAGAAAACTTATTCTCTCTGAAGGTATCGAAGCCGTTTTTGGCAAATCCGCAAAAGATAATATGGCCCTCCTAAGACGGGCCCAGGGTTGGGATTTGTGGCTTCATTTGCGTGATTTACCAGGATCACACTTGATTGTTCGTCGTCCTCGCCAAAAAAATGTCGATCATCAACTTCTTGTTCAGGCGGCCCTCTGGTTATTAAAAGAAACCATCGGAAAGAAAAAAGTGATTGAGGGAGATCGCTACGATGTGATCGTTACCGAGTGTCGCTATGTGAAGCCCATTAAGGGTGATAAGTTGGGGCGGGTTAATTACCAAAATGAAACAACCTTGACCTTGCGAGTTTAAACAAAGGAGTCGGCCTAAGAAGAAAAAGTTTCAAAGGCCGTCAGTGATGATTACCGCTACCTTTTGGTAGGCGGACTCATCTGCTCCTGTTTAAAAATAATCGACGATGTATTTTCTGTTGTAAGACTTGGAAGTGTGGAGTTGGGAGTGAAGCCCAAACATGAAACTCCTGCTCGGCTTGATAAAAGCATAGGTCGAGTCATTAGACTTCCTGATCGAGGGTCTACAAATTTATTCAACTGCTCATGAAAAGGATCAATCGCGCGAAGCTGTTCATCGGTGACCTGACCAGAAAGGTAGCGTGGACCCAAAAAATGAGATTCGCGCTTATCGCTGAGTGCACAAAACGAAGTGGCCTCGAGGGATGCGAGGTCTAGACCCCTTCGTTCCTCGGCGTTGTGACAAGCAGAACAGTTCTGGTTATTCCTATAATCCATGCTCTTTGTGTTCCATAGAGGGCGACCATCTTCAATCGAGGAATCCTCTTTAGGGATAGAAAAGAAAAGTACATCACGTAATGAAAGAAGCCCTTCTGAATGTCGCAAGCGTGAACGATAGAGTCCCATGGAGTCTTTATAATCGGTGGTGCATACAAAGCGTGCCTTTGGAGAAATGTTTTGTTCTCTGGTGAAGTGAGAGGGCAACTCGTTGAATATCTCATTGTGAGTTTCTAATGGAAAACTATCGCTCACTTCTAGCCATTGAGTCGTGGCTTCTTCTTTAAGCCAATGAAGCGATCCAAAGGCGTGGTTGCAAATAACCTCTGAACTGGGGATATAGGAGAAAAGTTTCAGTTCATCAATCCAACCGCGAAAGCCACCCATAGGATCACGGGCGTTTTGTTTTCCAATGGTCAAAATAATTTTGTCTTTTGAATTCTCTATTCTGAAAATTGGTTTATTACTGGTAAAACTTTGTTTTTTCATTCCATTAAAATAAATCGCTCCTGATTTCCCATCGGCTGCAATAGCTAAACCCAGATGAGTCCAATTTGATTTTTTGCTCGTCAATGGAACCTCAAATTGAAACTCGTTGTTTTTTATCTTTAATTTAGTTGAATTAAGAAAAACTCTCGTGCCATCCGGAAAACCAATCAGTTGTCTGAAGTTTTCATTAGTACTTCGGTTATCAAAGAAGATCGAAAGAAAGAGCTCCGAAGACGTTATTGATGTCGAAAATTCGTAACTGAGAGAATTGCTACCATCAAGCCAGAGGCCTCTTCCATGAATACCTCCGAGCGCAACGGGCTCCACTCGACCTGCGCTCAAATAACCAAAAGGAGGAATCGGAAGAGTTAGAGAAGTTGCTGCGTTTTGAATCAGTATGGCGCGGCTCTGCTTATCAACAATATTATCATTTTCGCCATCGAAACCATCTCGGTAGTACCAGCGATCGGAACGCGAGTTAGGAGCATTGATAAATTCTACACCAGCAATCATACTCGATACAATGAGGCTACGATTATCGATATAGTCATCGAAGGCGATTTCGTCGCTACCAACAGAATTATTGATGGTCCAAACAAGACTGCGAGGTAAAGTAGGGCGCAAGTAGCGATAGGTATTCATTAAATTTTCAAGTGATCCGAGAGTGTTAGAGTTTGGTCCCATTCCTTTTATTTCAGCATTTTCAGATAGGCTTTCAATTTTGTTATCAAGGCCTGAGCCAGTTGATCCAGAATCGCGCCCTGCTCCAACGCGCACCCAACCGTCGTACTGACGATTTGATTGATATAAGTTTATTTCTCTCTGAAATTGCAGGCCTCTTTTTAAACCATAATCTGTATGGTTAATCATACCGTCGAGAACGACCGTTTTTCCGTGGGTCCAAGAGCCAATCATGGCAAAACCGCGAACGTGTTCGGGCGACTCAGGGTTGTAAGGCGAGGAATCACAGTTTTTGACTCCTTCAATACAGCGAGAAGGATAGCGAGACGATTTCGGGAGTCTTTCTTGCTCTACTGCCGATCTCTCTGGAGCATCTGTGGGGACCTTATTAAATTTCCAGTCGTAGCTAAACAGTGTGCTGCCTCCAGAGGCGAAGAAAAGATTATTGCCAGCGCGGTCAATCCAAGGGTAGGTCGGAAACATCGCATCTTCAGGTATAAAGTTTCCGAAGGAGTCACGCATGGGATATTCCGCAATTCCGTAGCGTGCCTTGCCCGTTTTTGGATTTTTCATGTCGGGATCAAAGGGCGCCCGTTGAATGCGTTTGACGTAGGAAAATTGACTAGCATCACAGGGTTCGGCCTCAAGTGGAGCCACCATGAAGTAGATGTCGACATCGTTATCTCCAGACGACACGGCATCGTCGATCTTTTTGATCGCAACAAAGTTGGCTCTCGCAACAAAGAGTCTTCCATCGTTTGTTACCATAGGTTCGAACGAGGCGAAGTTTGAATTGCTAATGTTGTAGTCCATTTCGATTGGGTCTGGTTTTTCTTTGAGTTCATCGTGAGTAGCTAATCGAACATCGCGGATTCTAGCATTGGGAGTCTTTGGGTTTTCTACTTCAATAACTATTTTTCTACTGCGAAAATAACCACGATCTAAATTACCGTTGGGATTACTTTGACTCTTGATCGTGCGGAAGCCCATGAATGTAACATCGTAACAGTCATTGATTCCACATTTTCGCGGCTGTTCCGATTCCCTCACATGATTACAAATGGCCCCACCAGTGAAACCCGATTCAATGGGGTCCGTCGATTTTTCTAAAAAGTGTGTCCAGTGGCTTTGCCATCCATCAGAATTTGTAAGAATATTCAGACCCGGCTCACTCAAAGGAAAAGGCCTGGTTATTTTTTCAGGTGCTAAAAGATAAAGACGCTCATCAGAAGAGTTGAAACCCAAGCGTCCATCGTGGGTGGTGCGAACTGGCGGAATGGTGGGTCGAATCGGACGATAAAATTGAGGAGCCGTTTGAAGAATGCTGCCGTCTGGGTTGCGAGTGATATCGACTTCGAACACTTCATGAAGAAGTGCTGGTGGTTCTGGTCGTTTAGAAAACAAAAGTGGTAATGTTGCCTGAGGCTCAATAGCCGAAATTTCAGAGGCGATCGGAAAATCGGGCGAGGCTTTCTCAAAGAGTGTCTCAATTTGTTTTTCCGAATTATTTGAGTGAAAAATTCCACTGAATTGGGTTTGGTCAGAAGGTGTACAGTTTTGAAAGGCTACAAAGAGAACAATGAGAGTTCCAAAGGCCATGAACCGTGATCCGATGTGTGTCATATTCCATCCTTAGAAAAAATGACTTAAAGTGCAGCGAGACCATCGCTGCTAATCTATCAGTCTCCTAGGCTACCACAATTGCTATTAAGGTTAAGTATTTACCGACTCCGCAGGACTTTTCAGATCGAAGCGAGATCGCCATTGGATTGACTAATGTCGTGGTGATCTGATGCAAAAGATTTTATGCCACATCCCGGAAGCATTTTGAGAGCTTTTCTAATTTTAGAAGCGTGAGTATCGGGATTCCTAGACTTTCGTAGAACATCCCAATAAGACCCTTCAAAAAAGAGGGCATCATGCCGCTCAATTTGTCCGTCGAGCATTGATAGGGTGCACTGTATGCTTTCAATTGGATCGTGCGCGTCTCCTCTTCGGCAGATTTTATTTTGGTCCCAGTGTGAGTATTTATTTTCGGAGCCCGAATGCAATTGTAAAAGCCCCTTGGCTATTCCATTAGGCCCCTGAGCTTCTGCGTTGGAGCGACAACTACTCTCATAGTGACTCATCGACATCACTAAAAAGACCCATAAATTTTTTTTGTCTTGTTTGGACATGGATCCAAACCCAGGGCAGAATTGTTTAAAAGCCCGCTCATTCGAGAAGAGGTTTCCGTAACGTTTTTTTGAAAGCTCGCGATCGATGAACTGTCCCAGAGAACCTAGGCCATCTGCACTAATGAAATCGCTTTTGCATCGTTCGGAGTAGTTCATTTGGTTCGCTACTTTTTCTGCTGCAGCAGCAATGGTTCGATCCCCCTTTAAAAAACGTTTCTTAGCTTTTGCTAGAGTGAATTGTTTCTTCAGGTTCGATTTATACCGCTTTGTTATTCGACGTTGAGGTTGATTCACTTTTTGTGCCTCAACTGGAAATTCCTGATTGGCGGGCGGCGAAAAAAAATGGATTAAACGACTGGTGGTAGCTTCTTCGATGATGAAAAGTACGATGAGGTATTTTATTGCTGTCTTCATAGCCTTTGGTATTGCAAAAGCCGTGACATGTGATTTCGCTTATAAGCACTATAAGGAGTTGCTGGCTAGCAACGTTTTCGACAGTTGATTTAAAAAAATTGACGTCTCATTTTGAGATACTGGGAATGTGTATCGTTTTTTTAAAGGCGAATATCTGTTGTCTCAGTTCAGTAAACAGGATTTACTTATTTTATGAAGCAAATCATTTTTAGTCTGATTCTATTCGCTAGCGGCCTTAGTTGTAAGGCCGAACCTTTTCAGGACGGTTTTCGATACGGTACTTACGGCATTGTTGCAGGAGCCCTGGCCGGTGGGACGGCTATTGCTCTCTCAGAAGACCCTGGCTCAAACCTGGCGCCTGTGGCTAAAGGGGCCTCCCTTGGTCTTTATGCTGGCTTGATTGTCGCTATTTTTAAAAACATGGGCGATTTCAAAGAGCCTCTGCTCGACGTTCAGCCAGTAAGCTGGGGTCAAGGAGAAGAGCGTGGAATGGGTCTCATTTTTGCGAAACGCTTTTAGTGGTTTTAGTTTTGCAGCCATTTTTTTAAAAGAGTGTGCTGAAGTAGATCTAATGCAAGAGTGAGAATCCACCCAATGGCGCAGCTTCCAAAGACGGCAGCGAAAACAAGTTCTGTTCTTTGTTGAGTTCTTGCTGAGTCAATGAGGCTTCCAAGGCCTCCTCCACCGATAAATTCACCAACGAGTGCTCCGATGACCGCTAATCCAACAGAGATTCTTAGGCCGTTTAAAAACCAGGGTATAGCCAAGGGCAGTTTAAGTTTAAGGTACGTTTGAATTCTATTGGCTTTATAGAGTTTAAAAAGCTCAAGAGATGATTTTGGTGTGGATTCGATTCCCTGGAGGGCCGAAGCAAGAATCGGAAAAAAACTAACAATCGTTGCTGAAGCAATGACGGTGGGTGCCCCAAACCCAAACCAGATTACCAACATCGGCGCGATGGCAATAATCGGAACCGTTTGAAAAAATTGAGCAAGGGGAAGGATCCCGGCCCGTAACCACGGAGAGAGAGAAATCAAGACGGCTAGGACAAGGCCTGAAGCGCTACTAAAAAATAAGGCCAAAGTGGTGTGTTTGCTTGTCTCCAAAAGGGCCGCTAAAAGATCATTCTTTGATGTCCAAAACTCGAGAAGTATTTTAGATGGCAGGGGTAGTAAGTAGCTGGGAACCTCGAGGAGAGTAATCAGGCCCTCACAAATAATTAAGATGAGTAAAGTAACGAGAAACGAATATCTATTCATTTTTTTTAACCAATTTCTTTCGTTTTTTGAAACAGGTTTCTAATCGTACTGAGTTCGCGAAAAAAAATCTCGGAGCTCCTGGTTTCACGGTCTCTTTGTTTTGGCAGATTAGGTTTATAATCTTCAAAAATGCTCGCTGGTTTCCCACTTAAAAAAATAATCCTATTGGCTAGAAAGAGGGCTTCACTCAAAGAGTGGGTAACGAAAACGATGGTGTTGGCGCGCGCTTCCCAAATTTTGCGGAGCTGATCCTGTAAGTCTTCTCTGGTGGGTTCATCGAGTGCCGAGAAGGGTTCATCCATAAACAGAAGTTCTGGTTCAGTGATGAGCGCTCGCGCCAAGGAGGCCCGCATTTTCATTCCGCCAGAGAGTTCATGAGGAAACAGAGTTCCAGCCCCCTCAAGATGAACAGCCTCCAGGCTTTTGTTTAAATGCTCTTGATTAATAGGTTTCTTTTGAATTTCGAGGGGTAATTGAATGTTCTCAAGGAGTGTTCGCCAGCTCAAAAGGTTGGGTTCTTGAAAGACGAAAGAGGTGGATGAGTTTTTTTGTTCAACAAAAGAGCTGGTCGACCAGGTCTCAAGTCCAGCAAGCAGTCTTAGGAGTGTAGTTTTGCCAGTGCCTGACGGGCCAATTAAGGCAACAAAATCACCCCTGCGAATTTCGAGGTTTATTTTTTTTAAAATGGTTTTTGAATTAAATTGTTTGAAACCATCTTGAACTTGCAGAAGATTTTCATTCATGGACTTAACGCTAGTTTTTTCCTACTCGCTTGGCAATGTAATTTCTGTTTTAGGGATCAGTCGCTAGAATGAAGTTGATCGGAACCTAAGCAAAGTGAGGATTTATGCAGTCTGCAATCGAATTTAAGGCCGGTGATTATATTCTTCGGGAGTTTGAAAAAGCAGATTGTGCCTATGTGATTTTACAGGGTGAAGTCGGTATTTTTAAACGAGGTCCAAATAACGAGATCATTCCCTTAGGAATTTTAAAGGCTGGTGAATATTTAGGTGAACTTGGAATTGTGTCGGGAAAAAACCGATCGGCCGAAGCTATTTCACTAACGCCCGTCACGGTGGTAAAAATCACGGGCGAAATTTTGGAAAGAGAATTAGAAAAGGTGCCAGGATGGGTTTCGGCGCTATTAGTTTCATTGGCCGAGCGGTTGGTGCATGCTGATGAACTTGTTGGGCGTCTTAATGTTTCAGATCCGGGTTTATTGCAAAAAATTGAGCCGGCTGTGCAAATGCATCTCGCTCAGAGCAAGAAACATTCAGCCTAACAATTAAACAAATTCACATCACGTCTTGGCTCCATGGTTCGGAGCTGAATTTCTATTTATGTCCTTAAGCTCCTTAACCATTGTGCGTCAAAATTAGCATTGCCATTCAAAGATTCTTACTTCCTTGCCATTTAAGTGCTTGAGACTCATTGACTAATTATCCATATACAAGATTGAATGAGTGACATCTCAGATGGGAAGGAGTTCTTGTGGCCAGTTTTGAACTGATAGAAAAACACGGTGGACATGAGGAAGTAATTTTTTGTCATGAAAAATCCGTTGGTTTAAAAGCAATCATAGCAATTCACAACACCTCATTGGGGCCTGCTCTTGGTGGCACCCGTATGTGGAATTATAAAACAGAAGAAGAAGCGTTGGTGGATGTTCTTCGTTTATCAAAAGGAATGACTTACAAGGCCGCCGCCGCGGGTTTGAACTTGGGTGGTGGAAAAGCGGTCATCATTGGTGATCCCAAGACCCAAAAAACGGAATCACTATTCCGAGCGTTTGGTCAGTTTGTAAACTCGCTCAATGGAAAATACATTACTGCTGAAGATGTGAATACCTGCGAACAGGATATGGAATATATTTTCATGGAAACTCCCTGGGTTACCGGTATTCCTAAATCTTTAGGTGGCTCGGGTGACCCTAGCCCATACACTGCTCATGGCGTTTTGATGGGTGTTAGAGCTGTAGCGAAAGAGAAACTAAATGTTGATAACGTTAAAGGTTTAACTATTGCCGTTCAGGGGCTTGGCAATGTTGGCTCTAACCTTGTGAAGTATCTCGTAGAAGAAGGCGCTCGAGTGAAAGTTGCGGATATCGACGCCCAAAAAGTAAAAAACTTTGTTGATCGTTATGGTGTTGAGGCCGTGAGTTCAGAAGAAATCATCACAACAGAATGCGATATTCTTGCACCATGTGCTCTGGGTGCCGTTTTTAATGATCTCACTGTCGGCCAATTGAAATGCAAGATGATTGCCGGAGGAGCCAATAATCAATTAGCAGAACCTCGACATGGTGAGGCCCTAAGAGAAATGGGAATTCTCTACGCTCCAGACTATGTTTGTAATGCTGGTGGCCTAATGAATGTTTTTGTCGAGCTTGAGGGTTACTCTTCTGATCGTGCCTTCGATAAAACTAAAAAAGTTTACGATAATCTCATGAGAGTTTTCAAAATTGCAAAAGAAGAGAATATTGCCACTCACATCGCCGCCGATCGTTTAGCGGAACAACGAATGAAAACCATTGGTGGTTTACGCCAGCGTCACCAAGGAAAATCATCTCGTCTATTTACGACTTTAAAGGAAATGTACAATCGCTAAGAGTTCGTTAAGGGGAAGATAAAATGACTCATACTATTTCTAAGGAAGAACTACGACGGCCCGATCATATGACGGAGGTCGGACAACGATTTTTTGTGCAACTGGTTGGCCAACGAAAGCTCGTATTCGGTGTTTTGGGTTTGTTGATTCTCATTGGTGTCGGAATTGTTGCTTGGGATAAAACGACGACGAATCGAGAGTTATCGGTCCAGGAACAATATTACGTTGCTGAAAAAGCTTTTCTGAAAAAGAAAGAAGCCTTTGATCGCGCCGAGGCAGAAGCCAAAGATCCCGCCAAAAAAGCAGATGCGGCTAAGGCTACTCCCACCGGTGATTTTCACAAAGATTACGAGCAAGAGGTTCGTGGCTTGGTACAGTTGGTAGACTCTCATTCTAATTCTAAAGCGGCTGCGATGGCGGCTCTCGAACTGAGTCAAATTTATACCAAATACGAAATGCCTAAGGAAGCAATGCAAATCCTAGCCAAGGTGAAGGGGCAGCAGAGTTCGGATGATTTACTCGGAGCGATGGTTCTTCATTCTTATGCAACACTCTTGGCAAATCAGGGACAATGCCAAGAATCGGTAGGGATTTGGGAGAGTCTTGAGGCTAAAAAGAGAGTGTCTTTTGTGTCGGAGCAGGCTCAATTAGGCCGGGCGCTGTGTTTAGAAAATTTGGGTCAGGTTGAAAAGGCCGAAAGTGTTCTACAAGCTATCGTTACTAATAAGCCGACTTCAGGTAAGCAAAGTCAGCAAAAGCCAAAAACACAAATTCAACAGACGGCAGAAAATTATCTTCGTTATTTAAAGTTTAAAAAGAATTTAAATCCCTCTAAAGCCTCTTAAGGTGGTGAAGGCTCTATGAATTATAGATTGAAAAGCTTGGCCCTTTGGGGCCTCTTTTTTTTAACGGGTTGTACTCATTTTCCATCCGATGAATCTAAAAAAACGTCCAATGCAAAGGCATCGGTGATGCTTGAGTTTGAAAAAGACTGGGTGCGTCCGACAACGGCATCGAAAGACATCGGGTATCGCAAGAATGTAAGGATGTCTCCGCTTCTTTTAGAAGATAGAGTCATTCAAGGAAATGGATACGACGGAATTGTAGCGATCCATCGGCAAACAGGAAATATCCTTTGGAGGATTCCTGTGAAAGGTGGAGTTGAGGGCGGAGCCACGGCGATTAAAGATCATCTATTTTTTGGTGGTAATGACGGTCTGTTTTATTCGATATCAGTAAGTTCTGGCAAAGTCATGTGGACCATGCCCGTGAGGGCTGAAACATTGGCTGCGCCTACCATTAGCGATGGCATTGTTTATTTTGTCACCGGAAATAATATTTTGCATGCTGTGGATGCCGTTGAAGGCAAAGAAGTTTGGCTTTACTCGAGAGTGGATAGTCAAAATTTTTCAATTCGAGGATCTTCCACTCCCACCATTAAAAACGGGGTTGTCGTTGTTGGTTTTAGCGATGGTTACCTTGTCGCACTCGATGCTAAGTCGGGTGGGGTGAAGTGGGAGACGGCTCTTAATAAAAATAAACGTTTTCGTGACCTCGATAGTATGCCCGTCATTGACGGTGATAGAGTCTATGTGACTGGTTATGATAGCCACCTTTACTGTGTAAATCTCATGAGTGGTGATTTGATTTGGAAAACGGAGCCTGGTGGGTTTGGATCGGTATTAATTTCTGGTGATCGTTTGATTTACAGTTCATCGACGGGTGAGGTTATCTCTATCGATAAGAAAAATGGAAGCACCCTCTGGAAATATGCTCTCAAAGAGGGCATAGCGACCACCCCAGTTCTTTACTTAGATTTTGTTGTCATCGGAGAGTCGACTGGAGCCATGAAGGCTCTTCGGCTTGAAGATGGAATGCCTGCTGGCAGTCTGAATCCAGGGTTCGGATTGTTTTCGCCGGTTACCGTTGATGAGGGAAATAATGAGTTTTATTTCGCCTCCAATGGAGCCCTTTTGTATAAAGTCAAAGGCAAGAAAAAATCGGAAGGTAAGAAAGACTCATGGTTATTTTAAGGAATGCTTTTTGCTGGCTTTTAGTTTTTACTCTTTTTGGATTGGGTTGTTCGAGCACTCATTGCAGAGTGAAGGAGATTCAGCAGTTGCAGGCCAAACAAGAAAGTAAACCAAAAACCGTTAGGGTTTATCGCTACGATGGGACTCTTCAATGTGGCATGGGTAAGCGTATCTCTGTCGAAGAGATGCAGAAAGACCTCAAAGACATTCCAGTCATTTCAACAGCTCACCTTAATGATGGGCTCATGAGAATCCAATTATGTGGGTCGCCGACGGGTGATGCGAATGTATTTGAAATTGAAGAACTTTATCTAGAAAAAGCAAAGTCTTTTGGTTTCCGAGAGTGGACCTTCGGGGGCTCTAATCGATGAACCCGCTTGCGGTTTTACGAATTCATGAAGTTAGAAATTTACTAAATAAAAAAGAAGTATCGCCAGTTGAGATTTTGAGAGCCTATCGGCGCCAGTGTGATCAGGTGAATCCCATGATTAATGCTGTAGTGGCCGATCGTTGGGATCAGGCCTACTTAGAAGCAAGAACGCTCGAGAAAAGCATCTTGGCTGGTGAGCAAGCGCCTAGGTTGGCGGGGTTGCCTTTTACGGCAAAAGAGCTTTTTGAAGCAAAAGGTCTTCCCAATACACTCGGTCTTGCCAGTCGTCGTCATCTTAAAGGTCGTGTGAATTCGTCGGCCATTGAAAATTTGGTCTCGGAGGGTGGACTCTTTGCGGGGGTTACCAACGTTCCTGAGATGGGTTTATGGTTTGAAACCTTTAATCATGTTTATGGATCAACAAAAAACCCCTACGATCTAACGCGCACAAGTGGTGGCAGTAGCGGTGGTGAGGGAGCCATTATTTCAGCGATGGGGTCCGCCTTTGGAATAGGTAGTGATATCGGTGGAAGCATTCGGATTCCTGCGGCCTTTTGTGGTTTATTTGGACACAAACCAACTCGATTCTTGATCCCTTTCAGCGGACATTATCCAATGTTGAGTGGTACCGAGGAGCAATTGAGTGGTGATGGTTCTCGGTTAACTGTTGTTGGGCCCATGGCGCGATTTGCAGATGATGTGATTGAGTTGTTTCAGGTTATGGCCAAGCCCGATGGCCGAGATAAAGATGTTCGTTCAAAAAAGTTTGATTTCACACAGGTCTCTTGGAAAGGGCGTAAGATTTATTTGCTAAAAGACCCGCAAATGCGATGGGCATTTTCAACCGATCCGAGTCTAAAAACAGCATTATCAAAAGCCGCCAGTTTTTTTGAAGAGCAAGGTGCAATAATCGAAGAAGTGGATAACACTCTTTTTGAAGAGGCTTTCGAGATTTGGAACGATGCTTTTTCGCTCATGTCAGGACCAAGCTTTAACGAATCGTTGGGTCAAGGTCAGGCGACTCAGTTGGGCAGAGAGTTTATCAAGATGCTTTTAGGTAAGGGCACACTGACCTTTCCGATACTGGCTTATGCTGCCGGTGAAAAATACTTTAAAAAATCGATCCAACCCGGGAAGTATCAGCACAAAATTGCAGCCTTAAGAGATTATTTTTCGAATCTTTTAGGCACAAATAATATTCTTCTCATGCCAACTCATCCGCGAGTAGCCTTTACCCATAATAGCGGGGTCTTGCGTCCGATAGATTTTGTTTACACGGCCATTTGGAATGCATTGGATTTTCCAGTGACTCAAGCGCCTACGGGTTTTGATAGTCAATCGCTTCCCATGGGTTTGCAAATTGTGGCAAGCCGTTGGAATGACTCGCTTTCTTTGTTGGCAGCTAAAGATATTGAAAAGGCCTTTGGCGGTTGGCGACCCCCGACACTTCTAACCTCTCCCTAGGCCTCAAATTGTCACTTCGATAAAGAAAACTTTCCAAGACTTGTTATCTTATGGAGTCTTAAATATTTTTAATTTAGAACCACAATGCTTAGTCGATGGGTGTAGTAACTTGTAATTTGGCATTTTTAACAAGGGTCAGATGACGTTAAAACAGTGGTTTTTTATTTTTATATTTCTTTTTACTTCAGCTCTCCACGCTGAGCGAGAAGAGTATTTAGATGTGAAGCTTTTTATGTCTGTGGACTGGGAAGGTGTTTCTCTACAGGATGAAAATCTTCAAGCGATGAAACTTCTTAGGAATCAGTTTCCGCACATCAAATTAATTCATTTTCTTAATGCCGCGTATTTTACCCAAAAGGGTGTAAATCCTATTGATGTGGTAGCAAAAATCCAATCTGTGCTGAGGCCAGGAGATGAGATTGGACTTCATGTTCATGCTCTCGAAAGCCTTTTGGCTGCGTCGGGTGTGCCCTTTCGTGATAACGTGACCTATTGGGGTTCAAGGGGTTCACAGCCCTACAATGGCCAAAGGGGCCACGATGTACCACTGTCGTTGTTTAATGTTGAAGAATTGCGTCGGATTATTCGTAAAAGTCTTGAAATACTGGGGTCGCATGGATTTTCAAATATTAACTCTTTTCGCGCCGGAGGGTGGGTGGCAACGCCCGAAGTTCTTGAGGCCCTTCGGCTCGAGGGTATCCAAATAGACAGTTCTGCTGTTCCTTTAGATATTATTGGTTCTGTTGTGGGTTCGGAGCAGCCATTGTTTCAGATAAATAAAAAACTATGGCCCGACCAAACGCCTTTTAAGCACCAACCTTACGAACTGCAGACGCCGGTAGGACCAATTTTGGAGTTTCCAAATAATATTGGTTTGGCCGATTATATCGATTCAAAAAAGGCATTTCTTATTTTCCAAAAATTGGTTGAGAAGAATTATGGAAAACCGCAGCCAGTTTCATTTCATTTTGGGTTTCACCAAGAAACAGCCAGCCTTTTCTTACCCCGAGTTCGAAACCTGTTAAGGAAAATAGATTTTTTTCAGCAAAGTTATCGAGTTCGGGTGAGGTCGGTCATCTTTTCTGATATCCCACCTCAATTCTTCAGGTTGCCTCTGCGGGAAGCGAAGAGCTGCGCTGCCTCACTTAAATAGAGTATTACAATAAAAGTATTAAATTGATCCCCAGTGAAAATTAACGGGAACTTCAATGTCGGGGTGGAGACTGTGTTTCACTGGGCAGGTGAGCGCCGCATTTTCAAGAGAAGTCTGATGAATAGGATCAATTTTTGGAAGATAAAAATTGACCGTCAATTTAGCGATGCGGCGAGGATTAGCTCGCATCTCCTTGTCGACAGTGACCTTTGTGCCCTTGAGTTCGATTCCAATTTTTTCTGCAGCCATAGCCATGATGGTGAGCATGCAACTGCCCATGCTGGCGCCGGCAAGATCTGTGGGCGAAAACCATCGCCCTTGTCCATTATTATCTTTAGGGGCATCTGTGAGAAAAGATGAATCGGAAGGTTCATGTTTAACCTCACAGGATTTTTCACCCCTGTATTCAACCGTTGAGCGAACAGACATAAACGAATCCTCTCTGTGATTTAGCATTTTGCATTGATAAACATGCTTTTTCATCTCACAAACTTCTAGTTTATTCTACGTAGAATTTAGGGCAAGCTGTCAATAATTGAAGAGATCAAAGGAGGCCATGGTGGATGTTCCCAATTGGATAAAAACACTCGGACTGCTAGTTTGCAGTAATTGCTTTATGACGGTCGCTTGGTATGGGCACTTGAGATTTAAGGGTTCGTCGCTCGTTGTTGCTATTCTCGTGAGTTGGCTTTTGGCCCTACCAGAGTATGCTCTCATGGTTCCTGCGAATCGTTTGGGATACGGAGACTTGTCTGCTTATCAGTTAAAAATCATGCAAGAGAGTATCACGCTCATCGTCTTTATGATTTTTGCATGGTTGGGACTGGGAGAAACACCCTCGTTTAGATATTTATTATCGATGTTTTTTATTTTTTTGGCAGTATTAGTGGCTTTTAAAAAGTAAAGATCTGAAGTTCTTAGTGAGTCTTAGTTTTCGCTCGGATTATTAATGTCATTAGGTGCATTTCCTCGAGCTCCTTTGTAGGCATGTGAAACAAGGAGGCTCGCTATTCGCCTATATTCACTCAAGACATCAAGGTGAATGGAACTCGTATTTATGGAATCCCTCATCCCTTTGTTCAAACGCAAAATATGATTCTCTCGAAGGTTCATCTCAATCTTTGCTAAGTCGCGCTTCAAACGAATGGCTTCCTCACAGAGCTCTTTGGTGTGAAAAGCATTCACAGCCATCGCCGCCACTCTCATGACCTGTTCATGCATCGCTTTTAGTTCATCCCAACCAGCGTTCGAAAATTCAAGTTTGAGAGCTGATTTTTTTGAGGCAAGGGTAATGAGATTAATATCGATAGAATCTGCACTTCGTTCCAAATCGCTCAAAAACATAATCATGTCCATAATTCTCTGATTAACCTCTGTTGAACTATGGTTGGCATGTTCAAGAAGAAACATTTTAATTTCGCGGTATAGAAAATCGACTCTATTGTCGCGCTCTCTGATACCGTCAACGAGCACGATACTATAGTTGTTAAACAGTTTTATTGAGTCTTGAATCATACTTAGAACGATATCTGCGACCCTCATAATTTCTCTTTCACCATAAGAGACGGCAAGTGAGGACGACTTGTAAGTGTTTAATTTTAGAAACTCGGTTCCAAATTCATCGGTTACATTTTTAGGGAACATTTTTTCCATCATCACAGCACCCCATTTAATAAAGGGGTAAAAGAGGCCGGCCGAGATAACATTAAAAAAGAAGTGTGCATTAGCGATCGAACGCGAAGCAGAGGCATGGTACGCCATAATTTGGGAAACAAAGTACTCAGAAAAAGGATAAAAGAGCACGACACTCACAACTTTGTAAATGAAGTGCGACCACGCCACTTGTTTGCCAATATGATTGCTGTTTACCGCCGCCATGATTGCCGTTGAAGTGGTTCCAATGTTTGCGCCATAAACCCAAAAAAGGGCATCACTCACAGAGATAACTCCAGCGGTGGCTAAGCTCATGGCTAGTCCTATGGTGACGGCGCTTGAGTGAATGAGGCCGCAAAAAATCATAGATAGGGTTAATGAGATCAAGGGGTGCGAGCGAAGTTTCTCGAAGGTGCTTGCCAATTCTGGTAGAGCTGCGAAGTAATGAGCAGCTGCACTCATCATAGTTAACCCAAAGAAAATAAGGCCAAAACCCATGAACACCTGCGCAATGCTCTTAACATGAGTTTTTTTACTTAAAAAATAAAAAAGAAAAGCAAAGCTAAAGACCGGGAGTCCGTACTGATTAAGATTAAAACTAATGAGTTGAACGGTGAGTGTTGATCCAATGGCCGTTCCTATGATCACACCCATGACTTGAGGTAGCGTAATGACGCGCGCAGAACCCAGCCCAACAAGCATACTTGTGACGGCCCCTGAACTTTGAAGAAGAGTCGTAAGTAAAATTCCAACGAAGATAGCGACCAAAGGGCTTTGAGATAATTTATTGAGAACATGGCTGATACTCCGAGCCATCAATTTTTCAAGTGATTGGCTTGCCATAGTCATACCGAGAAGGAACAGCGACATTCCTCCTAAAAGTTGAAGTAAGTGATCTTGGATTGCTTGCCAGTCAATCATTCGGCCACTCCAACCTTTCTTGATTGTGAGCTCACTGGTTGGATTCGGAGAACATTCCAACTGTAACCAGCAAGGAAGAGACAGATAAAGGAAGGAATCAGAAATCCCAAATACTCAAAACGAAAAAAGACAAGTCCACCGACGGTTGATCCAACAATAAAGGACGCAATCGTTCCAATTCTCAAAAGATTCATTTTAAATTCGAACTGTTTTTGCTGTATTGATATGTTGGGGTAACTAACACGCATAAGGCCAACTCCCAAGTCGGTGGTTATTCCCGTCAGATGGGTGGTTCGTACGAGGAGGCCCGACGTAAAACCAATCATACCATTTTGAATACCGCTCAGAAAAGAAAGTATTGCTAAAATCATAAAATTCGTAAGAGAGCTAGACGAGTTGGCAAACGCGCCAAAGGTTCCAAGTTGCCCGGCGATGGTTAATGTTAAAAAGCTAATTCCAGAAAATGTGAAAGTGACGGTATAATGTGGCTCTTTTCCCAGATACTTCCTTTTATCAATTAAGAGGGCTGAGGCCATGGAGCCTAGGAGAAAAAAGAGAGGGACAAGAGCCATCGATAAGGCACTCACTATAGATCCCGAAGCAACGTCCACTCCAAAGTGAGTGGCAAAGCCTGTGACGTGGGTCACAAACCGATGGCAGGCTAAAAATCCCCCTACGTTGATCGTTCCCGCTTGAAAAGCCAAAATGGACCACAATAAATAATTCAGTGGCTTGATCGAGGGGTGAGGAAGGGAGTTGTTAGCAAACATAATGATTCCACTTCGGAAAAAATGCCTTCAATCTGTAGTCTAAAGTGGCTAAAATTTTAAAAAAATCAGATATTTGGATCGAAAAACGGAAAGTTTTGATAGGGCAAGAGAGCTGAACCCGGCACCAGCAAAGGGATTCGCGGGACGTTGGTCTAGGCCTTAAAAGAAAGCTTTTGACGCCTTTATTCTAAATTAAAAAAATATTATTCAGATTTGACATGTTAATTTTTATTTGAGAGCTTGCGCGCGAGATCAGAAAAGAGTTAAGAGAACTTAAGGATAACGGGGGGTTGTCGAGTGCGTTCTTTGTTGGGAGTCTTTTTTCTAGTTACAGGAATTAGTTTTTCTTCAGCGGCTTTTGAAAATCCAATATGGGGATCTGAGTATTACGAAAGTTACGGTGCTCGCTCAGACTATCGTTCGTATGGAAAAACTGGAACGATTCCAGATCATCTCTACGAGGCCGCATCTAGAGGTCAAAGAGTGCTCGGATATCATCGAGCAAGACAAATCCTTCTTGGCCGAATTCACCTTGAACAGCTGAGTGGTGAGTACGCTGTAAAAGATGTTTATTGCCTTCGTCATTTTACAAACCGTGATTTTCGTGGATCCGCAAATCTTGGTCCGGAGAAAATACCCGATGGAACTGTTTTAAATACTGAGCATACCTGGCCTCAAAGCCGTTTCACAGGTGCGTTTCCAAATGAGATGCAAAAATCAGATTTGCATCATCTTTACCCCACAGATTCTGAAATGAATTCCACTCGTGGAAATTATAAGTTCGCTGAACTCTCTGGGCCCACAGAGCGAATAAAGTGTGCGACGTCGCGTTTTGCAAACACCGCGATAGGGTTTCGTTTCGAGCCTCCACCAGAACACAGAGGGAATGTGGCAAGGTCGCTCTTCTACTTTTCAACTCGTTATAAAATACATATTGATAGCGATGAAGAAGGGTTCTTAAGAAAATGGCACCACGAAGATCCTGTTGATCAGGCCGAAGAAAACCGACATCAAATTATTTTTGAAAACCAGGGAAATAGAAATCCCTTTATTGATGATGCCTCTCTTGTGGATCAGGTTTCTGATTTTTAAATAATGAGTTAAATTTCAAACGAAAAAGAGAGGCGTTCTGCCTCTCTTTTTTTTATTGAAAGCGATCAACTTCAACGGATGACTTCTTCGGCTTGGAATTCTTTTGCTCAATGTTTTTAGTGAGTTCATCTAAATTTCCGTAGAGAGGTTTTCCTGTCTCTTGATCAATCGGATTTGTATTCATAAAGGGCTCTAGCTCTTTGGCACCGATTTTTGTATTTTCATCGGCGTAATCGACGAGATGTTTTCGGTAGGCTTCTTGAACAAGAGGATCTTCATCAGCAGCAGGATTACCCTGATTCTTATTGTTTCCAAAAAATGGAACTTTAACTCCAAAATAAACAATGGGATTATTGCCACCCGTCGGACCGAATGTTCCAGTTCCTGTCCCAAACTGCCAAGAAACAGTTTTGTTTGGTTGATATCGAGTTCCGAGAGTTAAGACTCCTGGTTGGGTAAAGTGATTGGTACCCATAGGAGTTTGGGTTGAAAATTCGGTGTCGAGGGCCCAGCGCCGGTTCATTTTAAAGAGCCAGCCAGTTCCTAGAAAAAGCCGAGATCGGCCGTCGATCTTTGGGTAATTCGAATTCGGAGACTTATACTCGGCTTGATTGTAATAGGAGTAGCCAAGGTTAAACGTCCATTGATTCTCAGAAGTTCTGTATTCTCCAATCATTTTTATACCTGGGGCAAAACTTGAATTAGAAAGACTGGCGCCCAGGCGGTGTCCCACATATTCGACTCCTGTAGGAATAGTTAGCTCTGGAGCAATCGCCATATTCCAGTAGGAGTCGGTGAGGAATCGATATTTGAATTGAAGTCGAGTATCACCAGCGTGAAGGTTGCTGTCGCTTCCAAATTGCGGGGCCACTCCAACGACGGCGCCAAAGCTTTGAATGCCGAGTTGCATATTGTCGCCAAGTAACCAACTAAATCCAAGATCTAAGGTGTTAAGGGTCGAAACCACAGGTGATACTTCCTTCTGCCTATCTTCAGTCATCAGAACCCAGGGTTCGTTGCTGTAATGATAGGTGGAATAGAGAAAAATTCGACCCGGTGTTCTTTTTTTCGAGAAAGCTTGATCGGCAAGAGACGCATCTTCTAAGGCTAAATAAGATGAGTTTAATCCCATCATGAGGGGATTAATATTTATAGATTTCGCATAGACCTGCGGCGTTAATAATGCCATGGCTGTCAAGCCGGCGGCGATTGTCTTTTTTGTCATTTCGAAACCTCCGGGTCTACTTACCTTATCCAAATCGAAAGAGATAAAGGTTCTCCACTTTCTATTTAAAGCACGAATGATGCCAGTATTTGGCTGTGTGGAAGCGCTGTGCTCGTTCTCAAGCGGTAGAAAACGTAAAAATGTTAGGCAACCGTCAAATCGATTGTTGGATAAAATGTTTATTTTAGCCTTTTATCAATTTGAAACACTCTTAGGTTTTGGGCTCCAGATTTGCTTAGTTAATCAGTGGATGATTAGGACTCTTTTTATTTTACTTATTCTAGTAATCCTTTTTGGGATTGAATTTCCGATTCGAGCAGAGTCTGTTCCTCTTTATGATATGGACGGACGCCTTGCTTGCATGGTTCCCTCGGGCGTTCGATTTCAAGCGTTAGCTGCTTCGGATGAATTCGATAATTACACGCATGTGCGCCTTCCGATGGGTTATTCGAATCGTTGCGGCCGAGAGGGGCTTGTGCCCACTTCGAAAATCAAAAGTCTTTCTTCAACTCCCACCAGACCTCAATGGGATCTCTCACTCCTGCCAAGCGCGGAACAAAAAAAGAGAGTTGTTCCCGTTTCAAGAATTCCTGACGATAGCATTGAAGGCGACGATGATAGCGAGATTGATAGTGATGACGTCGAACAAGATGATGATGATGCCATCGAAGAATTAAATGGAGGGCGCTCGATAAGAGAGAGTAAGCCCCGCAAAAGGGGGGTCAGACAAAACCCTCAATCGAACGGACATGGCTCGTTAGAGACCGAGTCTCGATCTGAGTGTTTGGATTGTCAAAATATCAGTGACCCTTTGCGAGAGATAAAAGACATCGGAGACAATACTTACCACCATGTTTCGAAGCCGATGTGCGAGGCCCAGGGGTACGAGGCCTCTCGTTCGAAGGTGCCCGTGAAAGGACGAATGCAAGAGGTCTTGGCTCAGTATTCACAGCGGGCTAAGGGTGCTATCCGAAGGGCGTATCTTGCGCTAGTTCCTCCTAAGGGGACTCGAGACTATGAGCGAGTAAGAAAGGTAACTAAAAATTTCCAAGATTTTGAATCTGTGGATCCTCTATTGCTGAAGTCACTTCTGCGAAAATCAAATCGCGATTGTTATAAGTTTGTGAAAGCGGCTCTTAGTAATGACTATAGTGTGTTGTCTCGTTATAACCGAAGCCGTGGAGATTACCGCAGGAGTCCACTTCGACGGGCTAATGTCGAATTGGTGGGTTCGTTTTGCGGCAATGATACTGGGGATCTCACCGAAAAACATTGGTTAAATACGGCTGTCGGAGCAGGGACGGCGGGCCCTCATCTTAAGGAGCGCGGTTTTATCAACTTAATGGATAGTGAGTGGGGAGTATCTCAGCGTTTTAAAACTGAAAGCTCAGCTCCCGAAGGGGCTGTACTCGTTTATAAATGCGCCAGCAGAGGGCGTATCGTCTCTTCCTCAAAGTGTTACGGTGATATCGCAATAAAATCAAAAAACGGATATCTCCGAGATTTCTTTACACCTCATTCAATTACGACCAGCGGAAAAAGAGTATTGGTCGGAATCTATATCAAGCCGGGAGGTCCAGGATGAACAAGAACCGAAGTTACTCTTTCCTTGGGGTTGTGATTGTTTTAATGGTGTCCGCATCATCTTGGGCCGATACCCAGTCTTCTTTTGAATGCCGGGAGTATCTAACCGTTGATTCTGGTGAAGACTACTTGCGGGAACTCGGAAACTCCATTCAAAATCAAGCAGAGTCAGAGTTGTTGTCATCCAATCCAAAAGAGATGCAAATTTTCCTTGAAAAATTACTTTGTTATCAGCGGCATCAAGGAGATATTCTCATCTTCGAATGGCTCTTGCCCTTTGAAAATACAAACATATTTAAGGAATCCTTAAAAAAGATTGATGTAAAAAGGCAAGAGACAATCACTCAGGCTCTTATTAATTTAAAAGGTGATTTTTCTGATTAGATTTCTTGTTCACTATTGTCTTGCGGCTTAAATTTACCAAGAAGGTGTTCGAGTTTATTTATTTTTAAACGCCGAATGCGCTCTGGTCGAGGCGGTACTGGTTGAATGATCTCAGGACTCTCATCGTCGAAAGATTTTTCTTGTTGTTGATCTATAACTTGAAGGCGGGATTCTAGCTCTGGAGACTCTCCAAACCTTTCAATGGCTTTAAGAACAATGTCTTGGGCTTTGGTAAACTCATTTCGCACCAGAAGGGCATCCACGAGAGTGACCGTTTGCTTTAAAGCTTTTGATTCGGTGTTATTTTTTCGATGTTCGGTTCCAGATTCGAATGGCGAATCGGCTTCGGCAGAGAGGTCTTCGGTCTCTTGGAGTGAACCAATCAATGCCGTAGGGCCGATCTCAAAGGTTTCGGGGCTGTATTCATCAGCGGTAAGGCTTTCTAATCTCTCAATGGTTTTTTTTGCCCTAACATCTTCAGGATTCAGCAGCAAAACCATTTTAAAAGCTTTTAATGCCTCCTTTGGTTGTCGATCAGAAAGGTAAAGATCGGCAATTAAGCTGTGAGCCTGAATGTGTTCAGGAGCCAGACTGATAGCTTTTTTGAGGGCATCAATTGCTTTCTCGAACTCCTGGCGATCTTTAAAGATTTTTGCGATTTGATACCAACCGCCAGCGAACGAAGGATGTAAGTTGAGGCCCTGTCGACAGATTTGTAACGCTCGCTGCAAGTTTCCGCTGCGTCGATAGGCTTCAGCCAGAGGGGCAAAGACGCGGGAGGTTTGGTCTTCATCCCAAATTTTCTGATATCGCTCTAAAAACTCGTCGTTGACACCGTTCATCCATGCCTCGCCAAAAATGAATTACTCAAAATACTTGATCACAGAATCGTGCCCAATCCAAGCGACCGGTTCTTGAGGAGAAGCGATGTCGTTTAACATTAAGGCACCACTTGCTTTTATGATCAATTCGCTCAAGTGAGATGTCATTAAATTGTTTGGATCTTTGTGAAGATTGACGAGATCGTCTGAGGCCTTGAGCATGAGTTCCATGAGTTCTTTGTTAGAGTGGCTAGGCCATTGAGAAAAGTTCAAAGACTTTATAAAAATAGGATTCTTAAAATAGCTTTCGATGAGAGCTCTGACTTTCTCAAGGCCACCATCAATCAAGCATTCTTCGGCCGCTTGTAGGGTGTTTACGACATAAGGAGTCTGAATAGCACGGGCTCTCATCTCATAAATAAGAGAATACAGAAATATTTCAACGCCAGGAAAAATTCCACTCGAGTTAGTGAGTATTTCTGGGCAATTATAAACTGTGCTCTTTACTCCCTGCTTCCAGTGTTGTTGGGAGTATTCCTCTAGTTTTCTTTTGGCAAAGCCTTGAAGGTAGGGTGTGTAGCTAAACCATTGGAGTTTGCGATCAAAGAAAATAGGGGTTCCATGGTACCCATAGGCGGAATAATGAATAAAACCAGAATTCTCTGATTGGTGTTTTCTAAGGGATGCCGTTTCTTCGATTAGAATATTAAAGCTTTCTGCTGTCACTTCGAGGAAGCTTTTTTGGCAAAAGTTTCCGATGTCTGAAGCCCAGAACTCTTCCGATGAGAGATAGCGGTCTCCCGTTCCTTTAAAAACTCTGTTCATTAGGCTAAGGATAATTTTTGAACGAGGCACTCCTCCCGCCATGAGGTGGGCGATTAGGACTTTTTTTCCAGGAAGAATGTGCGGTTCTAATTGCTTTACCCAATTTTTTACTTGTTGTCGAAACCGCGCTCGACCCCTTTCTTGAGACTCTTCGATGAGTTCAAGATTCAATGAAGCCTTGATACCCTCTTTAAGACCAATAGATTTACAAAGATCAACGGGGGTTTGTCCGTGAGAATTGGGTTCGAGATCAAAACCACATTCAAGAGGGAGATTAATCCACGGTTGGGGGATGTTTTTACCTTCTTCTTCATTAAGTGCGCGTAGTCCTAGTTTGTCGTCGCGTCGGCCAACGGTGGATCTGACGATCGTCATCCCCCGGTTTTCGGCCTCCTCGACAAGACCATTTGCATAGCCCCGTTGAAAGAGTTCCCCAAAGAGAACCAGGAGGTCACCAGAACCGAAGCCATTTAACGATTTTTGTTGAGAAATAGTTGGTAAATTCATTGCCCTAGGATGTCCTTTTAGACAAGGAAAGGTCAAGCCTCTCTCTTAGAGGATTTGACCTTTCTGCTCTGAATCAACAGGCTCTATTTACTTTGTCGACTCATGATTTCAGTGATCGAGCCAGGAGAACCAGGAATCTTTAACTGGAGCGCTCTGGTGGTTCTTTCGTCTGTTGAAAAGTTGCCTAAGTTTGCTGAACCTGCTTGCTTAGATAGCGCCAAATCGGCACCAGCGATTCGAAGGAAATTTTCGTAGGCAGTCTGTCCCCGCAGTTGTAAAATAAGGGGTCTGTTTCTCAAGTCTGGATTGTCGATAAACCCAACATTGGGATTGTCTTGTAAAAGAAAATAGTATTTTTCGATCGACGAGAACTTTTGCGGACCTGCGAGGGAATAGCACAATCGAACTTTTTCATTTACAAATTGACCGGCCAGTTCAATCGACTTTGTTGACTTGACGAGATCATGCCAAAAATCGGATTTTTTATCCTCGTAGAGCGCCGGATTGAGTTGAATAGTTAAGCAGCGCTCGGACGTCGTCCCCTCAATCAAGAGACTTATTTTTCTCATGCTAAGGTTTACCCCGGCAGACAGTGACAGGCTATTTGAGGATCCCTGATTCTGGCTCTCGCTTCGCGAAATACTATAACTTGTGCTTGCTCCCATGGAAACCATGTCAGAAGCCTTGAGACTGAGACCTATATTCGTAGAAGCGCCCAAACTCGACGAGGTGCTTGTGGACTCAGAGGAGCTAACGCTGAAGCTTGTGCCAATTCCAAGATTGAGGGCGGAGCTCTCTCTAAGAGATGTTCTATCGATAGATTCAACAGTCGTTTCGTGTTCGGCTCTGAAGAAAGACATAGCGTTTGAGCGGGAGGTCACAGATTGCAAACACTTTTTTAGCCATCGGTCTGTTTGTATCCAAGGTGCAATATTATTATTAAAGCGCACTGTTTGCTTGGCATCTAGATCAAAAAAGTAGAAACACAATCGATCTTCAAGCTCCGCAGATAGTATTTTTGCCTCAATGGATCTTATAACGATTTCTGGCTGAAAAAGTTCGCGGCCATAGTTCTTCGAAAAATTTTGGAGGGTAAAGGCCGAGGGGCCCATTTTTTTTCTCAAAGTTCTAATATCGTTAGCGTCGTAAAGATTAAAGGTGCGGATCTGGTTAGCAGTGAGAGCTGTATTTCGCCACTGCACCAGTTGAGATTCGCTCACCTCGGCAGCCGGGTTGTTCATTTCTGAGAGCGTTGTCCATGTAGGCGCTTGTTTCTCGAAGAGAAAAACTTCGTTTTGCGAAATTTGATGTCCGTTGACCCCTTGGGGTAAAAAGAGTTTGAGGGCGGGATTTTCTGGATGAGGTATTAAGTAGGAAGTATCAGAATCGCCAACAGTAAGGATAGGACCAATGAATGTTTGTGGAAGAAACCCACCCTGGGAATCAACGACCATTGCTAAAGGTTTGCCGTCTTTGGGAACAAGATTTCCATCGAGAGTAGTCGTGACCATGGTGGCATCAACGGGTGCTACTTCTATCATGAGGTAGTTTCTTGAGCTGATGGTTCGAAAGTCATCAAATCTAAATGTCACAGGGAGAATAATTCGTCCGTTTGATGCTATTGTTAAAGTTTCGCCTTGGCTAATCGGTCGAAAAGACGTGCCTTCGCTTTCATACCTGTTGTGAAGAAGGGCCCAACGAATCTTCCAGATTCCATCCCGAATGGGCTCTCGTCCATCAATACCTTTTGATAGGCTTGAGTAGTTCATTATTTTGGGTTCCAAAATTAAATGAACGTCTTTGTTTATTTTCAAACTCATTGTTCGGTCTACGGCGTAGTGAATAGTTCGGGTTTGGGCTTGAAAACTCGTCAGAGCAATGATCGCTGATCCTTTTGATTCAGTGTTTTCTCTTGCGATTTCTTCAGGTTCAATCGTTCGTGCATCTCTACTTAGGATCATTTCCCATGGGTTGATGTAGGCAACGACAGTTTCGTCGAGATTAAGATCTCGGTTGAGAATTCTGTATTCCTGTTTAAAGTACTTTTGGTTAGAATAATAGTTATGGTCGATACGATCATCCCAATAAATACAGCTATCAAACTCGGAAGGTCTCATGGTTGGTTTGAGGTCGAGTTCAGAGCGAAGGCTGGTTCCACCTTTAATGATCTGAAAGTGATAACCTCGTAAAGGAGAATTATCGACACCATTTCTCACGCAGGCTTTGACTTGGTAATAAACTTCTCTGCGAGTCGCTGTTTCGTTGCCAACTCGAGTGATTTTAAACTGGAGAGGTTCAAATTCGTATTTCAATTGCCGCATCCCATCTTGGCTATTTTTTGCCGCGTAGGTTTTATCGGACTGTTTATTTAAACCAAGATAATCCTCAAATTGGAATTTTGAATTCGCATTGGTGTAACCAGTTTTAATTCTGGCAAAGAGATTAGTTTTTAAGTCGTTGTAGTTTCCAAGAATGTAAATACCTTTAAAGGGTTTAAGAAATGGTTGATTTTGATTTGCTTTTAGAATGACGGCCAATTCTAAGCGCCCTCTGGTTGGAATAAATGGAAGGGTTATTTCTGTTTGAAATGCGAGGGCTCCATCACGGAGTAACGCGGTCCCCTTTATTGGCTCTGGATTAATGATTCGACGAACCTGATTTTCACCTTCAGAGAGCGTCGAAAGAAGATAGGCCTCGAAATGGAATTCGCCTTGGTTGAGTTTAATAAACACGGGCTGATTGGCCGTGTTTAGAACTTCAATTTGGGGGTTTGTGCGGAAGTCGAAAATAAACTTACCACCACTTTTCGAGTCGATGCCGAGCTCTTGAAAGTTAATCCGGGAGTCATTAACGATAACGGAAACGTCACCCCCTTTAGACGTTTGGCCTAAAAGAGCCTTGGTCGCTTCAGCCGGCGGAACACTATTTCTTGGTTTATTTTTTATAAAATCGGCCACCTCGGGTATCGATGAGGGTTCCCCATGAAGCCAGGGGTTGATAGCCAAACGGAAAGGAATGCTGATTGACTGTACGTTTTTCTTTTCGTCTTGGGTTTGGATTTGAAGTGTGCGAATGAGGGAAACAAATCGGGATGGGGCCGTGTAGTGATAGTTGATGCTCTCCATCCAAGTGAGGCAAGACGAGTCAAGTCGTTGAGGTTTAATGGGAGAGCCAGCGCCTTCGAGGCCGAGAGTAGCATTCAATAAAGGTTCATTAGATTGTGCGTGGGCGAGACAAAGCTTGAAGGTGTAGAGCTTGGCAGTAGGGAATCCCAAGTCGGGTTCGGTTTCAATCACTTGGGAGGAGCCAGAAATCGAAGTGATTGAGTAGATTGAAGGTTCCATGTTGGCACTAATGCTTGTGAGACGGCTCACCCAATCGAACGATTCGGCCCGAGCATCGAAAGAAAACAACACCAACAGCAAGCCTTGAATCCATAAAATGGTTTGGAACTTTTTCTTGATCTTGGCCATGAATCGTCTCCAGTTAACGGGTATCTAATAATCCAAGCGTCTACTCTTCAAGTTTCGTGCGCCCCTCTATTGTCCATGTGCTTTAGCAGAGAGGGCTGAGTCTAAGAGATTTTCAAAATATTGCCGATTTTTTGGTGACTTAGCGAAGCAGACTATTAAACTTGGATCGAAGGCCGTTGGTAAATATTTTATATGTACGCCAACTTTGCGGCAGGGGGATCGATGCGTAATATTCGTTTTTTAATGACTAAAGTTTTTGTGTCGGGCGTGGTTTCAACGTCATTTTTTTCGACGGCCCTAGGAAATGTTTTAGGGGTGAGCTATCAAGGTTTTTTTCCGAGCCCATCGCAAAGTAATTATATCACGGTTCATTCGGCCGAAGGGGTCCGTGAGAACAAGTGGCGAATGTATGTTTATGGGAGCTATAGTGGTAATAACCTTTTTGCCTATGATGTTCCAGCAAACAATCAAGTTCAACATCAGGTAGAGGATCAACTCGCTGCGGGGCAATTTGGTTTTGCTTATGGAATTACTCCCGATTTGGAGTTTGGTTTTGCACTCCCTTTTCATTTAGGCCAAACCATAAACCCAGAGAGTGATCGGACCTATCTTGCTCAGAGGGGAATTTCGATGATTCATAATCAATTGAAATATGTAATTCAGCGCCCAAGTGAAGGCGATGGTGATAGCAAAGGGATCGCTGTTGTTGCTTCGATCAATTTGCCAAACACCCGGCAAGATGGATTTTTAGGAGATCATCAAACGCCTATTGTGACCATGGAAGGTGTTTTCGAGAAGGGAACCCAAAAAGAATCGTATGCCTTCAATGCGGGTCTTCGTTTTCGATCGCCGGGTGAGCACTATGTTGAATCGCCTGTTTTTCCTTTAGAAGATCAACTGATCGCCTCCGTGGGTTATCAACGTCAATTTGAGAAAAAGCCAAAGTTGAGTTGGATGGCAGAATTTTTCACGGCCTATCCTATCGATAAGGGAGCCTATCAGAGGGCAAAAGATATTTCGTCAGCCGAGGCCATTTTTGGTCTGCGTGCAAGCCCCTCTCGATCTTTTCGTTGGACGGTAGGATGTGGAACTGAAGTTCTTAAGGGAACGATGAGTCCGGATTGGCGGCTCTTAGCAGGAGCAAGTTGGGATTTTGGTTTTGTGAGCGCAAAAAAAGACTCTGACTCGATTCTTGATCAAAGGCCTGTTTTTGGCTCCGCCGACGAAATTGGGGAGATGGACGCTACTAATGATCAATCGATGATTATCGAAGATAGTGATAGAGACGGCATCGAAGACGACAATGATATGTGCTCCCGTACACCTCGAGGTGTAAAGGTCGATAAAGATGGATGTCCCATCGATAGTGATAATGATTCGATTCCCGATTTTGAAGATCGCTGTCCAAAAACTCCAGAAGGAGAAGTCGTTGATGGAAAAGGTTGTCCTGCTCTGAAAAAATAAAAGGATTGGAGTTAATATGAGTTTAAATCTGAATTTGCCACAGTGGAGTCAGACGTTCGAGGTCAAAAAAAACAAAGATAACTTAAAAGGGCAGGGATTTTATTTCTTTTTAGGAGATCGTCCAGAAAAGAAATTTAAGTCCATCATAGAGATGTATTCTCTTGATTACCAGAGAGAGAGCTTACTTAAAAACGAAAAAGAAACTTTGCACTTTGTTGGTAACTCCGGTCCTGTATGGATTCAAAGACGCTCAAAGAAAAAACAAACTCAACACGAGGGCAATTTTCAGGATTCCCTTTACACTCAAGCCAGAGACAGCGCGGGTGCTTTGGTTGGCGTGCTTCGAGCACTCCAGATTCCGCGCCTAGATATAGAATTTTGGGGAGCATCTCCCGAAGAAGAGATAGGTGTTATTGTTGGGTTTGACCTCGGTGCTTATCAGTTTCGTTCTGTTTATGAAGGTCAGAAAACGTTAGAGGGATTGCCAACGATTTCAATCTCAAGTCAGGGGCGAGGATTTAATCCCAAACGACTCAAAGAAGCCGCTGACTTAGCGTATTCAATTAATTGGGCTCGCCATCTAGTTAATTTGCCGGGTCACGACTTGAATCCGCGATCGTTTGCCGAATTGGCTGAAGGCTTTTTCAAGAAATCAAAAACAGTGAGGGTTACTACCTGGGACCAAAAGCGTCTTCAGGATGAGGGCATGGGGCTTCATCTTGCGGTTGGTCAGGGGGCTGCCCAGGGGCCTCGGATGGTGCACTTGAGGTATCGCCCTCTGGGGAGCAAAAAGAACCCTATTGCGATTGTTGGTAAGGGAGTGACTTTTGATAGTGGAGGGCTTGATATCAAACCCTCTTCAGGTATGCGCTTGATGAAGAAAGACATGGGAGGCGCGGCTTCTACTTTTGCTCTTTGTGTTTGGCTTGAAAAAATGCAACTCAATGTACCCTGTGATTTTTATTTAGGTTTAGCAGAGAATGCGATTGGTCCGAACTCTTTTCGTCCTGGCGACATCCTCAAAGCCCGGAGCGGCGTCACAGTTGAGGTTCATAACACCGATGCCGAAGGACGATTGGTGCTTGCAGATGTTCTCGATGTTGCTATCAATAACAAGGAGAAACCTGATCTGGTGATTGATTTGGCAACTCTCACAGGGGCCATCAAAGTGGCTCTGGGTGCTGACATACCTGGTCTTTTCTCCAACGATGATTTGTTGGCCAAACAACTTCTACTTGCGGCGAGATCCTCCGGTGAACCTTGTTGGCGAATGCCACTCGTTTCAAAATATGGTTCTCAGATGAACAGTTCTGTTGCCTCTATGACGAACGCTGTGGATGGGTTTGGGGGAGCAATCACTGCCGCCATGTTTTTAGAAAGGTTTGTTGGTTCGACTCCGTGGGCACACATCGATATCTATGCCTGGAATGACAAGCCCACTGGTGGGTTGTCATTTACCGGCGGTAGTGGGCAAGGGGTTCAACTAATGGCTCAATTTTTAAAATCAAGGGCCAGTCGAGCAAAGTAAATGTTTTAAATTGAAACAGTCCCTCCGGTCTGATGGCTAGAAAGCGGCCAGTTTTAAGTTTTTCTCGAGAAAATGATTTACCATTGAAGGAGAAAACCGTATCGGAGGGGCTACATAATGGTCGTTTATTTTGTTTCTCGTAATGGGCATCAAGAAGGTCCACACTCGCTCGAATTAATTGAGGATAAAATTAAATCAGGTTACTTAGCTCCCCATGATTATCTCTACAATCCAAAAGTTAACGATTGGGTTTTGCTTTCTAAGTTCGAATTAACCAAATCGTTTTGTGAGTATCTTAGCAAAAGAGATGAAATCACAAAGCCTATCGAAGTTGAAAAAGAAAATAATCATTGGTTTCTTTTAAGAGATAACACTCAAATGGGACCTTTTGACTACAAAGACATCGTTCAAATGTTGCAAGATAAAACCGCATTCGAATTTGATTACGTTTGGTCCCCATCGATGGAGGCTTGGGAGTTGATCTCTGCGTGTGGTCACTTTACCAAAGAGAAAATGAAGCCTTTTATAGATCCAAAGCGCGCTGGCTTTAACATGCATTATCGGCGAAGCTCGCCGCGAGTTCATCACGGATCCTCTCTGATTATTCACAATAATAAAAAGCTTTGGAATGCGACGGGTTTTGAAATCAGCAGCGGGGGAGCTGGCGTTGAAATTCCCCTTCATTCCTTCAAAAAAGGTGAAGCTTTAACTCTTCATTTTCGTCCGTCTAAAGAAGTTCCTGCCTTCAATGTTCACTGCGAGGTGATGAATTGTATGAAATCGAGTTCAGAGGGAGAACCGGTAAAGTTTCGTTTGGGGTTGCGTTTTGTGAGAGTCAATAGCTCAATGCAAACGGCCTTGAAAAAAATTGTCGAGCAGAAAGCCGCTTAAAGAGCCGGGGAGAAACTTTAAATGGAAGACGGTCTTTATTGGTTGTTCATTGATTCTAAAACCCGGGTTGTATCACGACGTCTCTCACAGTCGGGGGCCGAAGACTTTTTAAGTAATCTGCGAAATGTGAATATTGACCATTGGTGGGCTTGGAATCCGTTTTTTCGTGATTGGCTTCCGCTTCGAAATATTGTTGACGTGAAGGAAAGCAAGATTCGCATGCTCATTCATCTTCCTGGCACCAAAGGGCGTGTCGCCGATTCAAATCCCCCCCTAGAACAGGAAAAAACCCAGACGCGAATCCCAGAGGAGTATTCCGAGGTACGCACCTTTTTGCGTGAAGAAACCGCTGATGAGTCTAATGAGTTTCGAGACTTTCATGGAGATGATCTGACTTTTTCGAGGCCTCCAAAACCACCGGCCCTGGGTTTGGGAGTTGATCGTCGGAGATCTGCGAGAGTGACTAAAAAAATTGAGGTGATCATTGCCAGTGGAGGCAAAAGCTTTAGAACTCAAACGGTCAATCTCTCTTCGAGCGGGGTATTGCTCGATAAAGCCATTCCATTTGATTTAAAAAGTGGTCCATTTGAAATCGTTTTCATCATTGATAGCCCAGCAGGAAAGAAACAATTTGCGTTTCAGGGCAAAGTTTCTGGTGATTTACAGGATCGAAGGCGCCTTGTTTTTTCTGACTTAACTTCAAAAACACAGAAAATGTTGAATGACCTTATTGCCGCTTAAGTGAATTTTTGACATCCCTGGTCGGCTGAGTTAGAAGGTATTCAAAGGAAGCCTTCATGTGGAATGTCATTAAGAGACTGTTGAAAGAGCTTAAGCCTCATAAGCGACTTGTTGTGATCATGGCCATTGCAGGGGTCGTGATGAGTCTTGCCCAGTGGCAAATATCCTTGCGCCTAAAAGATCTTTTCGATGCCCTCGGTTCGATGAACGCAGAGATCATCTCGCAAGTTCCTCCTAAGATGTTACTAATCACTTTTTTCATGGTTGTTGGGCGTTATATTCATTTAGCCGTCATGAACTATATTGCTGATCTCGTCACAATGAGTTTTCGGCAACAACTTCAGTGGAAGTTCATGACTCTGAATCAGAGCTTCCACTCCCAATATGCAGGTGGTTCTGGCGGCCTCATTTCGAGAATTCTAAGTGATGTGGTGTCTGTACAGCATGGGCTCCGTTTAGTTGCCGATGTGTTTACCCAGCCGCTAGCATTCATACTTTTGATGGGAACCCTCTTTTATCGAGACGCCCAGTTAACTCTCCTCATTTTCGTTGTGTTACCGCCACTCTTAATATTTTTGCGACAGATTGCTCGCTCCTTACGGAAGTATGGACACGGAAGTCAGCAAGTTCTTGAGAGAGTAGCGACGATTGTAAAAGAAAGTCTCGATGGAATGAGAGTTATACAATCTTTTGGGCTCGAAAAAGAGATGCAGAGGCGTTTCCAATTGGCTGCCAACGACTATTTGGCGGCTCGACGAAGAATTCATGCACGGGGAGAATTAACTAGCCCCGTGACCGAATTTATAGCGACGGGTGTGATAATGGTAATTTTTTACTACATAGGCACCCGAATTTCCTCTGGGCAGGCGAGTCTCGGTGATTTTGGAAGTTACTTAGGCGCGTTGATGATGCTTCAGTCGCCAATTAAAAAATTTCAAGAGGCTTTCGTTAAGCTCCAAGAGACTGTGGTTTCCCTAGAGAGAGTCTATTCGATCATCGATGATAACACCGTCATCTCTGAGCCATTGAATTGCGAAACCTTTCCCGAACAATGGTCAAACATTCACTTTAACCATGTTGGCTTTAAATATCAGGAGGCCCCTGTCCTTCATGATATTAATCTCACCGTAAAGAGGGGAGAGGTGGTTGCGATTGTTGGTGAAAGTGGGAGTGGAAAATCTACTTTAGTTAATCTCTTACAACGTTTTTTTGATCCCAGCTCTGGAGAAGTTCAGATTGATGGCCGTGACATTCGTCAGTTTGCATTGAAAGACCTTCGTAAAAACATCGGATTAGTGACCCAAGATGTATTTCTATTTAGTGAATCGGTTGGGCGCAATATTCATTCAGGCGATTTTTCTAAGGACCCCTCTGGGATCATTCCTGCAGCGATAACAGCGAATGCACACGATTTTATCTCCAAAATGTCCAAGGGTTACGATAGCCCTGTTGGAGATAAAGGAGGGCTTCTTTCGGGTGGGGAGAGGCAGAGAGTTTCTATTGCTCGGGCTGTCTTTAAAAATGCGCCCATCCTTATTCTCGATGAAGCAACCAGTGCCCTTGATAGCGCCAGCGAGGTCGAAGTACAGAAGGGTCTGGAGCATCTGATGCAGGGGAAAACGACCATCGTGATTGCTCACCGGCTTTCGACTGTTGTGCGGGCGGATAAAATTGTTGTAATGAAGCAGGGCCGAATCATTGAAGTGGGCAACCATGCCGAACTTCTTGGTTTTGGTGGGGAGTACTCCCGGTTCATTGCGCTCCAGAATTTACATTAAATCCTATCAGCAGCTTAGAGGGTGATAATGGTTGATAAAAACAAACCATTTACTTGGCGTCCGTATAAGAAATCTCTTTGCAAAGAATGCCTGGCAACGTGCTGTACGATGCCACTGGAAGTTCAAATTGAAGATTTGGTTGGGCTTCGTGTGGTAGATGCAGGCGACGTTGGTGAGGGCACCAAAAAGGATTTACAGAGAGTCTCTAAGTTATTGAAAAAAAGAGGTATAATCAAAAGTTACCGTGATAGCACGGGTCTGTTCCTGATGGAGTCCAAACCCAACGGTGATTGTCAGTTTTTGGATTCTAATAGGCTTTGCTCGGTTTATGATCGACGCCCCGGTGTGTGTCGAAAGTTTCCTGAAAGCATGGGGCTTAGGCTCGGCTTTTGCCCCTTTCTCAAAAAATAGTCTAAAGAAGCCTTGGCACTACAATCGCATGGAGGGCCTACGGATAGAAAATTTCTGAGTTTTGGCTCTGTGGTTTCAGACTTAATTTTGTGAGTCAGCAACGCTGAATAGTTCAGAGTTTGGGAGAGAACAAATGACTTCAAGTCGTTAGTTCCTTGAAATTACTTGAAAATATTTCTATCCCTAGAAAAATGACATATTGTGACAATGGGTTCCGATGAGGTATAACCTCCGAAAGCCATTTTTGGTTAATTTAAGCTAAGTGACAACCTGGGTCTTTTTTGGCCCTAATTTGGAACTTTTGGGAGATAAACGTGGGCGTAAATACAGATCTCGATACAGACCTAGACCTAAACGATGAATTAGAATCTGGTGATTTTGATGCTGCTGAAAATGAGCCTTATGATGGTGAACCCCATCGGCAAAAGACTCTTGAGAAAGACTTCGAAAAAGAGTTCAAAGCCCTAAAAAATATTGAAGAGGTTGAGGATACAGTTGATCTTGATCTCATCGACAATATTTTAGACCTTGAGGAGTCTCAATATCCTCGGTTTACTTTAGCTAAGAATAAAGCGAGATTTTTAAGAATGGTCAGTTGGTACCGCTCTAAGGAAGAGTGGATTGAAGTGGCACCTTTGAGTGGTGTGACTAAGCTTTTTAAGCAGCAATCAAAAGAGCTTGAGGGCATTCGCTCAAGTAAGCTCGATTACGAAATGGAATTAGAGACAGGCACACTGACTCCGTCCCAGCGTTCTTACCGTAAAGATGAATTGAAGATGTGTCGCGTTCAAGAAAAAATGGCCGTTCATTTAATTTCAAAATTGCTAGTCAAAATTAAGTCTGGTCGTCGTTAGTTTCAGTCTTAATAATTGCTTCAAGGGACCACGAGGGTTGTATCAAAATACAACCCTCGTTTTATTTTGAGACATAGCTTCGAAAGCCTTGTGTTTATTGGCTTTGGTGGCATTTGTGTTGTTTGAAAAACATAAATAAATAAATTTTGTATCATAAAAAACCTTAAAATTCAGCGCCTTATCTCAAAATGCCACTGTTGAATGACTTAAATTGGCTCAAGTTCCGGTGAGAATCTCCGATAATTTCAATGTTCCAATGAAGAGAACATGGTTTTAGCCAGGATGGTTACTTAGGGAGGTTAATTAGATGAAGGCGACCATTTTCTTCGTGAGCGATGAATCTGAAACAGTAAATAAAATTCGATCTCAGTTTGAGTCTGACTCGCAGTACACATTAAAAATTTATTCCACCTCACAATGGGATCAGATCCTCGAGGATGGAATTGCAAGACAGTCGGTTCACGTTGGGGTGCCTACGTTGGCCGTTGGTCTGGGACACGAATCAGCAAAGGTGTTACAATTTTCTAAGGCCTCAAGTTCTGCTTCGGTCGAAACGATGGAACAACTGGAAGCCAAAGCGATTGAGTCTGCGATCGTTCAATTTAAAGGTAATTTAACTGAAGCCGCCAAGGCACTAGGTATTGGTCGAGCGACCCTGTATCGTAAAGTAAAACATTTTGCCATTGATCCCAATCAAGCAAGAAAACGCAAAGCTGCATAATTCTCCTTTTAAGACAGCAAAAGAGTCGGTGCCATTGGCAATGAGCCAATGGCTTTGACGTGTTTGCAGACCTACTTTTAAAACAGTGGGAATTTACAGTTGTCAAAAAAATCGACACAACAAAAACGCTGAATTCGGTTGAGTAGTAATAAAATCAAGACTTGGTTCTGGCATGAACCTCGCACTTAGAGCATAATAACAGTGAGGTTTAAATGCTTAACGGTAAAAATGTTTCAACCACGCAAAATCAAAGTAAAATAAAATCACTTTTTGGGATTAGTGGTTTGGTCTTTGTTTTTATTGCGGTGACTTTCGTTAATCAAAATAAAGTTAATCAGATAGATGAAGCCTCAACTGTGAGCCAAGAACGGGGACTAGCAAGCATCTCTGTTTCAGAGGACCTTTCGTGGAAGAAAAACTTATCATCACGGCTTGCTGAAATGGCGCAGGTTCCTGCCGGAAAAGCGGCCAGACAAGCGAGTGCCATTGAGAATTTCGCCTTTGGAGAACTCAAAGGTAGTTATTTGATGGGCATTCAAGGTGAAAAAGTCAGTGAAATGTTGCTGAAGCAAAAAGAGGTCAAAGACGCTCCTCAATTTGTTGGTGAAGAAATCGCTTTTCTTGAAAAAAATAAATCTCTTTGGTGGGTTGGTTTTGAAAGACTTGAAGTAAAAGAACGCACCCAAGAGAAGTCGGTCATTGAATTAATGGATGCCAGCAAAACTGTTGTTGGAGAAGCTTCGTTTTCTTGGGATACCGAAGGCCATCTTCTTTCGTTAAAGATTAATAAATTCTAAATTCGATAGAATCCTTTTTTTGAATAGTCACTAGTCCAAAGGCTGGTGACTGTTGATCTATTGAGACTTGGTTTAGGTCTCGATTTGTCAAAACTCTCTACAGTTCATATTCAAACTGTCCGATAAAAATTCATGGTTTTAAAAGACGTCTATACAGAAGAACACGAACGTTCTCAAGACAAGAGGGTGGCTTCCATCGCGCCACCTACAGATCGCCTTTTGGCAGGATTTCTCGATATTCTTTTTCACAGTCCCATATTTACGCTATTGAGTTCAATTGTTCTTTATCGTTTGAATGTTCTTAAAATTACAGTTTCGGCTACCTCAGAAAAGATGGCTGTCTTCGCACAGCTCGTTTGGATTGCACTCATTGGAACGGTCATACTTCAAGGGGTTTATTTTAAGCTTTGGAAAAAAACGCCTGGTATGCGGCTGATGAAACTCGAATTGAGGAGTACGACTGGCGCCGAATTAACTTGGGGGCGTTGTCTTGTTCGTTCGGCGGTTTGGTGTTTTGAAATCATGATGCTCGGTATTCCCTTATTAGAAATCTTTTCTCACCAGCGCCGACATGCCATGCACGATAGAGTGTCAGAAACTGAAATTACGACCCTTAAAGTTAGGCATGCGGGCTCGCCGTTTCCGGCCGAAAAAGCAACAGTGAACTTAGTTTTTATGACTGTCTTGATGCTATTGCTTGGTTGGGTTACCGCTTTTTTCTCAACAACAAATCAAAAGATGCAAGATGGCACGCTAGCGATGGTTGAGTGGAGAGATAAAAATCTACTTTGTGATCAAGTTGACGATGTTGGTTCGTACTCAAATGTAGATCTCTCAAATTTGACAAAGCGATTAGATTTTTCAGTAAGCCTGTTTTTACTCGAACAGCTCGATGAGGAATGTTTTCAAAAAGAGGTCGACTTTGCTGTTTTGAAAGACGTGGATGGGCCCCTTGTATGGGTAGGAAGAGCCCTGCTTTCTGGCGCTCACACCAGTGAGCGTGAAGAATACTTCAAGAAAGCCTGCGAGCTCGGTGATCAATGGTGTCAAAGAGCTTTGTTCAAGGAGAAATCAACGGTCGTTGAAGCAAAACAAATCTTAGAAAAAGCACAAATAAAAAAGCCCGATTCAGGTGGGATAGCCTATCAAACGGGGATGCTGATTTTATTAAATCGCTTGGGCGCTTCTGCCCAGGCGCAAACGATGATTGAAAATCTTCAGTCTCAAGGTATTAGGGCGACGGGTTTGGTGGCAGAGCATTTACGTTCCTTACAAAGATCCACTCCAGATAAACTTCCTACGGTTCTTGATACATTAAAATCGGTGATGGTAGAAAAAGATTTTCTTCGCATTAATTCCGAAATTTGTCTTCATCAGCTTGAGAGTGGTTGTGGTGGGAAAGTTCGCGAATGCGACGTTTTGGTCTCTATGATTCCAAGTTATAAAGAGTCACTCGATGATTTAGTTGTGAGTCGTGCGCTCTTTAAGAATTCACTCTGTAAGAATAATCTTATCGAAAATATGGAGTATTGGACTTTTATCGAAAGTGAGGGGCTACAGAAGCTTCTGCGAATTGCATTTCAGCTAGAAAAAGAAGTGACGAAGGCCCAGGGGTTATTAAAGTTACGAAATTTTATCCAAGATGAATCTCATAAAATAGAATTGAGATTAGATGCGCTTCAATTGTTAATTTCAAGATCCAATTATGAGGAAGACTGGAAATTAGCGCCCTATTTGTGGAAACGCCTGGATTGGACACAGGAGAGTTTTCTTTCGGCGTCGGAGTGGTTCATCAGACAGGGTGGTAAAGAGGGTAATGGTGATTCTCTTGTCGCATTTGCCGATTTATTTTCGGCTATTCCTGGTCTCAAACTCAATATGAGTCTACTTAAAGAGAAAGAGGGTGCTCGTTTGCCAGCGAGCTCAGAGGAACTTGAGAAATGATCTTTCCTTTTTGGCTTCATATTAATCAGTTCCTTCGGGCTCCAGTGACTATGATGTTCTTGGTTCTCAATGTCTTTATTTTTCTGGTGCTGCCAATGAAGAACGGGATCAATTTGTCGGCAGAACTCACGCAAAAAGTGTCGAAGAAAGACTTTATCACGGTTCATTCTTATCTCTACGAACAATACCTCAAATCGGAACGCCCGAAAGATTGGAGCCTTTGGTTAGAGCGTTTTTATCAAAATCGAAATGAGCTTCAGGGTGGCGAAATTAACGATTTTTGGTACCAGATGTCGTTTAGGGATGGTGCTTTTTTGGGTGTCGTGAAAACGCTTTCACCCTATCCCGATGAGGTCAGATATAATTATTGGAAAAAGGTTTTCACAGAATTTGAGAACTTTCAGAAAAAAGACTTTGCCGGCGTCTTTGGCGTCTCTATTAACGGATTTCGGTGGAGTCATTACATTACCTATCAATTTGTGCATGCCAGTTTCTTTCATCTTTTTTCTAACATGATTATTCTTGTACTTTTTGGGGTCTTGATCGAAATACAGCTCGGCTCTGGCCTCATGCTCTTTCTGTATCTTGTCGGAGGTGCTTTTGGGGGCCTCTTCTATAGCATTACCACAGGTAATAACTTAGCTCCCCTCGTTGGCGCGAGTGGATCCGTGAGCACCCTAATAACTTTTCTCCTGCTGACCGAGCCTCGACGGCATTTGCGCTTTTTCTACTTTTTCGTGCCCAGCAAAGACTATTTTGGAGACATTTATCTCTCTAAGTATTGGCTGATCCCTATGCTCATTTTGGGTGATATTAACGCTATTCTGACCACGCCGGAGTGGAACTTGGGGGTGGCTCACACGGCCCATTTGGGGGCGATCCTATTTGGCTCTATTGTAGGTGTCTTTTACCGAAGTTTTATGCAAAAATCTCATCTCAGTCAGACTCTCTCATGGGTTAGTCATCCAGAAGAGGCAGACGAAGGACTTGTCACTTAAACTGTCAACCTCTTTGGGTCGCCTGCCCTTTTGAAGAAAATGCAGATGTTCTGACAAAACACCGAATATCAGGTGATTTTATTTACTTATAAACTAATAGGTCTCTTTTAAGGATGGCTAAGGTTTTGCAACTCCGGCTTCGGACATGTCGGAGGGACCCTAGTGAGATCTTTTTCACTTTTAAATTCACAAGCTATCACGACTTTTTTTGTTTGTATATTGGGGGTCTCATCGTTAAATGCCCAAGGTAACTTTGTGCCGGATGAGAATTATAGCGCTGGTCGTGAGGTGATGAAGGCAATTTTTCAAAGTATTCAAAAACATCGTTTCAATGTTCAAATAAATTTTTCCGCTAGCGTTGATCCTCGCCTCGATACTCCTTCTGCGATCGATGTTTTTGATTTGGAAGCCACAATGGCATTTAAACATGCGCCGCAAGGATTGAAGGTGCCACTCCAAGCTCCGAATAAAAAACTCAATCAAGACGAAGCTAAACTTCAAACCTTTTTTTCAACGAACCTTAATGACATATTTGCCGTACTTAGAATTCGTCGGACCCAAATAGAAAACGAGTTTGAGGGAGATTTTCTTTTTTATACCAACAAGGGTGGCCAAGGAAAAGTAGTGCCCACATCAGTTGATGTGATGATCAGCAACGAACTCATCGAAATGAAGAAGCTTTTTCTCTATGGTGTTCGAATGAAACTCGCACTACCAAACAGTCAGACCAAAAAAGAGGATATAAAGAAGGGGCTTCTAAGTGCTTTGATCGAGTGCCGAGCAGATACCGAATCTATCGATGTCTTCGATTACAAAAAAACACAAGTGCCGGTTCAGAAGTGCGTATTTAGTTTTGATGGGCAAAGATATCGTGTTGAGTATAAAGAGGCTCAATTTAAGTACTAGTGATCTCGTTGGACTTATGAAAGGGTATGAAGTGATCATTAAAAGCCAGTTAAAAAAGCTTTTTTTGTTTTTACTTTTCCTGATGCCGATGAGGGCGATTGCGGATCATGGCCATTTGAATTTTTATGAACGATCGATTGCCTATGCTGTTGATAAGATGGTTCGGGCTGTGGGCTATGAGTTTGATGATGTCTACGTGGTTTCGCTAAGAAATTCAACCGATAGACGAGGGCCCATGACTCTTGGCGAAGCTCTCCTTGTGAATGAAGAATTGCATCGTGGTGTTTCTCGAAACCAATTTGTAGCAATGATGACGATGTCGGTAAAGGTCAACGAACGTACCTATGGTTATGTTAATCTAAAATGGAATCCCTCTCAGAATTTATTGGCAATGATTGCTGGAGCCATTTTGTTTAGGCTGGATCGAGCCTACGCTTCGCCACAATTTATATTGCATCAATTCGAAAATTGGTTTGCTCCTCATCTTACGGTAGAACCATTTACACTTGAGTGGTTTGACGTGGGTAAAGTCTTGGAGGCACCAGAAGAGGAACATGAATTAGATTTCGTTGCAAATGTGGTTCGAGAAATGCGTCTTTTGAATCCCGACGTAAATTCGGTAACGGCCAAAGGTAATGCTATGTACTACGGAGACCGTAAAAAGAATCGAACTCAGTTCGTTTTCGAAATAATCACCGACTTTCCCGGGGCATTGCTCTGCACTCAAAGGGTACGCACAGATTATAATCCATTTGCTAAAGGAGTTCGGGCTGTGAATGCCAAGGTTGATTGCCAGTGGTCGACCAGTGAAGAAAAACGCGGGAGTACCGTGAAATGATAAGAGTATCGATTCTGATATTTCTATTTATAATTACTTCTTATCAAGGCGCCTTTGCTCAGACTAAGGGTTGTCAAATACTGCCTTCAGAGGCAGTGACTATGGCCGATAGAGTGATTAAAAGATTATATTTTGGAACGCCAAGAACAGGAGAGCATCCCTTGGTTATGCCTGATAACTTGACCATTAATAATGAAGTTATGGGTGGATTTGATAAAATGAAGAGTAAGGCCCATCATCGTGTTCGCTATGAGGCCCTCTTGCGTCCCAAGAAGACTGGTTTTTTTCATATGTTGGGAATCGTGCTCTTCAAATTAGATCGCTCCCGAAATTTTCTCTATGTTTGTGTGAACGATGATTCCGAAAAAATAAAAGAGACTCATCTCTCAATTTATTTTATGCATGCCTATGGGCTTGAGCCGGAGCAAAAAGAGAATCTTGCTAATTTACCTGGGGATTGGTTTTGGGGCCCAGGAGGAGTTTTAAAGGGAGCCAAAAGCAGTGTTGTAAAACTGACCCGTCTCCCGGTGATCTTGACACCTGTTCATTTCCTAACAAATGATGCCTTGAACATTCTGGAGCCCTTTCCTTGGATGAGTAAACTACTTTTGTTTCCATCAGCCTTCTTACAGTTTTCTGGTGAAGTTCTCAATAGTATCAACGAAAAATTGGGTTTAGGAGTGCAACGAATTCTGGTGCGACCAAATGTTATTGAGTTTGCAAATTTTGTGGATGAAAATAATCCAGAAAAAGCAACAACCCTCTTTACTTTAAAGCGCGAACGAAAGCCCACCAAATAAAAAAGCCGCAAGAGAAGAGGCTCTTACGGCTTTTGAATGAAGAGTGTCGTTAAACTTACTCCGTTGGTGCAAAACCTCGGCGAAGAGTATTTTCGGTGACCGTTCGCGGTTCCATAAATTGCTTCAAGTAATCTGGTCCCCCTGTTTTGCTACCTATTCCAGACATCTTAAATCCGCCAAAGGGGTGACGATCCACGAGAGCCCCAGTGATTCCACGATTCACATACAGATTGCCCACTTCAATATTATTTTTGGCATACTCAATATTCGCGGGACTTCGGGAGAAGATGCCCCCGGTGAGAGCGTATTCAACATCATTTGTGAATTGCACAGCTTGCTGGAGAGACTCCACTTTAAAAAGCGCTAAGACCGGGCCAAAAATTTCATTTTGTCCGACATGACTCTTAGGCGATAGTCCTTCGATGATTGTTGGGCCAACGAAATGACCTATTTCGGGGGTTGGGCCCTGATAAAGAAGGCGGCCATCATTTTTACCAGATTCAATGAACGCGAAAATGCGTTTTTGAGATTCTTGGTCAATCACGGGGCCAAGAGATGCAAGAGGATCTTCGGACGGAAGAACCTTTAAGCTTTGAACAGCGTCTATTAGTCGTTCTTTAAATTTTTCGTAAATATCGCCCACGACGAAAACTCTTGAGCACGCAGAGCATTTTTGTCCTGCAAAACCAAAGGCAGAGTAGACAACTCCTTTGACGGCCTCATCAAGGTCTGCATCACTGTCAACGATGATGGCGTTTTTTCCGCCCATTTCAATAATGCAGCGTTTGACGTGAACCTGACCAGGTAACACTGTGGCTGCTGATCTTAAAATTTCTAAACCAACAGCCTTTGATCCAGTGAATGCAATCGTTGTGACATGGGGGTGTTTGACGAGGGCCGGTCCAATTTGCTCACCAATGCCGGGAATAAATTGATAGGAGTTGGGAGGAAAGCCCGCCTCTCTTAAGAGTCGTAACAAACCATGCGCTACCAAAGAGCTCTGTTCCGCTGGTTTAATCACGACTGTGTTGCCTGTGACCAAGGCGGCGGCAACCTGGCCAGTGAGAATAGCCAGAGGAAAGTTCCATGGCGCAATCACCAAGGCGACCCCTCTTGCTTGATAATGATAGATACTGAGTTCTCCCGGAACCTTACCAACACGGCGAGGCCCACAGACCTCGTCAATGGAGCGCGCGTAGTATCGGCAAAAGTCGATCGCTTCGGCGACGTCCCCATCGGCCTCTACCCATGGTTTTCCAACCTCAAGCACCTGTTCAGCAATTAAACGGAAACGATCCCTGACCATTAAATCAGCCAAAGTGTTTAGGAGTTTTGCACGCTCTGCGACGGCCGTGTTTTTCCATGAACCGTAGGCTTGATGAGCGGATTCAACTGCGGCAATCGCCTCTTTCTCACTGGCTAAACAAATTTTACTAAGAAGTTGATCGGGGTTTGAAGGCGATCGGCTTTCGAGAGTATTTTCAGTAAAAACTTCTTTGCCATTGATCCAAAGCGGAAGAGTAGCGATCGAACCTTGCTTGAGAGCTGCCACTTGCTGTTGCACTTTGTTGCGATTAGCGGGAACCGCAAAATCGAGAAGGGCTTCGTTTTGAAAGCGATCAGAGCGGAGAGTGTCGGAGGAGCTTGGCACCAGTCCAGAGGCTGGATCCTTGAGAAGTTGTTCTGTTGATTGCCCCTCAGCAAACTTGTTTCGTAGCCAGCTTTCATTCGAAGTGTTTTCGAGAAGTCGGCGCACAAGATAGGCCATTCCAGGGATTAGTTCGCCAATGGGAGCGTATTCTCGAACGCGATAACCCATGTCAACGAGACTTTTCTTAATCGGGTCTCCCATTCCATAAAGCATTTGAATTTCGAAGGCGAGTTTCGGAACATTCATCGCCTCAGCCAAGCACAAGGCTGCGGAGATGGTTCTTACGTTGTGGGATGCAAAAGCAGCTCGAAGATGTTGCCAATTTTCTAGCATAAGACCGGCACAGGCCTCATAATTGGCATCACTTTCTGCCTTGTTGGTGTAAACAGGAATGGGCCATGCCCGTTGCTCAGCCTCGATAGTTTCATAGTCCCAGTATGCGCCTTTGACCAAACGAACCGTAACCGGAGTTTTACGAGCCTTCGCAAAATCAATCATATCGCGAACATCTTTGAAAGAGTCGCGGAGATAAGCCTGGATCACGCAACCGTAGAACGGATAATCACGAAACTCGGGCTCCATCAGAAGTTCTTTAAAAACTTCAAGGGTCAGTTCTTTGAGTGAATATTGTTCCATATCGAAATTGAGAAAAACATTTTTCTCTTTTGCTGTTTGCATGAGTGGTCGCAAACGTTCTTTGAGAATATTTTTAGAGTGATCCCAGGCCTTATCGTTGATTTGAGAGTAAAGAGCGCTCAATTTAACGGAAACATTTACTTTTGGAAGAGATCCTGCGTGATCGCGATCGATCTGAGGAACTTCATCCCATTTTTGCGCATCTTTAGCGAGCCAAGTGATCAGCTCAAGGTATTTTTGTTGGTACTGTTGGGCCTCTTTTTCACCCAAGGTTGCTTCACCAAGAAGATCAACCGTAGCACATATTTTTTGTTTACGGGCTTTAAGCAAAACAGGAAGAGCCTCTTCTGGAGACTCGCCAGTGATAAACATTTTTGCCATTTGGGTTACATTTTTTCGGATGGCACCGGCCATGATCGATGGAGCCAGAGAACCGAGGCCAAGGCCAACGTTAAAAACGCTGGGCATCTCTTCGCCACCCTCGGTGAAGTATTCTTTAAGATGGCTCGCAACATCGTTGTTGTCGGAAAGAGTTGGGAGAACGTCAACAAAACGAAACATACGAGTTTTGAAGCTTTCGTTCTTCATACTCCATTCCATAATTCTTCCGTACCAGAAATCTTTGGAAAAGATCGAACCCTTCGATTGACCTTCCATTCGCTGAAGAATCTCTTCGCCTTTTTGTTTAATTTGGTTTTGTAGATTGGATACCACGAATACCCCCAACATCTGTTCACTGTGTTCTAAGTTGGGGAGATATTGACACTGATCTAGGATGACGATCAACCTTTTTCGACTCGCCATTTGTGGCGAAGAAAAGAACCCAAACTGGCTTCCAGTTGGTCGCCGGGATTTAGTGGGCCCACACCTGCGGGTGTGCCCAGAAGAATCACGTCTCCTTCGCAAACAGGAAAGTGTTGAAGGAGAAAATCGGTGATGGAGGGCAGGCTAAAGATGAGATCCTGCAGGTTTCCCTTTTGCTTTATCTGCCCATTAATTAGGAGTTCAATATCAGATTTTAAGAATTCTGAGTTCCAAGGCAACCAGGGGGCAAGAACGGTCGCTCCGCTAAAGGACTTAGCGAGGGTCCATGGGTGGCCGTTCTTTTTTGCTAAACCTTGAAAATGTCGTTCGGTGAGGTCGAGGGCAATAGTTGCCTGGAGTGGGCGACCGTCGGCAGAAATTCGTACCGCCAGTTCCACTTCGTGATGAACTTCATGACTCCAAGAGGGTAGTCTAACAACATCGGGATTTTGGCCAACAGACGCTCCACTCTTTAAAAAGATCAGAGGCGATGATGGTAATTCTGCCTTCATTTCAGAGGCATGATCTTTAAAGTTACGACCAACGCCCCAAATATTTTGATAGTTGAAGGAATTCATAGAAAAAGCCTCTCCTTATTTCAGCGGGTGGCAAAGTAATTCTTCGGAATAGATTGAACCACGCTCATCTGTTTGCCACGTTAATTCGGTGCTAAACCTACCAGAGACCCTCTCCGACAAAAGGGTTTTAGGAATAAAAGTGTGGTATATAAATGAGTCATCGTAGGTCGTAAAAGGAACCATTGTTGAGTTTTTCGTATCACCAGAGATCCGCTCTAGGAGAAGTCTCCAGCTACCTCCTGTATGTGGATAGAGGTCAATGGAGTCGATAGTCATGGCGGCTCTTGATTCGTTGATGACGGTGAGGTGAAGCCTTAATTCAAGAGGCGTGTGTCCTTTACAGACAAAGCGGAACGGCTCACTAGCCCTTGCGATCTCCATAAATTGAAGGGTTGTAAGAGCAATAAAAAAGAAAGTTTTTAGCATTAAAATCCTCGACTTTTTTTCATGAGTTTCCAAAGGCCAGAGGGGTCTGCCACGAGCGAGAAATGATAGAAATACGCTGGTGGCATATGAATAACATCATTAGTGATATCAACATCAATGGGGGCAATGCTTCCAAAAATTTCCATCCAATCAAGGTGCGTACACAGATAAACACAGGTATGGGGGCGTTGCGGGAGTTGAACGTCAAGAAAGTTCTTGATACGACCTTCAAAAGCAAGGCCCCGTTCTGAAGCCCCTCTTTCATCAAGGTTAGGGTCTACTTCTAATGGAATCCTAAATTCATCTCTTAGAGGTATGAAAGTTTGCTCGCTCCTCTTTTTAGGGGAGCAAAAAAGGATGTCGGGGGGAGGTATTATTTGCTGATGAACTAAATTCACCAGTTGTTTAGCCTGAGCATGCCCTTCTTGTGAAAGTTCGGGATCATTACTCCAAGACCCTTTTTGGGCATGTCTGAAAATTACAAATTCTTTAAGTGTCATATTTATTGAGTTTGCATTCGAAATTGGATTGAGAATAGGGATGACGCGGAACTCTGTTTTCGATATAGTCGGCTAAATTTTTAAGAAACTAAATTCCTGGGCAAGTGAGGCTAAGGCTATGAGTTCAATCGGTCATCGGGTGCATCGGTTTGTAAGTAATGATTTCGCAGTGAGAATCGCAAGTGTTAATGCCACCGAGGTGGTCGCGCGAATGCAACAACTTCAGCAAACTCGACCGCTGCCAACCGTAGCTGTCGGAAGAGCAATGGTGGGTGCGCTTTTAATGGCTAGCAATTTAAAAGACGGCCAAGAAATTGGTGTTCTTGTTCAAGGGGAGGGCCCCTTATCTCGCGTTTACGCTCAGGCCGATTATCAGGGTAAAGTTCGCGGCTATGTCAATGTTCCCCAGTATGAACCAACCAGTTATTCTTCGACATTGAGTTTGAAGGAGGCTATCGGTGGGGGAATGTTGACGGTCGTTCGACATCAGCCTTTTCAGCGGCAGCCTTATCAAGGAACAGTTCCACTGGTAACGGGTGAAATTGGCGATGATTTGGCTTTTTACCTCCACCAATCTCAGCAAATCCGCAGTGTCATTTCGCTGGGGGTTTTTCTCGACACCTACGGAAGAGTAGAAGCGGCCGGTGGAGTCATCGTTGAGGTTATGCCCGGGGTAGAAGACAACATCATCGAAAAGATCGATGAAAACCAAAAACAGGCCTCTCGGGAAATCTCAAAAATGATTCGGGAGATGAAGTCACCGTTAGAGTTGGTTGAACCCTATCTTAATGGAATTCCATTTACGGAAATTCCCCATGATTTTCCTATTGAATACTCGTGCCCTTGTACACCAGAGCGAGTTAAAAATGCCCTGTCCATTCTTGGGGTCGAGGAACTAGATGATATGCTCGAAAAGCAAGAAAAGACGCAGATTATTTGTCAGATGTGCGGTCGTCCTTATGAGCTTACTCTAGACGATATCAAAGAGGTGCGAAACGCTCTCTACAAGACTTCACTTCATTAGAAAAAAGGGAAATCCAACGTCTTAAAAGCGGCGATTTTACATAAGAATTTCTTATAGTTTGAATTCAAAAGTGTCTATTGAGTCCCCGGCAGAGGAGGAGGAGGAACTTCTTTTTTGAAGTCCCCTCCAAGAAGGCGGGTTTTAAGGTGGGTTGTAGAACTCATCGAGATCCGCGAGGGCGGAGCGAGTTCGATAGGTATTCCTAGACTTTAGCAAGGTCAGTGCCAAACTTTTTGACACCACCCACTTCTTTGAGCTCCTCCCATCCTAATTTTTGGAATTTTGTCGCCTGCGTTCATATTTTGTACATGGTCCCGATGCCCATAAGAATTGATTATAGAGTTCAGAATCCAATAAAAACAATAACTTAGTAGGATTTTGCTGACCGTCTCATTTTGGTCCAATGTTTGAAAATGAGACGATAGGCAACGTTAAATTGAAGTTGGATTGAATGAATTGGAAGGCGCAACATGATTAAGTATTTCTTGGCAGGAGTTGGTGTAGCTGGGGTCATCTTGGGACTCATTGCCTGTGCTCCGGCGCCAAAGGCTGAAGAGCCCTGCAACTTTGTTCAGAATGTGTATGGGCAGAGAATCTCTTGGAAAGACCAAGTTCCGATACCGCTTTTGGTTCACGCTGATTTTCCGCGTGAACATTTGCCTGCTTTGGATCGAGCGATTCAGGTTTGGGAGTCAGCAGCCGGGCATCGATTGTTCGCTATAATCAATACGTCCTTTAGAGATAACGATGCGCCCACCAAAGATAATCGCTCAGTCATTTACTGGATGAGATCGTGGGAGTCAGAAAAGAAAACAGAGCAGGCGCGCACATCGATTTATTGGATTGGCGAGCAGATTCGCGAGGCCGACTTAAAAGTTAATGCTAAAGATTTCAGCTTCTACTCTGATTCTCCGCAGCAAAACAGTGAGGTTCACCTTGAAAGTTTGCTCATTCATGAGCTCGGGCATGTGTTGGGACTTCGACATAATGACGATGGAGGAAGTGTAATGGCTACCTATTTAGCCACAATAACCAAGCGGGATGAGCTTTCTACGGCCGACAAAGATTCGATGGCGTGTGAGTACAAATAGAAGTTTTAGTTTTTGCTAGTTAGTTTTGGGCCCCCCAAAGGGTTCCAGTGTGAAATGTAAGGTAATTTAAGTTGTTGATAGTCGGGGGTCATACCTAGACTTAAGGCATATCTGAAAAAAAAACTTCGTGTGGAGGCGATCATGTTAGGTCCAGCAGACTCTGTTCAGAATCAAGAGCTTTGGAATTCAGGCAATAAGCAAGAGTCAATATTCTCTCATCGAGATGCCGGCGGCTCCACGGATTTAATTGCTGACCTTGAGGCGAAGCTCGAAGAGCTCGAAGATCTTTGTGGCCGTCTTTCATTTTCAATTCGAGAAGTTAATTCGGTTATGAAGGCGAAGAGCACTAGTTATTAGGAGACTTTAAGCTAAGCCATCGAAAGAGATTTTATTTTTTCTTTGGAGCTTGGGAACCGTCACCGTCACGTAATCGCCATCGCGCTCTTGAATAACACCTTTTTCTACCACAGGGCTCGAGAATTGGAACTCTTCTCTGAAGCTCTCGAATTTTTCACTCGCCAGATTTCGATCTTTTGTTTCTGCACGATCTTTATGGGAGCGGTTTCCCTGAACAGAGATTTTATCAGGTTGAACAATGACTTTTATGGCATTTCTGTCGTGAGTAGGAATAAAGGCCTTTAATATATAGCTGTCATCAGTCTCTTCAAAACTCGATTTGCGATCGATCATTTGGTAAAAAGGGTCGTCCATTCTTTCTTTTATGAAATTGGCTTTATCTGCCCAGTCCATTTTTAATTTTGCGACTTCTCGATTAAGAACACGATCTTGCGCATCGAAGTTTTTTTCCATTTGTTGCATACGAAGATTCATGATGTTGCCATGGCGTTTATCCTGGCTCAAAAGTTGATCTCTTTGCTGCTCCTTCATATTGCCAAATTGCTCATTGAAGGATTTTCTTTCGTTTTGCAGGAGCTCGGAATGGGTGTGTGTTTCTTGGGTTCTTTGTTTTTGATGGGTATCTTTAAGACGAAGAACGTCTTTATCATTTTTTTCTTTAAGGTCACGGAATTTTTCCTGTGCCTTTTGTTGGATAGTATCCAATTGTTCAGAGTAAGACTTGTTGAGCTTTGCGACTTGAGCCTGACCACGGTTGATAATTTTATCTACTTGTCTCTCGTTAGCCTCATTCAGTTTATTCTCTTGGGCCAAGAATTTCTCTTCCATGGAGTGAGCCGCTTCGGAGTGCTTATTGTGGATGGTCTCAAGGCTTTTTTCGGCTTCGTGGATCGTATCTAGGCGCTGCTTGTTATAATTAGTTTGCAGCTTTTGAAGAGTGTCTTGTTGCGACTGGCGTTGTTTTGTTAGGTTTTTATCATAAACTTGTTTTTCTGTTAAAAGGATTTCCCGTGTTCCTTCGATTTCTTTTTGAGTGTTACGTTTTTCGCCTTCAACACTATTTTTTGCTCGAGCGCGGATGTGATTAACGGCCGCTTCGGTTTGTTCTTTTGTTACTTTTTCTTCTTTATCGTATTGACGTCTAATGCTTTCAATTTCGGCTTCGCGCTGATCGATCAGGCGAGTTTTTCGCTTTTGGTAATCTTGGTTAATCTGGTTTAAGTCGTAGTTTTGTTTTTCTCGAATTTTGCCGCTTTCCATACCTCTATGGTAGGTGCATTTTATTCTTCTGACAATCAGGGGGTGTCAGCTAGTCCAGAGTCGAGGTTAAAAACAGCGCAAATTAGAGATTGTCATGGAGAAGGGGGTTGTTGGTTTGTGGGTGGAGCCATTGGTTCTTGAGGCGGTACCGCACAGTGGGGCTTTAACCAGCTTGTGTTGCCAGGGCAGAGCCATGTTAAAACGTAGCTTAATTCAACCGTCTGAGGGACGTGGAAATAATAGCGGTACTGTAGTGGATCGAGAGTACTAGGAAATTCTTTAATGAGTTTGTTGTCTGGGCCAGTCATTCGAATCATGAAGACCCGGTACTCAGCGTAAACTGATTGGGAGTTTAGAAGTAGGAGAAGAAGCCACCGAATCATTTTTTGATATCGGTGAGTCGTCAGTGGGCCAAGAGTCGAGTTTTTCTAGGGCCTAAGCCTACCCAGACTAATGGTATTGTTGGGTGCTTGCGCGAATCGTATTCTCGACAATATGAAAGTAGGTTCGAACGAGCATTTCCATGCTATTTGGATCGAGCTCATCGAGAAATGCCAGTTTTTCATTATAACTTCGCTTGGTAATAAGCTTTGTGAGTATATCCTGAACCAACTTGATTTTTTCGACATCAAGAAAGACTTTTTGATCAGTTGGAGCGCGTAGAATTCTAGCAATTGTTTGATTATCAAACAAAATATGAACTCCGCGAGCAGAGTGATGAAGAAGAGCTTCCATTTGCATTAAGCTTTTTTCTTCAATTTTTTCCACGACCGCCTCCTTGCGATGGAAGTGACTTTGGCGTTCTGGTTTTATCGTCATGAAAAAGAATTCTTGTTGCAATCAAATTTTTATCAACCTTGACGTGACATGCTATTGATGCGATGAAATTAATAGATGAGTAAAAACAAAAAATTAATGAATCGTAATTCAAAAAAGCCCACCTCAAAGTCAAACTCTGAAAAGATCGTAATTGACGAGGAGAAGAATTGGGTTTTTGATTCTGAAGAAAGCCTTTTTGAGCATTTTAGACCATCTATCGATCATCTCGAAAAAGAGTATAAGTCGTTGCGAAAAAAGAGTGATTTTTCAGATTCTGATTCAGCATTGATGCGCGATCTTTTGGAACTGACACTGGAAGAGCCAGATCAAATTTGGCTCGATAATTCAGTGAGCAAACAGTACCCTATTTATCACTTTCACAGAATGTTCGAAGCAGAAGATCATACGGTGTATTATATTGCTTCGACTTACCTCCAAGACGAGGATCCCACTTTTATCTTTCTCCATTTTCCAACCAGGTCCATGGAACTCTCCGATCATTTTCGACGCGGCCAGATAGTTTTTGATCGCAGTATGACCGAATTCGAGCCTGCATTGATTGAGGGTGACGGGCTCACCGAGGGCGATGGGCTTTCTCTTGGTTTGTTTTCAGCAATGTTAAAGGTGCGTTCCGAAAAAGATATTCCGCTCGAAAAGTTCAGGGATTTCGCTGAGCTTCGCGAAGAGACGATCGAATCTCCCGATGAAATCTGGAGAAGCTCAGATTTTCAAGGAAATCGCTTAGTGACCTTTATTAAAGAGTTCAATGATTTTCAAGGCTATCCCGATGTTCATTACGTTGTTGTAACCCAAGAAGACGGGCAAGTGGCGACAGTTCATTCCCTTTTGTTTTCGTTTCCGACAACCGATGAATCTCTCCTAGAGCGCTACCGTAATGGAGAGAATCTGCAGGCTGAAGAAGTCGTTCAGGAAAGCAGCCACTAGATATTCTTAAAAGCAATATCCATTAAGTACTGAGGCAAAGTGCTCACCGCCAAAGGAGGAACTCTCGGCTCCTGCAAATGGGTGCAGTGTTGCCAATACTGGATTTTGAGAGTTTGCATAAGTTAATGGATGGGCATAAAAGGCGGGAATTAGAATATTCCAATCTTTGATATGGTTGCCGTCTTTGTAAAGAGACATCTTTAGAACATCAAAAGAAGCAGTGGGATCTTTGAGGTCAATCACAAAACTATATAGTTTAAGTGCATCCTTCATTTCTAGGTTTGAGTTAGTGTATTTTTTTATTTCAGCCGCAGCTGTGTTCCAATGAAGAGTGTCCATATAAGTTGAAACTGGTTCTTTATCGTTTATTCTCTCAACTCGAACCTTGAGAGGAGTAGCTTCTTGATAGGTTTCACCTTGAAGACTAGCCTTCCATTTACGAAAAACAAATTGATAGGCCGAACCTGAATAGGATTCATCCATCTCAGGAATCCAAACTCTCACGAACTCAGGATGATAGGTTTTGGTGCGGTCGTAGTACACACTCAGCTGGGCCGTTAGATCATCTGTAGTCTTTTTATTGCAAAAGGCGATATCTTTGGGAGGATTGGGAGTATTGGTCACGACGGGGAGTCGGCTGGCATTTTCGCTCTGACCAACTACATTGGTGGGAACCTGCTTTCCACAGGCTGTGATCACCCAGCTTAAGCCAAGAAATAAGAATGTCTGAGCCGTCTTTTGTATTAAAGTTTCTAGATTCATGGTGACCTCCCGGTGGTCGCTCATCAATCAAAGGAGCAAAAGACAGACCGTCACCGATCTAGAGAGGTGAATCAAGTTGATACAAAAAGTGATTCACTTTGAGACAAATGAAAGGGTCTGAGCGAAACTTGTATCTTTGGGGTGACAAAAATGGGTGATTTTATTTATTCGATGGCGCGTCGCCATTCTGCTGTTGGGGCCACGAGTTTTCGCAACTTTGTATCAAAGAGGCCGAAGGTGAGCTCCGCCGAACAGCAAGTCTCGCCCTTTTCGTTAATCATTGTTTGACGAAGTTTGCCAATCTTTCCTTCATAGTTTAGTAGGGTCGTCTCAACTTTAATTTTTTGGCGCAGAAGAAGTTCTTTTTGAAAACGAATTTGAATTTCTAGAATGACGGGACCTAGTCCTGTTAATTTAATATAGTCAAGGCCGTAACCTCTTTGACTTATGAGTTCCCATCGAGCTTCTTCAAAGAGAGTAAGGTAGGTGGCGTTGTTGACATGTCCAAAGGTATCCAGGTGGGATTCTTTAATAATGAATTCATAAATTGCCGACATGGTGGCTCCTCAATTCTAGATTTAACCAATTTTTCGAAAGTCGATATCAGGATGTTTACTTATAAATTGGTTCACGTAAAAGATTATTTGCGAGAGGCCTTCTGTAGATAAATTGAGAAATTTAGCGCCAACACTGTTTTTATTTATAAAAACGACCTCTGCTTGAAAATGAACGGAATTGCCCAGAGCAGGGCAATTGAGCGTGCCCTTGATAGATTCTCCAATACTTAGTCCCTCGATGTTCTTAATTCCGAATCCCCCTTGGCTGATGGAGGCGAGAAGGCCGTGTTGTCCTTTTAGGGGGCCTTCGGAAATTGTGGCGGTGCCTTCGATGGGAACGCGTGGCACCGCTCGACGATTGATGCCTAGTTTCTCTAAGATCGCTGGAATCGCAAAGACGTCATCCCATTGCCTCTTTGCATAATTGGCGACTTTAATCTTCTCTAAATTAGTTGTTTTTTTTAGGTGATGAATCAACTGTTCAAAGGGCATCGGGCCCGCTTCGATACCGTTCTCCTTTAGCCACCATCGATCGTCGGTCTTTAGAACTAGCACATTGTTAGTGCTTTCGTTTTTCAGCTCATCAACAAGTTCGCTGAAAGGCTGCCAATTCGCTTTGCCTTTTGCCCATAGACGGATGGTCTCGTTGTTTTTGCCCTCGAGATCGCGGAGTAGGTCCTTGGCACTTAAAGGGCCTAAGACTTGCTCGTTTCTGAGGATAAACCAGCGTTTTTCATTCATTCTTTTTAGTTTGCGGCATTTTTTACCAAAAACATGAGTGATTTCTGCTTTTTTCATTAAATATCGATATCCCTGCAGCTAATTGACGCCTATTGTATCTCGTCGCGATTTGAGACAGGATAAGACTAAAGTTTGGTGAGAGAGTTTACCCATAGTAAGAAAAGGAAATGCTTTGAAGGGGTCGCAAAAAATTCATCTTGGTTTAGATGCTAAAAGAGCCTTCTGTAATTTTCGTGGGCTGGGAAACTACTCAAGGCTTTTAATTGAAGGGCTTTTATATTGGTCTAACGACGCCGTTGAACTTTCATTGTTTACACCCAAGGTGGCGTTACCGGAATACGAATCTTGGCCTCCGCAATTCGCTCGTAGAATCGAACCTCATGGCGTACAAAAATTGATTCCTGAATTTTGGCGGGGGGTAGGACAAGTTTGGGACTGGCCCGCTCTTGATCTCGATCTTTATCATGGTCTGAGCCATGATCTTCCATGGAATGTGTCTGTAGGCCGTTCAAAAACAAAAACGGTGGTAACGATACACGATGTGATTTTTATTCGGTATCCAGAGTTATATCCGTGGTGGGATCGGATTGTTTATTTAAAAAAGGTAAAACATGCTTGTTCGGTGGCTGACTCCGTTTTGGTTATCTCAGAGCAAAGTAAAAAAGATTTGATAGAGTTTGTAGGAGTTCCAGAGAAAAAAATTAAGATACTCTACCAGGCAGTGCACCCTCGCTTTTATAAAAGTGAAAGATTGCATGCGGCGGAAGTTCAAGAACGTTTGATAGCGTCACCTTATTTTCTTTTTGTGGGTGCTTTTGAAGAACGAAAAAATATCCTTCGTCTTGTTCGTACTTTTGCTCAGACATTTAAGGAAACTGGTCATCAGCTAGTTTTAGTGGGAAGAGGCGGTCTGCAAAAAACTATCGAAGACTTGGTGGTCTCGTTAGGGGTTAAGGATCAAGTGAAAATAATGGCAGGAGTTAGTTCCCAAGATTTGCCAAGGCTCTATGAACAGGCGAGTGCCGTTACTTATCCTTCGCTTTTTGAAGGCTTTGGGTTACCGATCGTCGAGGCGATGATGAGTGAGACTCTCGTAATGACCAGCGAGGGGAGTTGTTTTCCAGAGGCGGGAGGGCCCGGCGCTATTTATGTTGATCCCTATAATGAAGAAGCTATGGCTCATGCTCTCTTGAAGATCGCTCACATGACATCCTCCGATCGAGCGATTCGCATTGAAGATGGAAAACGTCATTGTCAGCAATTTCATTGGAAATCGACCACGGAAAAACTACTACAGCACTATGTTGAGGTATTAAAAACCTAAAAAATTGTCAGCAGTAGGCTGGGGGATGGGCGCCCGATGAGGGGCTTGTCTTTTTCTTTTTTAAGAGATAAGCGTTTTTTAACGAGGTAAAAAATATGAAATACATTCTTGTTGGTACGAATAGACCAAACTCAAACAGCCGAAAAATTGCTGATGTTATTCAGTCGATGTATAAGGAGCAAAATGAGGAGGTTGAAATTCTTGATCTGAAGGATCTTCCTCTGCACGAACTAAAAGGCGAATTTTACGGAAAAACTCTTCCTGAATCAGTGGCTCACTGGATCAAGAAAATCAATGAATCAGAAGGTCTGATTGTTGTAGTGCCTGAGTACAATGGTTCTATGCCTGGGGCGCTGAAGTATTTTATCGATTTTTGGAGTTACCCAGATTCCTTTGAGCATCGTCCTGTTTGTTTTGTGGGGCTCGGAGGAATGTTTGGTGGTTTAAGACCTGTTGAGCATCTTCAACAAGTTTTTGGCTATCGAAATTCTTTCATTTTTCCAGATCGAGTTTTTCTTATCAATGTTTGGAAGCATCTAACGGCCCAAGGAGAATTGACTGATAAAGTAGCGAGCGATTTATTGAAATCACAAGTTCTCGGCTTTCAAGCTTTTTGTCGTGCTTTGCATTCAGAAAAGTTGGATGCCCGTCATCTCATGTTGAAGAGAAACACCAAGTAAAAAGCATTTGATTCTCGCTAGCGGTGAATTTTAAGAAGTTTTTGGAGAGCCTCGCGATCTTGATCCTCGAGTGCGGGAGCTTTTCCTTGGAGAGCGCTTAGACCTCTGGCGATTCTATCGTGCATAAATGAATTATCGACGGCTGGAAGCAGTGACTGCAGAGCTTTAACAGATTCATTTCGGAGCAAAGGCTTCTGTGTTATTCCCTCAATAGCAAGGAGTTGAATCGCGCGGAATTCCTCTTGAAGAGCCGCACTACCGCTGATCGATTCGGGTGCGGTGGTAATAATGTTTTTAAGATGTTCAATAGAATCCGGGAGTGGTGATCGTGCCAGAAGTTCAGCGGCAAGGAGTTTTTCGTCGCCACTTTTGTATTTTGAAATCACGGTTTTATAAAGCAATGAGAGTTGAGTGGCTTTTAAACGATTCGCAAAAGAAGAGACTTCTTCGTCGATGGCCTCTGGTGAAGGAGTAAGGGATCCAATTTGCCCAGTGAGTTTTTCAATATGCTCATTCCACTCCAAGTCGGAGTCTGCTTGCATGGTGTCTTGTTGGTCTGAAGTTTCAGCAGGTTCCTCTTGAAGACTCGCTTGCGGAGAGAGTTTATTATCTCCCTCTGTCGAAGCGGAATGTTTGTTCTGGGTTTCAAAAAGGTAGAAACCCAGAATGAGAAAAACTGGAATTAAAAGGGCCAGTGTTTTTTTCATTAGCGAACATCAAATCCATTGTAGAGCGGAATATTAACGGCCTGTCCCCAAAGGGCATCTTGGGTTGGAATCCAAAGATTTCCATCCAAAGTGCGAACGGTGCCATCAGCCTTCAGTTGAAGGACTTCGCGGTTAGGGCCCATCATATAACTGACGTCGTTGGCGTCCCAAACCATCGTAGTCTCAACTAAGCGATCTTGTTCAGGGAGAGATTGAATAATTTTGAAGTTATCGAGAACGATAAATAGTCCCTGTTTATCCTTATATTGGGTTTTAATGCCAAGAGGCTTTCCTGGAATAGGTCGAAAGTTGCCCCAAGCTCCCTTGGAAAAGTTATAAAAGCCAAAACGATCTTGGTAATCGATGCTTGCGAGAAGTCTTTTGTTTCCAATATCTAGCTCCTCAAGGTCTTTTGGTGGTTGTCCCGAGGGTTGTCCCTTGGGAAGAGTGAGGAGTTTAAAGTAAGAATATCCATCCGCGGTGGGGCGAGTATCACCCAGCCAATCGTAGGCATCTAAAGAAAAGGCCTGATCAGGAGTGAATAAAACTGGGCCGTAGCTGCTTCGTTTGAGAAAACCCGATCCAGAAACCTCTCTACGAAACCCACGACCACCATCGATGAGGCGAGCTTCGGTGCCATCTTTACGAATTAAAAAGAGAGCCTCACGGGGTTGGATGACCTTTTGATTGAATACAAAATTGGAGCGACCGAGCGCCATGAGGCGTGCCATTTTTTTATAAAGAGGGTGAAAGTTTTCACCATAAACAACCACTCTAGCGTAGTATTCCATTTCAACGCCATGGGACCCTCCTTCAAGAAAACGGCCATCGCAACCAGGAAGACTGCTGCCTGCGTAAGGACCAAAATTACAAGGAATGTGTCGATATCCTTCTGTGTGGCGAGCTTCGTGAACAACAACACCGACTCGGCCAAGAGTGGAGAGTCCTGCCCATCCATCCTGCATGGTGAAGTAGCCCATGCTGTTATAAGCAGTGGCCCAAGGCACGTCGTTTCCTCTGTTCATTCCCTCGGTTTGAGCTTTGAGCCAAGGATAATAGCGATTGGAATCAACAAAATTGCCAATGAGAGCATGCGAAGCCTGGGGGGCGAATCGCCCTTCTTCAACAATTAGTAGGTCGTTAAAGAGTTTTTTGGTATCAACTTTAGCATCACATAATTCCATTCCGCCAAAGCTTCTAACATTGATATTAAAATCCCGTACATATTGCTCGGCCTTTTGGCTCGAGGTGCATGAAAACTCCTCATCAAAGACGGGTTGTGCATAAGATTGTGGCGATAAGAGCATTAGTCCGCAAATAGCTGGAATTAGAATTGAAAACAGTTTCATTGATCCCCCTCCGAAATTGTCTTTTCCCTTGGCGGAACCATAGAAGTGTTTTAAAGAGAGGGAAAGAGCAATCTCGTGCTAATGCATAACGTTAATGATCATGACAGAACATGATCTGGGTCATACCATACTCTTATTGATAGAGAGCCCGATTGATTACTCATTCAAAACACTCTTAAAAGGAGTCTCGTCATCGAACACCGTTCAGATTCATCCCATCATGGTAAAGCGGGATTGTTAGGTCTTTCGCTCGGAGCACTTGGAATTGTTTTTGGAGATATCGGAACGTCTCCCTTGTATGCCCTTCGTGAATGTTTTTCTCATGAGCACGGAATGGCCATTACTCCAGACAATATTTTTGGCGTTCTGTCTCTGATTCTTTGGGCGCTCATTTTAAGTATTTGTGTTAAATATATGTTCGTTGTTATGCGAGCCGATAACCGTGGCGAAGGCGGGATTCTCTCTTTGATGGCCCTTGCACAAAAGAGTTTACCCAAAGAAGGGTTGTTTTTTAATTTTACTCTGATCGTTGGGGTAGCCGGAGCGGCATTGTTGTATGGCGACGGAATCATCACTCCGGCCATTTCAGTTCTGAGTGCCGTGGAGGGACTAGAAGTTTTAACGCCGGCCTTCCATAATATGGTTGTGCCTATCACCTGCGTGATACTTTCCTTTCTGTTTGCATTTCAAGCGGCGGGAACTCATCGCATCGGCGTTGTTTTTGGTCCGACCTTGCTGATTTGGTTTTTTATTCTTGGTGTTTTAGGTGTTAGTTCGATTGTACAAAATCCGGATATTTTGGCTGCGTTTAATCCTATTTATGGTGTTAAGTTTTTAGTAAATCATGGTTTGGGTGGGACTCTAATTCTTGGTAGTGTTGTTCTCGTGGTTACGGGAGGTGAAGCTCTCTACGCCGATATGGGTCACTTTGGTAAAGATCCCATTCGCTTAGCTTGGTTTTCGGTAGCGTTGCCAGGACTTGCCTTGAATTATTTGGGGCAAGGAGCCTTACTTCTAAGAAGTCCAGAAGCTATTAGTAATCCGTTCTTTTTAATGGCCCCAGATTGGGCGCTTGGGTTTCTAGTTGTCGTTGCCACGCTGGCGACAGTCATTGCGTCGCAAGCTTTGATCTCGGGAGTTTTCTCTCTCACCCGACAGGCCGTACAGCTCGGTTTCTCGCCTCGATTGCAAATCATCCACACATCAAGTCGGGAGATCGGTCAGATCTACATTCCAGCCGTTAACTGGGCGCTTTTTGCTGGTGTTATTTGGTTGGTCTTGGAGTTTGGAAGCTCGAGCCGATTAGCCTCTGCTTACGGATTGGCTGTCACAGCAACAATGATATTTACCACGGTTTTAGCATGGATCGTTGCGGTGAGGCTTTGGAATTGGTCGCAATTAGCAGCGGCTGTTCTTTTTATGATATTTCTTGTTGTTGATTTATTGTTCTTTGTTCCGAATGTTTTAAAAGTTTTCCATGGAGGATGGGTGCCACTCTTGGTTGGAGCCCTCGTTTATCTTCTAATGACCACTTGGAAAAAAGGACGAAAAATTTTGGCCGAGGCGCTCAAAACACGTTCTATTCCAATGGAGGATTTTCTTGCAAAAATTAGAGATAGTCATCCATTGCGAGTTCCCGGAACTGGTATTTACATGTCATCAGACTCTTGGGGTGTTCCTGTACCGCTACTTCATAATTTAAAGCATAATAAAATTATTCACGAGAGGGTAATTGTTCTCACTATTGTGGCCGAAGAAGTTCCCTCCGTTCCAAGAGAAGAGCGAGTCTATGTTCAAGATCTCGGACAAAATTTTTTCCGAGTCATCGCACGCTACGGTTTTATGGAGACTCCAAAAATACGTCATATTTTTGAAGCTTGTCGTGCCGAGGGAATGGATCTTCATGTTGAAGAGTCTACTTTTGTTCTTGGGCGCGAAACCATCATAGCGTCGAAGTTTCCTGGAATGGCGATCTGGCGTGAAAAGCTTTTTGCAGTGATGACCAAGAACGCTCAACGACCGACGGCCTTCTTCCGAATTCCTCCCAATCAAGTGATTGAAATGGGCATTCAGGTTGAGATTTAGATGGCTGTTTTAGTTTCAGCTTTTCAGTTGTCGAAGTCCTTTGGTGCGCAAACTCTTTTTACAAAAATTAGTTTCTCCGTCGATGATGGTCAGCGAGTGGCTCTCATTGGACCTAATGGAGCAGGAAAATCAACACTCCTTAAAATCATAGCGAAAATCGTCGCCCCCGACCAAGGCCAAATCAGTTCTTCTCAGGGATTGCGACTTGGTTATTTGGAGCAAAACCCTCATTTTAACTCAACAGAAACTATTTACGATGCGCTTTTGAATGCCACGGATGATCCCGATGAGCCCGATAATATTGCCTTAGCCTGGGAGCTCATTGCTAAATTTGGATTTAATGAGGCCGGTTTCGAGTATGATCATAAGGTTTCTGAGCTTTCAGGTGGTTGGCAGAAAAAAGTGGCGCTAGCCAGAGAAATGGCCAAGCGGCCTAATCTTTTGCTCCTTGATGAGCCGACGAACCATCTCGATATCGAAAGCATTTTGTGGCTTGAAGAGTGGCTTGAGAGGCAAAATCAACTGGCTGTATTGATGATCACCCATGATCGGTTGTTTTTGCAAAACACGTGTGATCGAATTTTTGACCTTGATCGTAAAAACCCAGAAGGGTTAATTAAATTTGAGGGTTCTTATGCCGACTTTTTAGCGGTTAAAGAATCTCTCCTCTCTGCTCAAGCGCGCTTGGAAGATTCGCGCAAAAATGTTTTGCGCCAAGAAACAGCGTGGTTACGTCGAGGAGCCAAAGCTCGACAAACCAAGCAAAAAGCTCGTATCGAAAGAGCTCATGATCTGGCGGATGAAGTGGCTCTTTTACAGGATCGCCGCCGCGATAGAATTGCCAAGTTCGATTTTGGGAACGTGGGACGCTCTCCCAAAAAGCTCATTGAAGCTCAAAAAATTACCAAACAATATGGCGAAAAGACTCTTTTCCATGATTTTGACTTTATTTTGCCCGCCAAGGCCCGAGTCGGAATTATTGGTACCAATGGGTGCGGTAAATCAACCTTGATTCGAACTTTGCTCGGGCAAACGAAGCCTGACAGTGGCACGGTTAAACTGACTGATGGCGTGAAATTTTCTTTTTTCGAACAAAAGAAGGAAAGCCTTGAACTTAAACTCAGTGTTCTCAAAAATCTTTGCCCCGATGGAGACTACGTTCATTTGCACGGTCAGCCGGTATTTGCTCGATCTTATCTTTCTCGGTTTCATTTTCGGGCCGAGCAAATGGACCTTCCTGTAGAGCGCTTATCGGGTGGGGAGCAGAGTCGATTACTACTGGCCAAAATGATGTTGCAAACCGAGCAGGTTTTAGTTCTTGATGAGCCCACGAATGATCTGGATGTGGATACTCTAGATACTTTACAGGAAGCTTTAGATGAATTCCCGGGAGCCATTATTTTGGTAACCCACGATCGATATTTCATGGATCAAGTGGCAACCGAATTATTGGCTTTCGATAATTCGGGCGGAATTCATAGGTTTGCGGATTATTTTCAGTGGGAAGATTGGAGAAAGAATCTGGCAGAGCCTTCGGCGATGGTAAAACCGGGAACTCCGATCAATGCGCAAAATAGATCTGAGAGCGAGAAATCTGTCCCTAAAAAGAAATTAACCTATAAAGAACAGCTAGAACTCGACGCAATGGAGAATACGATTCAGAAAGCCGAAGACGAACTTCAGGCACTGCAGACAAAGCTTCAAGATTCTCAAATTACCACTCAATACGATAAATTAGCAGAGGCCACGGAAGCAATTGGGTGTCAGCAAGAGAAAATTGATGCTTTGTATAAGAGGTGGGAAGAGTTAAACGATCGCGCGGGTTTTGTTAAGTAAACAAATTTGATAGACGAAGGTCTTAAAGTTGTTCATCATTTCAATAGATGAAGCAACACGAAGAGACTCCTTATTTTAAAAAACAATTCAAACGAGTGGTATTGGTCTCTCTTCTATGTCTAGGTGTTTCTCGCGAAAGTAACGCCGCAGAGCCGCTCGAAGTTCTTTTAAAAGAGTTGCCCGATCAAAAAGTGAGTTTTGAGGTGGTGCTTGGTTATGCCCTCAAATCAAGTAGCTTTAAGATTGTGGCAGCATCGTGGTTTTTACCCGAGGCAACAAAGCTCCGTTCGCAAGCGCTTCTTGATTTTCATTTAGTGGCCAAACAACAATCGTTACGAGATTTGAGTAAACCTCAAACGATTCTTTCTCCTGAAGAAGTTATCTCGCAGGCCTCCAGCCTTGGATTTAATAAAAGCTTTCAAACGGGAACCAGTTTTGCCGCTGATTGGACCAACAAGAAATTAAATACGAATTTTGGTGGTGGAGCGACGGGCAATCCAACCTTCGATAGTGTTCTCAAAGATCGAAGTGAGTATATGCCAGAGGTTTCTGTATCGATTAAACAAGATCTATTAAAAAATAGTTTCGGACGCGCCGTTCGCGCCAGTCTTACTCAAGCTGAGAAGCAAAGTGAAAGCCAAAAAATTCAAGCAAGAGAAGCTATAAAAGTTTGGTATTTTGGGCTTCTTAAAACGTTTTATGGTGCATGGTTGGCACAAGAACAGGTTCGCCAGGCTGACAAAGATTATCAGCGGCAATTACGACTCTACCGAGTGAGTGAACAGCGATTTCGCCGTGGCAACACTGAGCAGGCAGATTTTTTGCAAATTAAAGTGGGACTCAATTTGTCGGAACAAAGAAAAATAGCGGCTCAACAAAAGTTGGGTGAAATTTGGCACGAGGTTGTAGCGCAGCTCGAACTCCCCGCCGAATGGTTACAAATAGATCCTTTGCAAGTGCCACTTCAACTCGATGAACCAACAGAGTTGGCCCTCGAACATTGTGAGCGTGGTTGGGTCGAAGCAGAAAGTGTCGACATACAACTTGCCACAATTGAGAGAGACATGGCTGAAGCGCAGGAATTGGCCGCGAAAAGTCGATTGCTGCCAGATGTGTCTGCCTTTGCCACAATCAAGCGGGGATCACGAAATTCCTCGGCCTCCGATGCACAAAAGGAAGTCGCGCGCGGTGAGTATCCTGTGACCACCTACGGAGTTCAGCTCGATTGGAACTTTTTCTCCTCTCAAGAAAAGGCTCAGGCTCTAGAGGCAAGAGTTGCGCGACTCAAAGCGAATTCAATGTTAGTTGTAAAAAAAGGAAGTGCCCAGTCAGCTTGGGTCGCTCAATGTTCGAACCTCCGTCGATTGTCTGTTTATCAAGGTCAATTGAAGCTGGCTTTAAAAGATCAAAATCAAAGATTGGATTTAGAGGAAAAAAGATTTCGCGAGGGAAGGTCACTTTTATTGCAACTTATTCAAGCGCAGGGTGATTTAAATTCTACTCAAGGCTTGCATAGTCAAAACTCCATCGATTTGCGTCTGAGTGCCTGGGATGTTTTTCGTCAGGGTCACTTTTTGAGTGAGCGAGTTGGCCGAGTCATGGAAGATTTTTCTTCGATTGTGGGAGGTCATTAATGAAGAACCTAAAAACGCGGGTTTTTGCCCTCTTTCTGATTTTATTTTGCAGTTTTTCAGCTCATGCTAAGAGTCGAGTGCTTTTGGTTGTGAGTGAGTTAGATCATCAAGGCCTTCCAGAGCTAGCATCGATCTATGTTCCGCTAGAGGCCTTGACCTGGAAAATTCCTAGCCAGTCGTTGGCAACAACCAAGGTTTATGAAAAAATGTTCTTACTTCGCAATGCGGGTGCGAATATCGCGAGTATCAATAATAAGCTTATTGAACTCATCGGCAACCATCAGGTCGAGGCCATAGATATGGTTTTGGCGGTGCATGGTTCTCCTGGTGGGCTGACATTTTTCGATGGCACGATCAAAGTGAGTGAGTGGGCAAGGTTGTTCCGAGAAGCTCTCATTAATACGCTTGGTCAGAAAAGCACTTCTAAACTAGGGTTACTTTATAATCTCTCTTGTTACGGTTCTTCACATATTGAGGACTTTCTTAAGTTTGGATTTCAGACTGTCGTGGGAAGTCGCAGAGTAAATGCAAATGCCGAGATGGAGTACCCATGGGTTATTGAGTCGCTCGCCCTTGGGCGTACGGTATCTAGTTCTTTTCATCGCCCCAATTCAAAAAGTTGGTTGAAGATCGCTGATGCTCCAGTTCGTTGGTTAGGACAAAAGCAAAATAATTTTTTAAAAGAAACCGACAGCTATAAGGTCATTGGTGGCAACCCAAAATTGAGAGTTAGGTCTTTACCACGATTTCTAAATAAAAGGTGAGATCATCTTGAGTTGAAAAGGGAAGTTGAAGGGCTGTTATCCCGTTGGGCGAAATCGGAGGATAGGGCGGGAGTGCGACTTTAGGTATTGCCATTTCAAACTCAAAACCCCTGTCATTTAGACGGATTTTCGCTTGGCCATAGATCATATTAGTCATTTCACCAACAGCGTCTACCACGTGTTCATTCATCTCGGTGTGGATCTCATCGATCATGGCTTCAATAATTTTGAATACCGTTTGGCGAGGAAAACAGAGGTAGAGCGTTCCATGCATGGCGCCAGAGTGAATATCTATGATCCCTAAAATGTCGCACTGAAATTCAGTTTTTTTAGCAATAGTTGGCCGACCTGGTTTGGCAGTGGTCTGTGCCATATTTCCCAGGGTGTTAATCACGCTTTCAACGAAAGAATTAATAAAATTCTTATCAAAAAAAAGAGTGCTATGAGGTTTTGGGGCGGCTCCCATTATTATTCAGATCTCGTTAGGCTGCTGCGTTTCCGTGATGCCTTATATAGACCTTTTGCAGTTTTTCTTTGAGAGTCAAAGCGTTGAAAGGCTTAACAATATAGTCAGAAACCCCTGCTTTAGCCGCTTCGATAATTTGTTTTTGTTCGCCCTCGGCGGTGACCAGAACAAAAGGCGTGGCTTTTAGTTTTTCGTTGGCTTTACAATTCTTCAACAGATCAATTCCCTGCATCACTGGCATATTCCAATCAGAAATGATGCAAGCGTAGGGATTCCCGGTCGTTACGGCAAGCTCAATCATAGGAAGGGCCTTGGCGCCATCATCAGCTTCATCGATGTTGGTATATCCGAGTTCAACGAGGACTTTTTTAATTATTTTTCGCATGGTAGCAAAGTCATCGATGATGATGAATCGAGATTCTTTTGGAAACATAAAATAACCCCTTTTTTTAAGAACTTAGTTCGCCACAATTCTTGTCGGGTTTTGATTTGTAAAACTTGAATTTATTTAGGGATCTAAACTGATTTTGTGTGCGGAGACGGTTATAAAAAGGGTTGTTTCAAGACCATTGAAGGGTAATGAAATCGCCTAAAACCCTCTAAAAATCCGGTCTAGTTTTAAAAAACATAAATTGAATCTGTTGCGACCTCGAGGAAAAGCTGTAAGACTTAAAAACAGGTGGTCGCTATTCTCTAAAATCAATAGCAATCAAAGTGTCGAAAAATGTAGAACAAGTAAACAATATTAGGGGAGGGAGCAAGGATGCTCAGGGATGTCCTAATTCAAAAGGGTCTGTCAAACAGAGAAGCCGAAGTTGCAGAACTGGTTTCTAAAGGTTTGTCTAACAAGGAAGTTGCAAATCAATTGTTTGTAACAGAGAAGACAGTTAAGTTCCACTTAACAAACATCTATAAAAAGATGAACGTTAAGTCTAGAGCTCAACTTATCGTTTGGTGTCTTCCTCATGTTGGTTTCGTTGAAAACGAAACTCGCACTGAGACTCCAGCGATGGAAACCGCTCAGGCTCCAGCTATTCAAGCTGCTAGCTTGACTCAAACTATTCCTGCAGGTAGCGCGACTGTTAGTGGCTCTATTATCGCTGGACGTGGCAACTCAGACATTGGTGCCATGGGTGGATTTTAATCCATAGTTCTTAAAGGTATTAGAAAGGTTGGGTTGTGCATCACTTGATCTCAAAACCTGTACGTAACTCGCAAGTGATCATGACCCAGCTCGTATTACCGCAACATACTAACTCCCTCGATAGTGTATTCGGGGGAGTTATCATGTCGTGGATCGACATCGCAGCCGCCATCAGTGCGCAACGCCATTCAGGACGAGAAGTCGTCACCGCCAGCATAGATTCCCTCAGTTTTATTGCCCCCGTTTATAAAGGGTGGATTGTTAATCTTAAAGCCTCCGTTAATTTCGTTTCAAAAACCTCGATGGAAGTCGGTGTTCGTGTTGATGCCGAAAACCCAAAAATGGGCCAATGCTTTCACACGGCCTCAGCCTATCTGACCTTCGTCGGACTCGGGGACGACAGAAAGCCAACCCTCATTCCAGGTCTTCTCCTCGAAACCAACGACGACCACCGCCGTTGGCAAGCCGGTCAAAAACGTCGCGAATCGCGCCTCCAGCTGCGGGCTGCGCTCAATAGCTTAGCGCCTTAATTAGAGGGCTTCTAGTTGCCGAAGCGTTTCGGTGTTTCCGTAAAAGCTCGGTCAAGCGCTGGAAGCGAACGCCTCTCTCTCCATTGCCATCGTAAAAGCTCAGACAAGCGGTGCTCGCCTCGGGAACAAGTTCCCTTCGGCTGCGCTCCGAACTCGCTTTTCCGATGGCAATGGAGATAGAGGAGCTCGCTTCCTTTTTTTTGGAGTGTTCGTAATTATGAAAGAGTTGGGCGAAAGTCGGAGGGAGGGGAATCAGAGTTTACTTTGGTTGTGGGATTGATTGTAATTAGAGGATCTCGAATATCTTAAGGAGGAGAGTATGAGAAAGGAAATTGTATTTAGTTTGATAGCAGGCGTAGTGATCACGATGATTAGTTGCGGAAAAAAGAGCGATAGTTCGACGAGAGGCACCAGCCCCGTTCCAGAAATGTTGAAGATCGCGCAAGATACACTTCCGGATGGATTGGAGTCTACGGCTGCTTCAATGATGTCGAGCGATCCATCAGCGAATTTGGTCGATGCTAATCTCCAGGAAATGAAAAGCAGACTTTTTTCTCAGGGTCCCACGGATTTTCTCTATCGTTTAAAAATGGTCGATGATCGTTTAGATGAAATGGCCACTCGTTTGTCAGAATGTGCCGAGGCCACTACTCAGACTTTTAATCCAGGGGCGTTTGTAACGGGTCTGAGCTTTCCAATGAAATTTGGATGCAAAGAAGATGTGAATCAGTTTCCAAGTGGAATCGCCGGCATGAGTATTTATTTTGGCAAAGACAATGGCTATTGGTATCTGGCTGAAGTCACTCATATTTCGAATTATAATCAGGGTACGATTGATCAACCTTCTATTGCCGTACTTGCAAAAATTAAGGATGACGGAACTGAAATGGATGTTTGGCAGGTTTCTGTTGAAAGAGTGAGTGGGAATGATGAGGGAGGTGTGATGCACATCACGGCCAACAAATCGACCGGTGTGTTTTCAATTTCCACGGGATCAAGCGCAGTGAACGGAAACTATAGTAATTCAAGCGCCAACTATTCGGGCCTCGGTTGTGGTGTGCAAATGATCACCGATGGGACTAATGTCTATGCTAATGGTAAGTTTGCCCAAGCGAACTGCGGTGGTCAATCCACGGCGCAGGTGTGTGTCGCTGCTGATTTGACATCAGCGGGAACGTGTACTTCATTAACGAGCCATTCCTCTTTGTTACCGATTATTCTCCCTACGCATGTCAATGGCGCCAATGCTATGGATATGATTGTTAATCGCACGGGATGGCCGACGTTCTAATTGGCATTAAAATCAATAAATACAAAAAAGCCCTTTCAGAATTGAAAGGGCTTTTTCTTTTTGAAAGTTAGTAAAAAAATTAGAATCGGCTCGCTCGGAAAGGGCGAGGATCAAATTTTGGTGTGTCACCAAGGAGAAGATCAGCCGCTAAACGAGCCGAGCCCGGAGCGGATTGCAAGCCGAGCATTTGGTGGCCAGCAGAGATGAGAAGATTTTTTTGGCGAGTCGAGTAGTCAACCACGGGCACGCCATCGGGAGTGCAAGGTCGAAGGCCACGCCAAAGTTCTTTGATCTCTGGGTTCTCAGGCACTTTCAAAAAGCGACTTGCCCCTTTGATAATGGCGTTGACTCGACGAGGACTAATAGAATCATCGCTTGGATTAACGAGCTCTAATGTTCCTGCCAAACGAAGGCTACCGTCTCTTGGAGTCACAGCAATTTTTCTCTCGACCAACATGAGAGGGATCTTTGGTTGGATTTCAAGCGGGTTAGTAATAATGGCGTAGCCCTTGCCGCCCAAGACAGGAATATTAATTCCTAATTTTTTAGCCAGTCCCGGAGACCATGAGCCCGTCGCAAGAACAAATTTATCGGCTTTCATCGGACCGCGGGTGGTGTGAATCTCTTTGATTTCTTGGTTCTCGATAATGAAATCATAAACCTCCGTCTTAGGCAAAATACGGGCACCATATTTGGTTGCTGCATCCGCTAAAGTTCTTACGGCAGCCAAAGGTTCAACGTGGGCTTCTTTCGGAAAGTAAACACCACCTTTAATATCGCCTATCACCGCAGGCTCTAGTTTACGAACGTCGTCAGCGTTGAGAAAAGAGCCAGGAATGCCAAGAGGCGCTACGAGTTGGCGCTCATTTTCGGCGGCGGCGAGGCCAGCTTCTGTTTGGCTCACCATCAAAAGACCATTTTGAACGTAGTTAATAGTGTTGGGAAATTGCTCGTGCAGTTGGGCATACGCTTCGAGGCTGTAATTCGAAAGGTCGACAAGCGCATTAATTGATTGAAGCATCAAAGGGCGATTCATCGACCTCAAAAAGCGAGTGAGCCAGCTCAATAGAGAGGGGCTCATCGATGGTTTGATGTAGAGAGGACTTTCTGGATCCATCAACCAGCCGATCGATTTGAGCAACATGCCCGGCATCGGAAGGGGCATTGCAAAACAAGGCGTCACCCAGCCAGCATTACCATAGGAGCATCCAAAACCCACTTCGCCCTTGTCGATCACTGTCACTCGGGCGCCTCGACGACTGAGTTCGTACGCCATCGACATTCCAATAATTCCGCCACCAATAATTACAATATCTTCTTGTTTTCTCATGAGGCCTTCATTCTATCGAAAGGGTGTTTTGAATCCAAGTTCTAATTTGTTTCTCTTGTTCAAACCACAAAAGGGGAGTGCGTGACAAACGGTTTTTCTGTTGGATGAAAAATTATCGATTGATCAATCTGAAACGTTCCTAAGTCTAAAAAAGGCCTCCCTTCGGCGATCGAGTTTATTCAACCGCCGTTATTGACGGCACCATTAGTAAAAAATAGAATTTTTGAGATGAATTCAGCAAAACCGTCCGTTTATTCAAAGGGCTTGCCTCATTTTAATGCTGCTCATGGGGCCACATTGCCAGAGCTACTTATTGGGATGGTTTTTTTTGGACTTGTGATCTTGGTAGCTAATTCTCTTTTAGTCGATTCGTTCAATATGTCGGCCAGGGCTAGTGCTCAAGGAACGATTGATAGTTTGCAGACATCGGGAATGCACTTGGGTCGGTCCTCTAGGATTCTTTATGAAGAATTGGTCATTACCGATAGCTCAGAACTTGCTAAATGTCTCAAGAGAAAGGGTGCTGGTTGTATGGCATTTGCAGCCGGTGGGTTTAAACCCTTCGCCGCCAAGGGATTTGAAGAGCTAAATGGGATTTTCTCAGAGACTGGTGGTCGCTGCGACGGAGTACTACCAACCGATTTGTGCCCCATTCAGCGGACAACTCGTTATCGTATTCTCTGCTCTCAAGACACATCGTGTGATGCAATCTTAGTAAGGGTTGATACCACTTACAAAAAGCTGAATGGTAACACTCCAAACCCTTTTGTGGACCGATCAGGAACGGTGCAAGTACCGGGTTTAGCCCTCGTTTCCCGAGAAGCCATAGATTTTGCCTGCGCTGAAGTTAATATTTTAGCAGGCATTGATTACCCCACTTTGTCGGCTCTTTGCACCCCCTTTACAGGTGTGAATGCGAGTCCGCTTCAAGAGCCTCTTCGCTGGTTTGCAACGGAGCCGGCATCGGATTCTGATTGGCAACAACTCGCCAAAAGCCAATGTGCGAGTTTTGGATTTAAAAATATTGGATTAGGAAACAACCAGCCTCAGTGCGGAAACCCAGAATGAGAAGGGGTAAACTATTGCAAAGTTATCAGCTCAATTCAAAAGGCATTAGTCTTGTTTCTGCCTTAGTGGGGGCGGGGATTCTTGCGATGGTGGGCTTGGTCTTGCATTCGTCTATGCAAGGGCTTTTCAAAGAGAGTCTACTTACGCGAGTCACTAATAAACAATTAGAAGTAGAGTCGGCGTTATTAATCGCCTTAAGAGATGTCAGTAGCTATACTCAAGAGCAAAAAGATGCCCTAAAGATCGCTAATACTGGCGCTTTGGCGAACCTTATTTTTAATAAAGAGGGTGTCAGGGTCGGAGCCATTGGTTCAGCGGTTGGTATTGATGTGGTGAATGGTACTAATTGTGCAAATTTTGGAACTGGAACTTGCCTTGTAAAAAGTGAAGTGGCTATTCGTTGTTCTGCTGGAGATTGTTTGGCCGCCTACAGGATTTCTGCTCAATTGGATTCTTCTCAAATTCTCGCAAGTTTAGGAGAAAAAGGTTCCGGAGCACTCACTCAGTTTACAGTGTCATTGCCACATGATATATACAAAGGTAAACAAAATAAGATTGAATGTGATTCTAACACCGACTTAGCCGCCACAGGATTTGTTCGCGACACGGGAGAGATTCATTGCCTGTTAAAACCTCAAGAGGTTTGTCCGCCTAATTCACTTGGTAAGTCGATCAAATACAATCCGAACCATGGTGCCTTTGGTAGTCTAGAGTTGGTTTGTGTGCCGATGCAAGTTTTAGCGTGTCCTGCGAATTATTCTTTGAACGCTTTTTCACCTGCGAATCTCGATGATCCAACAAGAGCGAAAGGCAAGTGTGTTTTCATGGGAAAAGACACCGTGGCCTGGTTGGGTAAGTTTAATCCGGCCCCCAACCCACCTGCGCCATCTGTTAATCTGACGGCCTGTCCAAGGCATTATAATGCTCAAGTAAATAGTTGTTATTTGGTCGATGTTGTATCTCAGAGTGTGCAATGTGGTATTTGTTATTGTTCGTGCGGAACAGAAGAAGATCCGGGGGCCATGTGTCCTTGTGGCGGTGGTGAAACTTTAGCCCCAGTACCAGGTAAAGAACAGTGTTCCACGAGCGGAACAACGGCCTCGGCCCAAGTGATTACCTATCCGCAGCCGTCGTGCCAGTGTGGAGGTGGGAGTCCTAGTTGGAGTGCTAACGTTCAAATGACTGGCCGTTGTGATTTAGCTGAACCACAAACCGTAGACGCGGTGGTGTTATGAAGAAGTCCAGCCTTAAGAGCCAGGCCGGGGATGCCTTGGTCACAGCACTGATCGCAGTGGCGCTTGTGGCTGGATTGGCCGTGATGGCCTCTTCAATTAGTAAGGTGATTAACGATCGAAAAACAATTGCCCGAGCGAAATCGATCATGACGTCAGTTCAGCAAAAGATGGTTGATTTGGCTTCTGAACCCTCCTCCTATAATAATTGTGATACCGTTTCGGGGGTGGCTTCTTGTACGCTTAATGTGGCGGCCTTTTCCGCTTACACCGATAAACCAACGGTGGTTCCTGGTTCCCAATGTGAGTCGGGTCAAATTGATTGTGGTATCGTTGTTGATCAATTGAGTTTAGATAAAGTAGATGCGAGCAAGCCCCTCTTCAAAGCAAGAATTCGCTATACGGGGGTGAATTTTTCACTCCATCCCATTGAAATTTCGCAAGTGATTCCCAAAGAAGTTTTGCAAGCTATAGATTACGATTGTTTTAAATCCGACCCCGGAAAACCTCTTTATACTGGAATTTTCACGGCGGATGGAAGACCTCGATGTCGCGGAATTCCCACCTGTGGCGATGGAAAATTTATCGATGCAGTGAACCCTTCAACGCTGGAACCTCATTGCCAAGATCTTCCCAATCCAGTGACGTGTGAGATTACTCATTTTGTTTCTTCCTTCACCTGGACGGGTGGGATCAATGCCACCTTTGATTGTGCGGCTCGCGTTGATCCATACACTGTTCCACAATGGTGGGATGGCGGCACCATTGTGGCGGGAGTGACTCCCCCTGGGCCACCAAAAGTAAATCCACCCACACCCACGCCCCCTCCTGTTGTAGCGAAAGGCTCTATTTGGATTCTTACTAATGGAGGTCAGGCGGCTCGCCTAGCTGGTGCTCCCTTTCAAACATCGCTTTCTTGGACTGTACCGAAGGGCGTCTCCAAGATTACCATAACTGCCATTGGCGGTGGGGGATCTGGTGGTTCTGGCAGTGATCAGAGGGGAGAACCTGATGGCGGGTATCGAGGAAAAGTTGAACTTAAGACAATTGCGGTAAAAGAAGGGGACATCATTCAAGTCACGATAGGCAGTGGAGGTGTTCCTGTTCCAGTTGGTATGGGTCGATTCGGTAATGATGGGCAGCCAACCATAGTCATAAGAAATGGAGTTGAGGTTGCCAGGGGAAAAGGCGGGGGAGGAGGGGCTCCTATTAGCATTTATAGTCCTGGATTTGGCGAGAGCTTGTCTTTTCGAGGAAAAAGAATCGGAGTTGGTGGTTCCTACGGTATGGGTGGACCCGGTGGAGCTGGTCAATTTATTGGTGCTGGAGGTGGAGGGACAGATCACGTTCATGGGTATTACGCTGAATCTGGCAAAGGCGCTCCTGGTGCTGTACTCATCGAATGGTAAACTTTGATTTCTTCCCCATTTGACTTTATCCCTTGCCCCTCTAATGTTTTAAATTTTAAAAAGGCTCAATAGCCACAACTTTGCTTCAGTCCTTCTATGCGTCCGTCGAAGGAGTCGATTGCCATTTGGCTTGATGTGACCATCTTGGTTTGTGAGCGGCTTCTCATTTGAATTTGTATGTGAACGGTTTCTAGATGCTCCTCACAGCGATGGCGCTGGGGTTGAAGGATCTTTGCGTCTTTGTGAATAGTAAAATTGTCATTGAAGTTAGTATTAAACTGTTTTTGTTTTTTGCCAATTAATACCCAACGATTTTTTGGATTAAGCCAATGATAAAATAATCTTAGGGTTGATTGACTGCCTTTTTCACTTTGGGCGAAGCCGCGGTAGTCATCGGCATGAAAGACGTAGCGCCATCCAGCCGGCACCTTACTGGTGATTGTAAGATAACATTCTTTTTGACTCAGTGGAGTTTGCTGATTGCTTTCTGTGAGTAGTTGGTCAAACAAAACTGAGAATGATTTTTGGTCTGGAGCAATTGTAACCGCGGTTTGCCCCTCAGGACACCCTTCGCCACTGGTTGAAATACTTTGAATAGTGACCTCGGCAGGTGCTGAATGCGCCAAACTGGAGAGGATGCTCAGTACCCCAAAAACTAAAAGTGAAAATGTCTTCTTCATGGCGCCTCCATCCATCCTTGCTGTTGCAAGCAGGGTGACACCTAAAAAGCATTTTAAAACCCCGCTATCGAAGTGATTAATGGTGCTGACGAAAATTGTTAGACATTTCAATAAAAAATATTTAGGTACTTTTTACTTTTCACGGATTATTTTTTTGGGGGGCGATGGCTAGAAGTCAAATTGCGGAGGCCATGGATTGGCCATCCCACCCAAAAAAAGAGCGGAAACCGTCAGTTCGGCGATACCTTTGACGGTCTTGAGGGGTGTTCTTTAAACATATTTGAGCAGGGCCTGGAATGCCAATTGCTGGGTTAGCTTTGGTTTTAATTATACAGGTTTTGTTTACTTAAAGGCGGTAGAAGTCCTATGAAGAATGCAATCTTAGTGAGTTTGTCGGTACTTTTCTTTCAAAACTTCCTTTGGGCGTCTCATAAAACGCGAGTGTTGCTGGTGAGTGCAGAAACCACCGGGATTTTTCAGACGGGTGGTTTGGCTCATGCGGTGGGTGGCTTGGCCTCGGCATTTAACGAAGAGGGAATTCATGCTGATATTGCGATGCCTTATTATTTACAAATGAATGCTCCCAGTAATTTGAGTTATTCAAACCAACACATCGATATTGGTTTAGATGTTCGAGAGGGACGGGCTCAGCGAGAGGCTGAATTTTTTGTGGTTAAGGCACCGGCTAAAAATGAAGGAGAAATTGTTTTTTTTAGGCACGCATCAACAAAGAATAATTATTTCGACAATCGCAATACCCAAGGTAAAAAGTTTTACGGACCCGAGGCTACGCTCGGTGAGGGATTTGGTGCTTGGTCGAAGGCAGTGAGCGAATACATTGTTCAACAAAATTATGATATCGTTATTTTAAATGATTGGCACAGTTCATTGGTGGCTCTGTTTTTAGATATGGCAAAAAAACAGGGACGACGTGTTCCCAAAGTCGTGACGGCGATTCATAATCTGGCCTTTCAAGGCTTGTATCCGGTCTCTATGTTAGAGACATTAGGAATTCCGTCGGACTATTTTGCCGTCGAGCACGGAATAGAATTCTACGGCAAAGTCAATTATCTGAAGGCGGCGATACTTATGAGCGACATGGTTTACACAGTATCGCCTAATTATGCTCGCGAGATTTCCACTCCGCTTTTTGGAGCCGGGCTTGATGGTCTCATGAGAAAAACCAACGAAGAAAATCGCCTCGTGGGTATCTTGAACGGTATTGACAACTCAAAGTGGGACCCCGCCCAATCTTATCACGAGGCTGTACAGTGGACTTTTACAGCGAATGACCTCACTGGCAAGGCCACTGGTAAAGCGGCTTTGCAAAAAGAATTAAACCTTCCAGTAAAGTCTGATAGTCCCATCTATATTTTAACGTCACGGGTGGCAGAGCAAAAAGGGTATGAGTATTTGCCTCAGGCCATCGAACAATTTTTAGATCAACGTGAGGCCCAGTTCGTTGTGATTGGTGATGGCGAAGAGGCCTATATCCAAAAATTAAAGGCACTGGAACAAAAGTTTCCCAATAAGTTGCGGTACCAGAAGTTTTCTGAGCGATCAGAAAAGTTTCTTAAAGCCTATGGTGACTTTTTCATTAATGCCGCTTGGTTTGAGCCTTCTGGACTCAATCAAATGTTTGCTTTGAAGAACGGAACGATTCCGATATTAAGTCGGGTGGGTGGACTCTCCAATTCCGTTCACGACGATGTGTCAGGTTTTTTATTTGATATTGTGTGGAAAGATGATCGATCTGGCTACGATGTTAAGGCGACCACCAACTCCTTGCTTTCATCCCTCGAAAAGTCCTTGGCCCTTTATCAACAAAATCCTGAAAAGATTCTCGCCATGCGCAGAGTAGCAATGAAGGTCGATAATTCCTGGAATAGTCGAGTGAACAGGGAATTTACCGAGGTCTTCAAAAATTACTTAAAAGTTTCGATCAGTGCTAAAACTTGTGCTCAGTCTTTGTCGCATTAGGGTTTTTTCCTTAAGTAAAAAATTAAGATTGTCAAAATCTAGGGCTCAATGGTTTCGATGATGATTATTTTAATAAATTAAATGAGCGATGCGTCGACTTATCCGCAAAAGGATCTTCGCTCATTGTGAGTTCTTCTTGAGTATAGCCGCTCTTTATGTCGGAGATGAACACTGTTTTATCTCTGAGTTCAAAGAAGATCCGCCAGGTGCGGTAGGAAAAAATAAAGTGATGAGGGCTTTCATTGAGTGGTCGTACTCGTTTGCGTTGTTTGTCGGTGGGATGGAAGCGAAGCTGTTGCTCGATGGTCGCTTCCATCTCCATTAAGCCTTGCGATTTGAGAAAATCAATTTTCTTTCGCGCGATATCTCCGATCTCTACTTGATAGATATCTGTTTCATCGAGCCAACCTCTCTTCGCCTCTGGAAACGAATCGGCGTAAGTGAGATAGGGCTTAATATCGAGAATTGGAGTTTGATCCACAAGGTCGTGCCCCGAAACATAAATTTTCGAACCCTCAATGCGATCAATTTTGACGGCCGACATTCCGATGGGTGAAGGGCGATAGGGGCTGCGGCTGGCAAAAACCCCAACTTTTTTATTCGCTCGAGGAGGAAGCACCTTGGGTTTCCAGGTACCACTGTTTTGATGAAAAATAAAAATTATCCATAAGTGAGAAAACCCATCGAGGGATTCGAGCATTTCTTTGTGCTGGGGATACTTTTTCAGATCAATTAATCCTATTGAGTCGGGGTCGAGGATTCCTTGAGAGCTCGCTTCGAGGTTTTGCTTTTTATTACATTCAAAATAAGCAATAGGCTCAAACGTAAAACTATTTTGCATTTTGCCGACACCATTCAAAAGCAACTATTCCAAAACAATTTGCCACATTCATGGAGTTCTTCATTCCTCGTAATGGAATTTTCACTGTTCCTTCGCAGGCTTCAATAATTTTTGGATCCAGTCCAAAACGCTCATTACCGAGCACGAGAGCGAGCGGGGAGGGGAGGGAGACCTCACCAAGATTTTTTGCTTCTGGAGTGGTTTCGATGGCCCAAACGGCAATCCCTTGTTGTTTTATTTCTTCAAGGAGTTCAAGAGTTGATTCACGGTGGGCCCAGGGCGTGCATTCAATGCTCCCCATCGCGGTTTTGGCAACCGAGGCTTGTTCGGGGGTGGGGGTGTAACCTGTGAGGTAGATTTGTTGAATGCCGAAGCCATCGGCTAATCGAAATAGGGCGCCAACGTTAAATGCGGAACGCCAGTGGTCCGCGATAACAATCAACGGAAGTTTCGGCGAAGCCACAGTTTTTTCATCGGGAATGAATCCAATCATATCCGGATCAGTGAGTCGGCGATCGAGATAGCGCTCAAGAGGAACGAGTAAGTTGAGCCACTGGCGTTGCGACCAATTATCATTAAAAATAACAGCGAGTCGACCAATTTTGTTGAGTTGGGGGTCTTGGTGCTTTTGCAGCTCTTTAAATTCGCGGAGGAGTTTTTGGAACTCCTCCGTTTCGGGCGTTTCCGATGTAAAGTGACGAGCAAGTTCGTTGGCCCTCTGCCAGAGCAATTGAAGGTTCATTAGCTATCCTTATTATTTTACCGCATCTCCGGGCTTGGCGCCTTGATCAGGATTGAGAATAAAGAGCTCTGTTCCTCCGGTACCGGCCGCGAGCACCATTCCCTCTGAAATTCCAAATTTCATTTTTCGAGGAGCCAAGTTAGCCACCACCACAGTGAGTCGACCAACCAGATCCTGGGGTTGGTAGGCGCTGCGGATTCCGGCAATGATTTGACGAGGATTTTCTTCTCCTAAATCGACCTTTAATCGAAGCAACTTATCAGCCTCGGGAATAATTTCTGCTTCTAAAATTTTTGCGACTCGGAGGTCTACTTTGGCAAAATCGTCGTAACTAATGACCGGGGTTTGGCCAACAGCAGTTCGTTCTTTTTGCTCTGCTAAACTCTTTTTATTTGTTGTGGCAGCAGCTGGCACGTTAGCCGTTGGCGCTTTCGCTTCTTGAAGTTTTTTTGTTTCTTCAACAATAGCGGTCACTTTCAATGGGTCAATGCGAACGGCAAGATGTTCGTACTCGTTCAATCGAGTGTCGGTTAAAATTTGACCAACACTAAACCAAGAGTAGGGCTTTTCTCCAAAGAGTTTTTCAACCTTGGCCGCGTAAACAGGAAGAAGCGGTTTTAGATAAATCGTTAACATCCTAAACACATTGAGAATAGTGCTAACGACCTCTTTGGTGCCCTTGGGATCTGATTCAAGAGTTTTCCAGGGTGCTTTTTCATCGAAAAATTTGTTGGCATCATCGGCTAGGGCGCGGATTTCACTGATGGCTTTCGAAAAATCTCTTTGATCAAAATGATTCGCAATAGATTCAGACTGTGCCTGCACACGACGGATGAGCTGTAAACCTTCGTCGGAGGGCGAGCTCATGACGCCATTCATTTTTTTTGTGAGCATCTGGGCACCACGAGATCCAAGATTAGTAATTTTACCAATAAGGTCACTATTCACACGTTGTGTGAAGTCTTCGAGATTTAGATCAAGGTCATCGACAGAATTAGAAAGTTTGCAAGCGTAGTAATAACGCAAATATTCTGGCGACAAATGATTCAAATAACTTCGAGCACTGATAAAAGTCCCTTTTGATTTGCTCATCTTTTCACCGTTCACGGTGAGCATTCCATGCACCCAAACTGCAGATGGAGTTTTAAATCGAGTGCAGCTGAGCATTGCGGGCCAGAACAAAGTGTGGAAGTAAACAATGTCTTTTCCAATACAATGATAAATTTCGCTCTTCTTGTGTTGCCAATAGTCCTCTAGCTTTTTGCCATTTTTTTTAGCCCACTGCCAAGTCGAAGCAATGTAGCCGAGGGGGGCGTCCATCCAAACATAAAAATATTTATTGTCGTAACCCGGAATTTTAAATCCAAAGTAGGGCTCATCGCGAGAGATGTCCCAATCGCGAAGATCTTGATCAAGCCATTCGGCCATTTTTTTTGCGACTTCTTTTTGTGTGTGCTGAGGAACCCATTCTTTTAAGAAGGATTGAAAGTGTTGTAGCTGAAACAAGAGATGTTCCGAAGATTTGATGACGGGGGTGTTACCGCAAAGCGAGCAGTAAGCCTTTTTTAATTCGGCTGGAGAATAGGTGGCTCCGCACTTATCACATGAATCTCCGTACTGGTCTTCGGCGCCACATTTGGGACAGGTGCCTTTGACAAAGCGATCAGGCAAAAACATTTTATCGTGTTCGCAAAACAGTTGTTCGATGGATTTGACGGCGATATGGCCTTTTTCTTTAACGGCGTTGTAAACTTCCGCAACAAGCTCTCGGTTTTCTTCACAGTGGGTTGAACCAAAGTTGTCAAACTCGATAAGAAAATCGCTGAAGTCTTTGTGGTGTTCGTGCCAGGATTGCTCAATCAATGCCTCTGGGGGGCGTCCTTCTTGGCGTGCGCGCACCATGATGGGGGTGCCATGAGTGTCGTCGGCGCAGATATAGATGCATTCGTGGCCGCGCATCTTTTGAAAGCGACTCCAAAAATCAACCTGGAGGTACTCGACTAAGTGACCAAGGTGAATTTGTCCATTGGCGTAGGGAAGTGCAGCGGTAACTACGATTTTGCGTGGTTCTGCCATTTTTTTGGGCCCTTTCGTGAATCAGAGAGAGTAGATTGGTTAAGCTCTATCTCAAGATGAGGGTAAAATCAAAAACTGGTTGAACTAAGAGATCTCAAATTGGGATTCTATGGCGGGTGGCTTCGATTTAAATGACCTTTGTCGAGTTTTTTCAATTTGATACGCATGCGACGTTGAGTCTAGGGTTGCTTAACGTCTAAAATAGACCTAGGCACTGGGGCAAGGATCGACCCATGGCGGGGGTTTAAGAATGAAATGGATGAATGGAATTAAAGGAAAATTGTCTCGTTCGTGCTTGGTCCTATCTTCTTTGCTCGTTTTCGGATCTTGCGCTCAGAAGACAGACTCTGCTCTCGAAATTAATATTATTCCCAAGCAAAGCATTGTTCTCGAGTTTAACGCCTATTCCTGCCAACAGTACGTAGATAATAATGGTATTTATCGGCTTCCCGACGGAACTCAAGTCCCTCCTGCGGTGGCTGGGCCTGTGGTGCAGTTTAATCGCATGAACATAAAGTGGAAGAAATCAAGCAAGCTCTTTATTCACACTCTGCAAATCAAATTTCGAGGAGCGGGCATTGCTGGGGGCGAGGCGAAGTGTGATCTCACAGCTGAGTTGTCTCCACTTTTTGAGTCGGCAGCGGCTGGCAATTCGGCCATCTTTGAGAGTGGCGGATTCAAGGGAGCTGGCACGATTAACAGCCATCCCCGTTGCCGTGTTATTTGCCCCCTACCCTTGGCTGACCCCGATGTTCCTGAGATCAGCGCTGTCGGCGAAGTCATCATGAAGGCCTCCGAGATCACCAACGAAGGCACAGATCAAGAAAAGATCTACCGTATAAGAACCCGAATGACGGTGGTTGTAAGGCCGTAATTTTTCGGAGACTTATCGTTTTGTTTTTTGCCCCGCCCAAGCATAAATTAAACTTCCTTCTTTAATCAATTCGATCACCCGACGTGCCTGTTTTTGATCAATGGCAGGACAGCCCCAGCTACGGCCAATTTTTTCATTTTTTTCTGACACATAGGGGGCGCCATGAACCACAACCGCTCGCGAACGAGCATTACTATTGGTTGTGCTGAGTCCATCGAGTTTTAGAGACAGTCCGTATTTTCCTGAGTAAGTTTCTGCCGAAAGGTAAAAACCAAGTGAGCTGGCCTTTGATTGGGGTTGATTTGAATATCGTTCAGCCCAGCCATCGGAGTTTGTGTCTGAACCTTGGCCGTGGGCCACTTTAAGGGTTTCAACCTCTCCTGTGTGTGTATTTATTAAAAACAATCGGCGCTGGCTCGAGTGCCTTGAAAAGTCGATCACGGTAAGGTAACGGGAGTTACCAATTTTGTCTTTAATTTGGTCGAAATAAAGAACGGCATGCTTGAGAGCTTGAGTGGGGACTATTCGCTTTGGATCGAGATGATGGTAGTCATTCCAATCAATGGCGGTAGCCCTCATTGTTGAAACGCAAAGTAACAAAATAAGAAGTGCTCTCCTTCTAAAAAATACCAACATGGTTCCCCTCCCTAGGTAGTAATTAAATTAATAGGCTAGTCGGGGAGCTTTAGGGGGTCGCCCTTTGGGATGCCTTGTCTGGACTTTTTTGCGACCTTAGTCTAGGCTGAGGGCTGGCTGATTCTTTATATTTAAGTACAAATAGTATTTATTTATATGCGTGGGGGGATGTCTCTTGAAAATTGTGCTCTTAACGATTGTTTCAAATAATGAACCTTGGTTTCAAAAAGCGAGAGAGCTATACACCGAAAAAATAAACTACATGGCCAAGTTTGAAGTCGAAGCGATTAAGGCCAGTAAGATCGATCGGGCCAATGCCGAACAAAAAAAGAAACTTGAGTCAGAGATGCTACTGAAGGCACTCAAACCAAATGACTTTGTCGTGTTGCTTGATGAAAGAGGAAAGGCTTTAGATTCCCTTCGATTGGCCCAATGGTTCGAGCGAGAGAACTCGCAGTCTACGAGTAAACGAATGGTGTTTATCATTGGTGGAGCTTTTGGCGTGGATGAAGATATCAAAAAAAGAGCTCAGCTCACCTTGCAGCTCGGGCCATGGACATTGAATCATCTTGTTGCACAAACGGTTCTCTTGGAGCAAATCTACCGAATGTTGACGATCATAAAAGGGCTGCCATACCACAATGCTTAAATAAATAATAAATTTGTTCGGAAAAGGCGAACCAGTAAAGGACCAAGCTCCGTCAACATCTCATTTGTAATTTCGGGGGGCGCAGTTTCGAGGTCTGCCAACGTCTGTTCGATAGTCATATTTTTTTTCCATAAAACTAAAAGAGCACACTGCGGTTTCGTTAAATCTTCGAGCTGCACAATAAAATTTTCTTTCGACAAAAAATAGAACGACGGCCTATTCCAATCGATGGGCAATACTTCTTTGCCTTGTTGTGCCGCTCGATAAATCTCTGGAACATTGAATTGGCTCTGAAATATTCGGAGGTTTGGCGCGATCCTCAATTGAGCTAGGTCTTGCTCTTGGGAGGGGAGATTTTGAAGAGGCTGACTCAGAGGAGGCTCATTAAAATACTCTTGGCTAGCCCATTCAAGTGCAGCCAAATCACAAATAAAAGGGAAGTCTGAGCGGAGGTGCAAATTGTGTTCGCTGTTTACAAGCGCAGGAAGTTGCTCGCCGTAGTGATTCAGATTCCAAGTGCTGGAAGGGTATTGCCTTCGATAAATTTGACTCAATTCTAAAAACGAATCATCACCAATTATTTTCCAAAGGATTGGAAAATTCGCTCCCAGAGCAGAATGTGTTCGGGCAAGATAATCATTTCTGTAAATTATTAAGCTTTCAAGTGCGGTGAGTTGGGCCGCTCCCGCTACGCATGAGGGAACATCCTGGGATTTTTCAGTGATAAAATCAAGGATAGCCTCATAGTTCAATTGAAGCTCCTCTCGAGTTAGCTGGTGGTTGAACAGTTGTATTTTGCAGATGAGCAATTTTTGCCGCTTCTCCTTCTAGAACCTCGAAGGGAGGAATTTCCTCATCCCATTCAATCATGGTGGGGCAGGAACCGTACAACCTAAGCCACTGGGTGTAGAGATTCCATACGTGGTCATGGACCGCTTTTGAATGAGTATCGAACAGATAATTGCCCATATCGGTAAAACCGGCCAAGTGAATTTGTCTTACAAACTGAGCGGGAATTTTATGAAGCTGTTCATGGGGGTCAATTCCAAAATTGACGCTCGTGACGTAAAGATTATTGAGATCAAGAAGCAGTTTGCAACCCGTTCTCTGGCAGACTTCGCTGATAAAATCCCACTCCGGAATGTCATCAACTTGGGTTTTCATATAAGCAGAGGCATTCTCAAAGAGAATTTCGCGTCCAAGGATTTCTTGAGCTCTCTCAATTTTTGGTACGATGATATTGATCGAGGATTCGTTTAGAGGCAATGGAAGCAAGTTATGGGTGTTGTTGGCTCGAAAACCCGTCCAACAAAAATGATCGGAGACGAGAAACGGATCAAATTCAGTAATGAGATCCCTAACAAGGAATAAATAGGTTTCATCGATTGGTTCTGGAGAGCCAATCGATAGAGAAACTCCGTGAAAGGCCAGGGGATAGTCTTGTCGAACTTTTTCCAGAACCCATCGTGGACGGCCATAGGTTCCAAGAAAGTTTTCAGTGATAATTTCAAACCATTGGATGCTATCAGATCGTCGCCGAAGAATTTCGGGATAATGAGCTGAGCGTAATCCTGCTCCTGGGCCCTTGGGCTTTGGTGAATCATCCTTACGCTCATTCATTGCTTTTGCCTTCAATTATCTCTTGGTCGTACCGTGCATCATTCCTGATGATTTTTTCCAAGTCCCTTTTTTAGTCACACAGTCTTTTTCAGACATGGTGATCCAACCTTGTCCTTTACATGCGTTTTGTCCGCCGCAGGAATGATCTTTATTACCGCAGTGACCTTTGCCTTTGCATTCGTTGATACCGTGACATTCTCCCATGGCCGTTTTTGTAGGGGTGGAAGTAGCTTCGTTAGCTGCTGCCGTGGATGCCAAGACTAGACCTGTGAGGGCCGCAGAAATCAGAGTTGTTTTCAAAATGACCTCCTTGTTGATTTGGCTTAGTTGGTCATATTTTAATTTCAAGATCAAGGCCCAGTCTGTCATCCGCAGCGAAAGGTTTTCCCCAGTTAAAGTATTGAGTTTTTGTGGTTACCTTCCGACAAAAAGGTATGCACCAGAAGCAGGGAAGTCTTCCTATTCATTATAAAATCGGGGTGACAGTCGACAACGTAAAAAAAGGGTCGCTGATTTACCTCCTTTTGCCATTATTTTCCTGGACAAGTCCCTACTCGACGGATGGTGCTAAGGCAGTATCACTGTTTTTTATTTTAATCATCCTGGTGCGTTTTTTATGGATTTGGCTGCATCCTGATCGCCAATCAAAAAAATTACTTTGGGGCCTTTATTTTTTTAGTGGTTTACTATGCCTGGCGGTCTCGGCCCTGGGGGCGTTAACACTAGTGAGCCACGTCGAACATGCCCCTGTTTTGTTTACGACCATGCTCATAGCCACTTTCACTTGGGGTGTCATGATCAGTTTTAGTATTGAGCCTTGGTTATCTCTGCTCTTTGGTGCTTTGATTTTACTTCCTTACACGGTTGTGTTGGCACGCAGTTCTGGTCAAACTGATGGTTGGATTGTTCTTGCAAGTTCTTTGTTTCTGCTCTGGAACTTGTTGCATGTGAAGCGTTCTAATGAAAATCAAATTAAACTCTTCGATTACGAAAGTGACCTTCGTTTTCAGGAGAATCGCCTTAGGGGCTTTATTAACAGTCTTCCAGGTTATGTATCTTGGCTCGATCAGGATCTTCTGTACATCGACGCGAACAATCAACTTATCGACCTTGTGGGTATCAAAAAAGAGGAGCTTATCGGTACTAAACTGGGAGATCGCAATCATGGAGATCCTCTGGTTACGAAGGTAAAAACATTCATCGATTCTGGTCTCGAATATGACTTTAGTGAAATTTCAATTCTAGTAAACGGAGAAGATAAGCATTTTTTGACTACTATGGCTAGGCATCGGCTAAAAGATTCGGGTGATCAGTATAGTATTCTCAGTTTAGATGTTACGAGTTTAAAAAGAAAAGAACTAGAAATTGAAAAAAAACGTCAGCAATTATCTGCCCACGAGCGATTCACGGCGCTTGGAGAAATCGCAGGAGGAATAGCTCACGAAATAAATAACCCGCTGGCCATTATCGTGGGTAAGACTGATCTTTTAATTAAACATCGCTCGCGTGGGACTCTCACCGACGAAATTCTCGATCGTCAACTCGAAGGCATTAGCAATACATCACAGCGCATCGCTCGCATTGTGAATTCGTTAAAAATTCTTTTGCGTGATGGGGTCATTGAAAACATTGTTCAGACGAGCGTAGCGGTTGCCGTTGAGCCCATGATGGAAATGATACAAACACGACTTGATGGAATGAGAGTTAAGCTGATCGTTGAGCGACAAAACTTTGATGCCCGGATTTTTTGCGGAATTGTGGAGTTAGGTCAGGTGATCATGAATTTGATCGTAAATTCAGCTCAGGCCGTAGAGTTGCTCGAAGAGCGATGGGTGCGTTTTGAGGTACAGAGTGATGAGCAAAAAGTGTATTTAATTATTACCGATAGTGGCAATGGAATCACTCCAGAAACTCAAAAAAAACTCTTTCAGCCGTTTTTCACAACAAAGGCTCCTGGTGTTGGCACGGGAATTGGACTTTCATTGTCGAAAGAACTGATGCGAAAGCAGCAGGGCGATTTATATTACGATGGAACTAAATCCCATACCACTTTTGTGTTAGAGTTGGTTCGAGCTCAAGGTGGTGAAGAGGCGCCCCCACAATCGGCCTAGTGGGGGTTTCGCTTTATTACTCTTTGTAATCTTCAGGATTAATTTGGTACTTTTTAATTTTTCGTAAAAGAGTGTTTTTAGGAATGTTTGCGTGGGCTACCGTTTGATTTATTTTTCCTTTGTTAGCTTTTAGTGCGCTTATAATAAAATCCTTTTCAACCTGTTCTCTAAAGACGTCAAAATCAAGGGGTCCATCGTAGTTGTTAGCTGTCGATCCGCTATCAATAGATGCTCTCACATAATCGGGAAGGCTCGTTAGCTGAATTTCCTCTGTGCCTTCAATAATAAATGCTCTTTCAATGAGATTTTCTAGTTCGCGGATGTTTCCGGGCCACTGATAGCGTTTGAGTGATTCAATAGCCATGGGGCTAATCCCCTTTATGCTGTTGGGGTGTTTCTTTCCAATTTTATCAATGAAGTGATTCACAAGGGCAGGAATATCATCTCCTCGCTCTCGGAGAGGAGGAAGAAAGATTGGTAATACATTAAGTCGGTAGAAAAGATCTTCTCTGAAAAGTCGATCTTCAATCATTTTTTCAAGATTTCGGTTGGTGGCAGCGATGATCCGCGTGTTGGTTTTAATTTCACGCTGACCACCCACAGGAACAAATTTGCGTTCTTGGAGAACGCGAAGAAGTTTCACCTGCATTTCGGGTTTTAGTTCACCAATTTCATCTAAAAAGAGAGTTCCGTTATTAGCGAGCTGAAATTTTCCAATTTTTCTTTCAATGGCTCCTGTGAAGGCCCCCTTCTCGTGTCCAAAAAGCTCACTTTCCATAAGGGTTTCAGGAATGGCTCCGCAGTTAATGGCGACGAAGGCGCCGTTCTTGCGGGGTGAGTTAAAGTGAATGGCTCTCGCTACAAGTTCTTTGCCTGTGCCATTTTCTCCGCGAATCAAAACGGTCGTGTCGACTTTGCAGAGTTTATGGATAAGAAAAAAGACCTCTTTCATTTTATGTGAATGACCAACGAATTCACTATCAATATCATCATCAAAAATTGGGTTTGACAGGCTTAAGTCGGAGACCATTTCTCTGGCCTCAACCGCCTGCTTTACGATGTTGATGAGCCTTTTTGGATCGACGGGTTTTTCAAGGTAATCATAAGCTCCCTCCTTTATGGCGAGAACGGCATCTTGAAGGTTGGCGTGAGCCGTCATTAGCACAACAAAAGTGCGTGGATCGTGTTCTTTGATTTTACAAAGGGCCTCTAGGCCATCCATTTCAGGCATCTTTACATCCATCAAGACGAGATCATAATTTCCTGAGGTCACCATCGATAGTGCTTGTTTGCCATTGTCTGCTTCTTCAATTTCAAAAACAAAGTCGGGAAGAGTGGTCTTTAAAATATGCGTGACCGACTTTCTAAGTTCGTTCTCGTCATCAACGATGAGTACCTTTAATAATTCCACAAAAATCCCTTCTTTTTATTCAAAGATGAATCAATTACCCTTCTGTAGGTAAATATAAGTCAATCGTAGTTCCATTGCCAAATTCACTCGTCAGGCCGACACGGCCCCCATGAAGCTCAATGAAATATTTGACCAAGTAGAGGCCAAGCCCCGATCCTTTAGTTTTTAAATCTTGGTTTTTTCCTCTTACGAATTTTCCGAAAACGTCTTCAAGTTCCTCAGGTCTAATTCCTTCGCCATTGTCGCGAACCCTTATCATAATATCACGATCGACCTCATGGGTTTCGATCCAAACAGTTCCCTCGGGGGGCGTGTATTTGATAGCATTTTCCAAGATGTTAATTAGGACCTCAAGGATCAGTGTGGCATCCACCTCGACAGAGAACAGTGGCTCGAGGGCTTGCTGCACTTTTATGCCTTTCTCAAGGGCAAGAGGATTCAACTGTTGAACAGCTTTTTCAACAAGCTCGTTGATATCAGCAATTTCAATGTTGAGATGGAAATCTTTTGATTCGACTCGGAGAATTTTTAGAATTGATTGAATATAGCGATGAAGCTCGTCACTCGAGCCGCGCAGTGTTTTTAGGTCTTGAGTCAAATCTTTTGCCTGCTCAGACAGAAGAAGTCTGTCAACAATCGCCTGAATTTTTGCAATTGGTGTTTTGAGATCATGGCTAATCAGGCTTACAAAATTGTTTTTGAGTTGTTCAAGTTGAACGAGAGAACGTCTCTCTTGTTCAAGCTGCCAATTTTTGTGTTCCATCCTTGAAGCAAGATACCCGACGAAGAGAGTCCATGTTCCACCAATCTGAATAATAGGAGAAAAGGCTGGCGTCCAAAAGTAAAAAGTGTCAAAAAACCAAATGGAAGATGCCGCTAAACTCAAACCAAGGAAGGTTAAAAAAACAAAGGCTACCTTTTGAGGGTAATAGTTCATCAGGAAAACAGAAATGAGCATCACGAGAAAAAGTTCTGCGAAAGCAAGGGGTTTTGGAATTCTCTTGATCCAGCGTTTATGAATGAGATTATCAGTGACGTGCGCAACAACCTCTGAGCGAGAAAGAGTTCCGACTGGTGATATGAATCCTTGAGAAATATCGATGGACGTACCGATGATTACGGTTTTTCTCGTTAATTCCCGAGGCGAGATCTCACCGCTGAGAACTTGTTGGAAGGGTATGTGGCGAAATGATTTTCCTGAACCTCTGAAGTTAATAATTACTTTACCTGCGGGAAAAAAATCTTTCGCATTGATCAAGCTTTTTTCAGCGAGTTTGAGACCAAATGTCGGATAACGGGGATTTGCGGTAGGAATCGATCGCAACATTCCATCTTCATCTCGCAAAAACTCACCGAAGCCAAAGTTTTGCTTTTTTTGGTCAGCAAAGGGAGGGAGTTGAACAAGGCTATCCTGAGAAAGGGCGCCCATCCAAACGACCCTGTCGTCAGTAAACAGATTCCAATCAACTGTCGCTAAATCTCGTCCCACTCGTTCATCAAAGAAAAAATTGATTCCTACAGCGGTAGGGTTCTGATCCAAGATGGTTCGAAGGGCTTGTCTCCAAAGGTTGATATCCCAATAGCGAGACTCGTTTGAGAGAATGGCGTCGTCTTTGAGGTCACGAAGAGGGTTTTTATAAGGGAATAGCCCATTGAGATCTGATTCTGTAATATCAATGATTACTATATCGTTGCTGGGGCTTTGGTCCCCGCGAAGGTCGAGCCGAAAATCATATCCGCCGACTTCGTCGAGGTGAAGTGCTAAGAGACCAATACTCCAACAAATGAGGGCTCTAAGAATTAGACCGCGCTTTCTTTTTACCTTGATAGAAAGTTGGCGCAGGTATTGTCGAGTCTGTCGAGGCAGTATCCAAGACTCGTTGGGCGAGTTTGGCTCGGACGTGTTTTTTGGATCGTCGGGACGTTGTGAGCCCGACAAGCTAAAAGTATCTTCGATCCAAGATAGAATTTTTTCGATAAAGCGAATCACGCGATGCAAAATAGACTAACTGCAATGGGAATACAAGAGTGAATTAGTTGAGTTTTTCCCCTTTGCGGGTATGTTTATTTTTATGCGGATATTTCAGAGAATTGAAAGCTATTTGAACGAAGGGCCTGTTGTACTCTCCATTGGAAATTTTGATGGGCTCCATCGAGGGCACCAATACCTTTTACAAAAGAATTTAGATTTAGCGACCAAAAAGGTCGCTCGTTCTGTTGTTTTGAGCTTTTCTCCCCATCCCATGCAGTTATTAAAACCAGATTCATTTATTTCCCTCGGGACGGTTAGCGATCAGGAGATGTTATTGGAACAAATGGGCATTGATCATTGGATCATCGAGCCCTTTTCGCAAGCGACTAAAGATGAGACAGCCGATGCGTTTTTTGCTCGAATTTTGAAGTATATTCCGGTTTGTGGAATTGTTGTTGGGCCTGATTTTCAGTTTGGCAAAAATCGACAAGGCGACGTAAATTTTTTAAAAGCGTTAGGAGTCAGTAAGGGAATCGAAGTTCTCATTCCTGATGCTTATCTCTATCATGGTCAACGAGTCTCCAGTACGCAGATCAGGCAACTATTGCAACAAGGTAATGTTGAAATGGCTTCTGACCTTTTGGGTAGGCCGTTCAGTGTCCATGGAAGAGTCGTTTCTGGTTTTCGTCGTGGTCATCAAATAGGTTTTCCTACAGCTAATATCACGAGCTCTTCAGCAAGAAATTTGCGAAGGGGCGTGTACGTGACAGTGGTTTCTGCGTTCGGAAAAAAATGGAAGGCGGCGACCAATGTGGGGTTGCACCCTACCTTTGGTGAAGAGGTAGAGCTAAAGATTGAGAGTCATCTCTTGGATTTTAATCAAAATCTTTATGGTGAAGAAATTCAAATTGAATTCCATCGCTTTTTGAGGCCCGAAAATAAGTTTGGCGGAGTTGATGAACTGGTATCCCAAATCCAAAAAGATATAAAGGAAGTTCGTGAGCACGGAATTTAGGATTCTCCATATTGGTTCCCTGGGTTTTCCCATCGCTTGGGAGGAATGGTACAAATTTCTTGAGCAGGTCAATGGAATCACGATCCGGCATGAAGTGCATGACCATTTTCCTGCAGAAATTAAAGCTCTTTCCCAATATGATATCGTTCGAACAAATCGAAGTTTAGCGAGAGAAGCTTATGAGTTCTTTCCGGCGAGCAATGTCCTGATTAATCAAGTGCAATATGTTGATTTAGTTTATAAAAAGAACGGAGCTCTTTGGCCCTTTGTTTCCATGAAAGATATGATTCATTCGATGGTTGTTAATTATCAGCCATTTATCAACGAGAAGGGTGCTGGGCTCATCGTAGGAATTAACCCGGAAGCCATTGCCTGTGCCTATGGCCTCATTGAGCGGGGTTTTAGGCATATTACTTTTGTCGTCAACGACCCTGATTCCCATGGGGAGCTTCTAGCGCAGTTAAAGCAGTCATTGTTCGACATAAAAATAGAATTTATTAATCGCGAAAAAATGATTCTCTTATCTGGAATTTATTCGATGATTGTTTGTTTTGAGGATATTGTTAGTCAGCTAGATCTGCAGACGGCGATTCTTTATTTTAATTACCTCTTTCGAGGGGGTCTCATCATCAACGCGGGATACCCAATTGATAAAACGCCTCTGCTCGAAGAGGCAAATGCCATCAAGGCTAAAGTCGTGGATCTGCCCGAAGTGCAATTTTACCAAGAAATGGCGGCTTTACAAAAAGTATTGGTTATCGATGAGATATCATTCCAAAATTTCCACCAAGTAGTAAAACGTTACTAGTGCGTATCATTATCAATCACGCTCCTACCAAAGTCGTGTTCCCTAACAGGATTGAGCTCTTCAAAGGGCGAGTAAAACCAGTCCTTGGGTCAGTTAATTTCGCTCCTAAGGTCTATTAGACTAAAGAGAGTGGATAAAAGTAAGGTGGGATGATGGCTGGTCATAGAATCGGGGAATTTTTAATTAAAGAGGGTGTCATCAAGGCACAGCAACTCGAAAAAGCCCTTGAAGTTCAGAAAAAAACTGGCGTTCGTCTTGGTGTTGTTCTTGTTGAGCAGGGTGCTTTAAACGAACAGCAGATGGCCAAGGCTTTAGAAAAACTGTATCAGATTCCTAGCGTTGATCTCTCCCGATTCGAGATGGATCCTAATATTGTAAAACTAGTCACTAGAGATGTGTGTGAAAAAAACTATATAATTCCAGTGATGAAGCAAGGCAACGTTCTGGTAGTGGCCTTTGCTGATCCGAGTAACATCTTTCTTCGAGATGATTTGTCGTTTTTAACTCGCAGTAAGATTCAGGTTGTCGTTGCGCCAGAAGTTTCCATTTTAAGCGCAATCAATAAATATTTTGGAGAAAAGCTGGGTGCGGTGACTCTCCAGTCAAAGAAAACAGATCAGGGAGAAGAGGAATTCGCGCTCGAAGGTGCGGGGGCCGGCCTTGAGTTTTTGACAATGGATGGTCCCAGTTCGGGGACCTCTGAGGATGCTCCGATTGTAAAGTTTGTGAATCTTGTTCTGGCCGAGGCCTTGAAGAAAAGGGCCTCGGATATTCATTTTGAGCCCTACGAGAGAAGATTTCGGATCCGTTTTCGAGTGGATGGATCATTGCAAGATGCCATGGATCCCCCGCAGGGTTCGACGGCAGCCATAGTGAGTCGTCTGAAAATTATGTCGAGAATGGACATTGCCGAGAAAAGAAAGCCACAAGATGGGCGTATTAAGGCTCGAACGCCAAAGGGCAAGGAGATCGATTTTCGAGTGAGTACCATCCCAACGATGTGGGGTGAAAAGGTAGTTCTACGTCTTCTCGATAAATCAAATCTTCAATTAGATATGACTCGCTTGGGTTTTGAACCCGATGACCTCAAGCTTTTTCGTGACTGCATTCATTTGCCGCAGGGTCTCGTTCTGATCACCGGTCCTACCGGAAGCGGAAAAACAACAACTATTTATTCGGCTTTACAGGAGCTAAATACTCCCGATGTAAATATCAGTACGGCCGAAGATCCCATCGAATTCAATTTTGAAGGTGTTAATCAAGTTCAAATGAATCCCGATATCAACCTTAACTTTTCTGTCGCTCTAAAGGCTTTTCTGCGGCAAGATCCAGATATAGTAATGGTAGGGGAGATTCGTGACCTTGAGACTGCAGAGATTGCCTTCAAGGCTGCCTCTACCGGTCACTTAGTGGTGAGCACGCTCCATACCAATGATGCTCCTAGCACCGTTGTGCGCCTAACAGAAATGGGTATTCCAAATTATCTTATCACCTCGACGGTCAATTTAGTGGTTGCTCAGCGACTCGTAGGGAGAGTTTGTGAAAGTTGCAAGCAGCCCATCGAGACCAATCCTCAAACGCTAATCAACCTTGGTGCGGATCCAGCCGAAATTGGAGATTATCAGTTAGCAAAAGGAAAAGGCTGTTCGTTCTGTAATAATACCGGAATCAAGGGGCGACTAGCGATCTATGAGCTCATGGGCATGACTGAAAAGATTAAAGAGGCGGTCATGAATGGAGCGACATCGAATGAGCTTCGACGAATGGCGAGGGCCGAGGGAATGCGTACCTTGCGTCGTTCAGCTTTGTTGAAGTTGAAGCGAGGCCAGACAACAATTGAAGAAGTGTTGAGTGCTTCAGTAAAGGATTCCTAATGGAAAAAGTCAGAGAGCTTTTTGAACAGGCAAGGGATGGTGTTTCGTCGGAAATTCTCTTGGTACCTTTTGCTGAACCAAGAATCCGCACCTATGAGGGGTGGGTGCCACTCATCAAAAATAAGTTCTCGGGTGAAGAGGTGAGAGAAACCCTTCATTCAATTTTGTCGGAACGCCAACGCGAAACTCTCGAAAACGAGGGTGTCGTTACGGGAAGTGTGAGCCTCGGCAGTGGCTTCAATATAAACTTTCATATTTATCGACACAAGCTTGGTTTTTCTGGTAGTTTAAAAACAATTTTTGTCGAGAAAAGTGAAGATCCCAAGGCCTCAATGCCTCCTGTAATTTATGAGCAGGTTCTGAAAGGTAAGGGGCTCATTTTAGTTGCGGGACCCAGTTGGAGTGGAAAGTCCACCCTGATGGGAAAAATGATCGAGATTGTAAATCAGAATCAGTCTGCTCACGTTGCCACGGTGGAATCTGTGGTTGATCGAATATATCAATCTCAAAAATCCGTCATTACTAGTTTTGAAGTTGGTTTTTCACCTATTTCTGAGCATGTCTGGCGAAGTCTTGAAGCGGCGGATGTGATAGGTCTCGATATTCCCTTTTCGGCTGAAAACCTATCGAAAGTCTTAGAATTAGTTGAGTCAGGTAAAATGGTTATTATGACCCTCATGGTAGAAAGTCTCCTTGCACTTCAGAATCGAATTAATCATTTGTTTTCTGAGGATAAAAGAGAGTTCATTTTTGAAAGACTAGCGCATGGATTAAGCTTATTTGTGAACCAGCGTCTTGTTCCGTCCCTGCAAGGAAATCTCGTGTTGGCCCAAGAGATTCTTTTGTTTAACGAACTATTACGAGAACCCATGAGACTTGGAAATGCATCAGAGGTTCTGAGTCGGGTTCAAGCAAATGGTGAAAAACAGGGTATGAAAACGATGAATAAATCGCTGTTGCAACTCTTTCTGCGAAAGAAAATCGATATCAAGCAGGCCTTTTTTGCTTCGCCAGATTTAGATGATCTGGATCGTCTGCTATCACAGCTCGGAGGTTGAAGTGCCCGTTTTTAAATACTCTGCGCAGACATTACAAGGAAAGTCAGTCATTGGCGAAGTTGAAGGCCTTGATGTTAACGATGCCAAAGCAAAGCTTCGAAGCCAAAAACTGGTTCCTCTCAAGATCGCCCTTGTTGGCGATAAAACTCAAATTTTAAGAACGGTCAGAGAACCCAATTTGCTTGAAAGAATGACTCTCCCGAAAGTAAGTTCGAAAGAGTTACAAGTTTTTACGAGGCAGTTTGCCACATTAATTAATGCCGGTATTCCCGTGGTGGAGTCGCTTGGCGTTTTGACCCAGGGAAGTACAACCCCGGTGCTAAAAGATATGCTCATCAAAGCGAAAAACCAGATTGAGGGTGGTAAATCGCTGGGAGATGCGCTGGCTGTTCACAACCGAGCCTTTGATAATTTCTATTGCAATATGGTAAGAGCCGGAGAGGCTTCTGGTGCGCTCGATACGATTTTGGGTCGTATGTCGATTTATCTCGAAAAAACCGAGAAAATGAAGAATCAGGTGAAGTCAGCAATGATGTATCCGGCAATGATTCTACTTGTTGCTGGTTTGGTTATTTCTCTCATTCTTATTTTTATTATTCCTAAATTTCAGGAAATGTATAAGAGCTCGAATAGTGAATTGCCATGGTTGACAATGCAGGTCGTTGGATTGAGCAATTGGCTGCGTGAGTACTGGTGGATGGCCCTTGTTGGTGCTTTTATGACGCCTATTCTTTTAAAAAATTACTACGAAACAGACGACGGTAAGAGAACGGTGGATGAGCTTCTAATGAAAGTGCCTCTCTTCGGAGATGTCTTTACCAAGTCAGGTGTGGCTCGTTTTTCACGAACAATGTCAACGCTTCTTGCCTCGGGGGTACCATTGCTTGATGCCATCGAAGTCGGAGCCAAAACAGTGGGTAATGCTGTTATCGAGAGGCAATTACTTAAAGCCCGAGAAAGTGTGGCGGTGGGTAAGGGGTTTTCGGGCCCAATAAATAAAATATCTATTATACCTAAAATGGTGGGGCAGATGATTGAAATTGGAGAGCAAACGGGCTCTCTCGATGCTATGCTGGGCAAGATAGCCGACTTTTACGAAGATGAAGTAGATAACGCCATTAAAGGTTTGATGACATTAATTGAACCTATTTTATTGGTATTTATTGGTGGAGTCATCGCTGTTCTGGTGCTTGCTATGTACCTTCCTATCTTTGGTATGGCCGATGCCGTTTCGAAAGGTCAATGATGAATGGTGTGACCGTTGAAACGATGAATAAGCCCAATTGGTCAGGTCCGGCCATCGGTCTGCTGGCGGTCTTTTGGGCCCTTTGCATTGGCATTGTGATCGCCTCAAGTTTTTTTCAAAGAGAGTTTTTTAATCCAGAGATCATGGTTCCTTTTTTTGCCGTAGTAGCCACCAGTGAATTGATTTACTCGTTACTGATCTTGTTTTTTGATCGATGGAAAAACAAGCAATCGATATGGTGGATTCTCTATTCTGTGAACAGTGTTTTGATTACGACTATCATGGTTAAGGTTCACTGGAATCAGTCGATGTTTTTTATGCTTTATCTGGTTAACATTGTATCAGCTGGGTTAACTCTGAAATCGCGTGGAAGTTACATCATTAGTCTTTTATCTTTGATTGGTTTTAACTTTGCTGTTGTTGTATCGCCGCAAGTAAAACTTTTAAGCTATATCTTTACCCTCGTTATAAATAACAGTGCCTTGGTGTTAGTCTCTTATTTGTCAGGGCAGTTGAACGATTACCTCGACAATCTGGGTTTAAAACTCGATGTCGTGTCGCGAGATCTAAGAAAAATGAAAAACCTCCATGAGCTTATCCTGAGCTATATTCCGTCGGGGGTTTTAACGGTCGATTCTTCTGGAGAATTAGTTCAGGGTAACGAAAAGGTTCGGCAAATCCTTTCGGAGGGTGTCTTTAGTCACTCCGAGGAATGGGTGCGTTTTCGTCGGGAACTAGAAGCCAGTTCATTGAATGCGACGGGCCAGCGGGAATTTCTATGGAAATCAAATGAAGAAAAAAAACTAATTCTTCGGTGTCAGAAGGCAAGTGCTAATTTCGAAAACTCAGACGAAGCGGCAGACATCTATGTGATCGAGGATGTGACGCAAATCCGTGAAATCGAAGAAGATCTTAAAAATAAAGAGAAGCTCGCAGCTATCGGAAGTCTTGCTGCAGGTATTGCTCACGAAATTAGAAATCCTTTGGCAAGCATTAGTGGGAGTGTTCAACTTCTCTCAGCTCAGGCTGGTAACGAGGAAGATAAAAAGCTCTTTAATATCGTTATTCGTGAGACCGATCGTCTAAATATTCTTATTGGTGAATTTCTTGATTATGCCAAACCTTTACCGCGTCCGACTGATCGTATTTCGCTCACGGCCATCATTACTGAAGTTCTGGAGCTGGTCAGTTACAATAAGAAACTCAGGCCCGATGTTATTCAAGAGCATGTTGTTGATCCGTCAGAAATTTTTATTCTTGGGTACAAAGATAAACTGAAGCAGGCTTTTCTTAATATCATCATTAATGCCTATCAAGCGATGGAGAAGGTTGAAAAACCTCACCTGCGGATTCAGGTTGGACGAGACCAAGGTTGGGCCGTGCTCAAATTTAGGGACTCGGGGTGTGGAATGAAGGAAGAAACACGACGTCGAATCTTCGAACCTTTTTATACCACCAAAAGTCAGGGCACTGGATTGGGATTAGCGGTGACGCACAAGATATTTGAAGGTCATGGTGCCTCTATTATGGTCGAGAGTGAGGTAGGTCTAGGAACAGAGTTCGTGATAAAAATAAAAGAAGCTGATA